>WQVD01000024.1 GCA_009781755.1 Defluviitaleaceae bacterium | reverse complement strand
GCAATCATCAGTACCGCCAGTAATAAAATTACATAGCGAATGATTTTCCGATTCATTATCCGGCAGCTCCTTTTTATGGAAAATATCATTGGCATTTTCCACTTTTCCACCCTGTAAAAGTGGAATTACAGTGTAAAATGAAAAACCACTCAAACATTAAACCGCCACATCCCCTTCGAACGGCTTGCCCTCTTTGTTATATGTTATTGAGAAAACCATATCCGCAAGCCATTTCTTAAACGCCGGGTTGTCGTTAAATTGCTTGAATAACTCCATATTGTCCGCCATTATGCTAAAAACGACCGCTTGCAAAACTTTGTCGCTTTCGGTGCGTGCTTCCTGTTTATCGGAGTTGCGCATGGCGTTTTGATAGGTTTCGTCTTTTGACACCATGCCGGGAATGAGCGCAATTTGCTTGCGGATGTTATCGGCATCTTTCCAATCAATGTTGCCAAACAAGTCGTTGAAGTTGTTTAAAATGCTCGATAACAAATCAAGCTCGGCTTCACCTTTTCCGCCTCCTGCACTGGTGGGTACAGGTTCAACTTCCGCATCCGCATCGTTCAGAATAATTTGCATTTGCGCCCTTGCTTCGGCGCGGTAGCTGTCGAGGTCTATGGATTCGAGTAAACCCACCGATAAATCTTCTTCGACGGGTGACGGTAATTTCGGCAAAAGAAGATTTAAAAATATCGATAACTTTTCCCATTCAGGGTTGCCGTATGGCAAAATCGCACCCAAAAATCCGTATGTCCGTACAAACGCCTTTGCCGATGATTTGAATAAAACTTGTGCATCTTCATCAAGCGCATTGTAGTGATTGGCGCATACATCCAAAAGCGGGTCAAGCTTGTCGCGCTGGGCACCGCCGAGGTACAATTCCACAAAGCGGTCTACATGATGCCCGATATATACTTCGTGCGATTCCATCGTGGAAATAAGGTCATACAATTTATTGGGGTCGGTTTCGCCCGATAATATGGTTGTGCGATAATAGCGGGAAAATGATTCTTGAATAACCTCTATGTCGTTTGCAAAGTCCAAAACAAACGTGTCCAGTTTCTTCGGATGCGCCCGGTTAAGGCGTGATAAGGTTTGCACCGCTTTTATATCGGAGAGTATTTTATCCACATACATAGTGTGCAATAACGGTTCGTCATACCCTGTTTGAAACTTGTCCGCAACGATAAGCAATCGGTACGGGTCTTTTTTAATATTTTCTTCAATCAGGTTGCTTGGGAAGCCGTTTATATCCGATTCGCTTACCATTACATCGCCGTATTCTTTCTCGCTGCTGAAAGCGATAATTGCCTTGTACGGGCTGTTTCGCGCCTCAAGACAGCGGGTGACAGCATGATAATATTCAATGGCGCGGTTAATGCCGCCTGTCACCACCATGGCACGTGCGTTGCCGCCCACTTTACCTTTTGCGATGACTTGCTCATGAAAATGCGTGACGATAATATCCGCCTTTTGGTGAATGGCATATTCGTTGCTTTCTACATATTTGCGCAATTTCTTTTGCGACTTTTTCTTGTCAAACTCGGGGTCGTCCTCTACGGTTTTTGCAAGTTTGTAATAACTCATGATGGGTGTGTAATATTTCAACACATCTTGAATGAATCCCTCTTGTATGGCTTGCTTCATGGAATAGTTATGGAACGCTTTGCGCTTTTGTATGCCGTCTTCGTTAAGTATCGGGTTGCCGCTTTCGTCAAACATGGGTACGCCGAAAAGTTCTAACGTTTTATTCTTGGGCGTGGCGGTAAATGCAAAATAACTGGCATTTGTCAGCATTTTTCGCCCTTCGACAAGCATGTTTAATATATCTTCCGCATCGGCATCGGGGTCAAACTGCGCGCCCAACGCCCGGTTCATATCTGCCGCCATGTTGCCGCTTTGACTGCTGTGTGCCTCGTCAATGATAATGGCGAACTTGCGGTTTTTGTGTGCGGTTCCGATGTCATTTAAGATATGCGGGAACTTATGCACGGTCGAAATAATAATCTTCTTTCCTTCTTGAATTGCCTTTTTCAGCCCGGCAGAATTTTCAAACTCCGCAACAATGTTTTTGACTTGGGCGAAGCTTTTTATCGTCCGCTTTATTTGCTTGTCTAGGTTTACGCGGTCGGTAACAACAACAACGGAGTCAATCATATTCGTGCCGCTTGCATCTTCCAACCCCACAAGTTGATGTGCCAACCACGCAATAGAATTTGACTTACCACTGCCTGCACTGTGTTGGATAAGATATTTTTGCCCGACACCGTTTTTTTGCACATCAACAAGCATCGCCTTTACTGCGGCAAGCTGATGATAACGCGGGAAAATTTGTTTGTATGAAATCTTCTTTGTTTTCTCGTCTTTTTCCTCAACCACTTGTGCGTAATTCTCTATGATATTTGCAAGTTCACGCTTGGTGAGGATTTCTTTCCAAAGGTAATCGGTCATGATGCCATCCGGGTTTGGTGGATTGCCCGCACCATCGTTATATCCTTTGTCAAATGGCAAAAACCAAGACGACTTGCCCGACAACTTCGTGCAAAACTTGACCCGCGCATCGTCCACGGCAAAATGCACCATGCACCGCTTGAATTGGAACAATAGCTCCTTGGGGTCGCGGTCACGCTGATATTGATACACCGCATCTTCAACGTCCTGTTTGGTTAGCTGGTTCTTCAATTCGCAGGTAATCACAGGCAAGCCGTTGATGAAAATGCACAAATCAAGCGAAAGGCGAGTATTGTCGTTAGAAAATTGCAACTGGCGCGTTACACTAAAAATATTCTGGTCAAATTTCTTTTGCTGAGAAGGATTTTTTACCGAAGGTGTCATATAAAACATGACCAAGCTTGCAGGGTAGACTTTTATACCGTTGCGAAGTACGTCAATTACACCGCGCTTGGCGACCTCACCGCGCAAACGGTCAAGGAATTGATCATATTTTACATGGCTCTTTCTTATTCCCAAGCGTTCAACTTGGTCAGGTTGAGTATCTTCAAGGAAACGGAACAAGCGAACCTCATCAACCGCATATTCGCGGTTGTAATCGGCGGATGTGCCTTGTTCGTAGCCATTGTTGTTTACAAGATAATTGACGATTAAAGCTTCTAGTCCGGATTCTTTAATGTTTGCACGCATTATTGTAACCACTTCTTTCGTCGTCCTCAGTGAGCAAATCATAGGTTTTCTCAACTATTGTTTTGCTACCTTCTTTAACCACTTCGATTGTGCGAATAAAATTAATAAGCGTCCATAATTGGCGCTTGATATAATCATCTGATTTATCATCAAAGTAATCATCACTAACATCAAAGGTATACATGCCTGTGATGGGGTTAGATAAATTAATTTGGTTTTTGTATTTTCCCACGTATTCTTTCAAAATTAAAATGGCATTCTCTCTATTAAAATTCTCTACAGCATTTTGCAAAGGCTTTGCCGCAAAATAAGCATTAGCGGCTATTAAGCCAGTATCCAATACCGCACTTGCAACCTCTTTTAAAAACCCTTTAATATCCATAATAAAATTCCTCCTGATTTATAATATTTAACATTCTTGCGTATTAGTTTTTGATTTTATAATGAGTCACGAATATAAACCGCACATCTATTTGCGTACTATAACATCGGATAATTAAGTGGATGATATATTTAGATGTCAATTATTCATACATCTTGTTAATTTTATTTATAAAGTTTTGTTGTATGCCTGCCCACATTGTCGGACTTATTGGCAGTTGCCAAGTTTTCTTAAGTTCTTGGAAGAGTTCAGTTAATCTCACTGGGTCACACAAATTAAGAATTAATTGGTTTTTGCTTACTACACCCTTTACATCTTTATGGTCAAACTTGGGGAGCAATATATTATGGCTTTTACTTTGTTTAACCCAAGCCGCACCCATTTCATTTAAACAATATGGGCTATTATAAAAATTCTCAGACAGCATAAAAAATACCCAAAGCTTCCTGTTTCTTAAATTACTTCGTAGATAGTCGAAAATTTCTTCGCCATTTGGCACACCAAATTCTGACTTTGAAGTGTATATTATAGTCCTTTCTGTAAAACCGATGGAAGTTAAAAGCTCTACAAAAATATCGCAAAACCCTTTATCTGCCGAAGCGTGACTAATAAATATACGTGGCCCCATTGTACGTATGGGTATTTGTTGCAATATATTGCTCGTTGGATATCTTTCAACTCTATCCATGTTCTTCGTCCTCCGTGTCACTTTTATTATCTTCGGTTGTAATTTCTGTTGTTTCATATTGCGGTATAGTTATGTCCCCCACATCTTTTTTACCTGTTACCACGTCGGATATTAAACGGATACGGTATTCTGCAAACAACAATAATTCTTTGTTTAACAATTCCAATGAACGGTCTATCGCATGACACGCTCTATCAAGCATTGCAACGATTCTATCTTGCATTGCTTCGTTCGGCAACTCAACAAAGGTGCTGTTTAATATTGAACGTGTGATGCTATACACTTTTACACCATTTACTCGTTGTCGTATTTGGGTGCGAAATTTATACGAATCGAAATAATATGCTACGTATCGGTGCTTCAGTTGTAAACTCGCACGAGCAATAATTGTATGGTAGCCAGCAAAAGTCTTTACATCGCTATTCAGGTATGTGAAATTTCCCGACCCCACCAAATCTTCGGAGGTGTCTGCGAAAATGAAATCACCATTTTGTAATAAAGATTTTGGCGATTGTTCCAAATAAAACTCATCAACATTTTTAAGTGCATGACACCGGGGATTCACTTCAAAACCGTATCTTGAGTGAATATCACCATAATTTACGCATGGTATGCCTTCATCTCTAAGGTCTGCTTTTGTGATGCCAAGCCCTTTATATAACAAAAATATATTTTTAAATCTATGTTTTTTTCCTTCATTATTACCGATAACACTGTCTATGAGGTTTCTGCGTTTTTCTTTCAATATCACAATTTGCCGTTTTTTGACGTTGATGAGCTTATTTATCTGCGACACTTTCCAATCAAGGTAGCGCACGATTTGGTCTTGCTCGTCACGGGGTGGGAGAGGGAGGTTTAACCCTGCGAAAACTTCAAACCGAAAATCAGATGAACGTTCACGTATGCCCCTATATAACGATTGTATAAATCCAGTTCGCGCCATTTCACGTAATAAATATGCATAATAATAATTATTTAAATCTATTTTTGGTGTGCAAACGCTGTAAACAGGCGTGCTTTTACCATCAGAATCGGATACACCGATTGCACCAGCAAATGCGTCCATAACATGAATTACAAGGTCTCCTTTGCGTACACCTTGATAGCCGCTCCATTGAGTGGATTCTGTAAAACCTGTCGTGCGGCGGTTTTTTCTAAGCGTAACCATGCCATCACGAAAACAAGTTACAACATCATCTTGATCACAAATGGGGCGATTTTGTTTTTCAAACATATTTTTTGCACGTAGCGTATGCCAGTGGTTGGGCATGGATTCAATCCATGGTATGTTCATTCCCCGCCACCTTCTTCCGTTTCCACCGTATCAATCGTTATCTGCGATTCTGCAATCCTCCGATTGCCAAGCTCTTTTGCATTCAATTTACTTACAGCGGGTTTGCCTGTGCTTTTTTCAATTTGTTCACGAGCGACTTTGGCGGCTTTTGCGCCTTCGCGGGCAACTTTTGCGCTTTCGTCAAAACCTTCGGGCTTGCGTTCGATGGATATATCCGTGGCGGCAACTTCGGCAAGCATATTAAGTACAAGTTCGGTGTTGGTCATGTTGTCGCGTAAGTTTTCCTTTTTTAGCCCTTTGTGCCGTTTGTATTCTTTTATTGACAGACCGCTCCATGTACGGGTCATTAAGTCGGTAAGCGAGGCGTATTCCTTGCCCTGCTCCACACCAGATTTGTCCCATTCGTCCGTTAGGGCTTTACGCACTTCAATGGATTTTATGCGTTGGTTTATCCAGTTTTCGCTATAACCAAGGCGGCGATAATCCTGCATCGCTTGCGCGATGGATAGCTCCGGGTCAATGGCCGCATTAATGCGCTCGTTGCCCACTTTTGCAAGCCACATCTTAAACGGTTCGGCTTTTTTGCTTGGGATTGACTGAATAAGGCGCAGAATTTGTTCGGCATCCATTACGTCAGTTTCGCGCATTTTTCCGTCAGGTGCCAACATTTTCAACTGGTAACAATTTGTTACCAGTTCACTTCCCTCTGCCGCAATGCGGCCTTTAAGCACTTTCCAGTACTTTCGGGCGGCTTGATAATCGCTATCCGTTAGCACGGCGCAAATATCCACTACCGAGAACCACCATTTTTCAACTTGGTCATCCCATTCGGCGCGGATTTTTTTATCTTCAAATAATTTCAAACTATTTTTATCACTCATGAACCAAGCACCTCTTCCAACAAACCCTCGGTTTCTTTTTCCAGCGCGCGAATGTCGGCGATGATATCCGATAATTCACGCAGCTGCACAGGCTTGTAAAAGTGCTTGGTAAAACTGATCTCATAACCTATTTGCGTCTTATTTTCATCTACCCACGCGTCCGGCGCGTACGGAAGCACTTCGACTTTAATAAACGCTTCAATGCCACCGGGGTAGTCCAATGGAATTTGCTCTGTGTCGGTTAGGTCTTTGTTGGGCACAATCTTGTCTTTTTTGTCTTTGACTGGTTGCCCGTTATCATTATATAACGGCCTAAGTACGGTTACCTTCCAATATCCGAATGCGCTGTTGTTGAATATCTTGCTGTGTTCGGTTTCATCAAAGTCCATGTACAGCTTGATAATTTGCTGGCGAATTTCTTCTGTAAATTCACAATTTTTATTACCGAGGTTTTTGCGAAGCGGGGATTTTAACGCAGTGGCATCTATCAGTTGAATTTTGCCACGGCGGCGCGGTTCTTTGCGATTGGATAAAAGCCATATAAATGTACCGATACCCGTGTTGTAAAACATATTGTTGGGCAGGGCAATGATTGCCTCCACAAGGTCTTTTTCAATCATATAACGACGGGCATTGCTTTCGCCTTGCCCTGCATCACCTGTAAAAAGCGATGAACCGTTATGTACTTGGGCGATGCGTGAGCCAAGTTCGGTTTGCTCTTTCATTTTCGCTACATTATTTAACAAGAACAGAAGTTGCCCATCGCTGACGCGTGGTATCATGGAAAATTCAGCATCACCGGCAAATGATGTTACAAAGCGGGTGTCGATTATGCCTTTCTTGCCGCCGAGCTTGTCCGCATCATTTTTCCACGACTTGCCGTATGGCGGGTTTGAAAGCATAAAGTCAAATTGGCGGCTGGGGAAGCGGTCATCCGAAAGGGTGCTACCATATGCGATGTTCTCAACATTGCCACCTTCGCCTTTAAGCAAAAGGTCGGCGCGTGTGATAGCATATGTTTCGGGGTTGATTTCTTGCCCGAATAAATTGATGGAAACTTTTTTTCCTCGTTTTTCCGCAAGGTCAAGCAGTCGCTCTTGCGATAACATAAGCATACCACCTGTGCCGCACGCACCGTCATAACACGAATAGGTAGCGTCCATGATTTTGTCGGCGATGGGGGTGAAAATGAAGTCTGCCATAAGTTCCACAACATCGCGCGGCGTAAAGTGCTCCCCAGCTTCTTCGTTATTTTCTTCATTAAAAC
Source organism: Defluviitaleaceae bacterium (assembly GCA_009781755.1). Lineage (GTDB taxonomy): Bacteria > Bacillota > Clostridia > Lachnospirales > WQUN01 > WQRX01. Next base: position 38,700 of record WQVD01000024.1, on the reverse strand, counting down.
GGCGAATCAACTCTTCAAAAATAACGCCCATTGTGTGATTATCAAGTGCGGGTAAGCGAATGCCACCAATATCATCAAGCACCGGATATGGGCTAAGGTTAATCGTGGGTGATACAAATTTTTCGATAACCGACGCAAGGATATCCGCATCAACCATCGTATCAATTTGCACGCGAAACTTGAATTTATCTAATATTCCTTGTACGTTCGGCGAGAATCCATCCAAATATTCTATAAAATCATTTTTTAGTTTTTGTTGATTTGCACGGCTCGTAAGGTCTTTAAGACGAAATTGCGAGGCGTTACAAAACGTTTGTTTTGCCGCTTGGCACAAAGCTGCCGTTTGATTAGTTACGCCTTGTGAGGTCAGCAACGCCTTCATCTTGAGCACATCGTCCTTAGTTTCTTCAAGCACAGCATCAAGTCGCCGGATAACCGTCATCGGCAAAATAACATCGCGGTATTTGCCGCGTACATAAACATCACGCAGACAATCATCTGCAATGCCCCAAATAAAGCTGATGATGGAATTGTAGGTTTGATTGTCCATATGTAATGACCTCGCCTTTTATTTTCTATGTTGTTACAACATGATAATTGTACTGCGCAGGCGTGAACAATACAAGCAAATATAAGATTGCAAAAACATTTTGACAATAAAAAATCCACTTCCCAAAGCGAAAAGTGGATTTACAATAATTAACCCAACAAGTTAACAGACGAAACCGTATTGGCAGCCAATGTTTGCAACCGACTCAACGCGCCGCGCTCGGGCGACATGATGTTGTGGGCAAGCAATAAGTCTACGGCGTCTTGCAAGTCTTGCTGCGGTATATCGGGGTCTACGTTATTGACCCGGAACGTCCTGCGTGTACCGAGTGTTGTGACGAAGGTTAGTTGGTAGTGTGTCATTATTTTCACCTCCTTTCGGTGAAATTTTTAAATTTATTACGGTGTATCGGTTATTTCCAATTCCGAAACTATATGAATACGTGCCTTAATGGGGCCGCGGTTGTACATGGTTTGTATACCTTTAACAAAACCGGCGGCATCATCGGCGTGCATGTTGGGGTCAATGCCGTTAATGCTGCATACGGCGCGGTTATCTGCGCTGCGCATACGAAGCGCGGCGGATGCGTTGACGATGGTGGCCAAGTCGCTTTCCTCCTTTCTTTTGTAATTTTGTGGTTATTTTATTAATATTTGGGGTCCCGGGCCCCCGGTGTTTGCCGCTTTGTTATGCAAAGGTGCATGCGTGGGTAGCGGTAACCGTGCTGGATCCAAAGCGCGGTGTGCTACCCCCTTCGCATATGTGTGCGGCGGGTGGTGCTGGGTGGTGCTGGGTGGTGCATGGTGCAACTTCTAACAAAGGTTAGAGCGGGAGCGGTGCGGTCCGTACAAGGCGCAAGGCCTTCGCGGAGGTGGCAAAACCCGTCCATGGCGTGAAAACGTTTGTTCGATTGCTGCGGGCACATAATATCGCGCAACGTGTATTTTGTCAAGCGCTATTATTCACTTGACCAAGTGAAGGCTTGTTGCTAGTATCCATGCAAATAATTATCGGGAGTTGGATTATGCGATTTGGGATTATCGGGCCATGCGAGGATGAAATACAACCTTTCATTTGTAAATTGGAAGATGTCACCACTGCTGAGCATGCGATGGTGAAATTCCACAGCGGTACATACAACGGTTTGGATGTGGTGGCTTTATTTTGCGGCGTATGTAAAGTAAACGCGGCCATTGCCACGCAAATATTGATCAATAAATATGATGTAACACATATCATCGTCACGGGGGTGGCCGGGGCCATTGACGCGTCGTTGGCCATATCCGACACCATTATTTCCTCGGAAATCGGCTACCACGATGTGGCGGACGGTATTCTTACCAATTATCACCCGTGGATGGAGAGTGTTTATTTCAAAGCGGATCAAGGGTTGTTTGACGATATCCTCCGCGCCAACGACGGAGACGACACCGTGCAACCCGGTAAGATCGTTACAGGCGAAGCATTTATCCACCAAGAAGGGCGCGATGTCATTATCGACAAGCACGCCCCGCATTGTGTAGATATGGAAACCGCCGCCATCGCGCATGTGTGCTATGCAAATGATGTTCCCTTTGTGGCCATCCGCTCCATCAGCGACACCCCGCACGAGAGCGGTTCTGAATCATTTGAAAAATATTTTAAGCAAGCGGCAGAAAAATCAATTGCCGTGTCGTGCTTGTATTTAGATTATTTGGCCAAGACAGGCATCCAAATTTCCCATTTGTAATTTTCGTCTATCTTGCCATCGGGGTATACGTCCAACATGGGAACGGCCTCGTTGCGTACATATTGGCTTTGGGGGAACCATTCCGTGACGATGCGGGTGATGGCTTCGCCTACTTTGCCGCCGGTTTCGCCCTTGAACGTGAATACCACCCATGTGGCTGCGGGGATGGTCTTCATTGTCATGCCCGGGATGTTGGGTTTTGTGCCTTTGTATTGCGCGCCAATGAAGGTGGGGGTCTTGCCGTCAACGGTGTGGAAGTCCGTTGCACCCACTTGCCAAAACGGCGGTGTGTAATAGCTTGGCTTGCCGCCGTTGTACAACGCTTGGTTGAAGGTACCGCTGCCATCGGGCCCATCTCCGCCGTCCAAAAATTGCCCCCAAATCGAATCCTTCCAATCTTGCCCGGGCACGTAGTAACCCGCCAAGCCCATCAGTTCGAAACTTTCCATTTTCTCGATACGAAAATCCATTTCGTTCACTCCCTTTATTGATAATTTGAAGGAAAGGGGTGGAAAGGTCTTGAGCGGTACGCCGGTTTTGCGGGCGGATTGGGGCGTTGTGCCGTGCAATTCCTTGAATGCCCGCGTAAACGTGGTGTGAGATTCATAACCGTATTTCAACGCAATTTGCATGATGTTGTCGCTGCTGTTTTGGATGTCGAAAACGGCTTGCGATAACCTCCTGCGGCGGATATACATTGAAATAGACATCCCCGTCATGAATGAAAATATCCGCGAAAATTCGTACACCGAGCAACCCACGATGCGTGCCGGCGTTTCGTACCGTATAGGTTGCGTCAGGTTTGCCTCCACGTGCGCGATTACGGCGTTCATGCCCTTGAGCCAGTCCATGATATCCCTCCCTTCTGCCAATATTGTAAATAGGCGCTAAATGATTTTCTCTACATTTGGTGCTAATTTTGGATAACCCCGTTATAATATAGGTAAGTAAAATAAAACCAAGGAGCGTGTCATGGAAAACATAAGAATCGCAAGCGGCGGCAAGGCCTGTGTGACCATCTTAACCACGGCCACCCCCACCCCGCAAGAAAACTACGCAGCCACGGAGTTGCGGCATTACTTAAACTTAATGACGGCGGCACGCCCCGCGTTTGTAATCGCGGGGGAAGCGGAAGGCCCGGTCATAACCATTGGCGCAGCATCGGCGCGGTTGGGATTATCGTATGACGAAACGCGCCACGGCGAGGATGGGTTTACGGTCAAGTCCGTGGACGGCAACATCGCGCTGGTGGGCGGCGTGCGCGGCATTATTTACGCCGTGTATGAATTGTTGGAACAGTTGGGTTGCCGTTTCTTTACCGCGCTGGCGGAAAAGGTGCCCTGTGTGCCTGAATTGACAGCCCCGCCATTAGACATCACGCAAAAACCCGTGTTGGAATACCGCTTGCACAGTTACAAAGACATTTCGCAATTTCCACGGTTTGCGGTCAAGAGCCGCATCAATGCCAGCCGCACGCGCGAGGAATACGGCGGCGGCATCGGCTACGTACCCGGTTGGTTCGTCCACACCTTCGAAAAGATCATTCACCCCGACGAATATTTTGATACGCACCCCGAATATTTCTCCGAAGTGGACGGTAAACGCAAGCGCGAATTCTCGCAATTGTGCTTAACCAACCCCGACGTGCTGGAGATCACCGTCAAGAAGGTAAGCGATACCCTGCGTGCCCACCCCGAAAGCCGCATCATCAGCGTATCGCCCAATGATTGGTACAGCTTTTGCACCTGCGATGCGTGCCGCGCCATCGACGAACGCGAAGAAACCAACGCGGGTAGCTTGATTTGGTTCGTCAACCAAGTAGCCGAACGCATCGAGCCGGAGTTCCCCAAGGCCATCGTGGAGACATTGGCGTACCAATACTCCCGCCAAGTAACCAAGCACCTCGAACCGCGCCATAATGTGTGCATTCGCTTATGCTCCATCGAATCCTGCTTCTCCCATCCCTTCGAAACCTGCGACGACCAAACCCGCAAGACCCCGCGCCCACCCAACCCCGCCGGTGAAGTCATCCACACCTCCTTCATCGAGGACCTCCAAGATTGGGCCAAGAAAAGCGACCGCCTGTACATTTGGGATTACACCACCGGCTTCGCCCACTACCCCGCCCCCCACGCCAACTGGGCCGTCTTGCAACCAAACATGCGTTCCTTCATTAATAACAACGTCAAGGGCGTGTTCGAACAACCCTGCGGTGCGTGGGGCGGCAGCACCGACCTCAACGAGCTACGCTGCTACCTATTATGCAAACTCATGTGGGATGCCGACTGCGATGTAGAAACCCACAAGCGCGAATTCTGCGAGTTCTACTACGGCGCAGCCGCCGAGCACGTACTCGAATACATCCGCGTCTTAACCGAAAAGGTAAATCGCGACAACATCCACACCGGCTTCAACGAACAATGCGACAAGGCGTATTTGACAGACGAAATGCTGGACATCTACGAAGCCCTATTCGCCAAGGCCGAAGCCGCAGTACTGGGCGATGCAATCCGTTTAATGCGTGTGAAGAAAGCGCAGTTATCCTTCCGCTGGGTACGCATGAAAAACGCCCAAATGCGCGGCGAAGCCATTGACCCGGCGCAGGTAGGGCAGTTCTTTGAAGATTGGCGCGCACACGGGCTGACCAGGATTGATGAATGGGTTAGTGCCGAAACGACGTTGCGTGCTTTCCTTGACGGCAAGTGGCGCGGCACGGATTATTATCATCACTGGACGGATGAGGGGCCGGAGAGGTTGTAAACGTACGGCGTAGATCAAAAGATTAAGGTCAAAAGATTAAAGTCAAAAGATTAAGACCCCGGGCGCTGCCCGGACCCGCGAGGGAACGCATCCCCTCGACCCCGCTGAGCTTCGCGTCATGCAATTATAATTAGTACAAATTTATGTAAAAAGCCGCGCTTGCGCGGCTTTTTGTTATTTATTTCGCACTTTGCAATAACTGCGTTGCGGTAGCACATAGGGGGTCAAGGGGGAGCTTGCCTCCTCCTTGCGGGGTCCGGGGCGGCGTCCCCGGGGTCTTGACTTTGGCCGCGTCCGGGGCAGCGTCCTCGGGGTTTTTGTCTTTTGACCTCAATCTTTTGACTTTATCCGCTCTCCTCCCTCACGCTCCGCTTGCCTTCTGTACCCCCTCCTCGCACTCCAACACAATCCTTATTTCGTACCCGGTCGGTGTTTTTTCCATATTAAAATTTGACTCGATACCTGATTTTTTTACGAAGTTGAGCGTCTCTTTGATGGAGTTGGTTAGGATGCGTATGTCGCGTATGACGGGGATGAAAACGCGGTTGTTTGATTTGGCATCTTTGCTCAGCATCTGCGCGATGAGGTCTTCGGTTTTGCGGACGTTGTGGGTGTGTTTGACGACTTTGCGGAGGACTAGGAGTTGGTCGGGTTCGTTTTTGATTTTGAGTAAGGCGCGGGCGTGGCGTTCGGTTAGGGAGGCGTTCACGATGAGTTCGCGGACGGGGGTGGAGAGGCGCAGGGTGCGGATTTTGTTGGCGATGGTGGATTGGGTCTTGCCGATGCGAACGGCAAGGGCTTCTTGGGTGAAGCCGTAATCGGCCATGAGGTTGACGTAACCTTCGGCTTCTTCAAAGAAATGTAGGTCTTGGCGTTGGAGGTTTTCGATCATGGCCAAGACGGCGGAGTCCATTTCGCCCATGTCGGTGAGGATGGCGGGCACGAGGGATAGGCCGGCTATACGGCTGGCACGCAGGCGACGTTCGCCGGCGACTAGCTCGTAGCCGTGGGGCATTTTTCGCACGCTGATGGGCTGGAGTACGCCGTATGCACGGATGGACGCGGCGAGTTCTTCGAGCTTGTCCGCATCAAAATATCGACGCGGTTGGTAGGGATTGGGTCGGATTTCGTCCAGGGTTAATTGCAAAATTTCGCCGGTAAGCTTGGGCGCACCCCATTGGTTATTTGGCATCGTTTTCATCCTCTCTGTATGGCTAACGATAAATTGTTATTTTTTGCCAGCTTAGCATAATGGAAAATATTGGGCAATGAAAATCGCTCGACAAAATCGTGCAAAACCGGCGTATAGCCAATTAAATTGGTTGTTGATTTTGACCGTGTGCAAATTTTTGGTATACTCCCTGTACAAATTGAAAGGGGCTGTAAACATGAAAGTAATCTTGTTGGAAGATATAAAAGGCGTGGGTAAAAAAGGGCAAATCATCAACGCATCGGACGGCCACGCGACGAATTTTTTATTACCGCGTAAGTTAGCAGTCGAGGCTACTACGGCCAACATGAACCACTTGGAAAATCAACAACGCCGCGCAGATGAAAAACATAAAAACGAAGTCGCCGCCGCGCAAGCGATTGCGGACAAGATTAAAGCCGTCAAGCTGACACTTAAAGTTAAAGTCGGCGGCGCGGGCAAGATGTTTGGCTCGCTGTCCAACAAAGAATTGGCCGAAGGATTGCAATTGCAACATCAAATCGGCGTGGACAAGAAGAAAATCGTGTTGAACACACCCGTCAAATCCGTGGGCGAATATACCGCCACGGTTAAATTGCACGCACAAGTCACCGCACCGCTGGCGTTTGAAGTGGTGGGCACGGAATAATGTTAGAACCCAACCTGCCGGCACGCATACCGCCGCACGATTTGGAGGCCGAACAAGCCGTCCTGTCCAGCATGCTTTTCGACCGCGAGGCCATAGCCGCTGCTTATGAAGTGGTGACGGGCACGGATTTTTATTCGCCCGCCAACCAGTCGGTGTACGAGACAATGGTAGAGCTTTTTGGCGCGGGCGTGCCTGTGGACGTGGTGACGCTCAGCGACAAATTGGGCGAAAAAGGCCTGCTGGATCAAATCGGCGGGCGCGATATGATTGTGCGGCTGGCGGGTCAATATTACACGTCTGCCAACATCAAGCAGCATGCGCAAATTGTGGCAGAAAAGTCCATTTTGCGCCAATTGATCAAGGCATCCGGACAAATTTTGGCCTCCGGCTACGACGCGCGGGAGAGCCTGGCCGCATTGCTCGAACATGCTGAAAAAAGCATCTACGATATCTCGCAGCGCAACAATACCAGCGACTTCGTGCACATGAGCGGTGTCATGATTGACACAGTGGCCAAGCTTGAGCAATTGTACGAAACGCAGGGCTCCATCACGGGTGTGGCCACGGGTTTCACGGATTTTGACCGCAAGACGGCGGGCTTGCAACCGGCAGAAATGATCCTCATCGGCGCACGCCCGTCCATGGGCAAGACCGCCCTACTCTTGAATATTATGCAAAACGCCGCAGTACGCAATGGCATACCTACGGCGTTTTTTTCGTTGGAAATGAGTGCAGCGCAATTGGGCAACCGCATGTTGTCCTCCGAAGCGCGGGTGGACGCGCAACGGCTGCGCACCGGACAGCTCGAAGGCGACGATTGGGACAAAGTCATGGAGGCCATCCCCGCGCTCAGCAATGCGCCCATTTTTATCGACGACACGCACGGCATCTCTGTTAGCGAAATGCGGGCCAAGTGCCGTCGCTTGAAAATCGAGAAGCAATTGGGCTTGGTCATCATCGACTACTTGCAACTCATGACCGCCGCCGCAGGCTCGCGTCCCGAATCACGTCAGTTAGAAATATCAGAAATTTCCCGTGCGCTCAAGGGCATGGCGAAGGAATTGAATGTGCCCGTCGTGGTGGCCGCCCAATTGAACCGCGCGGCAGAATCACGCAAGGATAGCCGCCCCATGTTATCCGACCTGCGCGAATCCGGCGCCATCGAGCAAGACGCCGATGTCGTAGCTTTCCTGTACCGCGAGGAGTACTACAACAAAGAGACCATGAAGAAAAACCACGCCGAAGTCATCATCGCCAAACAAAGAAATGGCCCCACCGGCACGGTGGAGCTCACATTCTTGGGCAACTTAACAAAGTTTGAAAATATGATTAAGGGCGTGCAATAATCCAGTTAATGGCCAACAGCACGCAAACCGCGCCGATGGCGATTTGATAAATAACGGGCGATTCACTGCCGGTAAAACCATGGTAAATGACCAAACCGCCCACCAAAATTAACGCCAGCGCAATAAAATTAACGCAGAAGCATACGGCCCTGTTCATTTCGGGGTCGTTTTCTTGTTGTGCGGGTTGGCGGGCGGCGGGCGCGGCGGTTTGTGTCCAAGGCGCACGGGTGCTGCATTTTGCGCAATAGTTCATGTCGGAGAGCAAAATGCCTTCGCACATTTCACATATACCACCAAAGGGGTTGGCGCGGCCACAATCGGGGCACGTATCCCCCGACAATGCATGAAACCCAAAACCGCAGGTGCACAACAGCATATTATCGCCGCGTGACACTTGCCCGCAGTCCGCGCATGCCCGCGCTTCCCCTATTTGTTTACCACAATTTGTACAAAACATTAAATATCCTCCCCGGAGCTTTATTTATACATTTATGCACATCGCACATAAATACGCGACGATTTCTTTCATTATAGCAAAATCAATCAGGTTCATGCCATCCTGCAGCGAATGGATGATTTTTTATTACAGCATCGAAATAAATGCGGTGATTTCGTCGGCAATTTTACGCGGTTGGTGCGCGTGTACGTAGTGGCCGCATTCCAATTCGATGTGCTTCATGCGATTAAATTGTGAGGCAAACAGCATGTGGTGGCCGCGCAATTCGCCTATGTTGCGGCCTTGCTTTTCCGCGTCTTTGAAGTCGCCGGAGAAAAGAAGCAACGGCGTATCTACGGGCAGCGGCTGCGCACGCACGGCGGCGATGTTGTCTTGTATCAGATGCATTTCACGCATCATATCGGACGTGAAGGTGCGGCGGCGGAACACATCTACGAAAATACCGCGGTCTTCGTCGGTCAAGAATTCGGATTCATAAGCAGTTGCGGATGGCGATCGGGTGGCGAGCGAACGTTGCGCACCGTTATTGCCCATGTCACGTTTGCCCATCCACGATGCAATTTTGATCATGAAACGCTGCATGAACGTGAACTTTAATAAATCGGCAAAGTCAGGCACAGTGATATCCAGCGCGGCGATAGCGTTGACTTCTTGCGGGTATTTTTGCGCCCAGTACAACGCTTCCAGCCCCGACATGGAATGCGGCACGAGTACATACGGCGGGGTGTGCCCGGCATTTTCCAATGCGGCGCGGGTTTGTGCCAACAGGGTGTCCATGTCGCGTGGTTGCTCGGTGATATCGCTCCACCCGTAGCCGAATTTATCCACCACGGCGATGGGATAGCGGTCAGTCAACTGCGACCACAGCGGCTTAAAGTCCAACACAGGACAAGCCGTGCCGCTGCCTGCGAGAAATACCAACGTATGCACCGCTTCATCCGGTTTGACCCCGGTGGTGAAAACATGCATGTTGGCACCGTCAACGCGTACAAGCTTGCCCGGTGCGGGGTACAGGAAATCATCTTGAAAATGCTTTTTCATTGGAAACCTCCGAATTTTATATTTTCACGCGCTTTAATCGCAGCACGTTTGCTAGCAGCGACAGCGAGCTCAGGCACATAGCCACCGCCGCAATCATTGGGTTAAGCAGCGGCCCGCCGAAAAGATACAGCAAACCCATTGCCACCGGAATGCCCAGCACGTTGTACGCCAACGCCCAAAATAAGTTTTGCTTGATGTTGCGCATGGTTTTTTTGCTTAGGCGGATGGCGGCGGCAACGCCTTGCAAATCGCCGCCCATGAGGACGATTTGCGCGGACTCGATGGCTACGTCGGTGCCCGTGCCGATGGCGATACCTACGTCGGATTGGGTGAGTGCAACTGCATCATTGATACCGTCACCGACCATGGCTACAGTGACGCGCTTGGAAAAATCGGGGTCAATGGTGGTGCGCGGCATGTTGTCATCGGTGGGCAAGCCTAGCGTTTGCTTGCCTGATTGCAGCGATTTGATAACGGCGGCCTTTTCGTGGGGTTGCACCTCGGCTACGACGTGGTCGATGCCTGCGGCGCGGGCGATGGCCTCTGCCGTAGCGCGGTTGTCGCCCGTTAGCATGACTACGCGCAAGCCCATGCGCTGCATGATTTTGACGGCTTCGGCGCTGCTGGCTTTGAGCGAATCCGCCACGGCAATGATGCCTACAAACGCACCGTTTACCGCTACGAACATGGGCGTTTTGCCTTCGCTTGCCAAGCGGGCGGCGTCGGTGGACGCGGCGGTGATATCAATCCCCTGCCCCGTCATGAGTGCACGGTTGCCTATGGCTAATTGGTACGATTGCACGGTTGCTAGTAAGCCCTGCCCCGGTACGGCTTCAAATGCTTGCGCACTATTAGCGGCATCGTCGATACCACCGCCATCTAGCAACCCCACGTCATGTGCGTGGCGCACAATGGCTTCACCTAGTGGATGCTCGCTGTTTTTTTCTGCCAGCGCGGTTAGGTGCAGTAATTTGTCCGCGTCGATTTCGCTGTAGGTCATGATGTCGGTTACGGCGGGGCGGCCTTCGGTTAGGGTGCCGGTTTTGTCAAGCACGACGGTGGTTAGCTTGTGCGCCAATTCCAATGCCGCGCCGCTTTTGATGAGGATGCCATGCTCGGCACCTTTGCCCGTGCCGACCATGATGGCCGTGGGCGTCGCCAACCCCAACGCGCACGGACATGCGATGACCAGCACCGATATGAAAATCCGCAACGCAAACGCCACGTCCGCCCCACCGATGAGCCAAACGACAGCTGCAATCACTGCCACAAAAATGACCGCATGCACAAAATAACCCGAAACGATATCCGCCAGCCGTGCGATGGGTGCCTTGGTGGCCTGCGCGTCCTCCACCAGCTTGATGATTTGCGCCAGCACGGTATCCGCGCCGACTTTGGTGGCTTCGTATTGGATCGCGCCATTTTTGTTGATGGACGCGCCAATGACGGTACTGCCGGGGAATTTTTCAATGGGCATGCTTTCGCCGGTGAGCATAGACTCGTCGACGCTGGATGTGCCGGAAATGACGCGGCCATCCACGGGAATCTTCTCGCCCGGGCGCACGAGGATGATATCGCCAACACGCACGGCGTCGATGGGGATGTCGGTTTCTGCGCCGTTGCGGATGACGCGTGCAGTTTTGGGGGAGAGCCCCATCAGCTTCTCGATGGCTGCCGAAGTGCGCCCCTTGGCCTTGGCCTCGAAAAATTTACCCAACACCACCAGCGTCAAAATCACCGCCGCAACCTCGTAATACGGCATGTAATGGCCGTCGGCGAAGATATTCGCGCCCGTCAAATACAGGCTGTACAAAAACGCCACCGCCGTGCCCTTGGCAATGAGCGAATCCATGTTGGGTACGCCGCAAAACAAGTTGCGGAACCCATCGCGGAACACCTGCGCATTAATCAGCAGCACGGGAATGGTCAGGAGCAACTGTGTGACCGTGTTGAACACGGGGTAATGCATCGGATCCCACGCGTGCGGCAGTGGCCACCCCAACGCCTCGGCGAACATTGGCACCATCGCAAAGATGGACAGTGGCAACGTGAAAATAACGGAGAGGATCGTCCGCCGCTTGTACGCATCAAGTTCCGCAGCCTTGCGATCGGCGCGGGAAGTGGCGGGAGCGTGTGATGGGGTGGCAGGTGCCTCAAGTTGGGCAGCGGGTGAACTGTGAGGGATGGCCGTCGCGTATGGGGTATCTGCCGTTGCACTATGCGGCGCGGCTTGCGCCTCCTCCCCTGTGCGTTGCAACTCAAACCCGCGCTTGGCCAGCACGCGCGCCATTGCTTCATATGTAATCACCGTACCGTCATAAACGATGCGTGCGCGTTCTGTCGCGTAGTTGACATCGCACGACTGAACGCCGGGCATCTTGCGCACGGTGCGCTCCACGTTGGCCGCGCATGCTGCGCAATGCATCTTCAGTACATCAACGGTGATTTCTGTCATTCGTTGTTCGGTCATGTGGCCGCCTCTGTGTGCATTTCTTTGTTGACGAAAAAGCCGAACGCCGCGCCGCACAACCCACCTACAATGTGGCTCATGTAGGCGATATTGTTATCCGCATCTGCGCCAAAGGCCGACCATAATTCATTGCCGATGAATATCAACAACACCAAAATCAACGTCAGCGGAATGCGCCCGCGTTGCAAATTATTAAACGAGCTCAGCAAAATTAGCATAAAAACGATGCCGCTTGCGCCCATTTTGGCCACGCCCGATGTGATAATCATGTGCAAGATGCCCGTCACGCCGGCGGTTATAACCATCATGATCACCAGCCACTTGCCACCGTAGCGTTCTTCCAACAGCGGGCCGATGAGCAAAATAATCATGAAATTGCCGATAAAATGCGCATAATTCGCATGCCCCAACGCATGAGAAAATAATCGCCACATCGTCATTGGATTGGTAAACGGTGCGCTGTACACGGAGAAAAACCGTTGGTACGCATCTGCGCTCAGTACCTGCCCCAGTAGCAACACACCCAAGCAAATAATCGCAAAAGTCAATGTTACCGGCGCATTATATTGGATTCGTTTGAAAATCTTCATTCCATACCTCCATCGTCTTGCACTTCAATGCCGTGTGGTTCCTGCAGTTCTTCTTCAATATATACGCCGTCGGTATCGTCCAGTACTTCTACGGAGCGCAGGCGGCGGTTGATTACGTTGGTGCGCGTGCCCACAATGTCGCCCAGGGTATTGTCCACGGTGCGGATTTGGTTGCGTGCTTTTTGCAATATGTCACCGAATTTGACAAACTCGGTCTTGACCGCGCGTAGCGTATCCCACACTTCCAACGACCGCTTCTCGATAGCCAGCGTGCGGAAGCCCATTTGCAACGAACTTAAAAATGCGGACAGTGTCGTTGCGCCCACAGCCGTCACTTTGTATTTGTCGCGCAGCTCTTCGAACAACGACGCGTTTTGCAGTACCTCTGCGTATAGTCCTTCTGTGGGCAAAAACATGAGCGCGAAATCCGTCGTTTTGGGCGGCGATATATATTTGTCCGCGATTTCCTTGGCGGATTTGCGGATGGCGATGGCTAGCGCACGGCGGGCGTCGTCCATGGTTTTCTTATCCTCTGCGTCCAGCAACCGATTGTAATCCTCGATAGGAAACTTCGAATCAATGGGCAGCAGCAACGGCTCGGCGCCGTGGCCGGGTAACTTGACGACAAATTCCACGCGCTTGCCGTCCTCGATTTCGGCGTTCATTTCGTACTGGCCGGGGGCGAGGATGTCGGTGAGGAGTTTTTCCAAGCGCACCTCGCCGTAGGTGCCGCGTTCTTTTACGTTGGTGAGTGCGTTTTTCAGGCTTTTTGCATCGGCGGCCAAGTTTTTCATTTCGCCCAAGCCTTGCTCTACGTTGGCCAGCTGCTTGCGCACCATTTCGAAGGATTGGTCAAAGCGCGTTTGCAAGGTTTTTTGTAATTTTTCGTCCACGATGCCTTGCATTTGTTCGAGCCGTTTTTCATTGCTTTCTTGCATCAGACGCAGGCGCTTGTCCATTTGCACATGGATGTCGTTCAAACGGGCATCGAGGTGCTTGGTTGATTCCTCGCGGTTACGTGCTAGCGCGTTTTGCACGCCGTCGGTGATGACGTTAAAGCGCTTGAATTGTTCCGTGGCGCCGCGGTCAATCTGCCGCGCCACCGCATCAAACATGTCCTCTTTGTTTTCGTGCAGCAGGGAAATCAATTCGTTATGGCCTTTTTCGTTGTCCATTTTTCGCCAGCGTATATAATCCCGAATAAAAGTCACAACAAAAAGCACCACAAACACCACAAACCCGACAGCCAACAAAATTATTTCCATTTATCTTCTCCCGAAATCACATGTGCAGAATTGTTCAACCGGTTGCAAATTGCAACCGGTTGGATTCAGTTGGTGGCAGTTTGCCACCAACTGACATCTACATCCACGACATCACTTTACGCACCACCGCGAACGCCGCACGCATATACCACGGTTCCATCTTGCGTAGTAGCGTTTTAAACTCCGCGCGGATGGGGATATGTTGCGGGCACAGCTTTTCGCATTTGCCGCATTGATTGCAGGTACGCGGGCTGTTGGAGCCTTCACGGTGCTGCGCGGTGCTGATTACATAAGCAAACATACCGGAAAAATACCCCACCGCGTACCGCGTATTGTACGCCGCAAAACACGCAGGGATATTGATGCCCAACGGACACGGCAAGCAATAATTGCACCCGGTGCAATTGACCTTGTACGCCTTGCGGAACTCCGCTACGACATCGGCATACACCGCATCACGCGTATCGCTGAAGGGTTCGAATGCTTGCAATGTCGTCAAATTTTGTTCCAAAACCTGCATGCCGGACATGCCACTCACCACCGTTGTGACGGCGGGCTGGTTCCACAACCATTCCAACGCCCACTGCGCGGGAGTTTTACGCGCATCGGCGGCGGAAAAAACAGCCTGCGCTTTCTTCGGCAACCCGGTGGCCAGCATGCCGCCCAACAACGGCTCCATGATCATGACTTCCACGCCTTTTGCCGCAGCGGCTTCTACACCCGTGCGTCCGGCTTGGTAGTTTTCGTCGTAATAATTGTATTGCAACATGGTAAAATCCCACGAATACGCCTTTAAAATTTCCAAAAAATCCCCTTGCGAACCATGATACGAGAAGCCAATGTGCCGGATTGTGCCCGCGTGCTTCTTCGCCTCAAGCCATTCCATGATGCCCATGTCACAATATTTTTTCCAATGTGCCGTGCCGCCGATGTTGTGCAGGAAATAATAATCAACATAGTCAGTTTGCAACCGCGCCAATTGTTTGTTGAAATAATCATCAAAATCTTCGGGCTTTTTACATAAAACAAGCGGCAATTTCGTGCCGATATATACATCTGCACGCTTGCCGCTTTTCGCCAAAATTTCACCCAGCATTTTCTCGCTACCGGGATAAATATACGCCGTGTCAAAATAATTAACACCGCCGTCAATCGCATTTAATACGATGCGTTCCGCCTCCGCTTTGCTGCGCGGAAAGCGCATGCAACCCAAACCCAACTTGAACAGTTTACTCGCCATATATGGATCCCTCCCGCGTAACATCATAGCAAACTATTTAATCATGTGCTATGATTCGCACGTTTCGAGTAAATTCGAGCTAAAATCTACATATGAGGTGCGGTTTTATGGGCGAGTACACACCAATGATGAAGCAGTATTTTTCCATCAAGAAGCGGTTTGCGCATTGTATTTTAATGTTCCGCTTGGGTGACTTCTTCGAGATGTTTTTTGACGATGCCATCAATGCATCGCAGACGCTGGGCATCGCATTAACCGCGCGTGACTGCGGGCAAGAAGAACGCGCGCCCATGTGCGGCGTACCCGTGCACGCGGTGGACGGTTACGTGGCACGGCTGGTGCAGGCAGGCTACCACGTAGCCCTGTGCGACCAAGTCGAAGATGCAAAAAACGCCAAAGGCATCGTTAAGCGCGACGTGGTGCGCGTGGTGACCCCCGGCACCGTCACCGACGACAATTTATTAGAAGAAACGCGCCACAACTACCTCACCGCCATTCAAGCCGTGGGCGATATTTTCGCCGTGGCATCGGCCGATATCACCACCGGCCTGTTCATGGTCACCACCGTGCCCGACAGCAACAAATTGCTGGACGAATTGGCACGCATCACCCCCGCAGAAATCCTACTGCCGGAAGACTTCTCCTTGGCCCGCGTGGTAGAAAACGCCACCGGCCTACGCGCCACATCCGCTCCGGCATGGACATTCGCCCCCGCCAACGCATTCAAATGCCTGACCGAGCACTTCTACACCCTGCACCTCGAAGGCTTCGGCCTGGCGCAAAACGCCCCCGAAATCCCCGTTGCGGGCGCACTCCTCGCCTACATCACCGACACCCAAAAACACGCGCTGGCGCAAATCACCGCCATCAAACCCTACAACGCACACCGCCACATGGTGCTGGACGCAGCATCGCGCCGCAATCTAGAGCTCACCAGCCGCATGCGTGAACCGGGCAAAAAAGGCACCCTGCTAGGCGTCCTTGACCACACCCAAACCGCCATGGGCGCACGCCTGTTGCGCAATTGGGTGGAGCTCCCCCTCCTATCCCCCGACGAAATCAACCGCCGCCAAGCCGCCGTGGCCGAATGGTTTGATGCCCCCCTGCTTCGCGCCGACTTGCGTATCCTCTTGCAAAACATCCACGACCTCGAGCGCGTCATGGCGCGGTTGGCCGCCAGCTCCGCCAACGCCCGCGACCTCGCCACCCTACGCGCCTCCCTCTACGACCTGCCTAAAATCGGCGCCATCCTCAAGGAAATGAAAAGCCCCGCCCTGGCAGAAATATCCAAAACCTACGACAACCTCGCTGACATCTTCCAACTCCTTCAAACCCGCATCGTAGAGCTGCCCCCCACCACCACGCGCGAAGGCGGCATGATACGCCCCAACGTCAATACACGGCTCGACGAACTCACCAACGTCCGAAGCAACGCCGCCACAATCATCGACCAACTGGAAGAACGCGAACGCAAACAAACCGGCATCACTTCCCTCAAAGTCCGCAACAACCGCGTTTTCGGCTACTACATCGAAGTTACTGCCGCCAACCTATCCAAAGTACCCCCCCACTTCATCCGCAAACAAACCATCGCCAATGGCGAGCGCTTCATCACCGACGAACTCAAAAAACGCGAAGAGACCATTTTAAGTGCCGAAGAAGAAATCATCACCCTCGAACACGAAATCTTCGACGCCACCCGCCGCGAAGTAGTGGAGCAAATTGCTCGCATCCAATTCACCGCCGCCGCCCTCGCCACGCTAGACGCTTTTCAATCTTTGGCCGAAGCCGCCGAAACACTCCGCTACACCCGCCCCACCGTAGACAATTCCGGCCAAATCGAAATCACCGACGGCCGCCACCCCGTGTTGGATAGCAACCCTCAAACCCCCTTCATCCCTAACGCTACACAAATCGGCACCCCCGACCACCGCTTGTCCGTCATCACCGGCCCCAATATGTCCGGAAAATCCACCTACATGCGCCAAGTAGCCCTCATCGTCCTGATGGCACAAATTGGCTCATTCGTACCCGCCGCCAGCGCCCGCATCGGCGTAACCGACCGCATCTTCACCCGCGTAGGTGCATCCGACGACCTAGCCACCGGCCAATCCACCTTCATGGTCGAAATGACCGAAG
Organism: Defluviitaleaceae bacterium; assembly: GCA_009781755.1. Taxonomy (GTDB): domain Bacteria; phylum Bacillota; class Clostridia; order Lachnospirales; family WQUN01; genus WQRX01. Next base: position 21,275 of record WQVD01000024.1, on the reverse strand, counting down.
TCGCCAATATCCTGCACAACGCCACCCCCCACTCCCTCGTCATCTTGGACGAAATCGGCCGTGGCACCTCCACCTACGACGGCCTCTCAATCGCTTGGGCCGTCCTAGAACACATCGCCCAAAACATCGGCGCCACCACCCTCTTTGCCACCCACTACCACGAACTCACTCAATTGGAAGCGCAAATCCCCGGTGTGGTTAACTTCTGCTTCGCCACCCAACAAAGCGGCGACGACATCGTATTCCTACGCAAGCTACAACGCGGCGCCGCCGGCCAAAGCTACGGCATACACGTAGCCAAACTGGCAGGCCTGCCGCCCTCCACCACCCAACGCGCGGAGATGCTTTTAAAGGAGTTAAATGAACGTCAAACCGAAACGACGATGTAATGGTTGCAATAATTATGTATATTAAAGACAGGGGCATACAAAATGGAATTAATTATTTCTATTGTAGCAGTTGTAATTTCGGTGATTGTTTTTATTCATTCATTGGTAACCAATACAAAAAGATATGAACTCACCACCGCACAAAGGACTGATTTACTCGATTGGTTTCACAAAACACTTGAACAACTTGTTTTGGCACGCGAAAAATTAGAAGCCAACCTTGATTTTGACAAAACTATTGCCTTAGCAAAATTATCATCACTCATTGAATGCGGACGTTTTTTCTTCCCAAACATGGCAAACGGAAAAGGAAAGAATAAACCCACTGCATATCAAGGTTCTCGAGATGTAATTCTTGATTTTTTGGTTTTTTCTTACGATTTAATAAAACGTGATGATGCTAAGGAATACATAACACATTTACATCATTTACAACGATTGTTTTCTTCAAGAATTTTCGAAATTATTTCACCACGTAAGTATAATAAATTAGTGAATCGTCATACAACGATTATATTAAATAAACCCTATACAAGCGAAGATTTTATTGCATCCGGGCAAGAATTTTTTGTCACTCGCACAATAAGCAGTAAATAATTTTAACAACTCCTGCTCTTCCAAGGTGCTGACACCCAAGCTCGTAAAGGTTACAAGCACATTGTCAAATAATTCGATAAGGCAAACTTCTTGCCCGTGATATGTAGCCAAGGATACGGAAGCACCGCTCAATTGGAAACGTTTAATATATTCACCACGGCAAACGCTGCGATTGTATCCGTAAGCAATGTCTTGCGAACATAATTGCCGGTTTGACCGTGATGCGGGTTTTTATTTGTATTATTTGCTTCGTGCCTCATGAGGGCTTGTGCCACGCCTTGGAGGGTTGACGTCGTGGGTTCACTACCGCGGACGATTGTCGCGCGTCGCACAAACGACGCTAGCAATCGTCTGCACTGTAGCTTGCCCGCCTTCCTTGGGGATGGCGATGTTGCGAGGTGTTGCCTTACAACGGAAGCAGGGGGCTGATGAGCGTAGTGGCGCATCGGAGTGGACACGCACCCGAAAGTACGCATCTTCTGTATGGCCAATTCGACGCGAAGCGCCTTTCAATCTTTGTGTGAGCTATTGTACGACGGAGCAATGAGCATCGCTGTGTTGACAATTTCACGCATTTAATGTAAAGGCGTGTTGCCTTGTTACGTGTTCTAAAACACATATGCCGTAAGCTGCATGTGCCAAGAGTTGCTCCGCAGCAAAAACAACGATAAGATAAACCATGCTTTATAACTGAATAACAATGAGGTGTTTTGAATGAAGCGGACATTTATTTTTGTCATTATTTTATGTGCGGCGTTTGCTTTGGCGGCGTGTTCGTCGCGGCGCGGGGTACAGGACGAGGACGGGTATAGCTACGACTACGCCCCCGCCCCGGTAGTCGAGCGGCTTGTTTATATTGCATTGGGCGATTCTGTTTCTGAGGGTTATGGCATTTGGACGATGGCCAATCGGCATACGGCTGTTTTTTTTGAAATGCTGCGCACACAGGGGTATGCGAATGAATATGTAAATATGGCCACCAGCGGGTTTACGACGGCGGACTTGCTGCGGCGGTTGAATGGATTGGATGATTATGCGTTGGAATATTTCCGTTACGCCACGGTTATCACGCTCAATATTGGCGGCAACAATATTCTTGCGCCTATTTGGGCGCAACTGCCCGATACGGGTGAAGTGGAACGTATTGTGAGCGAAACGATCGCATTCGCTACGGATACGTGGGCGTTAATTACTGATGTTATGGATTTTATGAATGATTCGCAGCAAGCCATCATGGACGTGTTGGACTTTGCCAACGAAATCATTGATTTTGCGGGTAATTTCACCTTTATGGATATTTTCCGCTTGAATGAAATGTTGACCGCAGCGCCGCCCTTAATCGACGGTGCCATTTCGGTATTTGAAGACGCAAACGACTTGGAAGCTGCCGCCATGGATATGTTTCAGCGTGTAGACGACTTGGATGTATTGCAATTGGTCGCGTTGTTTACGGGTGGGTTGCCTGCGGACTTGGCAGCGGATTTCCGCGCTAGCGTAGAGGCTTTTGCCGATGATTTCGTTCAAATACTTACTTGGCTGGAAGCAAATGCACCCAATGCGATCGTTGTCATCAACACCGTGTACAATCCGCTGCCCTCGGATTTCATGGGGATGCCTGTCGTCTTTATCAATGAAGCAGCACAATTTATCCATGATATTAACCGCACTATATATGAAGAAACCCGTGCACGCGGGTTCATCGTTTCCGATGTATATGCCCAGTTGTCGCAACGGGTTGATTTGATGCATTTTAGTTTTGACATCATTCACCCCAATGCGGCAGGACATGATGTAATTGCGCAGTTGAATTTTGCGGACTTTATAGCTAGATAAGCTTTCGGTGCACATACATGGCCTTGCCGAAGCTGCCGATGTAGTGGATTTCTTCCCAGCCGCGATTGGTTAGTTCGGGTTTGGGGCGCAGGTCGTTCTCGCTGTCGCCGGGGCAATCGATTAACCAGCCGCCGGGTTTGCATACGCGCGCCAGTTCTGCCAATTCGAGCTCCCAATCATCGCCCACTACATGGCCAGACATGACCACATCAAAGGTATGATCCGGGAAGGGCAGCCAAGGCAGCAAACCGTCCAGTACACGCACGTTGGTGATGCCTTCAGCTTTGATTTTATCGCGCATGAATTCACGCAGGGTGCCGACGGGCTCGCTGGCATAAACCCAAGCAGCACGTTCCGCCGCGGCGAAAGTCAAACGCCCCGACCCTGCGCCTACGTCCAGCACTGTTTTGCCGTACAAGTCCACCAAGTCAAACAATCGTGCCTTATCCCACCCACGGATGAAGTCGCACTGCGCGGCCATCAATTCGGGTGTGGTGTAGATGATGAAGTCCTCGATGCTTTCCAGTGCGTACATTTCTGCCGCGCGGATTTCGGTGGTGGTGGGTGCGGGTGGTGCAGATTTAGCCAGCGCGTTGATGGTTGTAGCGGCCTCGGGGCAGCGTTTTTGTAGGTACCACTGCACCGCCGGGTTGGCAGCCAACGCGATGCCCACGTTGCGCTTCCACGCGTCGTTGTCCTTGCGCCACCCGCTTTGGTCCATCATCAACGCAATCTGAAACCGCTCCAGCAACAAAAAACTATTGAAGGAATAATCCTCCGTTTTGATCCAATTTAAAAATGACATATTTCCTCCTATTTTTTGATGGTTGGATTATATCAACCGCGCTCGCCGCACCGCCATTGAGAACATGACTATAATTAACATTTATTTCCGCGGAAATATACCCGCGCAATAAAAAAGCCTTGGACAAAAATCCAAGGCTTATCTTGTAATCGTTAAATGGAATTACTTCTTCTTTTTGAAAATTACCACTGCGACCAAGGACGCGAGCAGACCTACGCCGGATACGATTAACCACGTGGGATTAAAGTCGTCGCCGGTTTGTGGGTTGACGGTATCGGATACGGGGGTTGCATCTGCATCAGCGGGCGCTGCGGGGGTGGCTGCTGATGCGCCGGCTGCTAAATACATACGGGTGATGGAGTCAATGCCCACATTACCGTTCCATGTACCGATACGGATACGCTCTGCGCCTTCAAAACCGGAAATATCAAACACCAAGCGCCCGTCTTCAATGGTCAAAAGCGCGTGGCCGCTTTCTGAAACAGAAGTCCAGTCAATTGCGCCTTCGTAAATGGCTAAGTGGAAGCCCCAGTCGCCAAACATGCCGTCATGCTCCAGCACGAATACATCGGCTGCGTCAAGCAAATCGGCGCCCAAATCGAAGCTGATTTGGTTGGCATCGTACACATCACCGTCACCGGTTTCAAATTCATGCAAAACCGATTGCGCATTTACAAACATTCCCGTTGCCAACACAAGAGCTACAGCCAACAATACAACTTTTGATACGAATTTCTTCATGGCATATACAACTCCTTTGATATTTTGTGCATTTTAACAAAATTATTGCCAAAAAACAAGCAATTATATACGCCTGCCCGCAACGACCCACCGATCATCAATGTAAACAGAGGTACATGTAGATAACAGCAGGATTTGATCATCGGCCGTAATCGGTATGTTGGCATTGTGATAACACCGCTGCACGATTTCGTGGATTAATTGTTCAAACTCGTTGCCTTGGAAGTGGACTTGGATGTAATTAAATGAAATATGTGTGGAAAAAACCGCGAAAATTTCGTATTCAATTAATCCGTTGTCCGTAAAAATTTGAATGTATCGATTTTCCAAGAAGAAATCTTGCTGATTGAATAAATGCAGTTGCGAAAATTTGAGCCCGCTGCGCATATTGTGGCCGTAGAGGATCGTGCTGGGATCGCTAAAGTCCGCGTTATTGCGGTAATCCATAAAAACTGTGCCCGCGCTATTGCGCTGCCCGAACAAATCCCGCTCCAAGTAAAATGCATTATCGCGGCCTTGCACCACTACGTATTGGATATGGGTGCCGGGTATATGAATGAAGGCGATGATGTCGTCGTTGCCCGTTTCTATACGCAATGCTTGCATCAATGTGTAGATGTACGTCGCCGAACCGGGCGCATGTACTGTAACATCCAGCGCACCGGGGGTAGCGGTTGTATCGGTTTGGATATACAGCGCAGGCAGGGTGGTTGTGGTGACGATTGGCGGTTGGTTGGCCTGCCAGTTATTGAAAATGCGCAGTGTTTGGCTGGCGGTTTCGCGTGCGGCTTGGTTATCTTGCCGATTCACGACAAAGGCGTGCACGTTAAACGCAAATAAACCGCTGAAAGTAAAAACAGCGGCCACCGCAAGCCCAAACAAAATATTTCTCCGTTGATTCATCATGCTACGGACGATGTAATTACATGTGATGTATGCGTTGATAATGCATTTGCGTATCATGGGTCATGACCCTTTCGCCATTTAACCTGTATATAACAAAAAATCCGAACCCCTCGCCAATCGTATGCCATTGGTTACCGGTTCGGATTTATTTGCAGATGACAGGACTTGAACCTGCACGTCATTGCTGACACAAGATCCTTAGTCTTGCGCGTATGCCAATTCCGCCACATCTGCGTGATGCGAAGGGTATATTAGTAGATGCGGGGTGCGTTGTCAAGCGCCGCGGCGCTGTTTCATGCAGGGCGGAATGTCATCAATTTGACACAATGCATCGGGCATGATACGCTCCACCGCGTTGCAGGGGAGCTGTGGAAACACTGCTGAGAAGGCATACACGCAAATTTTTTTCGCAAAGTGAAAATCAAATTTGCTCGGCCTGACCCTTTGAACCTGTTAGATAATTCTAGCGTAGGGAGCAATGGCCGCGTTTTTTATGTGCCGCCCCACGTGGGGTGGCATTTTTTTGTGCACGCGGTTATTACTCCGCCGTTTGAAAATCAAACGGCGAAGTAATTGCTTGGCGCAAAAAGGAGAGAACGGAAATGAAGAAATGGGTAGTGGTGTGTTTACTTGGCTTGGTGTTTGTGTTCTTGACGGCGTGCGACAGAGATGAAGCAGAGGAATCAGTTGGTTCCAATTTGGAGCCAACTGAATTGCGCATCGCATTGCTGGTGGATGACGGCAATCCGTTGTCCGTGGCGGCGTTTGATGATTTTCGCGCGGGGTTGGAGGCGCATATCGGTATGCCGGTGCGCATTATTGAAGATGCGACGCATTTGGTGGGTATCGAGGCGATGCGTGCGGGCAATTTGGATATCATGTGGGGGTCGCCCTTTGTGTACTTACTGGCACGCGAGGTCATGGACGTGGAGCGGCTGGTGACTACCGACAACCCCGCGTCCATCAACAAGACTGTGTTCATCACTGCGCAGGACGATATCCAAACGATGGCGGATATACAAGAGCGCAGTTTTGCATTTATTTCGCCGTCGTCTACATCGGGGTATTTTTATCCGCTGTACCATTTGATGAACACGTTTAATTTGACGCGGATGGAAGTGGAAGCGGGCAATTTCTTTCGCACGGTGGCGTTTTCTGGCGGGCAGAATACGAGCATTACGGGTGTGGTGCACGGCGACTTTGATGTGGCGGCCGTGGGCAATTTGAACCTGAGCATCTTGATTGCGTCGGGGATTATCGACGCGGACGATGTGCGCATTTTGGGCGCGACAGAAATCATCCCCTTCCCCGGCTACATTGCGTCGGGCGATTTGCCGCGCGATCTTATCGAGGCTGTGCGCGCATTTTTGCTGGCGTATGACAACGAAAGTTACTTCAACGCACGCTTTGGCACAGCGGATACGCGCTTTGTGCTGCCGTGCGATGACCAAATTGTGCATCTTATTTCCATGGCCGAGGTGCTGGAAATTGACCTTTCTGAATAAAACCGGCATCGAACCGCTGCTGAAGCTGCGCAGGTTGCGCAAGTCGTATGACGGCGCAACCCGCGCGGTAGACGGCGTAGATTTGGACATCCACGCCGGGGAAATCGTGGCCATCATAGGCCCGTCCGGCGCGGGCAAGTCCACGCTGCTGCGCTGCATCAATCGGCTGGTGGAGCCGTCCGAAGGCGAAGTGCACTTCGACGGCGTTTCCGTAACCGATTTAAACCCGCGTGCACTAAAACGAACCCGCGCGGACATCGGTATGGTTTTTCAACACCACAATTTAATCCCCCGTACCGCCGTGCGCACCAATGTACTGCACGGACGGCTGGCCAATGTGCCGTTATATAAAAGTTTGTTAAAACAGTACCCCGCCAGCGATGTTGCCAACGCAGACGCATTACTGGCATCCGTTGGATTGGATGACTTTGGCAACCGCCGCGCATCCACCCTGTCCGGCGGGCAAGCACAACGCGTAGGCATCTGCCGCGCCCTCATGCAAAACCCGCGCCTGCTACTGGCAGACGAACCCGTAGCCGCCCTAGACCCCGCCGCATCCCGCACCGTGCTGGATTGCATAAAAAAAGAAGCCACCCAACGCGGCCTGACCTGTGTGATTAACCTACATCAAGTCGAATACGCCCGCCAATACGCCACCCGCATCATTGGTATGAATAACGGCCGCATCGTCTTTGATGGTGTGCCGAATGAATTAACGGACGAAGCTATCGAAGAAATCTATGCTGATGGTTCTGGTGTTTCGGACGCTTCTGATGCGTCTGAAAGTTCTGATGCTTCTGACGTTTCTGATATTTCTTACGGGTTGCGTGATAAAAACCACGGAAACCGCGCCGCCCCTGCGCGGTTTCTCCACGCGAAAACAAAGCACGCCTGCCCATCAAGCCACTCATCAAAAAACGACCCCGATGGGGAGTCAAGAGGGGCTTGTCCCTCTTGCCGGGGTGCGGGGGCAGTGTCCCCCGCGGTCTTGCCTTTTCTTTCAACAAAAAAATTCCTAGCCATCACGGCGGTGTTCCTTGCCATCACCGCCTCCTTTTATTATTTGGCCATCAACCCCCTCCACGTCCTCACCGGCTTCCCCGCCTTCGCGCGGTTCTTCCGCAACAACTTTTGGCCGCCCAACATTGAACACCTATTTGGCAGCAATCATTGGCCACCGACTTGGCCGCCAAGCTTGGATATGTTTTCGGGCAACTTTGCCATCATCGGCAGGCAGGTGGCGAATACGTTTTTCTTCGCGGTGGTGGGTACGTATGTGTCGGCGGTGCTGGCGTTTGTGTTGGGTCTAATGATGTCGCGGGAGATGAACCGCTTTGCGCTGTTGCGCGGAGTGGTACGTTTTTTTGTGTCGTTTTTGCGGAATGTACCACTGCTGGTTTGGGCTACAGTGATGATTTTTGTGTTCGGCATCGGGGCGATGGTGGGGGTGATGGCGCTGGTGTTGGCGACGCTGGGTTTCTTGGCGCGGTCGTATGCGGACTCGATGGACGAAATCGCGGGCACAAGACTGGAAGCACTACGCAGCACGGGCGCGGGATACGGACAAGTGCTTTTTCATGGGCTGGTGCCATCGTTTGTGCCGGCTTGGATTAATTGGACGCTGTTCTCGTTCGAAATTAATATCCGCGCGTCGGCGGTATTGGGCATGGTGGGCGCGGGCGGGTTGGGTTTTCTGATTCATGCGAATTTGGACTTGCGCGGATTCCGCCGGGCGATGTCGTTGATCTTCATTTTGATGGTCATGGTGCTGGTGACGGAATGGTTGGTGCACTTTCTACGCAAGCAGATGACGCAAGCAGCACGCGGAACCGCATCCCTTCGCGAAAATGGTTTTTTGCGCACACTCCGCGCAGCCGCTGTGGTGGCCTTGTTCGCGTTTTCCGCCTGGCAACTGGATTTGCGCCCAGCAGTGTTTTTGGCGCGGTTGCAAAACGTGGGGCATGTGTTTTCACGTTTTTGGGCGTTTAATCCATCCGCTTTGCCGGAAATTTTGCGCCAATTATTGGTTTCGGTGGCAATTGGTGTGTGCGCCTTGGCGGTGGGGATCGTGATTTCGCTGGTGCTGGCATTCTTGGCGGCGGACAATATCACGCCGTTCAAACCGGCGGGCTACATAATAAAAGGCGCGGTGAGTATCATCCGCGCCGTGCCGTCATTGGTGTTAATTTTGATGGTAGTGGCGAGCTTGGGCTTCGGGCCGCTGGCCGCCGTGGTGGGGCTGGTTTTCGCCTGCGTGGGTTACTTGACACGCGCGTTTATCGCCAGCATCGAGGAGCAAGAACGCGCGCTCATCGACGCCATGCGCGCCACGGGTGCCACGCGGCTGCAAATCATCACACACGGCTTGCTACCCTCCGTATTCACGGCCTTTGTGGCGTGGATCGCCATCCGGCTGGAAGCCAACATCGCCGATTCCGTATCGCTGGGCATCGTAGGCGCGGGTGGCGTGGGCATGCTCATCTCCCGCGCAGTACGGCAAGTCAACTTCGCCAACCTAACGACCACCATCGTCGTGATTTTCGTCGCCATGTACATCATTGAACTGGCCACCCAGTGGTTGCGGAGGAAATTATCGTAACGCTGCCACCACCCGTGCGGCTTCCATTTACAACCGCAGTGTATTATTTCGACTTCATCCCTACTTCAAACGCACCCCCACCCCGCTCCACGCCATTCACCACCAGCGTCACCCGATGCGTGCCGGGGTAGTGTTTGCGCGTGCTTAGGTCGATGAATGCGTGTTTCTTCACATATCGCTTCGTTTCGCCCGCTTTCATTGTTTGTTCGGACAGTTGGAATATTTTGCGGGCGGTTTTGCCGTTGGCTTTGACGAAGTCGATGACAAATTCCAAGCGCACACGTAGGGTTTTCTTTGCGCTGATGGTGAACGAGAAGCGTAAATCTTGGCCCATTGCCACTTCGGGCGTGTCCACGGCAAGGTCTGTCACTTCCACCGCGTCCGCATCGCCAAATCCGAATAACGCCAGCACGTCGCGGTTGCCTTTTTTCAACAGGGTACGGCAGCCGTGCTTCACAATCCAATCGGTGTGCGCGTTTTGGCCGTACCATTGCCGCGCCAGTTTGGCCACCCATTCGGGGTGCGTTTTGGAAATATCGTTCAAATTATTCGCCACGCTTTTGCGCACGTATAGGTCGGGATCGGTTTTGAGCCGCTCCAAGATCGGCAGTATGGGCGCGGGGTCTTTCTTGAAAATGGGCAATGCCTGCGCCCACGGCAGTGCGGGTCGGCAGCCTTCACTGGCCAGCCGCCGCACATGCGGGTTGTCGCTTTGCGCCCACGCATCCATCTGCGTCATCATGCGCTGTGGGTCACGCAAAATAAACGGCCGCACGGCAAATTCTGCCGACGCATGAGGCGTATACCGTTCCAACGCAGCCATCGATACTTCCCAATCGTCCAACCCATAAACCTCCACAAAATCGGGAAACGACATCATGCCGAAGCCCTCCAGCCAAGTGCCGTAATTGACAATCACACGGTTAATTACGCCAATCGCCTCTGCATAATCAGCGGGCAAAAAGTCGCGCAGCTTGACGGTGATTTGCCGCATCCGCCCCTTTAATTCCAACGACGCCCATGTGTCGTCCATCACCGCGCCCACAAATTCCTCCGCCGCGAACGGCGCGTAAGCAGCGCGCAAATCCGCCGCCAAATTATGTAAATATTCCCGCGAGTACATATTCTTAATTAAATCCGCCATGCTGGCCTCCCGATTATCGCTGAATAAATCCGCACACATGCGGATCATACGCCGCACAGCGAACGATAACATCGCCTGCCGCATAAGATGTTGCGATTATAACACATCACTCTATCACAACGCGGAGGTTGTCATGGTTTATCCCCCCCTGCTGCACCCCGGCGATAACGTTGCTATCGTCGCTCCCGCAGGCCCGCCCGACCCGGCGCGGCTGGCACGCGGTGTGCGCGTGTTGGAGTCGCTGGGCTTGCACTGCCACGTGATGGAAAGCTGCCGCGCAATGGTAAATCAAGCACAAAATGAAAATCAATCACCACGCCCGTCGCAACTCAACACAACTGCGCCCGTTGCAACTCCACTTTATTTATCCGCACCCGACGCACTCCGTACCCACGACTTACTCTCCGCTTTCGCCAACCCCTGCATCCGTGCCATCTTTTGCGCGCGGGGGGGGTACGGCACGCAACGCCTTCTCCCCCTGCTCGACTTCGACCTCATCCAGCGCAACCCCAAAATCTTCGCCGGGTACAGCGATATCACCGCGCTGCACATCGCATTTAACCAGCGATGCAACCTCGTCACGTACCACGCACCCATGATAGCGGCGGATTTTGGCGGCGACGGCTTCAGCGAAAGCGAAGCGGACAAAATCACGTTACAATCCTTCCAATCCGCGTTATTCAACCGCAACCCAATCAACATTGCATCACCGTTCTTCATGCCGTTGACGCAAACCCAAAGCACATCCGCTACCCCCGTCCTGCCCCCGCACCCCGTCATCGGCGGCAACCTCTCCATCGTAGCCGCCTCTCTCGGCACGCCCTACGAAATCGACACGCATAATTGTATTTTATTCCTCGAAGAAATCAATGAACCGCCCTACCGCATTGACCGCATGCTCACGCAATTGCAACTCGCGGGCAAACTGGACGGCGCGGCAGGCTTCCTATTCGGTGATTTCTCCCCGCTGACTTCCGCCGACCTCGCCAACCTGCTCGCAAGCATAAAAATACCGCCAGGCAAACCCATTTCGATGGGCTTTCCCGGCGGTCATACATCGCCAAATATTACGTTACAGCTCGGGGGCTAGTTCCCGAAGATCATTTTTTACAATCCTTCGGAGCCGGCTTCGGGTGTGGGCTCGACGACTTCAGCCGTTGCCGTGGCTTCTTCAGCTTCGTCTTTTTTGTCCAAGATATTGGCCAAGAATGGAATCTTGGACAAAATACCCGGAATCATATCAATCAGCTTGTTAGCGGATTCTTGGCTCTTAAGGTTCACCAACTGCGCGGTGCCGTTAACTACCACCACCACAGCCGATGGGGTCATTTTGGCACCCACGCCGCCACCGCCGCCATCGCGCCCTTTTTTGACGTCATCGCTAGCGGTTGACATACCCGTAGCCATACCAAAGGACACATCTACCAAGGGAACCAATATCACATCCCCCACAATTACGGGTTCACCTACAACGGTTTTGGTCGATACAAAATCCTCCATTTTTGAAAACAATGTGGCCAAATTTTCTTTAATTGGACTGCTCATGCAAATCACCTTTCCTTAGGAATTTGATAAACCTGCGCACAGGTTTCTTCATATATAGTGAAATTAATGGACGTAACATACGTGCGGCACTGATGCCGCCGCCGGCAGAAATTTTCAAGCGCACGCCGGGTTTGGTGAAATCTGCCGCCAGGCGTATGCGCTGCCGCAGATTTAACATGCCTACGATGCTTTCATACGCGCCCAATGCCATGCCCGTGGTCGCCGGGTCGTCAAAACCGACCAGCCCCACTATGTCAAACCGCTTGGGCAATAACACGCGCAAAAATCGCTTTAAACAGGTCAAAACCAAGCCAATGATAATTTTAAGCTCCGGGTATGTCAAGATGCGGCGCAGTTTGTGCCATGCACTGGGGCTGGATTTTTCGCTCTCGGTTTCGGGCGTTTCATCGATGGGGTCGTCGGGGGATTCCATTTCGGCGGGTTCTTCTGTGGGCTCTTCTGCGAATTCATTTGCGGGTTCGTTTTTTGCAATGGGCATTGCGTCTTCCGATTTATGGGGTTTTGGCTTCACCATATCAGCCGATATCTTAGTGCGGCCGCCGCCTACGCGTATGCCGAAGATGCGCATTTGTGATATCACCTCGCCCCCGCGGTACAAAAAGCGCACCGTCAACGCCCGGAACAAGTAACTGGCCTTGACCCGCACGACCGTGCCGTCCCCCACCCTGGCCACCACGGCGTAACGCAACGGCGTAAACACCAACAGCAAAATCAGCGGCGACAACAGGATAATTAAAATGCCAAGCAAAATGCCCAGCAAGATTTTCTTCCACAGTTTCATCGGTCGCCGCTTAGCCCCATTTCTTGCCTGCGTTTTTCTTTTGCCAAATAAACCGATCCCACGGCAATGATGCCGCCCAGCCCCACCGCCATCAAAATGCCGATGAAAACCGCAATATGCATAAAGAAGCCAATCGGCACCATGTTAATCAACAGCGAATTGCGCGGGTCGAGTAACCAATAATCGTTGTTGAACAATATTAGATGAAAGACTTCGAATGCACGGTCGAAGTTGAGAACGATGAGCAGCGTCGTTAATGCTAGCAAGCCCAAAAAACCCACAAACACTTCGCGCGTGCATTTGGCCAGCCAATAGCCGATGCGGTACCGCCGTATCGCCATCAAACACAACATTGCTAAAAAACCCCAAAACGATATATTACGCGCCAAATATAAACGGTCATACAACACGCGCACATCCTCCATGTGGATGATTTCCTCGCGGTTGTCGAAAAACTCGCGGTAACCTTCTTCGGCAGAGCCGCGTTGTTCGCCCGCTACGGTGGCGCGGATACCTGCTAAGTCATCGCGCCGCCCGCGCATGTAGTCTAACAATTCTTCGGTTGCGTGCATCAACTCGTCAAATTCCATCTCCATGTTCTCGGCAATTTCCAACCGCGTGTACTGCCAGCGGAAAAACGGCATGAAAAAAGTAGGTACGATTATGCTTTGGCATAAAATCAGCACCAACAATAAAACGGCGGCAAGGTATCCGCAAATATAACGCATGAAGTCTTTCCTTTCTAATGCGAGAAGCAACTACCCCCGATAAACTCACGCAATATTGAGTTGGCGGGGATGTTCTCGCCGGGCATGCCTAGGAACGCGGACAGGAAACGGATCAAGCGGCGTGCTTCGGTATATTCCGCGTCAGACGGTTGCAAGTTGTACAGCATGGGTTCGGCATATTGCTTGAGTACGCACATTTCGTATACCAGCGCGGAATTAAAGAACGCATCGGCGTGTTCTTGGTATGGGAAGATATATTTTGCCTCGCCGCGCAACACCGATGGCCACATGCCGATGGTTTGCGCCGCGCTTGCACCTCTGTATTGATAATCGCGTACCATACGCCGCACCAGCCGCGTGTCCGTGGTGGGGATGCGGTTGTGGTCGTCGATGTTAATTTGCGTCATGGGCGAAATGAAAATCTTGAATTTTTCCGTATCAGTAATGGCTTCGTTTACGCGTTCGTTTAGACCGTGGATGCCTTCTACGACCAGCACGTCGTTGGGGGATAATTGAATGAAGCGGCCTTTGTATTCGCGCTTGCCGGTGAGAAAGTTGAACGTGGGGATTTGCACCCGTTGACCCGCCAGTAGCGCGTTTAGGTCTGTGTTGATTTGCGCGGTGTCGATAGCGTCGATGGTTTCAAAGTCGAAGTTGCCGTCCGCGTCGCGCGGGCAAAATTCGCGGTCAATATAATAATTATCCAAGCCGATGGTGTACGGAACGACCCCATTCACGCGCAATTGGATGGCCAAACGCGTGGCAAAAGTCGTCTTGCCCGACGATGACGGCCCCGCGATGAATACGATATGGCGATTTTCCTGCATGATGCGGTCGGCCAACAGGGCGATTTTCTTCTCGTGCAACGCCTCGGTCACGCGGATGATTTCGCCGTTGCCCAGGGCACAGATTTTGTCGTTGAGTGCACCTACAGTGTCGGCCTTGAGGATACGCGCCCATTGCTTGGCCTCGGCAAAGACTTCCGCGACTTTCGTCTCCTTGCTGATGTCCGCGAAGGCGTAATCCAACCCGATATTAGGAAATTGCAACATAAAACCCGCTGGGCGGCGTACTAGTTTGAAATGCGTCAAGCAGCCTGTATTGGGTGCCATTTCGCCGTACAAATAATTGTACATCCAATCGAAGTGATAAAAGCTGACGGTCAAGTTGTGGCGGTATTTGAGTATGCGGATTTTGTCTTCCAGCCCCAACGCATCGGCGATATGCAGCGCTTCTTCCTTGGGCAGCGTGGCTTTGGTGATGGGCCAATTGGCCGCCACAGCCTCGCGCATTTTGGCATCGATTTGCGCCAACAGATCATCGGTAATTTCATGGTCGGGGATTTCGCAGGAATAATTCTTGTTAATTGAATGCGCCACGATGACGCGGGTTTTCTTGCCCAGCACGGCTTTGGCAGCATAAATAAGCAGCATCGTACAACTGCGCTGGTACGTGCGGAAACCGTTGGGGTCGGATAGATCCAAGAACTCCACCGTTGCATCATACAGCAACTTACGTGACAAATCTTGCAATTCGTTGTCCACTTTTGCGGATAAAATAGGCCATTTATATACGTGCGCAAATTTGGCGGACAATTCCAACAACGTGGTGCCACGTTCTACCAATACGGCTTGACCGTTGATTTTGCAAGTAATTGTAGCCATCATGCGCTCCCTTTGTTGCAATTTGATTGCAGTATACCATTTTTACCAAGTATAGCGCGAACTTTTCCGGGCGATGCTACAACAAGCGAATTACATCGCTCAAGTAAAAGGGGGCGCGAAAATATGCGACGTACTTATTTTTTAACGGTTTTACTGGTTTTATCTTTATGTATAGGTTACATGGCGGGCAATGGCGATCAAGGCCTGCCTGTTTTTGGGCGTGGCGCATTAACGGGCGAGGCACCCACCACGTACTTAGTACCCATGGGCATGACCGTGGGTGTGCGCATCAACACACACGGTGTCATGGTCTTGGGTACAGGAGATTTCGCTGGGGAAGACGGCCAAACCCACAGGCCGTCCGAAGGCCTTCTACACGCGGGAGATCTCATACTGCGCATCAACAACGAAGAAATTACATCCAAGGAATTCCTGTCCGAGCGCGTCGCACAATCTGACGCGCCCGTCATCCTGCTCGTCCTACGCGACGAAGAAGAATTCACCATCGAAATCACGCCCGCTGCCGCCAAAAAGGACGGCGTGCGACGCATTGGCATATGGGTGCGTGATTCCACCAAGGGCATCGGTACCCTTACTTTCTACGACCCGCAAACCCATCAATTCGGTGCGCTCGGTCATGGCATCATGGACGTAGACACCAAGCTCCTCATGGGTGTGCGCGATGGCTCTGTCATGCTGTCCACCATCACATCCGTCAAACGCGGCGAGCGCGGCGCACCCGGCGAACTCGAAGGCTCCGTCCAACAAAACCGCACCCTAGGCACCGTAACCGCCAACACCTCCGGTGGCATTTTCGGCCAAATGGAACCCGCCGCCCTACCCGACCTACCCGCCGCGCTACCCACCGCCAATCGGTCGCAAATTACGACCGGTTCAGCCACGCTACTAACCAACGCTGTAGACAACCGCGTACAAGAATTCGACATCATAATCGAAAACGTCAACCGCTTCGCTACTGAAGAGACCAAGGGTATGGTCATCCGCATCACCGACCCAGCGCTGCTAGAAGCCACCGGCGGCATCGTACAAGGCATGAGCGGCAGTCCGATATTACAAAACGGCCACATCATAGGCGCTGTAACACACGTATTCGTACAAGACCCAGCGCGGGGTTATGCGATTTTTATTGAAAATATGTTGGGGCACGGGATGTGTGACTAAGGCGCGACGCAGATCGCGGCGCAGATCAAAAGATTAAGACCCTGGGGACGCTGCCCCAGACCCCGCAAGAGGGAACCGTTCCCCCTTGACCCCGCGCTGTGGGCGTCGCCAAATAAGGCGTTAGCCGGTACCCCCTCTCAATCATGGCTAGGATATAAAATCAGTTGGTCGCAATTTGCGACCAACTGAAAATTTGCACCAGCCAATAATCTGGGCCTCGCGAAGCCAAGCGGGGTCGAGGGGACGCGTTCCCTCGCGGGTCTGGGTGCCGGCTAAAGCCTTATTTGGCAGCGCCCAGGGTCTTTAATCTTTTGAACTTAATCTTTTGATCTTAGCCGCCCACCCCCCTTGACCAATCCCAACGCATTGGCCATTATAACGCCATTACAGCACCATCCGCGCGGGAGGCGTTAAAATGGTACATAGAAATAACACACTGCTACATGGCGGCGATTATAACCCCGACCAATGGTTGGCCTATCCGGAAATATTGTCGGATGATTTGAAATATATGAAGCAAACACGCGCCAATGCTTTTAGCGTTGGCATTTTTGCTTGGGCGGCGTTGGAGCCGCGTGAGGGCGAGTTTACATTTGGGTGGCTGGACAAGATTTTGGATGATATTTATGGCATCGGCGGACGGGTGATATTGGCTACGCCTTCGGGCGCGCGGCCGGCTTGGTTATCGCAGAAGTATCCGGAAGTGAATCGGACGGATCATCGGCGGCAGAAGATGCTGCACGGCGGGCGGCACAATCATTGTTTTTCTTCGCCTGTTTATCGCGAGAAGGTCGGGATTATTAATCGAAAATTGGCGGAGCGGTATAAGGATCACCCTGCGCTTTTCATGTGGCATATATCTAACGAATACAGCGGCGAGTGCCATTGTTTGCTTTGTCAGGACAATTTCCGCAGGTGGCTGCGCGAGAAGTATGGCACGATTGATGCGCTCAATGCGGCTTACTGGGCAGCGTTTTGGAGCCATACGTTTAATGATTTTGACCAGCTTGAATCGCCTACGGATATTGGCGAGGGTTGGATACATGGCCTCAATTTGGACTGGAAGCGGTTTGTCACGCACCAAACGCTGGACTTTTATCGGCACGAGATTAAGGACATCCGCGTCATTACGCCCGATGTGCCCGTCACCAACAATTTCATGGCGGATTTCCCCAATGTCGCGCCGTTTACGGGCTTCGATTACGCCCCCTTCGCGCGGGAAATTGACGTGGTTTCCTGGGATGCGTACCCGCCGTGGCACAATGATTATGAATCCACGGCGCACCTCGCGTCTAAGCTGGCGTTCCTGAACGACTATTTCCGTGCGCTCAAGGATGCGCCCTTTTACATCCTCGAATCCACACCCAGCATGGTTAACTGGCAACCCGTCAACCGCGCCAAGCGGCCGGGTATGCACAAGCTCTCCACCGTGGCATGCTTGGCGCACGGTGCCGATGCCATTATGTACTTCCAATGGCGCAAATCCCGCGGCTCAACCGAGAAGCTCCACGGCGCGGTCATCGACCACGACAATTCGCCCGACAACCGCGTCTTCTGCGATGTAGCCGAAGTGGGCCAAATGCTGGAAAACCTAAGCGAAATTGCAGACAGCCGCACCCATGCGCAAGTCGCCGTCCTCTTCGATACCGAAAGCCACTGGGCACTCGACAACGCCGAAGGCTTTAGCCGCCAATCCAAAAAATACAGCCAAACCGTACACACACATCACAAAGCCTTCTGGCAAGCCAACGTGCCCGTAGACGTCATCACACCCGACAAATGCGCCGACCTAACGCGCTACAAAATTGTCGTCGTACCCATGTTGTACCTGATGCGAGAAAAAACCATGCGCCAATTACAAACCTTCACACAAAACGGCGGCACGCTGGTGATGACCTATATTTCCGCCCTTGCCGATGAAAATGACCTTATGTACTTAGACGAAGGCGCACCCATTCTGCGCGACACCTTCGGCATCCGTATCACCGAAACCGACACCCTATATCCCAGCCAACGCAACGGCGTCTGCTACAACGGCAAAGAATACGAAGCCCTAGACTATTGCGCCATAATCCAACCCACCAACGACGCAAACGTAGAAATCCTAAGCACCTACACGTCCGACTTCTACGCCAACAGCCCGGCCATCACCGTCCGCTATACAGACGCGGCCAATAAAAAAGGCGCGGCCTACTTCATCGCCGCGCGCACCGGGGAAGACTTTTTGCAAGATTTTTACAACCAACTAATCAAAGAAAACCAAATCACCCAACCGTCCATACAAACCCCACCCGGCGTGTCCGTACAAACCCGCCACGGCAACAACGCCACATACCATTTCGTCATGAATTACACCGAAGAAGCGCAGATCATCACGCTTGCAAACAAAATGCCGGATTTAATATCCGGCATTGAGTTGAACGAAGGTGAAATTAAATTGCAACCCTACGACGTTATGGTGTTATCTAACCGCTAACTCTTCCATGGGAAGCAATTCATCAAACACGGCTTGCTCTATATTCATTACAAAATTTATCTCCTGCTTTCCGATTCTTCTATAAATATTTCCATGGCAGAAGTTAGTTCAGGAAAATATTCTGTTGCAAATCCGGCTTGGTTAATTATATTGAAAACCCGTTCTATTTCTTCAAGTGGAAGCTGCCGTTCAACAATTGCTTCATACATATTTTGCATTATCCATTGTGGTGAAAATGCTTGACCGTTGTAATAAATACCCTCACCAGGAAATGCCGCCCACATTTTTGTCACATCATTAGAAAATAATGCTGTTAAATCACATGAACTAAACCGGTGGTGTGCCCAAGCAACACGTTCCCATGGTTCTGCGCCTGGTTGCGGCGATGTGCGTACAACTTCACGCGCATCCGCAATAAGCGCATCCATTTCATCCATCGACTTACCCCAAAAATCTTCTAAGATTGATATAACATCATGCTTTGACAACTCAAAAAACATGAAAAAATCACGCAAAGCAAACTCTCTGTCGGATAATGGGTTCATACGGCGATATGTTCTTAGAACGTCAAGGTATCCTTCAAATGCATCGAAACTTACATGATCAATAAATATCCCACTTATCCAATGAAAATCAACACCAAAAACACGGAAATAAAACAAAGCACTATCACCCCCTATTTCACCGTAAGATGACTGGTCATTTTTTGTAGAATCTCCTATGAAAACATTAGCATCAAGTGCATATTGGTCATACACAGTTAAAACAATGTCCATATTTGCGTTATTGATTTCAATTTCATTATTGATCCTATATGAATCATTAGTCAAAATGTGATCATAAATTGCATCACCTTCAACTTCACAAGCACTTTCATATAAATCGTCAACTTCAATATTATCATTAATGTCATTGTATTCACCGTCATTTAAAACAACATTTATATTTACATTATTTTCTTCAACGTTGTAACCGCATGCATTTAATGATATTAACAATGTAATAATTGTAAAAACAATTAACAATACACCTGCACACTTTTTATTCATAATATCCTCCCTATAATTAAAACCTATTTAAATGGTATGAAGAATTGCTCCGCGCTTTAAATACAAACGGCGGTGATGGAAAAAATCTAAAAGGGTTGAGCGCATTCGCATGCGTTATATTCATTAAATTTCGACCATTTACATCAAAATGTAAATGAACTCGGAATGTTAATTGATCTCCAGTAATTGGACAAAATTGAAGAACAAGCCCTGATTCTCCAACCGTTCCTATTTGCATACCTTGCTGTACAATATCACCCACATTCACATCCATTCTTTGTAAATGCAAATATCTAGTTACAATAAAATCGTTATCAGGTGCAGGTTTATTATGATTTCGTATTGTAGAGCGAATTTTTATTCCATATCCACCGCCATCGCTGTTAACGATAGGCCATCCACCCGTCCACCCTCTAAATATAACTTCGCCACTATGCGCAGCCAGCACTGGACGCCCTCTTAAAGCACTTCCATCTTCATTTACAATATCCAAACCCGTATGGATATCTCCCCCTGGGCGGCCAGCAACTACTCTAAAACCAGATGAAATCATATGCGAATCAGGCACCGGCCATGTCCAATTTAATTCCCCATAAAAAACATAAAAGCACGCCGGCAGCGACCTAAACACCACTTGCTCAACAGGCATATAAAGGCAGTTCGTGCACTGTTGGTGGCGCATTCGGATAAACCACTCACACCCGGCTATATTGTTGCCGTTGCATGAGCATCTCGTCGTATCTCCTTGCGGCAGTACGAATACAAAACTTGGCATGTCACAACAATTCCGCTGCCATTCGGCATCCAAATATATTCTGCCGTCGTGCCGCTGCATCCACGTATGTCCAGCTTGCAATAGATTACCTCGGGAATCTCTCCATCCGCGGAATACATATCCGGGGCGCACTAGGTTACTCGATGGGTCAAATACATGTATATCATCCAGCATTATACCGCCTTGGTACAGTGTATGCCCATCCAGTGCTGCAGCACCACCCAATCGGTTGGACTGCCCCCCGGTCATGTTGCCGGGGCCACTCAATGTTATTGTTGCCGGCACATTATGCACTTGCGGTGCGGGTACATTACCGCCTGTATGCCCATGGTTGCGGTATACAATCGTAACTGTACCGGGCGGCGAGTTAGATATCGGCGCCCATACCGCATCAAAGGTAAACGTACCGACACGCATATCAAACCATGTAAAGCCCGGAGGATAGGTATTCCCCCATTCATTGATCCAACCCACAAGCACATAACCCGGCCTTACCATCGTTCCTTGGTCGCGTAGTGTTAGCGTTGCGGGCGAG
>WQVD01000023.1 GCA_009781755.1 Defluviitaleaceae bacterium | reverse complement strand
CAATGATATCGTCCGCTTCGTACCCGGCGCACTCCACAGGCGGCAGGTTCATTTTGGTCAGCAGCCCCTTTAACGTGGGGATTTGCTCGCGCAGTTCGTCAGGCATGGCACGGCGGGTGCCCTTGTACGCGCCGTATTGCGCATGGCGGAATGTAGGCGCGGGCAAGTCGAACGCCACACCAACATAATCGGGCTTCTCCTCATCTAAAAACCGCAGCAAAATATTCATAAAACCAAAAATCGCGCCCGTATGCACACCCTCCACCGTCGTCAACGGCGGGATTGCATAAAAAGCGCGATGCAAAATACTGAACCCGTCAATCAAAAGAATTTTTTTCATCAGTAACTCCTTTTTGGGCAAAATCTACGGCGCAGTATACCACGCGGGGGTTTGTAACGTACAATTTCCTATGATATATTACTGTGTGGATGGTGATGACGGAATGAATTGGCACATGGCTTCGTGGAACGTCAATGGCTTGCGCGCGTGTATGGGCAAGGGATTCATGGATTTTTTACGTCACGATTTCGACTTATTGGCGTTGCAAGAAACGAAAATGCAGCCTGAACAAGCCAATTTCCATTTCCCCAACTACCAAACCTATTGGAACAGCGCGGAGAAAAAAGGCTATTCCGGTACGTTGGTACTGACCAAACACACCCCCGTAAGCATTACATACGGCATGGAACCCCACGCCCCCGACAACGAGGGGCGCATCATCACATTAGAATTCGAAGATTTTTATTTTGTGAACGTATACACACCTAACTCGCAACGCGAACTGGCGCGGTTGGAATACCGCATGGCCTGGGAAGATGCTTTCCGGGCGTTTTTGTGTGCGTTTAATAAACCCGTGGTCTTGTGCGGCGACTTGAACGTAGCCCACAAGGAAATTGACTTAACTAACCCCAAAGCCAACGCCAACAACCCCGGCTTTACCCCGCAGGAGCGCGGCAAGATGACCGAGCTGCTTGACGCAGGTTTTACCGATACTTATCGCCATCTTTATCCCGACACCACCAATGCATACACATGGTGGTCGTACATGGGGCAGGCCCGCGCCAAAAATATTGGCTGGCGCATTGATTATTTCTTGATCAGCAACGCGTTAGCGGGCGGCATCACCGAGGCCACGATTTATCCCGAAGTCATGGGCTCCGACCACTGCCCTGTGTCATTACGTTTGACCACAAGGGAGGACATCCGATGAACACCCCCATTATGCATGAAGCACCGGATTACGTATGCGGCATGTGCGCCAACTGGTATGGTGGCGTTTGCCACCACGAGCAATCCCTTCATTTTAATGCCAAACGCAAAGGCGGTGCCGAAGCCTGTGAATTTTTCGTCGAGGAATACCACGGCACGGGCTGGTACATAAAAGATTGGATCATCCATCACAAGGGCATGTTTATTAGTGCGATTGGGATTTTTGTTGTAATTTGCGTTGTGGCCGGTATTTGGATTGTCACGGGCGATTTATGGGCGGCAATAATTGTATTTGAAATCTTAATGGAAATTTTAATGAGCTTGGATTTTTAAGGGAGACGCGGATGAAAAAATTATTGAAGTATTTAAAACCATACCGCTGGTTTGTGGTTTTGACACTAGTCTTGCTATTGGGGCAAGCCATGGCAGAGCTGTTCTTACCTACCCTGATGGCAGAAATTGTGAACGATGGCGTGATTTACGGCATCGTGTACGATGTATCACGGACGGATTTTATTATCCGCACGGGGTTGGTCATGCTGGGCGTTGCTTTGCTTGCTGGATTGGCGTCCATTAGCTCTAGTTATATTTCGCAACGGATCGCGGCAGGTGCGGCGCGTAACTTGCGCCATGACCTTTTCGTCAAAGTCGAGAGCTTCTCGCAGAACGAATTTGACACGTTCTCTTCTGCGTCGTTGATTACGCGCTGCACCAACGACGTGGCACAAGTACAAAACTTGGTGAACATGAGCGCGCGTATGTTGGTGTACGCACCTATTTTGGGCATCGGCGGCGTATTGATGGCCATGACGCGCAGCGTGCGCATGAGTTGGATCATCGCGCTGGCGGTGGTCGTGTTAATTTGCATGGTGGTGCTCATCGTTTCTGCGGTTATGCCCAAGTTCAAGCTGCTGCAAGAATTGGTAGATAAACTCAATAAAGTATCGCGCGAAATCCTGCACGGGCTCATGGTCATCCGCGCCTTCGCCACACAAAACCACGAAAAAAAACGCTTCGACAAAACCAATACCGACTTGCGTGACTTGGGGCTGTATGTAGCACGCGTCATGGCCGTTACGGGCCCGTTGATTACCTTTATGATGGCGGGCACGCAATTGCTGGTCATTTGGGTGGGCGCACACAATATCGCCTACCACGGGTTGGAAATAGGCGACATGATTGCGTTTATGCAATATTCCATGCAAGTGATTTTCGCATTTATGATGGTGTCTGTGGTGCTGGTCATGGTGCTACGTGCGCAGGTAAGTGCCGCGCGTATCGCCGAAGTGCTGGATAAAGAATTATCGATTAAAGATCCAAAAAGCCCGGAAACGTTTGGCACCAACGCTGGCACCGTAATCTTCGACGATGTGTGCTTCCGTTATCCGGGTGCCGAAACCGACGTACTGGAGGGCATCACCTTCACCGCACAACCGGGGCAAACGACAGCCATCATCGGCCCCACCGGTTCGGGGAAGTCCACCATCGCTTCTTTATTACTGCGTTTCTACGACGTGACCGATGGCAGCATCACGCTTGAGGGTCGCGATATCCGCAACGTGCGGCAGAAGGACTTGCGCGACCGCATCGGCTTCGTTCCGCAAAAGGGTCAACTCATCACCGGCACCATCGAATCCAACATTAAATACGGCAACCCCGACGCTACCGACGACGAAGTACAAAAAATCGCCGAAGTTGCCCAAGCAATGGAATTTATCGACGAAAAAGAGGATAAATTCGAATCAGAAATTTCGCAGGGCGGCGGCAATGTTAGCGGCGGACAACGGCAACGATTGTCGATTGCGCGTGCGTTGGCGAAGAACCCGCAGGTGCTGGTGTTCGACGATAGTTTTTCGGCACTTGACTTTGCCACCGATGCCAAGCTGCGCCGCGCGCTCAAGGAGCATACTGCCGACGCCACGGTCATCGTCATCGCCCAACGCATTGGCACCATCATGAATGCCGAGCAAATCCTGGTACTGGACGAAGGCAAAATCGTAGGCCGAGGTACACACGACGAACTCTTAAAATCCTGCCCCGCCTACCACGAAATTGCATCTTCGCAAGATGTCTTAAACCAAACCGAGCATCCCAGTGGGATAAATGCATCTGCCGATGAATCAGAAGAGGTGACCCAATGAACGATAAAAAACAAAACGGTCGCCCTCAAGGACAAAGCAACCGACCCGCTGCACGCGGTGGCGGGGGTTGGGGAGGCCGCCCCGGTATGCACAGCGGAGAAAAAGCCAAGGACTTCAAAGGCTCCATGCGGCAATTGGTCAAATACCTGAGCGCAGAAAAATTGATCATGGCCCTTGTGTTATTCGTAGCGATGGCAGCGACGGTGCTGGGTGTATTTGGCCCGCGGATTTTGGGCATGGCTACGGATGAAATTTTTTATGGATTTACTGCGGGCATCAACTTTACACGGGTGCGCAATATTTTGTTGATTTTCGGCGGCATCCAATTAATAAATATCATTTTCAACTATGTGCAGGGTTTTATCATGGCGGGTGTGGGTGCGCGCATTACTTACCGTTTGCGCACGCAAATCAGTAATAAAATACACCGCTTGCCCTTCCAATACTTCGATAAGACCCCCCACGGCGACGTGCTTTCTCGCATTACCAACGATGTGGATACGCTGTCCAACACGCTTTCCGGCGGGTTGAGCTCTATGGTCACGAGCATCACGGCGGTGCTGGGCATTGTTGTGATGATGCTCACCATCAGCCCGATCTTGACGCTGGTAGCGATTGCTATTTTGCCGCTATCGGGCATCATCGTGGGCTTCATCGTCAAGAAATCACAAAAATATTTTAAGCAACAGGCCGAAAACTTGGGCAACCTGAACGGCCACATCGAGGAAATGTTTACCTCGCACACTGTAGTCAAAGCATTTAACGGCGAAGAAGCCAGCGCAGCTGCCTTCGATGAACATAACCAAAAATTATACGCCGCCGGGTGGAAGGCGAATTTCTTGTCCGGCATTATGTGGCCGATTATCGCGTTTATTGGCAACGTGGGATATGCGGCTGTCGTGGTTGTGGGTGGCATCATGGCGTTGTCGCGCGGGTTGAGCGTAGGCAGCATACAAGCTTTTATCCAATACACGCGCCAGTTTGGGCAGCCCATGGCGCAACTTTCGGGCGTAGCGGGCATGCTGCAGCAAACCGCCGCCGCAGCCGAGCGCGTGTTCAAATTCCTTAACGAGGACGAAGAAGCACCCGAAACCGCCAAACCCGTCGTGCATGAAAAAGTGGATGGATCCGTCGTGTTCGATTCCGTCAACTTCGGCTACGACACCGATGTGCCCGTTATCAAAAACTTCACCGCGCAAATCAAACCGGGGCAAAAAATCGCCATCGTGGGCAAAACCGGCGCGGGCAAAACCACCATCGTCAAGCTACTGATGCGTTTCTACGACGTGAACACGGGCACAATCACCGTGGATGGCACCCCACTAGCCGACTACACGCGCGATGGTTTGCGCGGGCATTTTGGCATGGTGTTGCAAGACACGTGGTTATTCAGCGGTACCATCGCCGACAATATCCGCTACGGCAAGCTCGACGCCACCGACGAAGAAATCCGCACCGCCGCTCGCGCTGCACAGGCGCACCACTTCATCCGTGCACTACCCGACGGCTACGACATGGTCATCAACGAAGAAGCGGACAATATTTCTGCCGGGCAGAAGCAACTCTTGACCATTGCCCGCACCCTGCTGGCCGACCCCAACATCTTGATTTTGGACGAAGCCACCAGCAATGTAGATACCCGTACCGAAGTCCTCATCCAACGCGCCATGGAAAACCTCATGCAGGGGCGCACATGCTTTGTCATCGCACATCGCTTGTCGACGATTCGCAGTGCGAACATGATTTTGGTCATGCAGGAGGGGGATATTGTAGAGCAAGGGAATCATGAAGAATTATTGGCGCGCGGAGGTGTTTATACGACGTTGTATAACAGCCAATTTGATGTTGTGGAGTAATGGGAAAAGACTGAGATCAAAAGATTTAAGGTCAAAAGATTGAGGATCAAAAGAATAAGACCCTGGGCGCTGCCCAGACCTGCAAGGGGCGACTCGCCCCTTGACCCCTATCAATAGGGATGAGCCATAGAGAGGAAGAGTTTATTATGAAAAAGTTTTTTTGTACGGCGATTTTATTGTTGGTAGCGACGTTATTTTTAAGCGGTTGCATTCGTGATTCGCGTAGAATTATCCGGGGTGAGGGGCCGTTGATGGCATTTACTTTGGATTTTACAGATTTTAACGGTTTGAACTTGTCCGGGGCGCATGATTTAACTTTCCGCCAAGCGGATGCGTTTTCGGTTGTGCTGGAAATTCAGGAAAATTTGTATGAAATCTTGGATGCGCGGGTGCGTAATGGTGTGTTAGAAATTGATTATACGCGGTCATTTACTACCAGCGGGCGCAATACCACGCCGCGTTTGACGATTTACGCACCTACATTGAACAGCTTGCATGTTTCCGGCGCGGTCAACGCAGATATTATTTTGGACACGGATTCGTTGACCGTGAATATATCGGGTGCCGCCAATCTTTCGCTGGAAGGAACGGCCAACGTGCTTAATTTGTCCGTTGCAGGCGCGGCCAACGTTGATGCATTCGAAATGCGCGCCGTGGACGCAACCGTAAGCGTAGCGGGCACGGGGCAAGTGGATGTGTACGCCTCTAACACGTTGGATATTTCCATTGCGGGCGTGGGGCGTGTGCGCTACGACGGCGATGCCACAGTGACGCGTTCCACCGCCGGGCTGGGAAGCATCCGCCGGAGGTAATATGAAAAAGAAATCCAATTTGGGCAAGATGTTCAAGCAGATATTTTTCACTTATCTGTTGGTTAATAAGGTTATGTATTGGATGGACATCATTTCTTCGGTGGATAATTGGAGCGAATTTGGCAACGTTTTCGTCAACCGGATGTTGGGGCAAGACATTATGGTCATCATGGTGCTGATAGCTATGTTCATTCTAGAAAAATACCTATACCCCGAAACCGGCGAGGAACACGAATTCTTGTACAACCTCAAATTACTGAGCATCGGTTTAGTCATATTTATTTTATTGATTGTGGGATACAACCGATTGATGTTCTTCATCCTTGATGAATCCATGCCCATCGAACGCTGGCCGGCATTCATCGGCGAACTGGTCATGGGATACATCATCATTGCCTTCGTCATCTACGTGAAGGAACTGATGAAGAAAAAAGAAGTCGAAACCTACCTGCCCTGCACCAACGACCCCACGACCCAACTGTCTATGCTAACATCGCTATACGAAGCGGGCGTACTCACCGATGAAGAGTTGGCGGCGAAAACTGAGCAAATAAAACAATAGCGAGGAGGATACACATGGATTTTTTTGACGTTGTACACGCGCGTTATTCGCATAAAGAACATTTTTTGCCCGATGCGGTGCCGTTGGCCGACTTGGAAAAAATTGCCCACGCGGGGCTGGCCGCGCCCAATGGCGCGAACCGCCAATTGGTGCGGCTGGTGATTTTGCCCGACCGCGCAGCCATTGACCCTGCTGCGGCCATCATCAACCACGGCGGTTTTAATACCGCTCCGGCGGCCATCGCCATTCTCACCACCGACGACTCCCCCGCCGAACACATCAGCTTCGAAAAAGAAGATTATTCCGCCGCGTTGGAGAATATGCTGCTGGCCGCCACGGCCATGGGCTACGCCGCTTTATGGCTGGACTACCCGTGGATAGACGCGCAAAACCAACGTTGCGTCAAAGAAGCCCTAGGCATCCCAGAAAACTACCGCCTGTGGGCAACCATGCCCATCGGCAAACCGGACGGTCCCGGCTCCCGCCGCCAGAAGATGCCGCCCGAAGCGCGTATTTTCTACCGCCAATACGGCGCGAAGGGTTAACGCAAAAACAAAACGGCCGCACATTGCAGGGATTATCCTTGCATTGTGCGGCCGTTTTTTGTACGTTTTTTTACGCTACGGGCGGAAGATTACTACATATGACCGTGTGGGATCGTCCATCCAGGGGGATGGGCCGATGTCGATGAGCAACCATGTTGCGTTTAGGCGGGGGGCATATAGGAACAGTGCGTCGCCCGTTTGGGTGTCGAATTGGTACTCGGTCATGAAACCTTGTGAGGTGGACCACATGACGCGGCGGTCATCGCGTCCTTCGTCCATGAGTTGCCGTGCGATTACAGATGCGAACGACAGGTGCGGGTCTGGGTTGCCCCAATTGTCTGTTGCGTGTTGGATATAAAAATGATCGAGGGGTTCGTGGTAGAGGTGGCGGTACATAACGACATGGAATGGGTATTCCATGTTGCGGAATTCGCGGATTTCGCCGGGGATGAAGTCGCCCAGCAGTTCGGTGATGAGTGGGGGTGCGACGCGCTCTAACGTAAGCAAGTGCATATCCGGGGGGTCGCGCCATCCCAATGGAATAATATGATCTGCGTCCAACCGGGTCAAGAAGAATTGCGGAACACACCCGCCAACGAAATTTTCTTGTACGGTTAAATAATGGAAATTACCCGCGGCATCGTGGAAGGTGATGGCGAACCATGTGGCGTGACCGTTCCAAATATAATTTTGTAATATGAGAGGTACGCCGGGCTGCCAATACCCGATGCGGTGCGAATCGATGACGTGAAGGAACGTCTGTCCTAAGAGAAAGCTGGGTTCCAACGCTATGATGCTTACGCTGTTGAGCGGCTCGTCGGTCATGAGGATGATTTCCAGCCAGCCCTCTTGGTGCATGGTGGGCAATTGGTTCATGTCAACGGCGTGGTAGGGGTTGAGGGGTGGGCGCTCGTCTTCATATAACAAACGCACGGGGGGCGTGGCTTCGATGCTGCCCATCCAGTAAAAATACCAACAATCGTGTGCTTCACAATTGGGGCAGGGTTCGTCGGTGTAAACTTGTGAGAACCAAAAATCTTCATTGTCATGTGCCGGGTCATATAGGTACACGTCTTCTCTGTATAGCCCCGGCATGGTGGGCGATGGCAGCAATGCCTCGGGTGCTGCGTATTCGTATTCGGGCATGGCGACTTCCGGCGGGGCAGCACCTTCCGCCCAGGCACTGTCGTTCGGAGCCTCGGCGGCGGGCATATTGGCACCCAATTGTGAACGATCGGCTGCATCGTTGTAGGCGGCGTCATCGCTCACGCGGAATAACCCCGGCCCCAAATTGTGCAGTCCAATCACGACCAAGCCCAGCACCAGTACCGCTGCTGCGGACAGCCAACTGCCGTACCCGCGGCGTGCGATGAAAGGCACCGCCGTTTCTGACTCGTGTATCAGGTCGTCGCCGACTTCTCCGATGCAGTCCAGCAATTTATCTTCGTTGATTTTCATACGTGTACCCCTTCCCCCTCCAGGTCGGCACGCAGTTTTTTGCGTGCGCGAAAGAGCATGGATTTAACTTTGCCGACGCTCATTTGATATCGGTCGGCGATTTTTTCGATGGAATCGGTGTGCCAGTAGCGGCGCATGAATACCAAGCGCATTTCTTGCGACATGCGGCGCAGGCTGGCGTCGATGGCGGTGGTGATATATCCGGCTTGCACGGTTTCTTCAATATTGTTGCCGCCGGGGATGCATTCACTTAGTTCGCCGTACAGCGTGGTCACGGTGTCGCCTCCTCTTTTTAACGCGTTGCGCCGGCGGTATTTGTCCAAGGAAAGGTTGCGCGTGATCTTGCCCAAATACACGCGAAGCATACCCGGCCGTTTGGGGGGTATGGCCTCCCACGCACGCAGGTAGGTGTCGTTTACGCATTCGCCCGCGTCCTCGCGGTCGTGCAGTATACCTACCGCTACGGCATGGCAATATGCACCGTACTTGCGCGCGGTGGCGTCAATGGCGGCTTCGTCCCGGGCGAAGTACAATTCCAATATTTTTTCGTCGTCCACGTGGCTCCCCCTTTGGTAGTAATAACGCGGAAATCATACCACGGTTTCATTCGGCATATATATAACTTGTCTAATTTCTGTTAACAAGGTGGTATGTTTGATGCCGGATTATATAGAAGCGGGGTTGACGACGGCGCAGGTGGAGGAGTCTGCCGCGCGGCACGGTACCAACGCGCTTACGCAACGGACACGCACGAGTTTTGCGCGGCGGTATTTGGCGAGCTTTGGCGACCCGATTATCCGCATCTTGATGGTGGCGTTGGGGGTCAATCTACTGCTTTTGGTGCGCGATGCCAATTGGTACGAGTCGGCGGGCATTGCGCTGGCGGTGCTGCTAGCGACGTTGATTTCAACCCTTAGCGAGTACGGCAGCGAGGCCACGTTTGAAAAATTGCAAGAGGAAGCCGCCGCTACCCAATGCCGCGTGCGCCGCAACCATGCGTTGTTGCAACTGCCCGTGTCGGCGTTGGTGGCAGGCGATATCGTGCATTTGCAAGCGGGGGAGAAAATCCCTGCCGACGGTGAAATGGTATGGGGACAAATCGCCGTAGACCAATCTGCGCTAAATGGCGAGACGCTGGAAGCGCGAAAAGTGCCGAAAGCGCAACCGATAGGTGGGGTGTCGAACGCTTCGCGTTTGAAAGTTGATTCGCCGTTCCTATCATCCTGCGATGTTTTCCGCGGCGCTGTTGTGTGCAGTGGCGAGGGTATTATGCGCGTTTCGGCCGTGGGCGATGCAACTTTCTATGGCCGCTTGGCTACGGATATACAGGAAGCCACGGTGGACAGTCCGCTCAAGACGCGGCTGGCGCGGTTGGCCACACTAATCAGTCGCTTTGGTTATGGCGCGGCGGCCATTGTGTTTGTGGCTAATATGTTTAATGCGCTGGTATTGGAAAATCATCTTGCCTACGGCAATTACACGCTGCTGTTGCAAGATTTTATGACTGCGTTAACGTTGGCGATTACAGTCATTGTCATGGCCGTGCCCGAAGGGCTGCCCATGATGATCACGTTGGTGTTGTCCGCCAATATGCGGCGGATGTTGAAGGACAATGTGCTCGTGCGCAAGCTGGTGGGCATCGAGACATCGGGCAGTTTGAATATTTTGTTCACGGACAAAACGGGAACGTTAACGCAGGGGCGGCTCAGCGTGACGGCAATGATTGGCGCGGGTGGGCAGTTATTGTCCACGGCGCAACTGCCGCGCCACGAGGCCTTATATAACCGCGTGCTGCTCAATTGCTTTTATAATAATTCTGCCAACGTGACTACGCAAAAATTGCGCCCCGTGGCCGTGGGCGGTAACTCCACCGACCGTGCGTTGCTGGAAATGATTTTGCCCGATGTGCATCGCTTGCCGCTGTACGCGAAGGGTTTCGCGCAGCCATTTGATTCGCGGGAGAAATTTATGGCGACGGAAATTGTGGGGGCGGGGGGTGGCCGGGTCGGGCGATTGGATACCCGCCACGGGCAATACAGCGACTGTACCGTGCTGGTCAAAGGCGCGCCCGAAGTCCTCCTGCCCGCGTGCGTGGCGGCGTTGGACGAGCGCGGCGTTTCCACGCCCCTAACGCACGAAGCCTTGGCGCGTATCAAGCAAGCCTTGCAATCCCAAGCCCGAGAGGGGGTACGTTTGTTGGCATTGTGTGAAACCGCCACACCCCTCGTCAACAACCGCGCTCCCCATCCTCCAACGCACGGCATGCACCCCTCCCCCATCACATTGGGCAATACCCCACAACCCACGCCCCTTGTTTTGGTCGGCATCTTCTGCATCCGCGACGAGCTGCGCCCCGATGCAGCCGCTGCCATCCGCGAGGTCACCGAGGCGGGCGTACAAGTCGTCATGGTCACCGGCGACAACCGCGAAACCGCCGCGTCCATCGCCCGCCAACTTCAGTTGGTTACGCACAGTAACCAACTGATTACGTCCGCCGAGTTGCAAACCCTCTCCGACGACGAGGTCAAAGCCCGCCTGCCTCACCTGCGCGTAGTCGCCCGTGCCCTACCCTCCGACAAAGGCCGTCTCGTGCGTATTGCCCAGGAAATAGGGCTCGTGGCCGGCATGACCGGCGACGGTGTTAACGACGCGCCCGCCCTCAAGCGTGCCGACGTGGGCTTCGCCATGGGCGATGGCACCGAAATCGCCAAGGAAGCCGGCGACATCGTCATCCTCAACAACTCCTTCGCAGGCATCGTCCGCGCCATCCTCTACGGCCGCACTATTTTCAAATCCATCCGAAAATTCCTCATCTTCCAACTCACCATCAACCTGTGCGCTGTCGGTATTTCTGTCATCGGTCCGTTCATCGGCGTAGAGGCACCCGTCACCGTCATCCAAATGTTGTGGATTAACATGATCATGGACACCTTGGCCGGCCTCGCCTTTGCCGGAGAGCCGCCCCTACCCGAATACATGCGTGAACGCCCCAAGGCACGAGATATCCCCATCATCAACCGTTACATGTTCAGCCAAATCCTAGTAACAGGCGCATTCATTGCGGCTTTAGGTCTTGCCTTCTTCACGCTTCCGTTCTTCGCCGATTTCTACCGAAACGACCCCCGCTATTTGCAAACCGCCTTCTTCGGCCTGTTCGTTTTCGCAGGCGTGTTCAATGCCTTAAATGCCCGCACCACGCGGCTCAATCTGTTCGCAAACCTAACACGCAACCGGCTGTTTATTGTTGTCATGAGTGCGGTTGTAGTCATGCAGTTGTTCCTCATATACCGCGGCGGCACAGTGTTCCGCACCACGGGGCTGCGGCGGGATGAGTTGCTGTTGGTCATAGGGCTCGCGTCGCTGGTAATAGGCTGCGATTTGCTGCGAAAACTGGTGTTGCGGTTGAAGGGGCGTGTTGGGCATATATAAAAAGGCGGGGTGGCGGCTAAAAGATGATGATTAAAGTCAAAAGATGAAGGTCAAAAACCTCAAAACCCTGGGCGCAGCCTAGCCCCCTTTGTATAACAAAACCATGATATAATCAACATAATCACCACAACCCCATCCCGCAAAGGAGTCAATTCAAATGTCCAAAACCCTCGGCAACGAGCCCACAACCCTCAACATCGGCCTGTTGGGTTACAAATTTATGGGCAAAGCCCACGCCAATGCGTATCAGCGCATCCCGCTTTTCTTTGAGCCACCGTACAAAATCGGCCTGAAAGCCCTTTGCGGGCGCGATGAAGCCGGCGTGTGTGCAGCGGCGGCGACCTTCGGTTTTGAAGGTATAGAGACCGATTGGCGTCGGTTGGTGACGCGTGAGGACATCGACGTTATCGACATCACAGCGCCTAGCAATTTTCATCATGCACCTGCCATCGAGGCCGCACGTAATAAAAAGCACATCTTCTGCGAGAAGCCGCTGGCGCTTACTACGCCGATGGCGGAGGAAATGCTGGCTGCAGCGGTGGAGAATGACGTTAAACACCAAATTGGCTTTAATTATCGCTTTGCGCCTGCAGTGCTGCTGGCGAAGCAGCTAATTGATAGCGGACAGCTGGGGCAGATTTATCATTTCCGTGGCGCTTATTTGCAAGACTTTATTGTAGATCCGGCGTTTCCGCTAGTTTGGCGGCTGGACAAGGACGTGGCGGGGTCGGGTGCACATGGGGATTTGGGCGCGCATGTGATTGACCTGGCGCGTTTTTTAGTAGGCGAATTTTCAACCGTTATCGGTATGAGCAAGACATTCATCAAGTCGCGCCCCATTGTGGAGCAGATGACCGGCCTATCCGCCACGGCACAGCAAGGCGCACAAATGGGCGAAGTCACCGTAGATGATGCCACGGCTTTCCTAGCGCAATTCGAGAACGGCGCGTTAGGTACCTTCGAAGCCACGCGCTTCGCCAACGGCCACGATAACGACTTACACTTCGAAATCAATGGCGCACTGGGCAGCGTCCGCTTCCACCTCGAACGCATCAACGAGCTGGAATACTTCGACGCGCGCGAACCCCGCGCCACACGCGGCTACCGCACCTTGCAAGTCACCCACGATGTACACCCCTACGCCGCCAATTGGTGGCCACCCGGCCACGTCATCGGCTACGAGCACACCTTCGTTCACGAGCTGTACGAATTCCTCCAAAACATCGCGCTGGACACAAAAAATAACCCCGACTTCTACGACGGGGTCATGTGCAATAAAGTGCTGGACGCGGTAGAGCAAAGCATCGCCCGCAAAGAATGGGCAGCGGTGTAACGCGATACACAAGATAAAAGGAGGCCTCCGAAATGGCGGCGAAGAAGTTGAAAATCCTCTACATCGGGTTTGCGCTGCTGTTGCTGGCGGCATGTTCCAATGCAACCGGCGCAGAAACGCAAAACAACCGCGAATACAACAACCATAACGAAACATCATCCACTCCTTCTACAAACTATCCACACGCAATCAGCAACGAAGAAACCGCCGTAGAAACGACACCCCTAGCAACCACGCCAACGCCAATCACCCTCGCCATCACAACCCCCGTTGCAACCACCCCAGCCGAAACAACACCCCCAACCCCAACCCGACCCCCGCTAAGGGTGGCGGCAGTGCCCACATACCCGTTTGCGAACAGACCCATCATTGGCGTAACCGCACATGGGGATGTTTCATTTGCAATTATGTATGACAACAGCTTGTGGGCGTGGGGATGCAATGAGCGAGGTCAACTTGGATATGGCCCCACAGCCCAATGGAGTTACCGACCGGTGCGCATCATGGAAAATGTAATTTCTATTGCCACGAATGGTTGGCGTGCATACGCAGTCACCACCGACGGCGGATTGTATACATGGGGTGGAAGCCGTTATCTTGGCACAAACGAATCCCGGTATCATCCTGTGCGGGTCAAGGAAAACGTAATTGATGTTTCCATTGCTGAATCACACGCGATGGCATTAACAGCCGATGGTGGACTGTGGGTGTGGGGAAGCAATACACGGGGATGGGGCTCCCCGCGTGAACATAATCCCTACCCCGTGCAAATCATGGAAGACGTAGTAGCGATTGCCGCCGGACGCTTTTCCATGGCCATCAAAACCGACGGCAGCTTGTGGAAGTGGGGTGACGACGGCGGCCGCACACGAATCGAATACCCCACGCACGTAAAAGACAACATCGTAGCGATTACCGACCAAGGCGGTTTTATTACACAATATTTGGCACTCACCGGCGACGGACGCGTATGGATGTGGGAGTGGGATGAGCCCGTACTTATGGACATACCCGAAAGGATTGTAGCCATTGATGCCGGAATGTTTGCATCATGGGCAATTTCAGAATCCGGCAATTTGTGGACATGGCTTACAGCCCCCAGCGGGCAAGTGGGCGTTTTTGATATGATTGCCAGCGTTTTGTGGGATGATTTTGTGGAAATGTATGGCATTGATGCATTAGAATTGGATACGTCTATAAATCCTTGGTTAAGTCCTTGGTGGCATGTAACAGGGGATACGGGACGTGTTTTTTCTGAATTTGTACAAGATGCAGATAGAAGAGCCGTTGCAAGGGAAATACTCTTTTCCCCTAGGATGATAAAAGAAAATGTAATCGCAGTATCCGACGGCGGCTATCACATATTGCTGGTCACAACCAACGGCGATTTGTGGGCAATGGGCGATAATTTTCATGGGCAGCTTGGCGACGGCACAAGACAATCCAGCCACCCTTATTTTATCAACATCAGCGCAATCGAATGGGATGCATCCCAACCCTCGCCGGAATTTCCAATTCGTTGACCTACCCCATCCCAGCCGCCAAGTAAGCATTCACCGCTTCCAAGTAATGCACCGCGAAGCCACCGCGGTTATGTACTAATAAACTCCGGTCAAAATCGGCGTATGGAATCGACTTCCGTGCGCCGTTTTTTTCGCGCGTTTTTGCCTCCGACAGCGTTTCTACGGGTAGCAGAAACATTTCGCCCTTGGTGCGGAAATGTACCAGCAAAAACGCCACGCCCCCCTGCCGTTTAAAGTCCTCCATAAATTCGACTTGGTGGTCGTGGATGTTGCGCAGCGGCAGGTTCAATTGTTGCGTTTCCTTGGCATCGAAGCACAACGGCAGCCCCTGCGCCGCGCCGATGAAGTCCACGGTACTTTTCTTCTCGAAGTACGCCTGCGTGATGGTACGCGCCTTGTTGTCCACCGCCGTGGGCGTGATGGGGGTGGGCACCTTTTGTATCAACGCCAGCCCTTTTTGGCGATACAATTGATTGGTCAAGTCGATGAGCTCCTCAAATAAACTGCCGCGCAAACCGCGTGTATTCCATGCCATGATGCACCTCCGCTTCATTTCATAGTGCGATATATTGCGTTTTTCGTCAACCTTTGCAATTTTGCGCATCAGTGCTACACTGTGCGGCACATACATATTTTGGAGGCACGCCATGCGCAGTTTCGCCATCCCTGCACCACACGTCAAGTCCTTTATGAGCAAACTATTAAAGGAGCCGATTTTCGACGATTTCGCGACGCGCAATGCAGAATTAACGCTGGCCGTCCACATTGTCATCGATGGAAAAGTCCCCGGCGAAGAAAAAAAATACACCTCGTGGGCCGATTTACGCCCCTTGGTATACGACCTCATCCGCCGCGACGTAATCAAGCCACAGTTGATGAAATTTGTGTTCTCTCACGCACAACCGATAGCGGTACACCCCAACGCGGCCGCGCTTTTTATTAACTTCGCCTACGAAAAAAATGCCATAACCCTAACCACCGCCACCGCCCAGCGCGAGTTCGCCCTGGACAAGACCCTAGACACCGATTGGATCGCGTGGGTCGAGTCCTTCTTCGCCCAAATGAACATCCCCCTAGCCCCCCACATCCCGCAGTACCAAGATGATACAGAATAGGAGAATTGCCATGCAACCCTTCAATAATACCGGCCTGTCCTTCGAAACACCGCGCCTTATCCTGCGCCCTTTCACCCAAGACGACCTACACGACTTCAACGCCTACGCATCCGTACCCGGCGTAGGCGAAGCCGCAGGTTGGCCGCACCACAAAACCCTCGATGAATCCCAAAAAATCCTAGACCTATTCCTGTGCGAAAAAGCCAACTTCGCTTTATACCACAAAGCCGATGCCAAGGTCGTCGGTTCGCTGGGCTTGCACAAGTCCTGGACAGACGAGCTTGAAGATTACAATCACCTATCCGCCTACGAAATGGGTTACGTACTATCCAAAGATTATTGGGGCCAAGGCCTAGTTCCCGAAGCCGCCCATGCCGTCATCCGATACTTATTCGATGAACGCAAACTAGACGCCATCAGCATCTGCCACTTCAAAGAAAACGCACAATCCCGCCGCGTTATCGAGAAGTTGGGGTTTGCTTTCGTCATGGAAGATGTGTACTATTCCAAGCAGATGGACGTGGAATTTGATGATATGAAGTATTTGATGCTTGCCGCAAAATAGGCGTCCAAAACGACCAAGGTAGCCCCCCCCCGGCCGTGGCTCGTTACATAAGTACGCACTGCCAAGACCAAAACCAAAGACCCTGGGCGCTGCCAAATAAGGCTTTAGCCGGCACCCAGACCCGCAAGGGAGAAGCGTTCCCCCTTGACCCCGCGCTTTGGGCGTTGCCAGATAAGGCTTTAACCGGCACCCCTTCTCAATCTTGGCTGAGATAAAAAATCAACCGGTAGCAATTTGCAACCGGTTGAAATATTTTTACGAGCCAATCGTCAAGCCTCGCGAAGCAAAGCGGGGTCGAGGGAATGCGTTCCCTCGCGGGTCTGAGCAGCGCCAAATAAGGCTTTAGCCGACAACCAGGGTTTTGACTTTATCTTTTCAACCCAACCCCAACCCCGCCAACATCATCATCATTGCGCTGTCGCGCTGGTTAAGCCGCTTATTTTGCGGAATCTTTACGCCCTGCCCGGCATACCTTTGTAATCGCCGTTTTGCTTCATTTGCGCCAATGCAGCGCGTACACCGGCCATGTCCTCGGCATAAGTTACGCCGTGCCATTTGTCCGCAGATGGCAGGATTTCTACGGTTAGCTTGCCTTGCTCCAGCAATTCCCCTACCAGTGACGGCAGCAAATATTCGCACTTCATCGGATTTTTCGGTACGTTTTCCTCTAGGAATGAGGCGAAGCGGTTTTCGATTTCCACCAAGAAATCGCCATCGAAGCCCCACATATTCATCGACACAGGCGTGCCGTTGGGCAGGAAAATGGTTTGTCCATTGTCGTCGAAGGCTGCGCCGCCGTCTGCCGGACGGATTTCCATCGTTTCGCGTATTTTGCTTAACATGTTACCGTTTGCCGTGCATACGCCGCGTGCCACAGTGCCGCTTTCTGACAGGGTATTTTCGATACGGTAGCCCACCATTGCGTGGCGGGTCGGCGCCGCTTTGTTCGTTAAAAAGTCGTAAACCGCTGCATAAGCGCTTGCGCCGTAGAAGTCATCCGCATTAATCACTGCAAAGGGGCCATTTATCAAATCTTTCGCACTCAATATCGCATGAGCGGTGCCCCACGGCTTCTCGCGTCCGGGGGGGATGGCAAAACCCGGGGGCAGGTTTGTCAATTCTTGGTGGGCATAGTGAATATTCATGCCCGGGTTGGTCACGTCCAAATGCGCCTTAAACTCCGCTTCGTTTTTGGGATTAATAATGCACACCACATCCCGAAACCCTGCGCGGTGCGCGTCATATAGCGAATAGTCAATAATAATATTCCCCGCGTCATTTACGGGTGCAATCTGCTTGAGCCCGCCATATCGGCTGCCCATTCCTGCCGCCATGATTACCAAAACCGGTTTGTTTTTCATCATTTTCGCTCCTGTCATTTTATATTTGTGCGTTAATTTTCTCTTTCGGATACGCCTATCAACTGCGCAAGGCGATTTCGGCTTGCGATTATTTGCGCGCGGTTGGGGGAGGTTACATCTGCGTGCAACCATGTTATGGCTGCGCGGATATCTGCTTCACGCATGCTTAGTGGGTCTTGCCGACTCAATATATGGTAGTCGATGGCTTCCAACATGTGCGCAATGTAATCCTGCGTTTCTGCGACCGGCAACGTGCCGTCGAGAAATTCATCAACGATTACCATGGTTTCATATCCCAGCTCTCGCATGGCGCGGCTTTCTCCGCCGCCGCTTTGGTTGTTCATGAAAGAAAAGATGCCCAGCGCAACAACAGCAACGGCCATGAAAAATATCATTTTTTTCTTCTTTTTTGTCACAGCAGTGCCTCTTTAAGTCATTTTACGCAAGCGGGCAATGTAAAAACCGTCGCTGTGCGCACCGGGCAATAATTGCGCTTCATGTTCTAAGCTGAAGCCGGGGTGCGCAGCACAGAAAGACGCTACCTGTTGCGCATTTTCTTCAAGCGTGACGGTGCAGGTTGCGTATACTAAAATACCGCCGGGGGCTACGTGCGTGGCCGCGGCGGTTAATAATTTTCGTTGCAAATCGGGCAGCGTGGGGTCAATGCCGTTGTAACGGAGTTTAATTTCCGGGCGCTTGCGCAAGGTGCCTAGGCCGGAGCATGGGGCATCCAACAGAACCGCATCGTATAACATCGGTTGCACGTTTTCGGTGGTTGCAAGCGGGGTTGCGGGCACTGTTGCATCGCCGACGCGCGTGGTGATGTTTTGCAAGCCCAGCCGTTTGCGGGTCATTTCCATGAGCGTTACACGGTGGGGGTGGATGTCCATGGCGGTGATAATCGCGGAACCGCCCGTAGCACATGCTGCGGCGAAGGATTTGCCCCCCGGCGCGGCGCACAAATCCAGCATCGTTTGTGCTGGTTGCAATTGCAACGCATCCACCACGGCCATGGCACCCGGATCCATCACAAAAAACTCGCCCGCTTGGAAAGCTTCCGTTACAGAAATATCACCCGTATTACGCAACGCCAAGAACGCGCCTTCCAGCGGCGTTACGGTCATGCCATGCGTGGTTAATTTTTCCGCCAGCGCAGCAGATGTAATTTTTGTCGTGTTGGCGTAAATGGTCACCAGCGGGGCAGCGTGGCTGTAACGGGCAAATTCCCGCGCGGCATCCTCACCCAGCCAGCGCGTCAAGTGTGCCGCCAACCGCGGCGGGCACGAATATTTAACCGCCCATGATGTGTCGGACAAAACAGGTTCATCGGGGCGGCGGTTAATATTGCGCAGCACGCCATTGATAAAACCCGCAAGCGTTCCATTGCCGCTTGATTTTGCCAATTCGACGGCTTCATGGACAGCGGCATGGGGCGGAACTTTGGTTAGGATGCGCATTTGGCAAACGCTCATGCATAGCAAGTTACGTATGTAGGGCCGCATTTTGTCCACAGGCAAGCTGGCGAAGAAATTTATGACGGCATCGAGGTAACCCATGTTGCGCAGGGTTTCGTTCACCAATTCGGTGACGAAAGCACGGTCGCGCGGTTCCAGGTTGGCTTGTCCTAGGGCTTTACGCAGGGCGATATTGGCGTAAGCGCCGTCTTCCATGACTTCCATCAATACGGCCAAGGCAATGTTTCTCATGCTTCGTTCTCCTCTGTTTGTGTGGCTTCATACGTTGCGATTGGCTCGGCTTCCTGCGGGGTGTTTTTTTCGCGCATTTTCGCGATGCGGGCAAATACCAACGCTATCCCGTAGGCAGAGACATCCCCCGTCACAGTCAACAAACGGTGCATCACCATGGCGGATACCAGCACCGTCGCGTTAATCGTATCGCCCATGAACATGAGCATAACGGCCTCGCGCACGCCCAACCCGCTGGGTGCCCCCGGCGTAAGAAAACCCGCCACCCACGAAAGCATATACAATCCCATAATCGTGATGCCCAAGCGGAAAGTCACTTCCTGCCCCAGCAACATCAGCGTTGCCAAGAACGTAAACGCAAACAAAATAATCAAAATAAATGCAATCAGTAAGCGCCGTAGCATGACCAACGGCCGCAAGTCCTTTGTGTCCTCTTTCAATTTCAACCAAAGTTTGTGCAATTTTTGGCGGAAATAAACCGCCACACACACCAAGATAACCAGCACCGTAGCAATCAAAATCAACAGCCACGCCGCAAATTCAATCTGTTGCAAATAATATACCGTGTGCCGGAACGAAAACGTAAAAGCCACCGTTATCGCCGCGATGGCTATGGTTGCGCCTTCCAAAAACGTGGCAATGCCCACCTTCGCGTGGGAAAGGCCATCCGTATCGATGGCCATTTTATTACGCCCCAGCACGTACATAACCCCGCCGGGAATAAATTTGTATAAATTGGAAACCGAATACACTACCAACGCCAACGCATACTTGACTTTGATGCCCGATACGTTCGCTACCATGGCGCGGTAGTTTAACGCCGTCATCAAAATGCCCACGCCTTCCAACAGCGCAATGGAAATTAATGCCGTTAATATCACCGGGTTTGTAAAAACTGACCAATCCACTTCGTCCGATGTCAAAAAAATACGCCGGCCAATAAAAACCAGCGAAACCACCATTAACAAAGACCCCGCCCACGAAGCCAATTTTTTTATATTCATGCGCTTAAGAAATGACATAACATTCGTCCCTTACTAGCAAATAATTGCGAAACGATTCACCCGCAATTATTTACGGGGCAATTCCGCATCGCGGAATTTTACTTTTGTATTACATCCACCCATAGTATACGCCACAATGCAAATTTTCAAGCCTTGAGCCGGATACGGTAATCGCGCGGTCGTTGCGCTAACTTGCGTTCACCGCTTCTCTACCCCCCGAATACAATATCGCATGGATATGATCGGGGGGATTTTTGTGCGCGGATTCGGTGGAATTATGCAAGGGGTGCCGTCGGCGGCGGCGGTGTCGATGGTGAGTGGCGGCGGGTTATATATTTCGCCGCAGATTTCGTTGTATGGTGCTCCGCATCCGCGGGTGGGTACATTGGGATTGCAAACATACGTGGGCGTTTTTGATGGCGAGCTGTACAACCGTGAAGCATTGGCCAAGGAATTGGCGACGTTGGGTTATCGATTTGCGACGGATGATGACACGGCGTTGGTATTGCACGCTTATATGGCTTGGGGTGCGGGGTGCTTGGAGCGGTTCGTGGGTATTTTCGCGCTGGCGATATGGAATGAGGAATGCCTTTTCATGGCGCGGGATCGTGTTGGGGGTAAATCACTTTTTTATCGCACATCCAACCGGTGGCAATTTGCCACCAGTTGGAATTTGTTATTCACAGAACCGGAGGAGAAACTAACGCTTACGGCGGAGGGCGCGGCGGAATTGCTTTTGTTGGGGCCGGGGCGCACGCCGGGTTGCGGGGTGTTGGAGGGTTTTCACGAATTGCAACCCGGCCACTATTTGCAATACCGCTTGGGCGACACACCCAAACCGACACGTTATTGGACGTTGCAAGCCCACCCGCACTTACATGATTTCCCGGATACATGCAAACATGTACAAACTTTACTCAACAATGCAGTAAGCGAGCAAAGCGACAAAAACACGGGTGTCCTGTTATCTGGCGGGTTGGATTCGAGTATTTTGGCGGCGTTGGCGCGTTGCAAGTCCACTTTTTCGTTGGATTTCATCGGCAACGACGCAACCGACGAATCTGACGCGCCCTATATAAAGGAAATGACACAACATTTACGCGCCGACCACCAACTGACCCTGCTGGGCACGGACGAATTGGCCGATGCGTTACCCGCTGCCATGGAAGCCCGCGGCTTGCCGGGCATGGCTGATGTGGACGCTTCATTGCTGCTTTTCTTCCAACGCATCCATGAGAAAAACACCGTGGTGCTAAGCGGCGACGGGGCGGATGAATTCTTCGGCGGATATCCCTGGTTTATCGATGAAGCGCTGCGCAACGGCAAAGGATTCCCATGGAGCAACAACGTTGAATACCGCGCCGGTTTCCTACACCCGCGCATCCGCCAACAAATCGACGCGGCGGCCTTTGTGCAAAAACGCTTCGACGAAACGATCGGTAATGCACCCACGCTGTACGACGACACAGCCGATGACAAACAAGTCCGCCGATTAACCGCGCTGCATTTTCATTGGTTCATGCAAACGCTCAACACGCGCACCGCCGCAATGGCCGCCGCTGCAGGTATGACCGTGCGCATGCCCTTCCTCGACCATCGCGTATTGGAATATATGTACAACGTCCCATGGGTGATGAAAAATCACGACAACCGCGAAAAAGGCCTCCTGCGCCAAGCCTTCAAATCCCTCTTGCCCAAAAAAATTGTCAACCGCAAAAAAGCCCCCTTCCCCAAAACCCACAACCCCGCCTTCACACAAAAAGTCACCGACCTGATGCAAAATTTATTAAACAAGCCATATGCCCCGCTCTTCCAAATTCTTAATCGCCAAAATTTGAACGCCCAATCCAACACCCATTGGTACGGCCAACTCATGGCGCGCCCGCAAATGTTGGCATATTTCTTACAAATCAACGCCTGGCTCGAAAAATA
This sequence comes from Defluviitaleaceae bacterium, assembly GCA_009781755.1. Classification (GTDB taxonomy): domain Bacteria; phylum Bacillota; class Clostridia; order Lachnospirales; family WQUN01; genus WQRX01. The sequence continues at coordinate 24,480 of WQVD01000023.1, read as the reverse complement.
TGACATACGAGTTGCACTATGAATAATAATTATGTAATATAAATGTAAACAAACTAAAGGACGTGCCACATGTTTGATTTCAAGGCCGAACTGGCAAAATATAAACCCGTCCGCACCGCCGATGAATTAGAAGACGCCCTGCGCGACGAAATCGTCGACATCATGGATTTATTACAATATATTTCCAACGCGCCCGCAAAAGAAGAATAGAGGACAGCCCATGCGTTGCCCCAACTGTGGCAAGGATTTTCAAACGGGCAAACGATGCCCCCATTGCCGGATAGATTCGGTATTATTCACCAGTACCGAGCGCATTAGCGACAGGCTCTTTAACAAGGGGCTTGAGCGACTGCATTTACAAGATATGACCGGCGGCGTGCACGAATTGGGGCGCGCCGTTTCTGTCAATAAACACAACATCCGCGCGCGCAACCTGCTGGGGCTTGCGCTTTTTGAAATGGGGCGCATCGGCGACGCGCTCAAGCATTGGCTCATCAGCCGTTCGCAACTCAAAGAAAATAACAATGCTAACTTATATTTAGAAGCTTTACGCAAGGACACCCGCAACTTCGAGCGGTTAAACGACGCCGTGGTGCTGTATAACCGCGCGTTGGAATTTATTGCGCAGGGACATAATGATTTGGCTGCGATTCAATTGCGCAAGTCATTGGAGCATAACCCCCGCTTTGTAGACGCGCTCAACTTGTTGGCGTTGTGCCACATGCAGCAGCGCAACACCCCACAAGCAAATGCAACGCTGGAGCGCGTATTCGCCGTGGACGCGCGCAATCCCGTGGCTTTGCGGTATTTCAACGCATTAAATCCCCGTCGCCCTCGCGCAGAAGCCCCACCCCGCTCCCCGTCAAGACCCATCCTTCCCCCGACCGAAACTTCACCCTATTGGAAAATTGCCGAAACCAGCGCACAAAAATCGATAAACATTTCAAACAAGAAACCCACTTATTTTCATGCGGTGGGGATTTTGTCGTTTATCATCGGCGCAGCGGTGATGTTGGCTTGTGTGTATTTCTTATACCTCCCCGCCATCCGGCGCGAACACGCCCAAGCATTAAGAGAAGAACAACGCGCCACCGAAACCGCTGCACAAGCCGCGCAAGACCAAATGGATGAACGTGACGAAGCCGATGAAGAACGACAAATCTACATTTCCAATTTGCATGACCAAATTGCTGACTTAGAAATGCGCTATAACCGTGCCAACGATACCATTATCGTGCACTTGGCGGTCAATCGCTTCAATAACGGCAACGGCAGCATAGAAGACTTTCGTGAAGCCGTCCGGTTGTTAGACCTCATTACACTTGAAGCGCTGCACTTTGATACCATCGCAACCGCGCAGCATATCCGCGCAGTTGCCTTCCCCGCGCTGGCGACGCACTACGCGACAACGGGTGTCACGGCATTTAACGACGGCGATTATGCCCGCGCGTTGGTATTATTAGAAGATTCGCTCTTATTCATCACGCCCGACAACCCACAATACGCGCATGTGCTGTACCACTTGGGCACCCTGTACTACCGCGCCCCCAACCGCAACGAAGATACTATTCATTTATTAACACGCCTAACTTCACTTGAAGAGTACGAAACACTACCCGCCACCCCATGGAATCTACGGCGCGGTCGCGTCACCACAATGCTTAGCAACCTGGGCATCAATTAATAAACAAAACGACAGACTTATTTCCTTGCATGGCGTATTTCTTTTCATCACAGGGCGAGATGAATTAAATAAAACATCACCGCCTGTAATCGAGGAGGATTATCATGAAATCAGTATTTGGTCTTACCGAAAACTTGGCCGCCGCACTCAGTTATTTGGTCTTAGCGTTCAGCGGCGTAGTCGTATTAATTTTGGAACGCGAAAACAAGTTTGTCCGCTTCCACGCGTTGCAATCCGTATTGTGGTTCCTGCCGTTGATGATTTTGGCCGCTATTTTGAACTTCTTCAGCAATATTTTTATTATTCGTCTACTTGCCACCCCATTGTGGTGGTTGACATGGGTCGTCATCATCCTGAGTGGATTGTTCATGATGCTCAAAGCGTACAGCGGTACGACCTTCAAATTGCCCATCGTAGGCAATGTAGCATGGAGCCAAATTTTCAAATAAACCCCAAACCCCATTAATAAACTGCACCCCGCGCCAATATACTTAACCAGTATAACTGCGCGGGGTGTTTTTATGCGGCGGAAAGTTGCAATGATTTTGGCAGCGGTGGGATTGCTGGCGGTGGGGATATTTTTATTTTTTCCACGAGCGGATGCGGAATTGATTTATGTACATATGGTGATACACGGCGTGCCCGTGGGCGGCATGACGGCGGAAGAAGCAGACACGGCACTGCGGGAACGCTTTGCGCCGGAGTTGGAAGCGTTGCAATTGCGCTTTGCGTTGGACGGCGATGAAGTGGCGGTGCGTAACTTTGCTGCGTTTGGCGTGTGGTTTGATTTTGCGGACGTAGTGGAAGCCGCGCGGGAATACAGCAATGAACGCAACATGCGGCGGCGGATGGCGCGGTTACTGGGGCGGCCGCATGAAATTGATATGCTGCCTGTTTTCCGTTTTGATGCGGACAATGTTGATGCTATTGTGCGGGAGTTGGCAGCGGACTTGAACCAAACGCCCGTGAACGCGCGGTTCTATCACCAAAACGGCGCCATCACCGTCAAACCAGGGGCGATGGGGCGCACGATGGACATCAACGCTGCGATATCGGCCACCACAGAAGCTTTGGCCGCGCTGGCAGACAGCACAGTCGCGCTTCATGTAGAAGCGGTGCGGCCGCGATATACGCGCGATGATTTGAATTTTACCGTCAGTGTGTTGGGTGCGTATCAAACGCCGCAACTCGGCAATGCCAACGATGCGCGGGCACGCAACATCGATCGCGCATCATCGCGCATACATAATCAGTTTATTTTGCCGGGGGAAGTGTTTAGTGCGGGCACGGTGATTGCCGCACATTTACCCGACAGCGGGTACGAAGCGGCATTGGTATTGGTGCGTGGGCAACCCGTGGAAGATGTGGGCGGCGGCGTGTGCCAAGTGGCCACCACGCTATACAACGCCGTCCTACGCGCAGAATTGACCGTGGTGCAACGGCACAACCACTCCGCACCCGTAAGCTACGCCGACTATGGCTTTGACGCCACGCTGGCGGGTACTTGGTATGATTTGAAATTCAAAAACTCCACTAACCAACCGATTTTGCTCACTTCCGAAATCACGGGCGGGCGGCTGTACATCACTATCCACGGCTACGAAACACGGGCGGCGGGGCGTACCATCCGCTTCACCAGCGAACGCACCTCCATCATCGAGCCCGATCCCTGCCGTGTTGTCACCGACACCACCCTAGCCCCCGGCGAACGCATACGCAAACAAGACCCCGTGCGCGGCTTCACTTACGAGGTATTCAAGCATATCTACCAAAACGGCACGTTCCAATCGCGCGAGCGGGTGAACGTCTCCACCTATCGCGCCCTGCCGGGGTTGGTGCATGCGGGGGAATGACGCTCCGAACCTTCGCTGTATAGCAAAATAATTGCGCAAACGGGGCAGGCGTAATATACTCGCCCCATGAAGCGATTGTTGATTGATTGCGCAGCGGATAACATCCGCGTAGCGCTTATGCACGACCATTTAATGACGGAAATTTACATCGACCCCATCGGCGCACCTTCGCTGGTGGGGCATATTTACGTGGGGCGCGTGCAAAATGTATTGCCCGGGCAATTCGCCTTCGTAGACATCGGCCACGAAAAAAACGCATTCATGAACCTGCCGCGCCACCACGGCGTCAAAAAAGGCGATGCCATTTTATTGCAAATTTACAAGGACGCGCACGGCACCAAGGGTTCCTACGGCGGCCAAACGCTCAAAATTAAAGGTCACCACGTCATCATCTTCCCCACCCCGCGCGGTGAAATTGGCGTATCCCACAAAATCGAAAACCCACAAGAACGCGCCCGCCTGCGCAAGGCCGTACACGCCGTACTTGAAAAAAGCTTCGGCGCAATCATACGCACCGGCGCGATGGAACAACCCGAAGACACATTAATAGAAGAAACCACACGGCTCATCGCCCTGCACCACGAAATCTCGCAGCGCGCACAATATGCCAAGCCCCCCACCCGATTACACCCCACATTTGATAACAACGCTAATGATGCCCTACCCGACACGTTGCCGAGCCTGTTGAACGACTTGCTATCCGACGACTTGGACGAAATCCGCATCAGCACCCCCGACACAACCGGAAGCACCCCGGCGGCTTTTGCCGCTATTGCGCAGTGCATCACCGCTATCAAGCCATCGCTTGCCGCCGCCATTTTCCACCATGACACAAGCGAAAACGATCTTTTCACCGCGTACAACATCCCCCAGCAAATCACCTGCGCGTTGTCCAAAACCGTTTACCTGCCCAGCGGCGGCCATATGACCATTGAACAAACCGAAGCTTGCGTGGTCATCGATGTTAATACGGGCGCATTCTCCGGTAGCAACGACTACCGCGCCGCCATCCTGCGCACCAACCTAGAAGCCGCCGCAGCCATCGCGTTTCAACTCACCCTGCGCAACCTGTCGGGCATCATCATCATCGACTTCATTGACATGAAAGACCGCGACGACAAACAAATCCTCTTGCAAACCCTGGCGGCAGAAATAAAAAAAGACCGTATCAAGACGGAACTCGTAAGCATGACCGAGTTGGGGCTGGTGCAGCTAACTCGCCGCAAAACCCGCCCCCCGTTGCACGCCGTCATCAACGGGCAAACACATACCAAAAACCCAATATAACCAACGCACCCGCTACCACAAAACCCCACGTGGGCATCATAAATTGCATAATCATCCCCACGCCAATAAAAAATAATACCAAACCCATCAATCGTTTTCTACGGAACATGCCATAACCTCCTAAGCGCAGATACTGCATTTTATGCATGTTCGGCATATTGGTGATTGCTTGGTTACTGCATAAATCATAAAACTGCGGACATGTCAACTAAGACGTGTCCGTTTTTGGTTGGTATACTGACCCCACAACAAACGAAAGGCACTCCGCGTCGAATGGGCCGGATAAGAAGATGCGCTTCTTCGGAAGCGTGTCCACTCCACCGCGCCACTGCGCCTGTCAGTCCCCTGCGTTGGTTGTACGCAACACCGGCAACACCCGCAACACCGCCCAACCCGACGAAGGGGGCAAACCACAGTGCACGGTGGAAAGCCCACGGATCCAACCTTCAATACGGGTACGGCACAAGCCCTCATGAGGCAAGTATAAATTAAAACAACAAAATCAAATACAAAAAGCCCACAACACAACAAACTAGCAATACTTCAGGAAGGATATACTTTCCGTTGTATGGCAGTGTTTGTTGTGTTGTGGGCTTTGTTGTATACTACGAAAAGCAGCTATGTTTGGAGGAAGATCAATGAAATACGACTGTTTGATCGTAGATGATGAAGTAATGTTGTCAAAGAACACTTGCGAATATTTTAATATGTTTGGCGTAAAAACTTTTTGGGTAGCAGATAAAAAATCTTGTTTGGATTTCTTTCGCGAAAACGAAGCTGACTTGATTTTACTTGATATAAATTTAAGTGATACGTCGGGTTTTGATTTATGCAGGCACTTACGTAAAACGAGTAATATACCCATTTTATTCATCAGCGCACGGACAAGTGATGATGATATGGTATTGGCACTTAATATTGGCGGAGACGATTATATAAAAAAGCCCTATTCTCTTACGGTGCTACTCGCAAAAGTAAAGGCAGTGTTAAAGCGTTATCAAAATCTTGAAACGGATACAGAAACTTTTACAAATGGGGATTTGCACATAAGTTTTGCAGATAAGTGTGTGCTTGTAGGTGGCAATAAAATTGAATTAAAAACAATGGAATTTAAATTGTTGTCATACCTTGTAAAAAATAAGAACCGCGTTGTTCCCAAGGAAGCGCTTTTTAGAAATGTGTGGGAAGATTCCATCGTTGAAGATAATACATTGAATGTTCATGTGCGTCGCTTGAGGGAGAAAATCGAAAAAAATCCGAACGAGCCTCTATACATTAAAACTGTGCGCGGAACAGGTTATATATTTGAGGCAAAATCATGAAAAAATACATAGCTATAATTCTATTTATTGCCATCGTTAGTCTAATTGTTGCGTTTTTTGCTTTTGGCAACGACGTGCCGCCGCCCGACGTAGCTTCTATAAATTATGCGGTACGAACGGCTACAGAAACGGGCGAAACAGTAGATTACATATACATGCTTACAACACAATTGACACAAGCCTTCAATGATATGAACGCAGAAAGACATCGCAGGGAAGGAGCAATGCAATTATTTTTGTACATCTTTATTTGCGTTTTTTCATTTGCAAGCGTTGTGTTCTGTCTGTATCTCAACCGCAGAATATTAAAACCATTTCGTAAGTTGCAATATTTTGCAGGTGCGGTTGCAGCAGGCAATCTGGACTTACCGTTAAAAATGGATGAAAGCAACCTATTTGGCGCATTTACAGAAAGTTTTGATTTGTTACGGGAAGAACTCAAAGCGACAAAAGAAGCTGAATTGCAAGCAAGCCAAAGCAAAAAGGAACTTGTGGCATCACTTAGCCATGACATTAAAACGCCGCTTGCTTCTATAAAATCGTCCATGGAACTTTTGCTTGTCAAATCTAAAAATGAAGACGAACAAGAAATATTCGGTTCGATAAATGGTAAGGTTGAACAAATAGACGACTTGGTAACAAATTTGTTCCTTGCTACGCTTGAAGAGTTGCAAGCATTAACGGTGATACCCGCAGAAATTTTAAGCATAGAATTATCTAAATTAATACAGAGCGCAGATTATAACGGGAAGGTAAGACCTTTTTCCTTGCCGGGTTGCGTCATTTTTGCCGACCAACAACGGCTGCAGCAAGTGTTGGACAACATAATCAGCAACGCATATAAATACGCCAATACGAATATCAACATTAACTCGTTTATAGACAATGAATACTTGGTTATTGATATTCAAGATTATGGCGCGGGCGTACCCGATGAAGAGTTACCATTACTAACAGGAAAATTTTATCGTGGTAAAAATACAGAAAAATGCATGGGCTATGGCTTAGGGTTATACATTTCAAAATATTTCATGCAAAAAATGGCTGGTGAATTGGCGTGTAAAAACCATGAATGCGGCTTTACAGTAAGGCTCACGTTAAAGCTGGCGTAAAAATTAAGGTATGATTGCAAATATTTAAGGTTAGTTAAGGTAGCGTTAAAGTCAAGTTAAGGTATAGGGGTTTAAAATGGGGTTGTATAGAACAGCCCTATTTTATTTTGAAGGAGCAAAAATGATGAACAACACAATTCTATCAACGAACAAGTTATGCAAAACATTTTCAAGTGGCGGCTTGCAACAGCATGTCCTAAAAAATCTTGATTTGGAAATTTGTAAAGGAGACTACACCGTTATTATGGGGCCTTCCGGTGCAGGAAAATCTACTTTATTGTATGCACTGTCGGGCATGGATAAGCCAACGATTGGCGAGGTTAGTTTTATGGGGCATAACATTAGCGGTTTGTCTAACGACAAATTAGCCGTTTTCCGCCGTGATCATTGCGGATTTGTGTTCCAACAATCGCACCTCCTTGACAGTATGAGTGTGCTGGACAACATAATGGCGTGTGGGTTATTGGTTAACAAAAATAAAAAAGCCGTAGCAGAGCGGGCAAAGCAACTATTAAAAGGGTTTAACCTTGACGAAAATGTATGGCGCAAATTCCCGTCACAAATTTCTGGCGGTGAAGCACAACGTTCCGCAATTGTTCGTGCGCTTATTAATAATCCTCAAATTGTATTTGCAGATGAGCCTACAGGCGCATTAAACTCTGCCAATGGCGGAGCGGTGCTTAACGCATTGACAGAGGTAAACAAACAAGGCCAGACCATAATCATGGTTACACATGACATGCGTTCTGCATGGCGTGGCAACCGCATCCTATATTTCCGTGACGGCGGTATCTGCGGGGAATGCTTGCTGGGTGCATACGAAAGTGGCAATACCGAGCGTCACACAAAGTTGAAAAACTTCTTGTCCGAGATGGGGTGGTAATATGAAAAACATTTGGATAGTGGCAAAAGCCAATATTAAAAGAAACAAAAGCCAGGCGTTTAACATCTCCATTTTGGTACTAATAGCCGCGATGCTTTTATATGTTGGCTTGGCAGTAAGTACCGGCGTAACTACTGCATTCGACATCAGGTCAGAAGAACTTAATGCCGCTCATTTTGTAACATTGTTTCAATGGAATGAGGAATCTGATCAAGTCGACACAGCAGTTTTCGAGTTTATAACAGGCGTGGACAATGTAGCCGCCGTAGAAACACAGCAAGCACTCCTGTTTGGTGTTACCTTATACGATAGCGCAGGTGCGTCCATGTCTATGCGCCCGGTTCTTATTACCCGCGCAGACGAACACCAGCAAATGAACCCACCCTCTTTCTTTTGTGAACATCAACCCCTAACGGGCAATGCAATCTATATTCCACACGCTGTATTTTTGACCGGTGGATACGCCTTGGGCGATGCGTTTGTGTTAACGTTAATGGGAACAAGCCATGTATTTAGTATTGCAGGCAGCACGGAAGATATTGTCGGGGGCACGATTCAAGCACATTTCGTTCGCATGTATGTTTCTGACGAAAATTTTGCCTTAATTGCGGCAGAAACGCCCAACGCAGTAATTACAATGGCATCGGCTCGTATGTATGAAATTGATTATTTGCCTTCGCTTGTGACTGCTTTTTCGGATCACATTGACGCTTTCGACGCAGAATTTGTAGGGTTCGCAAGCAGCATTACGCACTTTGACGCAAGAAGCATACGAACAAACAACGCCATGATATTGGGGCAATTGATTTTAGTATTTTCTGTAATATTACTAACGATTGCAATCGTTACCGTGCGTTTTGGTATTGTAAATAACATTGCCGAAAGCATGGCAAACATTGGCATACTAAAAGCCACAGGCTACAAAAACCGTCAGATCATAGCTTCCATTGTATTGCAATTTGGCCTTATTGCTTTTGCGGGTGGCGTGCTAGGCGTTTTGCTTGCCCAATTTATCATGCCCCTAATCGTTAGTATGCTAGCGCCGGAGCTATCGCTCCAATGGAATCCCCAATTTAATATGCCTGTAATCGTAATTTCGTTTGTTGTCACATTCTTGCTGGTGGTTGCGTTTGCGGCCGTATCCTCAAGTCGGATACGTAAATTGCATCCGATAATGGCGCTAAGAGGCGGTACAGCAACCCATAGTTTTAAGAAAAACCATCTTCCGCTGGATAAATCCTTCGGCCCCTTAAATTTTCTTATGTCCATGAAGCAAATGCTGGGCAACAAACGGCAAAGCATAATGATATGTATTATTATATCAGGGCTTAGTTTTGCAACCGCTACCGGGGTAACAGTTCATTACAATATTAATGTAAACAGAGATGCGATGATACGTGTCATGATGGGTGAAGTTTCGGATATTGTTATATTAGTAAATGAGGACGAAAATTTTTCTGCCCGTATAAGAAACCACCCTGAAGTTAGAAGTGCGTTTGGTTTTTCGCAGGCCCAAGAGTTAACGGTAAATGGCATGTCTACATTAAGTAGGGTTGCCGAAGATACCAACATGCTTGAAGCAAATACAATCGTTACGGGGCGGTTTCCTATCTTGGATAACGAAATTGCGGTTGGTGTATCCGTCATGCAATCACTTGGGTTAAACATAGGAGATTGGGTAACGATATCCGACGGCGAATTGGAAAAGAGACTTTTGATTGTTGGCAGCAACGCAGGAGCCTTGGGTGTGATAACACTCGATGGGTTGCGGCATGTCCGCCCAGAATTTGTATTTGATACTATTTGGATGAATTTGCACCCAAATGTGGATGCCCGTGGCTTTGCTGGATTTATTAGAGAATATGAAAGCGATGTAGTCATAGATGTAGGCATGTTATACGAGTCGGTTCAGTCTGACTGGGATGTTGTTGGCAGCGTTTTTGGTATCGTTTCTTGGGCTATCGTATTTACCGTTGCAATTGTGGTGGTTTTGGTACTTTACCTAGTTATAAAAACGGTCATTTTACGTAGAAGGAAAGACATTGGCATACAAAAGGCTTTGGGCTTTACCACATTGCAATTAATGAACCAAATTGCTTTTAGTACGATTCCGCCACTTTTTGCGGGCGTTATTATTGGGGCAATCGGAAGTTACTATGCATTTAATCCGCTATATGCCGTTTTGTTGGGTTTGTCGGGAGTTGCGCGTGTAGATTTGCCTACGCCTGTTAGCTGGGTTTTTGTGATATGTACTGCCCTCATTCTTTTGGCTTATATAGTGTCTATGCTAATAACATGGCGTATACGAAAGATATCGCCGTATGCACTTGTTAGCGAATAAAGCATAATAAAAAGCCCATAACACCATCGTGTTATGGGCTTGAACGCAATTACCCCTTATACCCACTCATCAACTGCCAGCGTCCGCCAAACTTATCCACCAGCGCGCAGGTGAGCGAGCAATAAGTCTGGTTACACAGCGGTGTTGTTATCGTACCGCCTTCGGATAATAATTCGTAGGCGGTTTTTAATTTTTCGTCGGTGTCGAAGTGGACGAGAAGATCAACGTGGAAGGCGTTGCCGGTGTTGGGCACGACACCGTTTCTTACGGCTTCGGCGTTATCACCCAAGGCGATGGTTTGCCTGCCGATGGCAATTTCTGCGTAATAGATGAAGTCTTTTTCATCGGGGGTGCATTGGTAGTCCTTGGGGTCGGCTTGCGAATATCGGATTTTTACTTTCTCCTTCGCACCAAAGGCTTTTACATATAATTCAATCGCTTGGCTCGCCATCCCGGCGAAGCCTAGAATCGGTTCAACTTTTGCCATGGTAATCCTCCGTTGTTTTTAATTAATTTGCCTTTTGCTTCTGTGTCGTCGGAAGCAAAGTACAGGTTGTATGTTTCGGTGGTGAAGCGATACACCGCCCAGCTGGGGTCTTGGTAGGTGACACCGTGATACTTGATGATGGTATCTTGCCAATGGTCTTTTTTGATTGCGGGGTCGGTGATGATTTCTATGGTGCCGGTTAATGACACGTGGTATTCGCTGGATGCCAAACAAATGCAGGCTTTGTTGGACAAAGCGATGCGGTCGGCCTTGGCACCGGTGGTGGTGGATAAAAATGAAAGCCAACGGATGCCGTCCGCTTTGGATATGGTCATGGTGGAGCTGGTGGGGTAGCCGTTTTCGTCCATCAGGGTCATCACCGCCCAGCCTTCCATGCCGTCGCCGATATAGTCGGTTTTGCTGTTAATCAACGCACCGGCACGGTCGATGATGGCTTGCTCCTGCGTGCCGCATCTTGATTCAATCATTATTATTCCTCCTTTTTCACTATCGTAGCATAGTAAACACGACAGCAGCATGTCTTATTAGGTTCCAGTTTCATGAGCGACAAAAACATCAAAGTGTTCATCAATCTTTGATATTATTTCAATGATTTTTTCTTTTGAGCAGTCAAAGTCACGCTTTGTCCAACGACTTACAATGGAGAGGCAACCCTGTGTATGGTAATTTACAAAATATTTACATTCTTCGCTCAGCTCTTTTTTCTTGCTTTCAAAAAGGTAATTTTCTATACATTTTTCTTCTAGAAAAATGCCAATTTTTTCATAAAATTCTCGGCTCAAGTTTTTATCCAAAAATAAGCGACACAATTTAGGTCTATCGTATACATAGTTCACAATGGTATCGATAATGCCATTGTATGTGTGGGTTGGGTCGCTAGAGAAAATCAAATTTAATTCTTCAATCGCATTATTTTCCATTTGCGAATACAAATCATATACATCCGTGTAATGTGAATAAAAAGTAGCTCTGTGCACATCCGCTTTATCCGCCAATTCTTGAACGGTTATGCTACGCAAGTCTTTTTCCAGCATCAATACTGCCAATGCTTCTTGGATCGCTTTTTTTGTTTTTCTTACTCGCCTATCGTTCTTATCCATAAATAATTTCCTCCCATTCGACAATTGCATTTCAATGTGTCGTATTACCAACACTTTGAAATGCAATTGAATATTGCAAAGCGACACGACGTCGATTATGCTTCATTAAGAAGGCAAATGCAACACGACGTCTAAATAATTATGAGGTATGTATGGAAAACAAAAATACGCATCCAAAGGATTTTACGCTAGGCAAAAAACCAACCGTTAAATTTGTACTAACTTTCACGATTCCAACCATTATACAATTTGCCTTGTTTGGTGTTTTCAACATGGTGGATCAAATATTTGCTTCCCGTGTTATGGGGGTTGAAGCGTTGGCTTCTGTAAGTTTGGTTTTACCGTTTCTTATGTCATTGATTGCATTTAGCTCAATGTTAGCGATGGGTGGCTGCGCCTTAGTCACAAAAAAACTGGGCGAAAAGAAAATGCAAGAAGCACGACAAAACTTCACGCTTCTAACAATCGTTACCACGGTTTCAACCATAGTTATTTCGTTAATTACTTGGTCTTCAAGGGAACGGGTATTAACAGAGCTGCTTGGGGCAAATGAGCAAATCGTGGACGATGCACTTTTATATATGGAACCGCTCCTAATCGCAGGAACATTTATTGTGCTTGGGTTATTTCTTGTCCAATACATGATCGCAAACGGCAGACCCGGATTGAGTATGATCTCAATGGTTTCAAGTGCGGTACTTAGCACAGTCTTGAATGTGATTTTTATTCTTGTTTTCGATATGGGTACACAAGGATTGGCTATGGCAACCGCAATAGGGTACAGCCTTCCAACGATTATAAGCCTTTTCTATTTCACATTCACAAAAAAAGGGGCATTGCGCTTTGTCATGCCGAAGTGGGATATACGCGTGATTGGGCGAACACTAGCCAACGGAACAAGCGAATTTATATCGATGATGATGATACCCATTACGAAAATTATTATGAATAATATATTGATAGATATGGATGGCATTGGGGCGATGGGCATTGCTTCTGCCGGAATTGCAATGGGGCTTATGAATATTTTTGCTTCATTATTTATTGGATTTTCGGTGGGACTTGCACCTATCGTTACTTACAATTACGGCAATCGTTACAAGGCAAATATTCGCACATTATTCAAGAAGGGCTTGGTTATCGTTGGAATTTTATCTTTAATCGCACTAACAGCATCCATGATATTGGCAAGTCCGCTTGTTCGCATTTTTGAAACAGAGCTGATGATTGGTTTTGACTTTTTGACAGGTGTGCCGATTTTTTATGACATACACGCAATGACGGCGCGTGGCTTGCGAATTATATCGCTTGGCTTTCTATTGATGGGCATGAATGTTTTTGCAACACAATGGTTCACTGCATTTAATGATGGATTGGTTTCAGGTTTTATCTCTTTAATGCAGACGGCTGTTTTTACCGTTTCACTTTTATTGATATTGCCACGTTTTTTAGATCTTGACGGTGTTTGGATGGCGTTGCCGATTGCCGAGGTTTTGACAGTCTCGTTATCGATTTTCTTTCTTTGCAAAATGGGCAAAAAATACCACTATCTCAATTGACTTGCTTCCAGTTGCATCTATTTCACACTATATTTTACTATCAGCAACTCCACGCCCAACTCCGCATCCATGCGCCCACTCTTCATGCGCACATCGGTATCGGCGCAGTCTACCATTGCGGCCAGTAATTTGTGCGTGGAGTACCGCCCGGCTTGCGCCAGTGCCTCGCTTACGGCGAAGGGATGCAAGCCCAATGCCTTGGCCATATCGGCTTTGGGCATTTTTTTGTTTTGCGCTTCCTTGCATAGGAGGATGATGCGAAATTGGCGCGTTACCATGGACAGTATGCCGTGTGGGGATTCCTTCATGTATAGCATGTTGGCGTAGAGTTGCAGGGCGCGTGCGGTGTCGCCGCGGCCCATGGCGGCCAGCATGTCGAATACCTTGGTTTGTGTGGTGGCGGTGCAGAGGGCGTCAACGTCCTCGATGGTGATGCCGGGGCGCTTGCCCGCGTAAGCGGCCAGTTTGTCGATTTCGTTGGCGAGGGCGGTCATGCTGTAGGCCGTGGTGCGCATCAGGGCTTCGGCGGCGTTGGGGGTGATCGTTTTGCCGCGGTCGGTGAATTTTTTGACTACCCAGCGGTTGAGTTCGGGCGGGGGCAAGGGCGTGCATTCGATGGCGCGGCCTTCTTTGGCTACGGCTTTGTAGAGTTTGAGGCGTTTGTCGGCTTCGGTTTCGATAAAGATGAGGATGGTTTCGGGGGGGATATGGGGGATGTAATCGGCCAGGGTTTCTGCGTCGTTTTTGCGGCCGTTGACGAATAGTTTGGAATCGCGGACGTATACGACGCGTTTTTCCGCCAAAAAAGGCAACGCATCCGCCGCCAATTTGATTTGCTGCGGGGGTACGTTGCCGTCAAAGGTTTCGCGGTCGCTGTCTGCGCCCAATGCATCGGCGTAGTGCGTTACAAGGTAGCGCTCCTCGCCGTACAACAGGTACACGGGCTTGAGGTCGCCGTTGCGAATATCCACTTGGAGTGTTTTGTAGTCCACAAAGATATTCCTTTCGTGTAATGTGGCGCATTTATGCCACACGTGTGGTATTCTTCCCGTGATTGGGGGCAGATATTGATATGCTGAAGCGAACGGTAATTAAATTAAGCGGCGAGGCCATTGGATGCAAGAATAGCCCGTCGGGTTACAACGATATTATCATTTCCGATATATTGGGGCAAATCAAAGCGGTCATGGCGAGCGGCACGCAAGTGGCGTTGGTCGTGGGTGGCGGCAATTTGTGGCGCGGACGCAGTGCCAACGCCGAAATGGACCGCGTCAAAGCCGACCAAATGGGTATGTTGGCCACCGTCATGAATGCGTTGTATTTAGCTGATGCATGCCGCCGTGCCGGGATGAAAGCGCAAGTCGTGACCCCCATCCCCATCGGCACCATGACCCAATTGTATGAAAAGGAACACGTGCTGGCGCAAATGGCCGCGCAAACCGTTATCATCAACGCGGCGGGCTTGGGGCATCCGTACTTCTCCACCGACACAATAACGGCCTTGCGCGCGGCTGAATTGGAAGCCGATTGCGTCTTGTACGCCAAGAGCATCGACGGCGTATACGACAGCGACCCGGCCAAAAACCCCGGTGCCCTCAAGTATAAATACTTGAGTTACCGCACCGCCATCACCCAAAGCTTAAACGCCGCCGATATGGCCGCCATGCACTTGAGTGCCGAGGCGAATATCCCGTCGTTCGTGTTTAATTTGAACGCACCCGGTGCTATTACACTGGCATGCAACTATCCCGATACACAGGAATTGAAAGGGACTTATGTTTCGAACGACCGTACAAAAATGGATTTATTTTGGTAAGGAACGAAATAAAAAATAAAAATTCACTCACTGGAAGGGAATGAAACTTATGCCGGCAGGAGGAAACAAACGCCCGGAAAGTAACCGCCGCAGCGAGAACATCCAACGCTCCGACATGACCAAACCTTATGAGGAGCGCATGTCCAAAACCGTGTCCATGCTCGAATCTGAATTTGATACGATTCGCGTGGGGCGCGCCAATCCGCGTGTGTTGGACAAATTGACCGTCAACTATTACGGCACCGACACGCCGCTGTCGCAAGTGGGCAACATCACCGTACCCGAAGCACGCGTATTGCAAATTGCCCCGTGGGAAGCCGCCATGCTCAAAGAAATCGAGAAAGCCATCCACGGCAGTGACTTGGGGCTCAACCCCACCAACGACGGCAAAGTGATTCGCTTAGTCTTCCCCGAATTGACCGAAGAGCGCCGCAAGGCACTGGCCAAAGACGTGAAGAAAAAAGGCGAAGACTCGAAAGTCTCCATCCGCAACATCCGACGTGACGCGGTTGATGCATTCAAAAAAGCGCAAAAAAAATCCGAAGTCACCGAAGACGACCTCAAGCAATTGGAAGTTGAAACGCAAAACCTCACCGACAAATACATTGCCGAACTGGACAAGCGCATCGAAGCCAAAACCAAGGAAATCATGACCGTATGACGAATGTACTGACGCGGAATTCCACCCCCGAAAAGGGCAGTGGAATTCCGTCACATATCGCCATCGTCATGGACGGCAACGGGCGCTGGGCCTCCAAACGTTTTATGCCCCACAGTGCGGGGCATCGTGCGGGGGCCCAAAACCTGCGCAAACTTTCCGAGTATATCGAAACGCTGGGCGTCAAGTACTTAACCGTGTACGCCCTGTCCACCGAGAATTGGGCGCGTCCGGAAAAAGAAATCGCCGGGTTAATTAAACTCATGCACGAATATTTCCAACAGTACATCGACGACAGCAAAAAAAACGACATGCGCTTGGACTTCATCGGCGACGCCTCGCGCTTCGAGCCGGAATTGCAACAAAAAATCGAAACGCTCAAGACCATCACGCGCAACAAAACCGGTTTGCACGTAACCCTCGCCATCAACTACGGCGGACGCGACGAGTTGGTACGCGCCGCACGCGCCTTGGCTGCCGACACAGCCAACGGCTTGCTCACCCCCGACAAAATTGACGAAGAAGCCCTGACGCGCAAGCTTGATTCCTTCCCCACCCCGCATCCCGACTTGCTCATCCGCACCGGCGGGGAGAAGCGCGTCAGCAATTTCTTGTTATGGCAATGCGCCTATTCAGAAATGTTCTTTACGGACACATTGTGGCCGGATTTCGATAAAAAAGAATTGCACGCCGCGTTGGATTGGTTCGGCGGGCGGCAAAGGCGGTTCGGCGGGCGATGAACAGCATAGTAAAGCGAATATTCACGACCGTTATCGGCCTGCCCTTGGTGATTGCAATTGTATACTTGGGTGGGCTCGTTTTGGTTTTGTTGTGCGCGGTGGCGTCCGTGGTGGCGCTGCGGGAGTTATACCGCGCTTTTGCTAAAACGGACAAACCTATACATATGGTGGGATACGCGGCTACGGGCGCGTATTACGCCGCGATTTATTTTTTCGGGCCGGGATATTGGCTGCTGATTAGCTTGACGTTATTTGTTATTGGCGTACAGGCATGTTTGGTCATTTTCTTTAAAAAGTTGCCGTTGGAAGATGCGGTTACGACGGTATACGGCTTCTTGTATGTGCCGTTTTTATTATCGTTTATCGTGTTGGTGCGCGAGCATGATTCGTTGGGCGCGTTTTATGTATGGTTAATTTTCACCAGTTCGTTTGGGTGCGATACGTTCGCGTATATTACAGGCATGACGATGGGCAAACGCAAAATGACGGGTACGCCCAGCCCGTCCAAGTCATGGGAAGGCATCATCGGCGGCATCGTTGGTGCGACGTTAGTGGGCTTGTTGTTCGGCTTGTTTGTAGTGCATGTGATGGACGCGGATGTGGGCAACTATTTCCCGTTGAACGCAGCGGTGATTTCGTTTATTGGTGCGATATTTTCGATTATTGGAGACATGGCGGCCAGCGCCGTCAAGCGGCATACGCAGATTAAAGACTTCGGCAATGTATTCCCCGGGCATGGGGGCATGCTGGACCGGGCGGATTCGCTTATTATAGTGGCACCCATTGTATATTTGGCGATTACGCTGCTAATACGCGTGCCAGTGTGGCCGTGGTTTTAGACAGCGCTAATGGCGTAGCGGTGCTAGGTTCGACGGGTTCGATCGGCACGCAAACGTTGGATGTGATGCGCAATTGTTTGCCCGACGTACCCGTGCGGGCATTGACGGCGTTCGGCAATGTGGAATTGCTGGCACAGCAAGTACGCGAGTTCGCACCCGAAGCGGTGTGGGTGCCGGATGATGCAACGGCGATGAAATTATTTGCGCTGTTGAAAAAAATACACCCCGCACACAAAAAAACCCAAATCTTATCGGGCGATGCCAGCCTCACCGCTTTGGCCGCACAAACCGACGCCTCCATCGTCATCAACGCCCTAACCGGCCGCGCGGGTTTATCCCCCACCCTGGCCGCTATCCGCGCCGGCAAGCACGTTGCTTTGGCCAACAAGGAAAGCCTCGTAACCGCAGGCGCATTGCTCAAAGCCGCCGCGCGTGAACATAACGTCCGCATCACCCCCATCGACAGCGAGCATTCCGCCATATGGCAATGCTTGACAGGCAACGACGGCAAACGTGGCGCACCACGCAACCCCGTTGAGAAAATCATCCTAACCGCATCGGGTGGCCCCTTCCGCACTTGGCCGCGCGAAAAAATTGCAAACGCCACCGCCCAAGGCGCACTTAAACACCCCAATTGGGATATGGGGGCAAAAATCACCATCGATTCCGCCACGCTCATGAATAAGGGCTTGGAATATATTGAAGCGTTACATCTATTCGATTTACAACCCGAACAAGTCGAAGTCGTTGTACACCCACAAAGCATCATCCATTCCGCCGTGCAATTTACCGACGGCTCGGTCATGGCGCAGATGGGTTTGCCGGATATGCGCTTACCTATTTTGTACGCGTTGACGGCTCCATCACGGGTGGCAACCGACTTTCCCCGCCTAGATTTCATCAAAATGGGCACGCTCACGTTCGAAACCCCGGATACGGAACGCTTCCCCTGCCTTGCTTTGGCCATGCATGCCTTCACCATGGGGGGTACTGCCCCCACCGTCATGAACGCGGCCAACGAATGGGCAGTACACCAATACTTGGGCGGTAGGATTAAATTCTATGATATTTCGGCGATAATAAGCCAAGCGTTGCATGAATATACTGTTACTCCGCTGCGCACGTTGGATGATGTGGCACAAGCGGAGCAATGGACGCACGAGTTTGTCACACGAGGAGTAAAATAATGTCAACTATTATTCCCATTTTAATATTTTTATTGATTTTGGGCATTGTCGTATTTGTGCATGAATTGGGGCATTACTTGGGTGCCAAGCGAGCGGGTGTTTTTGTCGAGGAATTCGCGCTGGGGATGGGGCCGTTACTGCTTAGCTTCCGTGGTAAATGGGAAAGCGTGGGCGGCGATGAAGCACAAACGCTCTACTCGTTACGGATGTTCCCCATTGGCGGGTTTTGCAAGATGCGCGGCCAAGACGACGAAAATGACCCCAGCGACGACCGCTCGCTCAATAACAAAACCATCCCGCAACGCATGCTGGTGATGGCGGGCGGCTCAATCATGAATTTTATTTTGGCGTTCATTGTATTTTTCTCGCTTACGGCGTTGGAAGGGTACCGCGTGGCAGAAATCCGCGGCGTGGTGGACGGCTCCCCCGCGCAACAAGCGGGCTTGCAAACGGGCGACCACATTACCCACATCAACGGTACGCGTGTTACGCTGTACGAAAATTTCTTGCTGCAGTTGGAATTTTCGGGCGGGGAAGAATTGGATGTTCGCTTCCGGCGCGACGGACAGCGGCACCATGTGGCGTTGACCCCTGTATACGGCAGCGATGGTATTTGGCGCATGGGTATTTACCCCGGTGGGCGCGTAGGCTTGTTGCAACGCACGGCTGAAGGCTGGAACTTCATGCGGCCAGTGCCCGAAGGTTTTAACCGCGTATCGGTGTGGGGTACCGCCACCACAGCGGCAGAAATGATGTTGTTTAATATCCGCTTGCCGTTCACCATTTTGGCACGGCGGTTAAATAACCAAAACATACCCGACGGCGCAAACATCATGGGTCCCATCGGCATGGCGGGCGAATTAACCGGCCTGTACCAACATGTCATCACAGAACACGGCGTGATACAAACCATTTTAACAATGTTGTTCTTTACCGCGTTGTTGAGTACGGCGCTGGGTTTATTTAACTTGCTACCCATTCCGGCGATGGACGGCGCACGGCTGGTATTCCTCCTTATCGAAGGCATACGCCGCAAGCCTGTCCCCCCTGAACGCGAGGGCATGGTGCATTTGATCGGCTTTATATTGATTATCACGCTGGCGATTGTGATTGCATGGCGCGATATTGTCCGGCTGCTTCCCTCCAACGAAGAGGCCGCCGCGCCCCGCATGGAATATCAAACCCGCTTGCCGGAATATATAGAATACAATCCCTAGTCGAGGGAGTCGTACCAATGATTAAAACCAGCGGCAAATCTCGCACCCGTTTTTTAATCAAACTTATTTTGGGCGTCGTTGTTTTAATGGCAGTGGCGCTATTTGCGTTGTATACATTAAACGGACGATTCGTGCGCAACACCCTGTACAACCAAATTATTAATGCCATGGAATTAAACCAATCGCTATACGCGCAAGACATTAACGCATGGTTTGACACCGCTGCACACACCACACGCACGCTGGCAGTGACATTACAAGCCCTGCCCGATGCGAAAAACTTTGCGGAAATTGCCCACCGCATCACCCTTGAATACGATTTTATCGAGAGCGTGTTCATCGGATTCGCGGATGGCACGTTGATTAATGGCTCATGGTGGGGGCACGATGATGCCCTCCCCTCCGACGGGTTGGGCTGGCTCCCCAACGAGCCGGGTTGGTCAACTGTAGAGCGCCCGTGGTTTGTAAACGCGCGCAGTGCAGGGGCTGGGCAACTCGTCACCACCGAGCCGTATTTGTCGGCGGAGACTTATTACATAACCGCATCCATGAGTATTTGGCTACCCGATTTGTTGGATGTGGGAGCGGCCGTGGGTTTGTCGTTGGCGTTGGATTTCATGTTGGACGCATTGGAAAACCACCCCGTCATGGGTGACGGCAAATTGATATTGTTGACCGATTGCGGCGTGGTTCTCTTTCACCCCGGCGATGATTTGGATTCTGTTGAAGGCCAACTGTCGCACATCACCGACATGCCCGGCGGGCAATTTATCCTAGACAGCATCAACGCGGGCGAAAGGTTGATAACCTACGACAACCTGCGCATCGGTGCGGCGTACATTGTCATCACGCGCTTGGGCATCATGGATTGGACGCTCTTATCCGTTGTGCCCATTGAAGTCACCCATCACCCCGTATACCGCGAATTTCATACCGTCATGATACTCATGGCATTATTTTTATTGACCCTATTTGTGGCGGTTGTGGCGTTCATTTATATCCTGCTGCACAACATGGAAAAAAACACACGCCACGAAGAAAAAATGCGCTTGCAATACGAACACGAACAAGCCGCCGGCCGCGCAAAATCGAGCTTCCTCTCCCACATGTCGCACGAAATCCGCACCCCCATGAACGCCATCAAGTCCATGACGCACTTCGCCAAAAGCGCACCCGACCTCCACAAAAAAGACGCATACATCTTAAAAATCGAAAACGCCTCCGAACATTTGCTGGGGCTCATCAACCAAGTTTTGGACATGTCGCAAATCGAAGAAGACAAATTTATTCTGTCGCCCGGTTTATTTGATTTGATGCAAATGATTTCCGATATTTCCGGCATCATGAGCGCGACTGCTGCGGCCAAGGATATTTATTTCATGGTAGACACAGACACAAAGCTGCCGCGTATGATCGAAGCCGACGAGCGGCGCTTGGCGCAAGTCGTCACCAACCTGCTTTCCAACGCTATCAAATTTACGCCCAACGGTGGCATGGTGTGGTTGCATGTCAAGTGCCTAACCCCCACGCAAATCCAATTTATCGTAACCGACACGGGCAACGGCATCCCCGACAGCGAGCTAGACACCCTCTTTGACGCCTTTGTGCAGGCAGAAGAAGGGCGCAAAATTGGCGGCACCGGTTTGGGGCTGGCCATAAGTAAAAAAATTGTAGACATGATGGGCGGCGACATTTCTGTAGAAACCAAGCGCGGCAAAGGTGCGACCTTCCTCTTCAACATCCCCATCGCCAAGGAGCTCAGCAAAAACGACGAAGACGCACCCGCCATCGAAACCATCGAACCTTTCGCCCCGGATTGCTTCGCCGGACGCACCATCCTGCTGGCCGAAGATATCGAAATTAACCGCGAAATCATGCTAACGTTATTAGAAGATTCCGGTGCGGAAGTCGTCTGCGCCGAAAACGGCGAACAAACTGTGCGCCTCTTCACCGAAGACCCCGATCGCTACAGCCTGATCCTCATGGATTTGCAAATGCCCGTCATGGACGGCCTTGCCGCTACGCGCAAGATACGTGAAGTTCACACCGCCATCCCCATCATCGCCCTGACTGCCAACATATTCCAAGAAGACATTGACGCCTGCCACGCCGCCGGTATGAACGACCACCTCGGCAAACCCTTAATCATGGGCGAGGTATACAAAAAAATCCGCCATTGGATGGCGCATGATTGGATGAATACATGACCCCCCGAACCCATACCCGCGTCGTACACATCGGCGGCGTACCTGTAGGCGGCGGCAACCCTATTGTCGTGCAGTCCATGACCAACACCGACACGCGCGATGTTGCCGCCACCGTGGCACAAATTCACGCCCTGCAAGCTGCCGGATGCGAAATCGTGCGCGTAGCCGTCGTAGATACCGAAGCCGCCGCCGCCATCCGCGCCATCAAACAGCAAATCAACATCCCCCTCGTGGCCGACATCCATTTCAACCATCACTTAGCCCTCGAATCCATCAAAAACGGCGCAGACAAGCTGCGCATCAACCCCGGCAACATCGGCCCCGGCGAGCGCATCCGTGCCGTAGCCGAAGCCGCCAAAGCCGCACAAATCCCCATCCGCGTAGGCGTCAACGGCGGTTCGCTGGAGAAAGACCTCCTAGCCAAATACAACGGCGTCACCGCCGAGGGCCTAGCCGAGTCCGCCCTGCGCAACATCGCGCAACTCGAGCAGCACGGCTTCGACCAAATCGTCGTGTCGGTCAAGGCCAGTTCCGTGCCATTGCTCATCGACGCGCACAAACGCGTTGCCGCCCGCGTTCCCTACCCCCTGCACATCGGCCTGACCGAGGCCGGCACGCCCCACCGCGGCGCCATCCGCTCTGCCGCCGGCCTAGGCGCACTCCTCTCCCTAGGCATCGGCGACACCATCCGCGTATCACTCTCCGGTGACCCCACCGCAGAAATACCCGCCGCACAAGACATCCTTACCGCCATGGGCTTGCGTCCTTTCGGCCCCACGGTCATCGCTTGCCCCACCTGCGGCCGCACCACCCCCGGCGTAGCCGACATCGCCGCATCCGTAGAAGCTCGCGTCGCCCACATAAAAAAACCCCTAACCATAGCGGTCATGGGCTGCGAAGTAAACGGCCCGGGCGAAGCCCGCGCGGCCGATATTGGGATTGCCTTTGGGCGTGGGGGGTTTGGGCTGCTGTTTAAGAAGGGTGAGGTCGTAGCGAAGTTGGCGGTTGGGGAGCTGGAGGAGGCGCTGGTGGAGGCTGTGGGGGAGTTATAAAGATTAAGATCAAAAGATTAAGTTCAAAAGATTGAAAACCTTGGGCGCTGCCCAAACCCGCGAGGGGAAGCGTTCCCCTCGACCCGCGCTGTGCTTCGCCGATACTGGTTTATGTACGTACCAATGTTAAAACCCGCGCACATCGGCGCGGGTTTTGATTTTAATATAAATTATGGAGTCAATACGTTAACGGTTATTGCTGATATGGAATTTGCTGAAGAGTATTATGAGTATTAATTTACTTCTAAATTATACTTCAAGAAAGTTTATAGGGTGTAATTGTTGCATTTCTTCTTCGGTTAAAAATGATTATCTTAAAAGTTATTATCCGAGGATTTTTTAAACATCATTTTCCGTATGGACATAGAAGGTGAGTCGCGCCCTACGACGGAATAATTATTATTGGAACATGATGATCTTCACTTGTTCCGTCGCCAAGTGAACCTTGTGTCGGCACTCTCACTTCACCCGGCCCCCATGACCAAATAGCACCGCAATCCGTTTTTGCAAGTGGCCGCCATGCCGCTACGACATCTACCCAATTCGAGTTTGTGCCAATTTGAACAGGTATGGAACTGTTTTCGGTGGTGCCTATACCTAACTCGCCATTGTGATTCCAACCCCATGCCCAAAGATAACCATCTATGCATATTGCATATGACACCCCACTACCAGCTACAGCATGAACCCATGTTGTGCCTCTACCCACTTGCGTAGGTTCAGAGCGATCTATTGTTGTACCATCGCCAAGTTGTCCAAATCTGTTTTCGCCCCAACCCCACAAGCTCCCGTTTTCTTGTAAAGCAATGGTATGACTGCCCCCGGTTGAAACATGAACCCATCGGGCATCCGCACCAATTTGAATAGGATATGCTTGATATCTTGATGGCAATGCATGCTCATTGATACCGAGTCGGCCAAGTCTATTAGAACCCCACGCCCATAAACTGCCATCACTTTTTATTCCGAAAGTATTATCTCTACCGGGTGAAATATAAATCCAGTCCAAGCAATCGCCGATTTGTACAGGGGTATATCTTGGAATGGTAGTACCGTCTCCCAGCATACCTGTACGATTACGCCCCCATGCCCATAAGCTTCCATTTGATTTGATT
>WQVD01000022.1 GCA_009781755.1 Defluviitaleaceae bacterium | reverse complement strand
CTAACCATTCTTTTTCCGTTAGGTCGCTCGGATAGTTCGTCGCTTTATATTCTATTGTTTTCATTTGTTTAGCTTATCATGTTTTTTGCTGTTTTGTTCTTATGAATACAGGTTCTAAGAAAAAGGTTCAGAATTTTTCCAGGGGGTGTCCGTCATAAACGCGGGGGGCTTGTCATACATTGATTGAGAGGTGGGACATGACTACGGATTTTGTGGCGCAATATTTGGCGGCGAAGGTTGTGCAGCGGTTGCGAGATTTGCCTGTGGAGCAGATTACGGAAATTCGGTTGCGGGTGGGGCGGCCTTTGCGGGTGTGTTGGCGGGACGCTGATGGAGCGCAGGCCGACAACTTGCCGTTGGTGATTACGGCAGAAATGCTGGCGGAGACGATGGAGCGCATTAGTCGATATTCGTATTATGCGTTTGAAGCGGAGTTGGCGGCGGGGTACATTACGTTGCCGGGAGGGCATCGCGTAGGGGTGGCCGGACAAGCTGTGGTGGAGGGTGGCGCAGTGCGGGCGTGGCGGCACATGGGGTCGTTGTCGGTGCGGGTGGCGCATGGAATTTTGGGCTGTGCGGATGGGGTGCTTCCTATTATATGGCGCAGTGCGGCGCGGCATTCGATTTATCACACGATGATTATATCGCCGCCGGGGTTTGGCAAGACAACGCTGCTGCGCGATATGGTGCGGCAGATTTCGGATAGTGGGGTCACGGTGGGGTTGGTGGACGAACGGAGCGAAATTGCGGGGTGTTTTCAAGGGGTGCCGCAGAACGATGTGGGCGCATGTACCGATGTGCTGGACGGGGTGCCCAAGCACGACGGCATGGTCATGTTATTGCGTGCGATGGCGCCGCAAGTGATTGCGGTGGACGAGCTGGGTGGTGCGCTGGATGCGGCTGCGGTGGAGCAGATTTTGAATGCGGGGGTCAAGCTGTTGTGTACTGCGCATGGATACGGCGTGGACGATATCCGCGGCAATCCTGTATTGGCAGGGTTAATGGCGCGGGGGGTGTTTGAGCGGTTTGTGGTGTTGGATGCGCCGGGGCGTGTGGCGGGGGTGTATGACGGGGGGGGTGCGGTATGTACTTACAACTCTTAGGTGCGGCGGTAGTGGTGGGCGGCGCGGCGGCGTTGGGTTTTCATTATGCGGCGCGGGAGTCGGCGCGGTTGTTGGATTTGTTGGAATTGAAGAAGGCGTTGCTGATTCTTTCATCGGAAATTGATTATATGCGCACGCCTTTGCCCACAGCGGCGGCGAATATTGGTAAACGCACGGAGCGCTGGGTGGGGCCGTTTTTCTCGCAGTTTGGGGAAGCGTTGGGGGCAAATGATGGCGAAACGGCATATCAATTGTGGGCGCGTGTGCTGGGTCAAGTGGACGACGCGGCATTGACCGAGGAGGATGTAAAAGTTATTGACGGCTTCGGCAAGACGCTGGGGTATTTGGATAAACAGATGCAGCAGAATGCGATTGATTATGCGGTGCGTTATATCGACGAAACCGCGGCGGCATTGCAGGTGCAGGCAGAGAAGAGTAAGAAGATGTATCGGTCGCTGGGGGTTATTGGTGGGTTATTTTTGGCGGTGGTGTTGTGGTGAATTGGGTTGATAGGTGGACGGTAGAAAGCATGCGCACAATTGCGCGTTTTTGGCTTGGATTGAATTTGCAATTATGTTTGCGCAATTCTGCTTATGAAACACAACTTTGTATTGGGAGGGAATTTTATGGATATTAGTGTTGTGTTTCAGATTGCTGCGGTAGGAATATTAGTAGCCGTATTAAATCAAGTCTTGACCCGTGCCGGGCGCGAGGAGCAGGCCATGATTACTACTTTGGCGGGGTTGTTGGTGGTGCTTTTTTGGGTCATACGTTACGTGAGCGAATTGTTTGTGGAAGTGCAAGTCATCTTCAATTTATAGCGGTGCCGACGTGACGATTTTGCAATTGATTGCCACGGGTATCTTGTGCGCGGTGTTGGCGTTGACCGTCAAGAAGCATCGGCCGGAAATTGCGTTGGTGATTACGCTGGCATCGGGCGTGTTGTTGTTTTTGATGATCCTGCCAGAACTGCGGTTTGCTATCGGTATTTTCACGCAGTTGGGCGATATGCTGGACGGCGGCGCGGTTTATATCGGGTTGGTTTTGCGCGTCATTGGCGTGGCTTATATGGTGGAATTGGGCGCGTCCGTGTGTGCCGACGCGGGTGAATCCGCCATCGCCACCAAGATTGACTTAGCCGGGCGCGTGGTCATCTTGGTCATGGCCCTACCCATCGTGTTAGAAATCGCCAGCATCGTATTGGGGCTGTTGGCATGAACGCGCCGTTTTCGCCCACGCTGGGGTTGGAACAGTACGATACCTCCGCGTTGGACATGCCCGGTTTGCCGCGTTTTATCGAATTGGCGCAACAGGCTGTGCGCGGTGAGTTGGATTTGTCCGTCACGGGTATTCTCACCGCCGGGGGCAATTTAATTTTTCGCGAATTCGCAGCCAATGGCGTTTTATTGCGGCAGTTATTACTTGTGGCCATTGCAGGAGCGTTGCTGCACGTGTTAACGCAACATTTCTCCCACAAATCGGCAGGGGAAATGGGCTTCGCCGTTACGTTCATGCTCACCATATTGCTGGCGGTATCGTCCTTTGGCGTGGCGGCGGGCATCCTCACAGGCTTGGTCAATATCGTCAACACCCTAATGCGTGCCGCCACCCCCATCATGATTGGCCTAATGGCCGCCAGCGGCAACTTCATAGGCGCGGCCGCTTTCCATCCGGTTCTATTCTTCGCCCTACAACTCGTAACCTGGTTCATCTCCGCCATTTTCATCCCCCTGGTCCTGGCCGCCGCCGCATTAGACGCCGTATGCGCCTTAAACGCCGACAACAAAATGGACAAGCTGGCCGACCTAATACGCAAAATCGCCGACTACACCCTAAAAGCCATCATCGCCGTTTTCATGTTCCTGCTAACGTTACAGCGATTCACCGCGCCCGTAATATCCAATGCTGCCCTACGCACCGGCCGCGCTGTAGCTGGTGCCGTACCCGTAGTAGGCAACGCACTAACCGCCGCCATGGACACCGTAGTCTACTTCTCCGCCGCCGCACGCAGCGGCGTGCTTGTAGCACTGGTGCTAGTGCTGTGCGTAGCACTGGCAGCGCCCATGCTAAAGATTTTGGTACTGTCGTGGGTGTACCGCGTGACGGCAGCCGTCATACAGCCCATTTCCGACGAGCGGCTAGTGACATGCATGGAATCGGTCGGGAAGTGCTTGGGGCTGCTCTTTAATGCCGCCGCGTTGTTGGCGGTGATGTGCTTGTACAGCGTGGTGATTTTGTTGTCGTTTTAGTTGCTTAAGCGGCTAAGGTCGCAGCGGAAGGCGTGGCGGCAGCCACGGGCGCGGGCGCGGCCGCGGCCAAAGTCAAAAGACAAGACCCTGGGCGCTGCCCAGACCCGCGAGGGGCGCACAGCCCCCTCGACCCCAGTTTCTGGGCGTCGCCCCCTCTCAATCATGGCTCGAATAAAAAAATCAGTTGGTCGCAAATTGCGACCAACTGAAAATTTGCACCAGCCAATAATCCGAGCCTCGCGAAGCATAACGCGGGTCGAGGGGAACGCTTCCCCTCGCGGGTCTGGGCAGCGCCCAGGGTTTGCAGTCTTTTGACCTTAATCTTTTGACTTTAACACCAATCTTTTTTCAGCTAGGAGGCCGCCCCATGCAGTCATTATTCGCCCATATCACGAATATAACGTATTACCTCCTGCTCGCAGCCGCTGCGCATATGTTGGCGCCTGCGGGCAAGTACCGCAAGTTCGTGTCGTTGGTCACGGGTTTTGTGTTGATTGCGGTAATTCTTAGCCCGCTGCGCAGCATTGGCCGCGATTTTGATGTAGCGGATTTTTTCAATTCAATATCCGCCGGGGAAGCGCCTTTTAGCGCCGATACAGGCGGCCATGAGGGGTTGCGCCATGAGTGGCTGGCAGCGGCTTTTGATGAGCAATTAACGGCCCAGCTGGCGCATTTGTTGGCGCGGGAAGGGATTGCGCTGCACGAAGCTGCGTTTTCGCACAATGAAGATTTTTCGCGGATATTGAGCGCGGAATTGGTGGTTAGTCGTGACAGCGCGGCGCGGGTGCCTTTTATCCGCATCGAGCCGGTGCAGGTTGGACGCGGGCAAGCAGCGGACGATGACCCGCTGGCTACGGAAGTAAAAAATTTGGTGGCGGACTTCTATGGCATTCCACACGCGCATATAGATGTAATTACACGGAGGAATGAATGATGACACTAAAGAACTTGGCAAAAAATCGTACCACAGTGTTGCTGGTGGTGGTTGTGGCAGGTGTATTGTTGATGTTTGTAGGGCGGTTGATTGTGCCCGATGATGCCGACACGCCCCTGCACGAAGCACATGTGCCCACAACGGTGTACACGCCGACGGCAACGGCGCAACCCTCGGACGCGCGCGATATGGAGGAACGGCTCGAGGCCTTCTTCTCGCTGGTGGAAGGCGCGGGTACAGTGCGGGTCATGCTGGGCTTCTCGACAATGACGGAAACGGTCTTTGCGGTGGACACGACGGCGAACGAATCGTTAACGCGCGAGGTGGACGCCCAAGGCGGCACGCGGGATACGCAGCAATCCAACCAATCGCAGCAAACGGTACTGGTACCCGGCAACGGTGGCACGCAACCACTAGTACTGCGCGAAACGATCCCCACGGTGGAAGGCATTGTGATCATCGCCCAAGGCGGCAACGATGCGCATGTCCGCGCCAGCTTGACCCGCGCAGCACAAGCCATGCTGGGGTTGGACGCACATCGTATCCAAGTACTGGCGATGCAGAATTAATTTGTAATTATTGCGCAACGCGCTACGGGTGTCGGATTCATTTTATACCGCGCCCCATATAAAAGGAGGCATTTCCCCATGGAACCCAGACATCCAAGAAACGAACGCAAATTTAAACCCACCGCAGATATTTTTGTGCTCAAGCGCAATCAAATCATCATCGCGGCGCTGGTGGTCATGATTGCCGTGGCCGGTTACCTCACGTGGCTGGATAGCCGCATCGATGAAGACGATCACATCGGCTACCGCATCAACAACAACGAAATCGAAGCTTTGATTGGCCCGTCGGGCACCCTCTTTGGCTTGGATGACCCGTGGGGCACCACGCACAACCCCGCCATCCCCGCCGTGGGCGACAACATCGATTGGCCCATCTTGGCCCAACTTGACCTAAATGAAATCCTCGCGCTGCCCACCAACGAAGATAACATCACCGAAGCGGGCGAAGCGATTTTTGTGGATTTGAATAATCAATCCCCCTTCTTTGTGCAAGCCCGCCTTAACCGCGAGCAGCACCGTTCGACCCTCAACGCCACGCTAACCGACATCATCAACAACGATAACGTATCCGACGCCCAACGCGAGCAAGCCGTCAACGAAAAATTGGAAATCCAACGCCGCGTAGAACGTGAAACCGGCATGGAATCCCTGCTGGAATCCAAAGGCTTCGCCGAAGTTTATGTACGCATCAGTGACAACGGCGTAGACATCATCGTTGGCCAAGAAACCTTAACGCCATCCGAACTGGCCGTTATCCTCGACACCGCCATGCGCAAAACCGGCCTGGCCTCCAACCAAGTATTCATCACCCCCATGCGCAGATAAGACATATTTACAACGAACGCCGCGAGAAGCTAGCGGCCGCGGTATTCGGTCATATCCAGTAGGTCGCAACTTGCGACCCACTGGATTTTTTTGTTCTTGACAAGCAAATTAATATGCGCTATATTTCGAATGCGCAATATGCAATAGCGGAGGTATATCTATGTCGCTCAAACACGGATTACTGGGGCTGCTCAGCCTAAGTCCACAAACCGGTTATGAATTAAGCAAGGAATTCGCGCTAACAATGAAGTACATATGGCATACCAAAACCACCCAAATTTATACCGAGCTCAACAGCATGGAGCAAAAGGGGTGGCTGGTAAGCGAGCGTGTAATCCAAGACGACAAACCCAACAAAAAAATCTACACAATAACCGAAGCAGGCACAGCAGAATTTTTAAATTGGTTACTGGAACCGGGCGAAGATATCGAAAACGCGCTCGCAGGGCGCAGTGCGTTCTTGCTGCGGGTGTTGTTCTCTGGCAATACCAGTGCCGACGCGGCCATCGCGCTGATGGAATCCTTCCGCGAAACCTGCCTAGGCTTGGGCAATGCACACAAAGGCATCCGCAGCGCCATAGACCAAGACGCGGACGAAGTGGGCGCGGAACATACACTTTATTTCAACATCGTAGCCCGCCACGGCGAAATGATTTTAAAGACACGGCTGGAATGGATTGAAGAAACAATACAAACGATCAAAAATCACCACAACATAAAATAACAAACACGGAGTGATCATCATGCTTGCAACCATGAAAAACGTAACCAAACGCTACGGCAACCAAACCGTAGTAAACCAACTAGACCTAACGGTAAAATCCGGCGAAATATTGGGGCTACTGGGCCCCAACGGCGCGGGCAAGTCCACCACCATCAACATGTTATGCGGTTTGATCAACGCCGACGAAGGCGAAGTGATGCTGTTCGAGCAAAAACAACATACCAAGAACTTATCCACGCGGCACGAACTGGGATTGGTCACGCAAGACATTACACTGTTCAGCGGCTTAAATGTGGTGGAAAATTTGCGCTATGTAGGCGGCTTGTACGGCCTGCGCGGCGCAGAACTCAACGCACGCGTAAGCGATGTGCTAGACTTCATCGAGTTGCGTGACCACCGCAAGAAAAAGCCCAAGCAACTGTCGGGAGGTATGCAACGGCGGCTCAACATCGGCTGTGCGCTGCTGCACCAACCCAAGCTAATCATCATGGACGAACCCACCGTAGGCATCGACCCGCAATCGCGCAACCACATTTTGGAATCGGTCAAGAAGTTGGCAGCCAACGGCACGACCGTCATCTACACTTCCCACTACATGGAGGAAGTAGAAGCCGTGTGTGACCGCATCATCATCATGGACTTGGGGCGCATCATCGCCCAAGGCACGGTTAACGAGTTAATCAAAAACACCGGCAATGAAAGCACCGTGATACTCACCGCCATCGCCCCCTCCCCCGCACTAACCCGCGCATTGGAAGAAGTACCCGGCGTGCGGCAAGTAAACATGGCGGGCAACAAATACACCATCATTTCAGCCGCCAATAGCGGCAACATCAGCCGCATCACCGAACTGGCCGGGCAACACGGCGGCTTTGCGGGCATCACTGAGCAAGCACGTTCGCTGGAAGACATTTTCCTCACCCTCACCGGCAAATCACTTCGGGAGGGCAACGGCTATGCGTAATTTTATATGGATTTTCACCCATTACGTGAAAAAGAACTTCCAAGACCCTGCCAATTTATTGGTAATTGCGCTGCCGCTGGTTTTCATCTTTGCATTTCAATTACTGGAAAATTATCTATTTGACTTCATGGAAGTGGAAAGCAATTTTTTATACGGTATGGCAATACCTATGGTGTTGGGTTTCCAATTTTTTTGTGCTGACTTGACGGCGGGGTGGTTGCATTACGACATGAAAAGCCCCACACGCGCCCGCTTGTTGGTGAGCCCCATTGCGCCCAAAGTTTTTTATATGGCAGTTATGGCGGCGGGCTGGTTGTTTAGTGTGTTCTACGGTGCCATTGTGGTGGCCATTACCGTCGTTGCCTTCAATATCGAATGGGGCAATTATGCTTATGTGTTGGTGGTTTTGTTGGCATTGTCATTCATCACGCAGATGAGCGGCGTACTCATCTTCCGCTACACCAAGGACGAAAAATCCAGCGCGCGCATGAGTTATGTATTTGGCGAAATCATGATGGGCGTTGCGATTTTGCCTGTTTTGGCCGCTAACATGACGGACTTGGCCCGACCCATCCAAACAATATTAAACCACTTACCGGTCAGCGCGGGCATCAATGTCATTGCCAATTATAATCGATTGGACAGCATCGCGGCCTTGTTGGTATGGATCGCAATCTTCACCGCAGCGGCATTCATCATCGGAAGGCAGGAACGCCAATGACCATATTCAAATACGCCCTCCTCCGCAATCTGCGCAGCCCGGTCGCCTATTTCGCCGGATTGTTGGTACCGTCCATATTTATCATAGCTCCGGCAACAATGTGGACCGATGCCCCCGCCGGGGGGTTGCTCATGCTGGCCACACTCATGCTCCTGAGCGCCAACCTATTGGCCGCTCTAATCCTGGAAGACCGCATGGACGGCGCCGTAATGAAAATCCTCATTTCGCCCACCACCATGACGCGCTACATCTTCCAAAACCTGCTGGCCTCCATCCTCCCCCTGACCCTACAAATCATACTGCTGGGCACGCTGGGCTTGACGCGCTACCATTGGAGCCTCCCCTTCACCGCAGGCATCACCATCACCTTACTCGCCTTCGCCATGGCATCGGCCGCCTTCGCCTTTTGTTGGAATACTTATTTCAAAAGCCGAGGCAATAGCAACTACGCATTCCTTTTCTTCATCGCCGTCATGATGCTCATCAGCGGCCTAATGGTACCCACTGCAGCGCTGCCCACAGCAATACAACACATAGGCGCTATCTTTTATGCCTATTGGTTTGTACGGGCAGTCACAGCCCTAGCCGACTATGGCACCACCGCATGGTTCTGGCTGTACAACGGCATCGTACTACTCTTTGGCACAGGCTTCCTACTGCTGGGCGGCAGCAGAAGGAAGCTATAATTTATTACGATACGCCAAAAATCGACCCGCCGCCGAAGCCGGATATACCAAGTCAACCACACGTGCACCCAAATTTTGGCCGCACAAAATAGGATTAACAATAAGCGTATCAAGGCAAACCATGTTTGCCGCCGGATGCGCTTTTGTTTTGCCCCGAAAAATTACAAACATTAAAACTGCAACCGCCACATCACTTTCCAACACAAACCGAACCATAACGTCATCACACCAACCGTCAATTTCATCCCCGCACCCCGCAGGATAATCAATCCATGAAAATTGCATCTGTTTCGATTGCACCACGCCGTAATTTGTGGGTGTAAGTTAAATCAGTTGGCTCCAATTTGGGGCCAACTGAAAAAATCCCCCAAAGCGTGATGGTTGCTTTATCAACTTTCGCTCCATCTTCAACATAAACTTTTATGCCGTATTCAAGATATTCTATGCTTGTTTCATCAATTTCATCTTCGCTTCCGATGCTAAACATCAGTGTGCCATTTTCCCAAGTTTTAAGGGCGAGACGCTCTCCACTATTTATACTGCTTTTATGAAATATCGCTTCAAAATCAAATTGGCAAGTCAATGACAAAGGTGTTTTCACATTTGCAATATCAACGAGGATTTTATATCTACCATCCACTGCAAAAACAGACAACCCCCACTGCCCTATGTGGATATTTTCTAATTTTTCTACGCAAAAAGGGATTTTTCTGTCATTTAATTTTACAATAATTTCTCCCAAAGGCGTGTTCAACATCTCCCATGCTCCTTAGTCTATTTTAAATTTTTTACGCCGTTCAATCCATACAACAACTCAAGGTTCACACAAGTGTAACAAGTTCTCGTGCAATAGCAATTATTTGCACACCTTAGAAAAGCGCAGGGTTTTTTTCTCTGTAGCGCCGCGAGAAGCCCGCGCGGGGGGTGTGGGTAAGTGCGCCTTGCAGATTTGCGCAATGAACGGTGCGCAATGGCTTAGTAAGACCGTTGGGCTTCTTTCCGCAACCCCGCACGCACCACCACCCCGCACCAACCCCAAGCGGAAAAAGACCAACGGCCGCACTTAGCCGATGTGCGCCTTTCATCGCGCAAATCCGCACAGCGCACGTCCCACACCCCTCGCGCGGGCGTCCCCCGGCGACGCATGAAAATGGCTCCCATACACTCTTCCACAACTTGTAAATAATTGTTATAGTACCCCCATGCGAATTATTGTTGGGCTGGGCAACCCCGGCCGCAAGTACACAGGCACACGGCACAACGTGGGCTTCGAGGTCATGCACAAAATGTGCCACGACCACGGGATTCAAATGAAATCAAACCGCCGCTTCCGCGCGGAGGTGGGCGAGGGCAAGATTGGCAGCGAGCCCATTTTGCTGCTTGCACCCACCACGTACATGAACCTGAGCGGCGACGCAGTATCCGCCGCGCTGCGGTTCTACAAGCTACCCCCTTCGGAAATCATTGTCGTGTACGACGACGTGAGCCTACCCGTGGGGGCTATTCGCGTGCGTGAGCGCGGCAGCGCCGGCGGGCAAAAAGGCATGGCCGACATCATCCACAAGCTGGGCACGGACGAATTCCCACGCGTGCGTATCGGCATTGGCGCCAAGCCGCCAAGTTGGACACTGGCCGATTATGTACTGAGCCGCTTCCTGCGTGAGGAATGGGCTGGCTTCATCCAAGGCGTAACACTGGCCACTGACGCCATCGAGAAAATCTTGCGCGACGGCACCCAAGCCGCCATGAACCACTTCAACGCCCGCCCCAAAAAAGAGAAACCATCGGAGGAAAAAAATGCAGAAGAATAGACGATTGACGCTCGGTTTGTTGTTGGTACTGATAACGCTGGGGCTGGCCGCATGCGGACGCGCCACAGAAAACGCAGACACCCCCTACGCGCCCACGCCTACTTATGCCCCCTCAACAGCAACGCCAACCACCACCCCTTTAGAGATATCACCCATTCCATTGCCCTATCCGGTTGATCCCGCGCAAGACAACCGCATCCACGGCGCACTGCACCGCGTGGAATACGGCGGCAACGTGGCCTATATCTTCGGCACGCTGCACGGCGGCCGGCCGTATTGGTTTCCGCTGGCAGATGCGGTAGAAGAAGCGCTGGCCCGCGCAGATGTCATCGCAGTAGAAATTGCAGAAGTCGGCGAATCGGCGGCGGCCATGGAAGCAGCCGTAATGGCTGTTACCTTCCTGCCCGACGGCGCAACCTGGCGCGATATCCTGCCCGACGAACATTACGACCACATGGTGGAAATGATGACTATGCATTGGGGCATCAACTACGCCAACGTCAACACAATGAATCCCTCCATGTTGGTGACACAACTTATGATGCAAATCGCATTAATGTTTGCGGATAATTTTGATGTAGATTTCTACGCCACCGTAGACAGTTACATCGCCCAAATAGCGGCGCAACGCGGCTTGCCCATCATCGGGTTGGAATCGGCCCAGCAACAAGTCGAAATCATGTTTAACCCGCCGCACGAGGTCATGCTGGCGCAAATCATGCAATTGCAAGACCCCATGGACATGATCAATGAATTCATCGACAGTGGTGAGCTGACACTGGATCAAATCGCACATTATTATCAGCAAAACGACTTCACACCCATATTGCGCAGCCTGGCATTGTCGGTGTACGACGACTGCCTATACATCTTTTACACGAACGCAATCGTGCACAATTGGCGCTCCACCTACTACGCCAACGAAATCAAACGTCTCCTGCGTGAAACGGAAGAACCTACGACCTTCTTCGTCGCCGTAGGGTTGTCACATGTCATCCGCTCGCAAGCGCATCATTCCTTGACGGACATCATTCAACAATTACAACTGGCAGGGCTCAACCCCGTGCCGCTCTACTAAATTCGCGCTGCACATTCCACCCCCACAGGAGTGACGCATGAAATTACTTTCCCCGCTTTACACTTCCCCCACATATGCGCAACTGCGCGATTTCGTGCAGCGCGGACACACCGCATGGTGCGCAGGCACCATCGGCGCACAAAAATGGCACTTGGCGGCGGGCTTGCTGGCAGACACGCAACGCCCCGCGCTCGTCATCGCCCCCAATGAACTCAAGGCGAAGGAAATCTTCGCCGATTTGTCGTACTTTTTCCGCGATGCGTGTTGCTATTATCCATCGCGCGATATGATTTTCTACGCCGCCGATGTGCGCAGCGTAGACATCACACGGCAACGCTTGCAAGTGGTGGAACGGTTGCTGGAGGACGGGGTCGCAGGGGCAGGGGGAGAAGGTTCCCGACGCGTTAATGCGGAAGATAATGCGCACGGAGGGTCGCAAGCGACCCTCCGCACGCATTCTATTCCGCAAGACGCGCTTACGGAAACTTCCCCCCCTGCCCCCGCGACCCCTCGCGCAACCGGTAGACAGCCAATCATAATTTTGTCGGCAGAGGCTTTGCTTGACCGTCTCGTTCCGGCAGCTATTTTTGCTACATATCGACAAGCGTTGGCTGTGGGCGACCGCGTCAAACCCGACGACTTGGCGCGTAAGTTGGTGGCGATGGGATATGAACGCTGCGGGTTGGTGGAAGGCGCGGGGCAATTTGCCTTGCGCGGCGGTATTATGGATATCTTTCCTGCCGTAGCCACGTATATCCCGGCTACGGGTGAAAAGCAGACCCTACATTTGAACCCTTCGCAGTCACTGCGGATTGAGTTTTTCGATGACGAAATCGATTCGATTCGCGTGGTGGATGCGTTGTCGCAACGTTCGACCGAGAAGGCCGAATCCTTCCTCGCCTACCCCATGCGCGAACTGGTTTTTGGCCCCAAGCGGTTGAGCCGCGCACGCAACCGCGTCAAAGAAGCCTTCGCCGAACAATCCGCCGCATTAAAAGCCGCCGGTAACCACAAAGAAGCTCAAACCCTGGCCGAAACGTTGGAAATGACCCTCCTGCGCTGGGGCGATGAAGTCGCCACGGGCACCGAGGCTTTCTTCCCCTTCTTCTATGAAGAGGAAGCCAACCTACTGGATTATCTGCCGCCCGACACCGTCCTCTTCTTCGATGAACCCAACGCCACATCCATCCACATGGAAAACGTACAAACCGAATATACCGACAGCATCACCCACCGCTTGATGGCCGGACGCATGGTGCCCGAGCAAGCCCAAGTAACCCTACCGTGGGCACAAGTCCTAACGCGCTCCGCATCCTTCGCCCGCGTCCTCCTCTCCTCCATGAGCGGCAAACTGGACGAATTCCCCCACGCGCCCGAAATACCCTTCCGCGTGCGTTCGGCCACCCCCCTGCGCGCCAAACCTTCCGAACTGGCCGAAGATTTACGCACCCTACTGGCCAAATACCAACGCGTAGTCATCCTAGCAGGCACAGGCCGCCACGGCCAACAACTCACCGAAGCCCTCCGCGACCTAGAAATCCCCACCCACTACGCAGGCAACCTCGATGAAACACGCAACGAACCGGCCAACCCGGCCATACAACCCCAATCCAAAAAAGAATGGGTCGATGCGCATGCGATGGAAACCAATCAAGCCATTCAACCCCAATCCGATGATGAATCGTCCGAAGGACAAGCGATAAATAACAACCAACCCACGCAACTCCAATCCTATAATGAAGCGATCGAAGGACACGCGATAAATAATAACAAAGCCACTCAAATCAAAATTGAAAAGAATGGGGTCGAGGGGCTTGTCCCTCGTGGGGTTTGGGGCGACGCCCCAAGGTCTTCATCTTTTGACCTTAAATCTTTTGACCTTCCGGCAGGCCTAGTAACCATCGCCCGTGGCGCATTATCCGGCGGCTTCGAATACCCGGATATTTCTCTCGCCGTTATCACCGATAAAGACTTGGCCACCCAGCAGCAAACCCGCCGCCGCACCCGCCGCAAGCTCAAAAACGCGGAGAAAATCAACCACTTCGGCGACCTGCGCGTGGGCGACCATATCGTGCACGACAACCACGGCATCGGGGTGTTTCGCGGTATCGAGCAAGTGGTTAATGACGGGCTGGCGCGCGACTACCTCAAGCTGGAATACGCCGACGGCGGCAATTTATATGTACAAACCTCGCAAATGGACTTGGTGCACAAGTACATCGGCGGCAAAGAGGACGCAAAACTCAACAAGCTGGGCGGTGCTGATTGGACCAAAGCCAAAGCCCGCGCCCGCGCCGCCGTGGAAATCATGGCGCAAGACCTCATTAATTTGTACGCCAAACGTCAAGCTTCCAGCGGCCACACCTACGGCACGGACACCGTATGGCAAGCGGAATTCGAAGGCCAATTCCCCTACAGCGAAACCGACGACCAACTCACCGCCATTGAGGACGTGAAGCGCGATATGGAATCGCCCCGCGTCATGGATCGCTTGTTGTGTGGCGACGTGGGTTACGGAAAAACAGAAATCGCTATCCGTGCAGCGTTCAAAGCCGTGCAAGACGGCAAACAGGTGGCCTACCTCGTGCCCACGACCATTTTGGCGCAGCAACATTACGACACGTTCACGTCGCGGATGAAGGACTACCCCGTCACCGTCGAGCGACTTTCGCGCTTCCAAACGAAATCCGAACAGAAAAACGCGCTCAAAAATATCACCGCAGGCAAAGCCGACATCGTCATCGGCACCCACCGCCTCCTATCCAAGGACGTGCAGTTCAAGGATTTGGGGCTCATTATCGTGGACGAAGAACAACGCTTCGGCGTGGGGCACAAGGAGAAATTGAAGGAAATGCGCGCCGATGTGGACGTGTTGACCCTGACTGCCACGCCCATCCCGCGCACGCTGCACTTCTCGCTCACCGGCATCCGCGACATGTCTATCTTGGACGAGCCGCCCGAAGAACGCCAACCCATCCAAACCTATGTCATGGAGTCCAACAACGAATTCGTGCGCGATGCCATCAGCCGCGAGCTGGCGCGTGGCGGGCAGGTCTATTACCTGCACAACCGCGTGCGCAACATCGCCGAAGAAGCCACCCGCGTGGCCGCCCTCGTACCCCAAGCCCGCGTAGCCTTCGCCCACGGCCAAATGAGCGAGCACGAGCTGGAAAACATCATGCAAGACTTCATCGCGGGTGATGTGGATGTGCTCGTCTGCACCACCATCGTAGAAACGGGGCTGGACATCCCCAATGTCAACACCATCATCATCCAAAACGCCGATTTCATGGGGCTCTCCCAACTCTACCAGCTGCGCGGACGCGTGGGTCGCTCGTCCCGCTTGGCCTACGCCTACCTCATGTATCGCCGCGACAAAATCCTGCGCGAAGAAGCGGAAAAACGCCTCCAAACCATCCGCGAGTTCACCGAATTTGGCGCGGGTTTCAAAATCGCCATGCGTGACTTAGAAATCCGCGGCGCGGGCAACCTCCTTGGCCAACAGCAACATGGCCATATGGATGCCATCGGCTACGATATGTATTGCAAACTCCTGTCCGACGCGGTCTCCGGCCTCAAGGGCGAAGCCGTGCCCGAAGCTTTCGAAACCGCCATTGAAATCAACGTCGATGCCTACATCCCTGACCGCTTCATTCCCGACGAACAACAAAAACTAGAAATCTACAAAAAAGTCGCCACCATCAATAACCAACAAGACTTCTTCGACATCCAAGAAGAAATCGAAGACCGCTTCGGCAACCTACCCCGCTCCGTGTCCAACCTCCTGGAAGTGGCGCACATGAAAGCCATCGCCCGCAGCATCGGTGTTACCGCCATCACGCAAAAAGGCCAAAACATCGTCATCGTCTTCCGCGCCGATGCCGCCGTCAACGTCGAACGCCTAACCACCCTAGTCCGCAAAAACCCTTCACGCCTACTCTTCACCATGGCACAAAGCCCATATCTGACTTTAAAAGCACACAAAGACGAAAAACCGCCCGAAGACGGCGGCCTCGGACGGGTCAAGACGATACAGGCGTTGTTGGAGCGGTTGCGGTAGAAATAAAAAATATAAAACTAAAACTGTTGGAGGGATTTTTTTGGATGCATACGAAATTATTAATATAATAAGCGCAGCAATAAACTACCCTCTCACTCCGTATCAATTACAAACGCAAGCATTTTTTTCAACGAGTGATATCATTGCCTTGGTTGTTGCTGTTGTGGCAATTATCGGCGCGGTTATAACTACGATAATGTCAATTAAATCATCTCACAAAAATAATATTTCAAGTGCAAGGATAGAATGGATTCAAAATGTAAGAGCATCCGTTGCGAAATTAATTTCTGTTTGTTATGAAATGGTTATGACGAATATTGAAAATAAAACAAATATTAACTTTTCTATAGTAAATGAAAAAGCACACCTACTTATTTTGTACTTTGGGCCAGAGGACGAAAAAGGAAAACCAGTTGAATTATTATCTGAAACGTCAAATCGCGGTAAGAACAAGCAAATCGTCGCTTTGATTATTGAAATAAAATCAATATTAGTTAACGAAAAAATACAAGTATGGGACAAATTAAAAAATCAAATAAATATGGTTGAGGCAAATTTATATAGATACAATGAACAAAACAGGTGTTATGATGAACATCTTATAGAAGAATTAGAACACCTCGCAGAACAAAGCTCTATCTATAAAATTTTGTTTGATAAACTTGATTTGTTAAGTAATGCAATACGGATATATTTGAAATTAGAATGGAAAAAAGCAAAAAAAGGACGATGATTAAATAAAATACCGGACAACAATCGAATGCAATTTGCTGGTAAATCCACAAATAGCATTTTCTAACATTACAAACATCCATATAAAAATCCAAAAATTCACCTAGGACGGTGCTAAATGACTTACATCAATGATATAAAAAACTACCCACCAAAAAACGAACAAGAACAGCAAGACAAAAATGTGATTTTAAATTGCATACAATTATTCCCGCACAGCATTTTATTGAGAGACAACGAAATCGCTCATATCACCGGTTCGGGATTTATTTTAAATAGGTCACTGGATAAGGCATTATTTGTCCATCACAACATAAGAAATTGCTGGGCGTGGACGGGTGGGCATGCCGACGGCGATTGTAATTTGTTGGATGTTGCACGGCGAGAAGCTACGGAGGAAACGGGGGTAAGCGTCACGCCCATTTCCAGCAAAGTTGCTTCCATTGATGTATTGCCTGTTACAGGCCATTTCAAAAATGGTAAATATGTAAACAGCCATTTGCATCTTTCCATCGCGTATTTATTTGTGGCAGATGAAGCGGATATGTTGGCGGTTAAACCGGATGAAAATAGTGGGGTTGAATGGATTTCGGTTGATAAAATTGTTGAAGGTAAATTTACAGAGCAGGATGTGTATCTTTATAGGAAGCTGTTTAAGCAGGCATGTGTTTGGGCGGCTGAAGATTAAAACGACAAGCGCAGTGGCATAAATATTTATGGAAAACCCCCAAGGTCGTTATGGAATTAAACAACGGCTTTGGGGGTTAATTTTTATTCGTGTATGGCACCCTCTTCTTGCAAGCGGCGTTTGCGCAATGCGTAGCGCCGCCATTGCGTACACATAATCACAAACAGCACAAAACATACGGCTGCACCCATTGCATTAATAAACACCATCAGCGTGGTATAGATATGTCTGTTCACCAAGTGCATAATCGTAACGCCCACATTCAACGCGATAATCGGAAGCAAAATTAATGCCGTAACGATTGCAAAATTCATCAGTGTTTTATTTTTCTTGATGAGCGATGCGCGGTCGGTGTGCAGTTCGAAGGGGCCGTCGGCGGTTTTTTTGCGTAGGATGAAGTGGCGGTAGCCGGACGCAATGTACTCTACACCACCTTCGCGCAGGAAATTGAGGTAGCGTGTGGTTTCCGGGTGGCCCATGGCGTGGTCCAGGATGACGATGCGGTAGGTGTATTCGCCGGGTTGGTCTTGCTCGAAGTAGTATTTGTGCATGAGGAAGCCGCTGCCTACGCAATTTAGACCCTCGGCGGCCAAGTCGTTTAACCATTTTTCGGTACTTTCTTCGTCAATGAAATATTTCCATAATTTAATTTTCATACGCTTCCCCCTGTTTTTTACCGGGCATTTCCGAATTGGCGGAATTTTTCATGCCCTCCATGCCGATTTGCAACAGTTCACCCAATCGTAGTATTTCGTATTGTAAGGTTTCCATGCCTTTGGGCGTGATTACATATTCTTTTTTGCGTGATTCCGGGTTGTTTCCGGCGGATACAATCCACTTTTTCTCCAGTAAATTGTTTATTGCGCCGTACAATGTGCCTGCACCCATTACTACGCGTCCGTTGGTAAGTGCTTCGACGTTTTGCATCACGGCGTATCCATGGCGCGGTGTTAAAAGTGACACGAGAATCATGTACACGCCTTCGGTTAATGCGCCTCGTTCGTTCATGGCAGCTCCTTTCATGTTTATATTACGTCGGTCGCTATATCGACTGACGTAATATTATTATATCGGCGGACGTAATAGTTGTCAACATTCAGTTGGCCCCAATTAAGGACCAACTGATTTGACAAACCACCACCCATTTCATACACTACCGCCCCAAAATACGAATGGCGAAAGGAAAATGCAAAATGGCACAGGGCATCTTCTATTGCGAATTCAAGTTGAAAAAAGGCACCAACGAAGCCGACTTCCTGCAAGCGGCAAAAATCCTCAACGATGAACATATTTGCAAGCAGCCCGGTTACGTGGGCTGGCGGCAAGTGCGCGACGGCGACACTTGGGCAGATTTGCTCATCTTCGAAACCCTGCAAGACGTAAAAAACTTTGAAGCCAACGCCGCCACCCCCAACGAGTTGGCACTCAAATTCTATTCCTTCATTAATATGCCGTCCTGCCGCATGCGTTATTACGAAACCGCGGCTACCCACGGCAACGCATGAACCTTGCGATCATCGCCAACGGCGAAATCCGCGACTACCCCGCCACCCGCGCACGGCTTGCCGACGCGGATTTTTTGATTGCGTGCGATGGAGGTACGCGGCATTTTGCGTTGCTTGGATTAACACCCAACGTGCTGTTGGGCGATTTTGATTCTGCCGATGCTGATTTGATTGCCGCATACAAAGCGCAGGGCATCCCCGCGCACGCTTTCCCGCCGGAGAAGGACGACACCGACTTGGCGCTCGCGGCGGCCTTCGCGCAGGCGTTGTCGCCCGCTTCCATTGTTATTGTGGGTGCGCTGGGCGGGCGGTTTGACCACGCGCTGGCCAACCTGCATGTATTGGGCAACCTCACCACCCAAAACGGCGACATTTCTGTGGAAATATGGGATGAAACCACGTCCATCATGTTGGCGCACCCCTACA
The DNA here is from genome assembly GCA_009781755.1 of Defluviitaleaceae bacterium. GTDB lineage: Bacteria > Bacillota > Clostridia > Lachnospirales > WQUN01 > WQRX01. The sequence continues at coordinate 29,432 of WQVD01000022.1, read as the reverse complement.
GCTGCTGCGAAATTTTCCTCCCCTTCCCCCGTGCGGACTACCAAACGCTGTCTTTGTACCCGCTGGGCACGCGGGTCACCGGCATCACCACCCGCGGCCTTGTTTACCCGCTGGAAAACGAAACCCTGCGCATGGGCGAAACCCGCGGTACCAGCAACGAATTTACCGCCGATATAGCGGAAATTAGCGTGGAGAGTGGGTTGCTGCTGGTAGTGCGGAGCAAGATATGAAAAAAGGAAGGTTTTACCGTTGGCAACGGGGCGGTACCCTTTTTTATGTAATTTCCCTATGGTTTTTGGCGATATTGGGGTTTGCTTCATTCGTGAGTCCGGTCGTTATTATTTATATTGAGCAGCACATTTTGCAACAGCCACCTAATTGGAATGAAATCATCGCAGGTACTTTATTAACTAAAATTTTTGCTGCATTCTTCCTGGGCGTATTCTTTTATTTGAAAATAAAAAGCGGCAGAAGACGCAAAAAAATGTTTGCAAAATTTGAACAATTACCTGCAGACGAGCAAGCGGAAATCAACACTGAATTAAGCGGCAAGGTATGCACAAAATATGGGCAAGCGTATTTGGGCAATAAAAGGCTCTACATTCGATCGCCTTGGTGTTTGGAATTTGTTGATTACAAAGATGCCGCATGGATTTATTTTTCCAACGCGACACTTTCGGCGTTCATGCCAATGGATGCAAAAAACCTGCATATTTACGATATTGAAGGCATGCGATTTAAACTTCAATTATTCGGATACACCAAGGAAAGCATAGAAGAAATCATCACTTTGTTAAAAACCCACAACCCTAACCTCCTCTTCGGATACAGCGAAGCACGGCACAAACGTGCCAAACAAGATTTTAATGCCTTCATTTCAGAAGAAATCGCAGCCGGCAGAACGTTACATAACATGACAGGAGGCAACCGTTGATTACATTGTCCAATATCACCAAAACTTTCCGCGTGGCCAAGCGACAAGCGGGTTTTGGCAATGCCGTGCGTGCGCTTTTCTCGCGGGAGTATGAGTTGGTGCATGCTTTGCGTGAGGTTTCTTTTACCGTGGGCGACGGCGAAATGGTGGGGTACATCGGCCCCAACGGCGCGGGCAAATCCACCACGATTAAGATCATGTGCGGCGTGTTGACCCCCGACGGCGGTACCTGTGACATCAACGGCCGCACCCCGTGGAAGGCACGGACGGCACACGTGCGCGAAATTGGTGTAGTATTTGGCCAGCGCAGCCAGCTTTGGTGGGATGTGCCCGTCATCGACTCCTTCGAACTGATACGCGACATATACAAAACGCCGCACCCCACTTACAAGCGCAACTTGGACGAATTAACCGAAATCCTCGAGTTGGGCGAAATCCTCAAGACCCCCGCGCGGTCATTGTCGCTGGGGCAGCGGATGCGGTGCGAAATCGCCGCCAGCTTACTGCACAGCCCGCGCATCCTCTTTTTGGATGAACCTACCATTGGATTGGATGCAGTGTCGAAGATTGCCGTGCGGCAATTCATCAAGCGGCTCAACGCCCAACATGGCACCACGGTGCTGCTCACCACCCACGACATGCAAGACATTGAAGCCCTGACCGAACGCATCATCCTCATCGGCAAGGGGCAAATTTTGTTGGACGGCTCGTTGGCACAACTAAAAGCGCAAGCCCCCGAAGGTGCCAACGCCGAAGAAATGGTGGCCGCGCTGTACAAGGAATACGAAATATGAGAGCCTACGCGGCCATCTTCCGCGTGCAATTTAACAATTCCATCCAATACCGCGCGGCGGCGTTGGCGGGGTTATCTACGCAATTTGCGTGGGGATTTATGTACATATTGGCGTTTCAGGCATTTTATGCGGTTAATCCGGCGGCTTTCCCCATGACGCTGGAGCAGACGGTGAGTTATATTTGGATACAGCAGGCGTTTTTGGCGTTGTTTGCGATGTGGGCATATGACTATGATATTTTTGATGCGATTCAAAGCGGGCATATTTCTTATGAAATGGTGCGCCCGGTCAATTTGTACAACCGTTGGTACACGCAAACGATTGCGAATCGGATTGCGCGGGTAGCGTTGCGTTGTGCGCCGATTTTGCTGGTGGCGTTGGTACTGCCCGCTTCGATGCGGCTGGTGTTGCCGAGCAGTGCGGTGCAAATGGGTCTGTTTTTGTTGAGCATGTTGATGGCGGCTTGCGTAGCGGTGGGCATTGTGATGTTGGTTTATGTATCCGCGTTTTCGTCAATTAACGCCGGGGGTACGCGCATGATTATGGCTTCGGGCGGGGAGTTTTTGACGGGGGGGATTATTCCGATTCCGTTTTTCCCGGCGGGGTTGCGCACGGTGGTGGAGTTGTCGCCCTTTGGCGCGATGCAGAACACGCCGCTGTTGATTTTCAGCGGATATTTGCAAGGCGATGCGCTGGTGCGGGCGTTGGCGATTCAAGTGTTTTGGCTGGCGGCGTTGGCGGTTGTTGGACAATTTTTCATGCGGCGGGCGTTAAGACGCGTGACGGTGCAGGGGGGTTAACCCCAACTTCCCGTAAAAGCGTAATACCCTTTCGGCCTATTTTCACAATCCTGCGTCAGCACCTCCTCGCGTGCTGCCTGCACGCTTCGTCGGCACTTCCTTGTCTTGTAAAAATATCCTCGCAAGGTTATTACTCTTTTTCGGAAAGTTGGGGTTTGGCGCATGAAATTATACTTCAAATATTTCTCCATGCATTTGCGCAGCCAAATGCAATATAAATCGCAATTTTTCCTGTCCACGTTGGGGCAGTTTTTGGTGGCGTTTGGTACGTTTTTGGGTTTGCAATTCTTGTTCGACCGCTTCGATAACGTGGGCGGTTTTTCTTATGAAGAAGTGCTCATCGGCTTCGCGGTGATGATGATGGCTTTTTCGACTTCGGAGTTGATTGGGCGCGGATTTGACCGTTTTCCGCTGTTGTTGGGCAACGGCGGATTTGACCGCGTGCTGGTGCGCCCGCGCAATGAGATTTTTCAAGTGTTGGCATCGCAAGTGGAATTTACACGCTTGGGGCGGTATGTGCAGGCGGTGGCGGTGCTGATTTTCGCGTTGCCGCGCAGCGGTATTGATTGGACTTGGGACAAAATTGCGGTGTTGTGCTTGATGATTTTGTGCGGCGCGTTGGTCTTTTTCGGTTTGTTTATGGTGTATGCGGCGTTCACATTTTTCACTGTGCAGGGGCTGGAATTCATGAATATCCTGACCGACGGCACGCGGGAACACGGGCGGCTGCCCTTCGGTGTGTACGGCGACGGCATCCTCAAGTTCTTGACTTATGTTGTGCCGTTGGCGTTGATACAGTATTATCCACTCCTGTATCTGGTGGGGCGCACGGACGAAGTGCGCTTCGCGCTGGCACCGCTGGCATCGCTGGTATTTTTGCTGCCGTGTTGGGCGTTTTTCCGCTTTGGCTTGCGGCATTACAAGTCTACGGGGTCGTGAATCAAGTGGTTAGTGGGGCTAACCACTTGATTCGTACATGTTTTATAGAAATGAGGAACGAACATGGATGCAAATTGGCAAAATGTTTTACTCACAGACAGCGGTTTTTACATCGACAATGTCTTGAGCAAACCCAACGCACCGTTAATCAACCGCTTGCGCGAAATGGTGGGAAAACCCTTCGCAGACACGAAAGTGCTGTTCATCCCCACCGCATCCATGCAAAACGAAGCTAAGGCGAAAGCCATTTGTCACCGCCTGCGGGATGAATTGCTGGCGATGGACTTCCAACCGTGCAACATCACGATTCATGACGTTGCAAAATGTCATGGCGCGCAAACCTTTTATGACATTCAAGTTGACAGCCCGCGGTCAGAGGCTGATGTGTTGCAGTACGACATCATGTACATCACCGGCGGCAAAACGCCCTACCTCGCCCAGTGTGTGCGGGAGGCGGGCTTTGACGCGCACATTCGCGCGTTCATCGCCGCCAACAAGGTGTATGTTGGCATGAGCGCGGGCAGTTTGTTACTCACGCCGTATTTCAACCAAGACAACCCCAACCACTCGGATTTTATCGAATGCCACGGGGCGCATAACTCCCGTGACATTCGATTTATCAAATGCCACAGATCGCATACCTCCCGTGACATTCGATTTGCTGGTTTGGGGATTTTGAATGCCTACGTTTCTGTCCATTGTGCGCCCGGTACGCCGCACCGCACCGACTTGCCGCTGCCGCACATCGCCCTATGCGAAAATCAAGCCATCGCCGTGTCAAGTGACAGTTACCAAGTCATCGGCGAGAATTGCACGGGCGAAATCCATCCCAACACGCCGCAACCCATCCCACCGCCCATCCAATTTGTGCAAGCAACCCCCGCGCAAATCAACCAAGTGACCGATTTGTTATGCACCCTGTACGAAATGCCCCATGATGAAGTATTGGAAGAAAACGAGCGGCTTTTCGCCGACAAAAATCAAGCGTTCTTTCTCGCGTTGGATGGTATATTGAATGGCGCGGAAGGTATGCGACCTGCGTCATTTGATAAAGCCGTGGGCGTGGCGCACGCCTCGCTCCGCCACGAATATGTAAACGGCACGGACGACGGCATCAAGGGCTACTTGGAAGGCATTTTCGTCCTGCCCGAATACCGCAAGCGCGGCATCGCCGACGGGCTGGTGCGTTTCGCCGAGCATTGGATGGCACAACACGGCTGCCGCCAAATCGCCAGCGATTGCACCATCGAAAATACAGACCGCTACCAATTCCATCTCAAACTTGGCTTTGAAGAAACGGAACGTTGCATCTTCTTCGTCAAACCCATCGCGCCGTTGGATTATACGATTTGCAAAATCGACCCCACCCTGCGCAAGCAAGTGCAGCCCCTCTTGGACGAATCATGGGGCGGGCCGCTTATCGCCGCCAACGGCAAGTTACACGATACGCGCACATCACCGGGTTATGCGGCGGTATGTGATGGGGAAGCGCTGGGTTATTTATTGTATGACCTCCAAAACGACGAATGCGAAATCCTCGTTTTAGAAAGCACCGCACCCAACATCGGCATCGCCACTGCATTAATTGAACGAGTCAAACAAACCGCCATTGCAAGCAACATCCGCCAAATCACCGTGCGCACAACCAACGACAACACACATGCCTTACGGTTCTACCAACGACGCGGCTTTGCTCTGCGCGGGGTATGCATCAATGCAATGGAAGCCCACCGCGCGTTGAAGCATTCTCTCCCGTTAATCGGCATGGACGGCATCCCCCTGCGCGACGAAATAACCCTCGCACTGGATTGGAGGCAAAAATGATAACAGCAATTACGCACCAAAATATGAAGGACATAAACAAACCCCACCAACCTTTTAACGTTATCGGCAAAATTATTCCTGAATTTATTGACGGTGCTTGGTCTTATACGGAATGTTTGCTTGATGCGCCTTACGAAAAAAATTACCCCGCATCGGAATTAAATTGCGAAGATTTCATCAACAATCCCCACCAAATCATTTATTTTTATTACGATGAAAACGAATGTGTAGGCCAAATTGAAATCACGAAAAATTGGAACGGATATGCGCTGATTCAAAACATAGCCGTTGCCAAAAACAGCAGAAAAAAAGGCGTCGGCGCTCAATTAATGAACGCCGCCATCGAATGGGCCAAAGCAAGCGGCCTTTCCGGTTTGACGCTTGAAACGCAGGATATCAATGTATCGGCTTGCCGGTTCTACAATAAAATCGGCTTCCGAATTGGCGGGGTAGACACCATGCTGTATGCCAATTTAGACACCGCCCATGAAAAAGCCATTTTTTGGTACATGAAATTTTAAACGATTGGAGCATCCCCATGTCCGACTTTTACCAAAATAACAACCCCGCCGATTTGCTCGCGCAATACGGCTCCCCCCTGTACGTCTACAACGAGCAAATCTTCCGCGCCCAATGCCGCGCCATGCGGGCCTTCTGCCCCTACTCCCACTACGCCGTCAACTACGCCATCAAGGCCAACAGCAACCTAAGCCTCTTGCGTATCGCCCGCGAAGAAGGCCTGCGTGCAGACGCATCCAGCCCCGGCGAAATCGTAGCCGCCCTAGCCGCAGGCTTCCCGCCAAGCGAAATTTTCTTCATCGTAAACAACGCTGCTCCCGATGAATTAAAATTCGCGATGGAAAAAGGCGTGTTTGTCAGCGTGGACTCCCTGTCACAAATTGAAACATTTGGAAGGATTGCACAAGAAAAAGATGCGCCGGTGAATGCGAACACTCCCACACAAATCGAATCTTTAAATAAGTTTGCACAAGGGCACGGAGTGGCGGCAACGGGGGAAGTTCTCGCCGGAGCGATTGTCGGAATAGAACGCGAAGCGTTATCTTCCGACTTAGTGAAGCGCGAACCTTCCCCCGTTTCGGGCGCACCGCACCCGATCGCCATCCGTTTTAACACGGGCATCGGCGCAGGCCACCACAAAAAAGTTGTCACCGGCGGCGATGACACCAAGTTCGGCATCCTACCGCGCGACATCCCCCGTGTGAAGGAACTGCTCGCCCAATACAATCTGCGCCTCGTGGGTATCAACCACCACATCGGCAGCAACTACGCGCAGGAAATGTACCTCGTGGGCGCACGCGCGCTCATCGACATCGCCCGCCAATTCGAAGGATTGGATTTCATCGACTTCGGCGGCGGTTTTTACATCCCATACCATAAGTTGGACGGAGAAAAACCCTTCGACCTTACCCCCGTAGGCGTTGAATTGGCGCAACTGATGCAAGATTTTTCCGCGGAATACGGCAAACCCCTAACCGCCATGACCGAACCCGGACGCTACATCGCCGCCGAATGCGGGGTGCTGCTGGGCACCGTACACGCCACCAAGCAAATGGGTGCGGTGCATTACGTGGGCTGCGACGTGGGTTTTTCGGTATTAGCGCGGCCTACAATGTACGATGCGCACCACGACATCATCGCTTACAATGCATCCGGCCAACCCATCACCGAATACCCTGTGTCGCAAGCTCCCCACGACATTCAGTTTACCGAAAACCGCGGCGCATTCCGCTTGACCAATGTAGTCGGCAATCAATGCGAAACGGGCGATTATATTGCCAAAAACCGCTCGCTCCCCCCCTTGCAACCGGGCGATATCTTGGCCATCCAAGACGCAGGCGCATACGGCTATTCCATGGCATCGCAATACAACCTGCGCGCACGCCCCGCCGAAGTCCTCATCAAAAAAAGCGGCGAAACGGAATTGATCCGCCGCCGCGATTCTTATGAAGATATGCTGAGCAACATGACTTAATCGTCGTACAAACCATCCACGATTTCATACATCAACGGAATCACTTCCACGTCTTCGAGGTTGCCCAACGCGGTAGCCGTGATGCCAAATTTGGGAAAATACGCCGTAAAAATATTCACGCCCGCGTCGCAACCCAGCGCGTAGTGAAATATTTTTTCGGCGTTTTCTTCGTCCTTCAAATAGTACAACCCAAATCCGTAGAAGCGTTCGTCATCTTCCGCGTCGCGTTGCACTTGCGGTGACAGGAATGCCTGCGTCATCGCCGGTGAAAGGATTTCCCCGGCAGCCAAAGCACGCCATACCTTGTCCAAATCCGCCACGCAAGAAAACAGCCCACCGGCCGAACTTCCCACGACGGTGATGTCATAAATATTGGTGCGCACCGCGTCCGTGCCTTCAATCTGCGTATACCCCACGGCAACATTCGGCGGCAATTGATCCATACGATAAAAGCCCGTATGCACCAATCCCAACGGGCGAATCAACGCATCCGTTACATAGTCTTGATACGAACAACCGCTTACAGCTTCAATAACCAAGCCCAGCAAAATATACCCGGCGTTGGAATAACCATAACGTTCCCCCGGTGCAAATTTGGGCGGCAATTGTGTGAAATGTTGCAAATAATAGGTCAAGTTTGTCCACAAGTGAACGGGATGCTTCGCGTAGGTGGCGGTGATTTTTTCAATTACATCATCGTCTTCATCGTCCAAGTAATCCCCCACACCCGATGTGTGCGTCAATAAATGGAAGATGGTGATTCCTTTGTCCACCAGCCCCAAATCCATCGGCACTACATCGCACAATTTATCTTCCAACGACAGCTTCCCGCAGTCAATCAACTTACATATGGCCAACCCGGTGAATAATTTTGTACCGCTGGCAATGCCAAATGCCGTGTCCACGGTGTTGGGTAACGCTTCTGATTTGTTGCGCATACCGACGGCTTGCTCAAACAGCACACCCTCATTACCCGTCACGCAAACTACGCCCATAAAATCCTCGCCGTCTTCGCGCAGCCATGTTTCAAATATATTTTTCATCGCTTCTTTCATCATTTTCAACTCCTAAGATGTTTTTGTTTTGTCAACGCTCCGCCTTATCGCGTCACCGCTGACGCATTCGATCCGGTGCCGATGGACAAATCAACGGCATTATTGGGAAAATGGATTATATCACAGCCGCCGTTTTGTGTTTTTGCTTGGCGGTTTGATTTATATTGACATTCATTTACTACGCGTTATAATGCGCGTATGAACGTTAATGCATTTATATTCACATAAAACAAAGGAGGTACACAATGCCGCGTAGCTTCACCGAGGCCGAAAAAACAAACATCCGCCAAAACCTCATCATCGCATGCAAAAAAAGCTGGTCTGCTCACGGTTATAAAAAAACAAGCGTCAGCGAGCTCTGCGCCACAGTAGGCATTTCTACAGGCGCGTTTTACTTATTCTACGACTCCAAGGAAGCATTATTTTGCGATGTGATGGATCATTTCCAACAAAGTACAGGGAAAATGTTTAAAGAAATGCTTTCTTCGCCCCCCACCAAGGACGAAATCTGCACGGTACTAAAAAAGCTATACCTCGAATACGCCGAAAACGACATCATCACCAAAAGACACGGCGCCGATTACAAAAGCTTGTTAAACAAGCTACCCGCAGCGTGGCGCGAAAAACACAGCCAAAACAGCGTTGATGGCTTGGCTGCCACCCTTTTCGCCCCCAATATCAAAATGAAAGTAAGCAAAGACCGCGCGCACGGCATCATTGACACCCTGCTGCTAACCGTGGTCAACAAGGAGATGATCAAAGACCATTACGAAATTTTTTGCACCCTGCTGGATTGCGTTATCGATGAAATTTATGAATAACGGCAAACACCGCATGGAGGAGATAATATGAAGGCATTATTGGTAATGGATGTACAAAATTTTATTGTACGCTAAAATTGAAGCACTCATCACCCACTACGACACTACAGGTGACGAGGCAATATTCATCCAACATCAAGCAGATAACCCCGACAACCCCATGTTCCGCGTAAACACCGACAATATCGCCCTGTCCATTCAACCGGGGCACCACATGGTTTTCACAAAAAGCGTAAGGGATGCGTTTACCAACCCCGAATTGGAACAATACTTGAAAAACAAGGGCATTTCGCAGGTAGATATCGTTGGCTTTAATGTAGAAATGTGTTGCAAATGCACGGCCATTGGTGCTTATTACAGAGGTTTTGAAGTCGCGTACATCGCAGATGCTTGCAATACCACCACCACTCCGGAAATGTATGAAATGCCGGGTTTGGATGTGATTCGGCTAACATGCGGATTCTTGGAAGGATCAGGTTATGCACAAATATTGGAATTTGATGAAATTGTAACAAATAATTAAAAAGGAATGATCATTTATGCACAAAGCCATTTTGCAAGCACACGATTTATTTAAAAATTTGGGTATCGACTACGCCATTTGCGGCGGATTCGGCCTAGAAATGTTCGCCGGACGCGAGCTGCGCACCCACGGTGATTTTGACATCGCCGTATTTAAAGAAGACCGCCAAAAAGCCGTGCAATTCCTGCTGGACAACGGTTGGCCAACCTACGGCAGATATGAAGAACCCGGCACCATTTGGCAATTTCTATTCTACAAAATCAACGACATCACCGACCCTTATTGGCACGACCTACCCAACACATGGTCGATCCAACCCGGTTTTGTACCGGAAATGTTCAAATTGGATCGCTTGCAACGCCACTTGCCCGCAAACGCCGACCCCACCACCAACACCGATGTTTACTCCTACAAACCCACCGCCGATTGGCTCGTGGAAGATCTCGGTTTCATCGAGTTGGCCTTCGACACGCGCGAAGGCAATGAATATGTAGCGCAAGCCAACCCCCGCATCGCCCGCGCCATGGACAAAGCCATCTTGTACCGCGACGGCATCCCCTACCTGGCCCCGGAAATTATCCTCTTCTACAAATCGGGCAAAGGCTCCATGCAAGGTGCCTACGCCAAACCTCGTACCGAAATTGACTTCAAAGCCATCATGCCGCTGCTTTGCGATGAAAGCAAAACGTGGCTGTTGGAGGCCATCAATGTAACTTATCCCGATGGATATGAATGGTTGGACGGGTTGATTTAACAAACATAAAAAGGGCAGTATTACTAAGTAAAAATGAATCCAGCATGATTATATAATACATGGTGTCATGATAAAATCTTAGAAAATGTCTAAGGTTTTGGCAACGGATGTCCGATATACTGCGCTTGTAACCGAAACAAACGTTTCCACGCCATGGACGGGTTTTGCCACCTCCGCGAAGGCCTTGTGCCTTGTACGGACCGCACCGCTCCCGCTTTAACCTTTGTTAGAGGTTGCACAAGCACCACATATGCACCACTCGCCGCACCTATGCAAAGGGGGTAGCACACCGCGCTTCGGATCCGGCACGGTTATGCTACCCACGCATGCACCTTTGCATAACAAAGCGGCAAACACCGGGGCCCGGGACCCCAATTATTAATAAAACTACATAACCACTGAGCAAAACAAGGAAGTCGAATTGGCATTCAGGTTGCAAATACCGGCTGCCAATGCGGTTTAATTGTTTGCTTGTTGGAATAAAAACTTAATCCACTCCATACAAAAAGGAGCTGTCTTATCAGCTCCTTTTTGTGTGATTAAAGGCGTTTATACCTTTTTAACCCGTTATATATTCATGTATCAGCGGCGGTTTTGGTACGGGATTGTCGGCGATTGTATAACTTGCCAACAACCGCTCTGTTGCTGCGGTTGCCTTGGCCTCGGTAGCCGTGTGCAGCGTAGCCAAGGGTTGACCTTTTTTTATATAGTCGCCGATTTTCGCGTGCAATATTAAACCTGCGGTGTAATCGATTTCATCTTCGGCGGTTTCGCGGCCGGCACCTGCCAGCATGGCAGCGATACCAATGCCTTCGGTGTCCATTGCGGTGATATAACCGGTTTGCGGTGATGGGATAACGTGTTCGATTTGCGCATTGGGGAAGCGGTCGGGCCGGTCAATGCATGCACGGTCACCGCCCTGTGCGGCTACCATTTGGGCAAATTTTTCCAATGCTTGCCCATTGGTTATCGCTTCCAATGCCAATGCACGGCATGCGTCTATGTCGCCGTCGGCTATATGGGCAAGTTGCACCATATGCGCGGCCAATTCGATGCTTACATGGCGTAAGTCATCAGACCCGCCGCCGCTCAACACCTCGATGGATTCTTTGACTTCCAATATGTTGCCGATGGCGGTACCCAACGGCGCAGACATATCGGTGATGAGCGCGGAGGTGCGCCGCCCGGCCATGTTGCCGATTGCTACCATGGCGCCGGCCAAGGCGCGGGCTTCATCGGTGGTTTTCATGAAAGCACCGTTTCCGGTTTTTACATCTAAGAGAATGCGGTCGGCACCGGCGGCGAGTTTTTTGCTCATGATGCTGGCGGCAATAAGCGGGATGCTGTCGACCGTGGCGGTCGCATCGCGCAGGGCGTAGATTTTTTTATCTGCCGGGGCCAGTGACATGGATTGCCCGGCAACGCAAATGCCTGTCTTGTGCACGGTGGCAAAAAATTCATCCATGCCCAACGCCGCACGAAAGCCCGGAATGCCTTCCAATTTATCAACCGTGCCACCGGTATGCCCCAAGCCGCGGCCGCTCATTTTGGCCACGGTTACGCCCAATGCTGCCACAATGGGGGCAACGATGAGCGTTGTCTTGTCCCCCACTCCGCCGGTGGAGTGCTTGTCCACTTTCACGCCCGGCAACGCCGACAAATCCATTTGGTCGCCCGATGCTGCCATCGCCAAGGTTAGCGCGGTGGTTTCTTCCGCGTTCATGCCTTTTAAGCAAATGGCCATCAGCAACGCCGTGGTTTGATAATCCGGCAGCGTACCGTCTGTTACGCCGCGCACAATATATTGGATTTCTTCATTAGATAATGCGTCTCCGCGTTTTTTACTTTGGATGATGTCGTAGATTCGCATGTGAGTTCTCCTTAGTTTGCTTTTTAATACCCCTCTATGCAAAAATCGTATAAATATTTTTTTGCTTTTTCGTTATTGCCGGATTCATAATATTCTATTAGTAATGCGAACAGTTCATGTTGCCGTTCAATGGGCACGGTCAATATGCCGGCACCATGGCGTATCATTATATGATTGCTTGCCAACAATGCAGTGCGTTTATTTCCATCCATGAATATTTGCTTGCGCATTAAATATAATGCCAATGATAATGCCCTGTCCGTTACCGATTCCATTTTAAGAATAGCGGTCAGCTCTTTTTTTATTTGCGATTCGATGGGCATGTCGGGCTTCCAATCCGTACCGCCGATGTTATTAACGGGTATGTTTCGAACAAACCCCGCCCGATGGATCAAACCCGCGCCTATTGTCCGATTTATCTCACACACCACAGAAAAATCGGTTTCAAGCGAAATATGATCTAACATAAAACGCCACGCATGCTTCAAATTATTAATCACAACGATATCATCCACGCTAAAACCCTGCACGACTAAACCGTTATAAATCGCATCCGTGTCGGGATAAGTAACGGCGATGCCCTCCATACGTGCACTTTTCCAAATATAATCCACGATATTGCGCTTGGCATAAAATACGCATTCATCCACAGGCATATTGAATTTATTTTCCATTATACGGCTCCTATGCCAAATCCTTCGGCCCAAAACCATACGGCAATATCTCTTCCCATTTGTGCACACGGTAATCATCTGCCGATTTGGCAATGATGACTTCGAAATCATCGGTGACGAATTCGTGCAGCATTTGCCGACATACGCCGCAGGGGTAACAATAGTTGCCTTCTTTGTCGGGGAAGGAGCCTGCTACGGCGATGGCGCGTATTTTTCGCACGCCTTCGGATATGGCCTTGGTTAGTGCAGTGCGCTCGGCACAAATGGTGGCCGGGTAAGCGGCGGATTCTATGTTGCAACCGATGTATACGTTGCCGTCGGCGCATAACAATGCCGCCCCTACATGGAAACGCGAGTACGGCGCATAGGCACGGCTCTTGGCATCTACGGCGGCGGCGGCCAATAATTTATGATTAATCATGTGTTTTACAACCCGGCCAATTTCGCCATGGCGGCGATGGCGGTCTTGGATACTTTGCGGCCTTCGTACTCGACCAAGTCGTCGGCGGTGCCGGTGAATAGGCATGCGGGTTCGTATTTTTTTAAGATGATTTTATCTTCGTCCACAAAGACCTCCAGCGGGTCGCGGTCGTTGATGTGTAGTACGCGGCGCAGTTCGCAGGGTAGTACGATACGTCCTAACTCGTCTATCTTGCGCACGATTCCTGTTGCTCTCATGGTTGCATTCTCCTTTTTTATACATATTTGCCAGAATTATACCATTGCTGTAAATAATTGCAAGTATTTCCATTTTTTTATTTTTTCCTGTCGAAGAAGGGTTTTGGACAAACACGTCGAATTAACTAGGGAAACCAACATGAATGGAGCGTGCGCAATGTTCTACCCCGACGAAATCATCCAAGAAGTGCGCGCGCAAAACGACATCGTTGATGTGGTGGGCTCCTACGTACCTTTACGGATGCGCGGCGGGCGGCATTGGGGCTTGTGTCCGTTTCATCAAGAGAATACGCCTTCGTTTACGGTTAATAACGACACGCAATTCTTCCATTGCTTTGGTTGCGGTGCGGGGGGCAATGTGCTGACGTTTGTCATGCGTATTGAACATATGGATTTTGTGGATGCATTGAAGCTTCTGGCTGACCGCATCCATTTTATTTTGCCCCAACCGGGCAATTCGCATGCCCAGCAACAAAAACACCGCGAGCGCTCGCTGACTGCTGAATACAACAAGCAGGCTGCGCGCTTTTTTTATGACAATTTGCAAGCCGACACCCCCGAAGCGGAAGCTGCGCGGAAATATTTGGAAAACCGCGGTGTGTCGCCCAAGATGCAGGCATTGTTTGGGTTGGGCTTGGCACCGCCGGGATGGGACGGGCTGCTCAAACATCTAACCGCCAACAACCGCGACACAACGCTCATTGAATTACATAACGCAGGCTTACTGGCACGTTCGCACAATAACGAAAAGCGATTTTATGACCGATTTCGCGGGCGTTTAATGTTCCCCATAATTGCGCCGGACAAGCGTGTTGTGGGTTTTGGCGGGCGCATCATGGATAATGAATCCGATGAAGCAAAATATTTAAACTCGCCCGAAACGAGTTTATTCAGCAAGTCAAGCCAGTTGTACGCGCTCAATTTGGCACGCCGCGCCCGTGCCAAGGAATTAGTTATCGTGGAGGGTTACATGGACGTGCTTGCATTGTACAACGCGGGCATCACCAATGCCGTGGGTGTGCTGGGCACGGCGCTCACCACACGCCACGTGCAAATCCTGCGCCGCGCAGGGTGCGAAACCGCATTGCTTCTGTTAGATAGCGACACCGCCGGTACCAACGCCGCACAAAAATCCGTGCCCCTTTTATTAGAAGGGGGGCTGCGCGTTAAAGTCTTGCAAGTCCCCGATGCCAAAGACCCGGACGAATTTTTGCAAAAATTCGGCAAGGAGAGATTGGGCACGTTATTGAGAAATGCCAAAGGCCACACCGCCTTCCAACTCCAGCTCGCACAACAACCCTTTGACATGGAAAAAACCGACGACCGCATCCGTTACACCCAAGAAGCCGCCGCTTTGCTCGCGCCATTAAACAGCGAAATTGAAACCGATGCTTACGTACAAGAAATCGCCCATACCACGCAAATCGCACCGTCTGCCATCTTCGCCGAAATCAAGAAACAACGCGAGAAAAACCAGCAAAATGGGGATTTCTCCCATGTAACACCGCGCCGCCGCGTGCAACGCACCAACGACCCCGGTCTGCGCGATGCAAAGAAAGCACTTTTATGCACTGTTTTATCCCATCCCATCGCTGCCGCTGCCTTGCAAAACTTCTTGCTCGCAGAGGAAATGGGCGACGCGGTTTTGTCGCAATTGCTGGCATTTGCATATGACTTTGCTACGCAAAATGAACATCAAGAAAGTAATAAATCCCCCCCCGCACCGCCAGATATTGTATCCCGATTTAAAACCGCTGAAGAACAGCAACAAGCCTTTGATGTTTTTTCCAAACCAATCGCCTATTCATCGGTGTCGGAGATGGAAAAATCTCTTAATGAAATGTACCAAATCATCAAACGCGCCCATTTGGACACACAAATTGAAACCGACGGCGCCAAAAATGACCTAAATGCTGTAAATATCGCACTTAACACCAAGAAAACCTTGCAAAATCAGTATATATCCCTTGCCAATGGTTAAACTAACAAACGAGAGGAATTGTGTACTTTTGAAACCCTTTGAAGACCCCATGCTGATGAGCCGCATTCAAGAACTGGTAATTCTCGGCAAAAAGAACAAAAACACCCTCGATCACAAGGAAATAAGCGACCTGCTGGGCGACATTGACTTGGATCCCGACCAATTGGAAAAAATCTACGAATGGCTGGAGACCCAAGGCATCGAAATGATCACCGGCGTTGTTAACGACGTGGAAAAAGAAAAAGAAATTGACTTGGCTGCCGTAGAAGGTGCCATTAATATCGACGACCACGTGCGCATGTACTTAAAAGAAATCGGCAAAGTGCCCCTCCTGACCGCCGATGAAGAAATCATCCTAGCCAAGCGCATGGAAGACGGCGACGAAATCGCCAAGAAGCAATTGGCCGAAGCCAACTTGCGCTTGGTCGTATCCATTGCCAAACGGTATGTAGGACGCGGCATGCTATTCCTTGACCTCATCCAAGAAGGCAACTTAGGCTTGATTAAAGCCGTAGAAAAATTCGATTACAAGAAGGGATATAAATTCTCGACTTACGCCACTTGGTGGATACGGCAGGCGATTACCCGCGCCATTGCCGACCAAGCACGCACCATCCGCATCCCCGTGCACATGGTGGAGACGATTAACAAACTCATCCGCGTATCGCGCCAGCTTTTGCAAGAATTGGGGCGCGACCCCACGCCGGACGAATTGGCCAAAGAAATGCAAATGCCCGTAGAAAAAGTGCGCGAAATCCTCAAAATCGGCCAAGACCCCGTTTCATTGGAAACGCCGATCGGCGAGGAGGAAGATTCGCACTTGGGCGACTTCATCCCTGATGACGACATCCCCGCGCCTGCGGAAGCTGCTGCGTTTACCCTATTGAAGGAACAACTCTTCGAGGTATTGGACACGCTGACCGAGCGCGAAGAAAAAGTGTTGCGTTTGCGCTTCGGCTTGGATGACGGCCGCGCCCGCACGTTGGAAGAAGTGGGCAAGGAATTTAACGTAACCCGTGAGCGTATCCGCCAAATCGAAGCAAAGGCATTGCGCAAGCTCCGCCACCCCAGCCGCAGTAAAAAGCTGAAAGATTACCTCGATTAAAAATGCGCTTGCAACATTTGGATCGAATGTCGCGAGTCGCAATCAACGCTAGACATTCGATATCGCCGCGCTTGTTGATGGCGTTGTCGTTGGTAGGCGCGTGCGATGTGTTGGCGGATATCGGCACCGACCATGCGCGGCTGCCCATCGCGGCCATTCAACGGAATTTAATCACGCACGCCATTGCGTGTGACGTAGCACCGGGGCCGCTGGCTGCGGCTTCGGAGAACATATACAAGGCCGGCATGCTTGACCGCATCCAAACGCGGTTGGGCAACGGCTTTGACCCATTGCGCGCGGGGGAAGCCGATGTAGCGGTCATCGCGGGCATGGGCGGCATGAATATTGTGAATATCTTGGAGCGCGGCGCAGCCACAGCGAAAGCATGTCGGCGATTGGTGTTGCAACCCCAGCGCGATATTCCGGCTTTGCGTATGCAATTGCACCGCACGGGATACGCCATCATCAACGAACGGCTAGCTCGCGAGGGCGAACGTTTTTATGTACTGCTCGTGGCTGAGCCCGTGGACGCGGCTATGCAAAACGCGGAACACAGTACGGCCGGTTTGAAAATGCCATGCGTATGGGCGCCGCGCGAATACAGCATAGGCAAGTTTTTACCCAACGATCCGCTTTGGCTTGATTATGTACGAACAGAAATAACACGCATGCAAAAATACATTGCACAAGGCGCAGCGGGGGTTCAACTCGATGAATACACCCGCCGCTTGTTGTGGTTATGCGAGGCACAAGATGAAAAATGTGACATGTGAATGGCTGATTAACGAATTGGAGACTTGGGCACCCACGTGCTGGGCCGAAGATTGGGACAATGTAGGTTTGCTGTTGGGGGATGCAACCCGCGCAGTACGCAAGGTGTTGGTAGCGCTGGATGCGACCGATGCCGTCGTGCGCGAGGCCATCGCAGGCGGGTATGATTTCTTGTTGACGCACCACCCGCTCATCCACGACCCGTTGAAGAAAATCACCGCCGCCACGCCACAGGGGCGCAAAATTTTGGCCTTGATGCAAACGGGTATTAATCTGTACGCGAGCCATACCAATTTAGACAAGGCTGCGGGGGACGTTAATGATTGCCTGTTTGCCAAAATCGACGCTTGTGAAACGCACGCAGGCGGTATTTTTGACAAAATCACGCGGACGCCGCTCATTGACGGCATCTGTGATACGCCGGGGCTGGGCTTGGTGGCTGCGCTGCACACGCCTATGACGCTGCAGGACTTCATTGCGCATTTAAAGCGGGCGTTGCAACTAACGGACATCCGATACAGCGGTGACCCATCAGCCATGATTTGCAAGGCCGGGCTCTGCGGGGGTGATGCATCGCATCCGCGTTATTGGGGCGCAGCGCTGGCGCAGGATTGCGATGTTTTCATCACGGGCGATATGCGTTACCACAACGCGCAAGACGCCGTAGAAGCGGGCATCAACCTCATTGACATCACGCATTACGCGGGCGAGGCGCTAATCATCGACGCCATCACCACGCGCCTGCGCGATGCAGCCACCCACGACAACATCAACCTCAACATCCACGCCACACAAAACAACGGACAAGTATTGCATTCCATTTACCATTATTAACCCGTATTTTTCACCCACCCTCGGGCAAAATAGAATCGCAGACGCAAAACAGACGCGTACTGCGATTCTTTTTAAGTAGTCGTATGAAACGAATATGCTTCATCCGATATACAAATTTGAGGGAGGACCATCCATATGAAGTACCGCAATGTACTGGCCACAGCGGCCTTGCTAGGTATGTTAGCCGTCACAGGCTGTAGCCGCGGCGCACTGCCCGAAAACAACGAAGCCAATTACAACGGCGAACGCTTAGTACGCTCCGTTTCACGCCACACCAACGAAGTGGAAAACCGCGTGGAAAACGCAGCAGAACGCACAACTCGTGGTGTCACACGCGGCATCAACCGCAATGAAACCAACCGCCATGAACACGGCCGACATGATCGTGGCCGTCAAAACCGCCACACCGGCATCCGCGAAGGCGTGAATAACGGCGAAATCAATCCGCACGCACGCACCCACGCAGCCAACCGCAACAATCGCGGCCTTAACCGCGCGCATAACAATCACGACGTAAACAACCGAAACTTTGCCAACGAAGCCCGTCATGATGCCGAACGCAACCGCGCAACGCACTGCACACACCGCGTAGGCACACCCGAATACGCACTGCACTACGACACAAACAACGAGCATTCCATTCCCGTGAGCCTTACAGACGAAGGCACGGCTAGTTTCTTCAAAAAGAACGGCGTACCTAAAGTAACAGATCCGGCAACCCCGGATGCAACCAACGCAACCACACCGCAACCTGCACAGTAACAATATAAAAATTTTATAGAAATTTCAGTTGGTCCTTATTTGGGGCCAGCTGGATTTATTCCAACCGGTCGCATTTTGCGACCGGTTGGAATTTTTTGCGTGGGGCGTTTTACTTGCGGCGTCAACATCTTTACATTATAATGCACGTATAGAATGCTAATACTTATGCCCGTTTTTTTAAGGAGCGTTTTCATGGACTATTCAAATTTTGGCAATAATAGGCGCCGCCGCCAGCTTAATTCGCAGACCACACGCGTGCGCAACAAAATTGCGCTGATGACACTGCGCGTTAGCTTGGCACTGATACTCATGGGCGGGTTTGCGGTGACCGCCATGGGGCTGGGTATTTGGTTGGGCATTATCCAAGCTGCACCTTCCATTGACTTTGACCATATTACGCCGGGTATTTATTCGTCCTTCATTATCGACAATAACACCGGCGAGGTATTGCATGTACTTCACGGCGGCGTTAACCGCGAATCCGTTACCATTGACGAAATATCGCGCTACATGATTGATGCCATTGTTGCCATCGAGGACGAACGCTTCTTCCAGCACAACGGCGTGGACATACGCGGCATTGGCCGCGCTTTAAATATGGCACTTACGTCCGATGCAGGCACGCAAGGTGCCAGTACCATCACACAGCAATTAATCAAGAATATCCACGGTTTCTTCGAGGGCGAATTGGTTTGGAAATTGCAAGAGCAATACTTGGCCATCCAATTTGAACGCCACGTGACAGAGCTGATGGACGGATGCCGTTTGTCGGCCAAGTATTTCATCTTGCAATTATATTTGAACCAAGTCAGCTTCGGCCGCCAAAATTACGGCGTGCAAGCCGCGGCTATGTTTTATTTCGGCGTATATGCCAGTGAATTGACCCTGCCGCAGGCCGCCGTTATTGCCGCCATCACGCAAAATCCCGTATGGCTCGCCCCCGACCGCCACCAAGAAGCGAATTGGCGGCGTGCGCAATTGGTACTTGATAGAATGCTGTTTAACGGCTTCATCACCGAAGAACAGCACTTCGAGGCCATGACTAGTGATGTGTATTCCACATTGGTGGCCGACGGCACGCGCATGGCAGTGGTATCCACCATGTCCTGCTTCCACGACGCCATTGTGGAACAACTGCGCGATGACCTGATGGAACTGTACGGTTGGTCACCGGCCATGGCTTACACCATGATTTTTGAAGGCGGATTGCGCATTTATTCGGTACAAGATTTGGCCATGCAAGAAGTCGTAGACCGCCACTTCATGAACCCCGACAATTTCCCGCAGCAGGACTTCCGTATCCATATATATTTTTATTTAACCGTGCAAGATACGATGTCCGGCATGCGCACGAACTTCACCCGCTCTTATTTGGGGCGCAGCATGGAAGATGTTGAAGCATTCAAAGACCGCATACGCGCAGAAGTCGCCGGATACGATGATGTAATCGTTGCTGAATTTCCGGTCATAACGTTGCAACCGCAGGCAGCCTTTGTATTACTGGATCATACCACCGGCCATGTGCTAGCCCTGCGCGGCATCCGCGGAGAGAAACTATTAGACCGTGCTTTTTGCCGTGCCACGGAAGCAACGCGTTCGCCCGGTTCGCAATTAAAGCCGATTGCGGCGTTTGCTCCGGCGTTTGATATGGGCTGGATGGTGCCCTCTACAGTTATAGACGACATCCCCATCATCATCGGCCACGAACAACACCGCGTTACCAACTGGTACCGCCAACCGCCCTACGAAGGGCTCAACACCGCCCGCCGCGCTATCTACCGTTCGGGCAACGTCACCAGCACACGCACCGTTTTGGAAACCGTGGGCATCCCCACTATGTGGCGGTATATGCAAAACTTCGGCTTCACAACCATACGCGAACGCTATGTGGATCGGCATGGCACCGTCTTTACTGACATGACTTACGGCTTGCCGTTGGGTTCGATGACCCACGGTGTTATTTTGCTTGAATTGGCCGCTGCATACGGCACCGTCGCCAACGGCGGCTTGTATAACCGCCCCATATTGTACTCACGCGTGGTAGACCGTCACGGCAACGTAATCATCGAAAACCACCACGAACCGCGTCGCGTACTGCGCGCCACCACCGCCTACATGCTCATCGACGCCATGCGCGATACCGTATCGCGCACAGGCGCCACCGGCCACTCCATGAACTGGCAAAACAACGCACAATTGCGCAACGACATCCCCGTCGCTGGCAAAACCGGTACCTCCAACGACCGCCGTGACTTGGGCTTCACAGGATTCACCCCGCACTTGACCGCTGCCATTTGGATGGGTAACGACGACAACCGCCCCATGAGTACCTTTAATGTAGGCGGCATGGCACACGCGGGTGTATTCCACGGGCCGTTGTGGCGCAATATCATGCAAGAAATACACGAATGGGACCGCTTTGAGCCGCGGCAATTTGTGCGTCCGCCGGGCATCGTCACCGGTACGGTTTGCTTGGATTCCGGCATGTTGATGAGCTCCGCCTGCCAGCATGACCCGCGCGGCAACCGCGGTCGCTCCGAAATATTTACCTCAGATACCCTACCCACCGAAGAATGCGACGTGCATCAAGCGCATCTTATGTGTACCGCTCACAACCGACTGGCAAGCTTATATTGCACACAAACCGCATGGCGCTCAGGCATAGTGCGTCCTGTACCCATCCCCGAAGAATTTGCCGGCACATGGATCAATGACCGCCAATTCGAGCTGCACTCCTCTGTGCGCGATGGTATTTACTGCACCGCTTGCGCAGAAGGCCCCCCCCCGTGGGTAGAAACAGACGGTTGGTATCTTAGCGAAGATTACCGCGATTGGCCGCCCGATATGTGGCCCTACCTCCCCTTTGGCCCCTACGCCAACCAAAATCAACCGCAGCGACCACCCGAGCCCGACCCGGATTACGCCCCGGTATACGACGCTACGCCACCAGACGGGCATGATCAACTGCCTCCGTGGATGCTGCCGCCCTTCGCTCCCGCCCCCACAGAGCCTCCAACCGAGCCCCCCACAGAGGCACCCCATTATCCCGACCCACCCCCCGGTGCGCCCGACCCCAACTACGGTTACGGTCAAGACGACGATAACAACGACAACGCTTTGTGGTAGATTTTCATCATTTGCCGGTATTGCCGCATGCGTCCATTGACGCGTTAAACATCCGACCCGACAGCATCTATGTAGACGGCACGTTGGGTGGCGGCGGCCATTCGGCGTTAATCATGGCGCAGCTTGGCAATGGCAAGCTGTACGGCATTGACCGCGACCCGCAAGCATTGGCGGCGGCGACCGCACGCGTTCCCGGCTTAATACCCATACACGGCAATTTCCACGACATGGACAAGCTGCTACACGAACAAGGCATCCACAAAGTGGACGGTGTATTGCTGGACTTGGGCGTGTCATCATTCCAATTGGACACGCCAGAACGCGGTTTTTCCTACCGGTTTGACGGCCCCTTGGACATGCGCATGAACCCCACGCAGGGTGAATCCGCCGCAGACCTCGTCAATCACGCCACCCCCGCCGAACTAACCAAAATCCTGTATCAATACGGCGAAGAACGCTTCACCCCGCGCATCGTCCGCGCCATTATCAATCAACGCGCGGCCCATCCCATCACAACCACACAGCAACTGGTAGAAATCATAAAATCCACCGTACCTGCCAAGGCACTCCATGGACAGCACCCCGCGATGCGCACCTTCATGGCACTGCGCATTGCCGTCAACGACGAGTTAGCACCGTTGCAAAACGCGCTCACCGATATCATCGCGCTGCTCAACCCCGGCGGGCGGCTGGCGGTCATCACCTTCCACTCGCTGGAGGATCGCATCGTCAAGCAATTATTCCGCACGATGGCACGGCCTTGTACCTGCCCGCGCGATATTCCCTACTGCGCATGCGGCAAAGTACCGCAACTGCGCGAAATCACTCGCCGCCCCATCCTGCCCAGCCAAGACGAATTAACCGCCAACAACCGCGCCCACAGCGCAAAACTACGCATAGCGGAGAAAATATGAACAGAAACCGCAAGAAGAAAAACAACATCGTCTACCTAAAACGCGGCGACCAAATACACAAAATGGACACCACGCCCGCGCGGTTTTTTTTTAGCCCGCCGATTATTTTTACGATTGTTTTAATTTTTGTGGGAGCGTTGGGGTCGGTGGTTGCAGCTGCGCATATGGCCGATGCCCGACGCGAAGTTACCCAAGCACGCCAAGCGCGCGATGCGCAATTGGACGCCAACCTCACGTTAATCAGCCAAATGCCCCAACCCTTCACCATTGAAGAAATTGAGCAAATCGCCCGCGACCGGCTGGGCATGGGGCGCCCTGACCCTTCGCAGATTATCTACATAAACGTGCCGCCCATCAGCCATGTCGTGTTCAATCCCCACGCCAATATCCTGCCCGACGACACCACTTTTTGGGAGGAATTACGCGTCTTTTTTACCGATATTTTTAACCGCGTGTTTGGAGGCTAATCGTATGAAGCGAAAAAAACCACTCCCCCATTCTGCCATGGCAAAAAGACGGCACAAACGTTTTATAGGGCTGACCATATTCCTTGTTTTATTCATGGGGTATTTATTTTTTACGCTTTGGCGCATCCAAACGGTGGACGGCGCAGAGTTGAACCGCATGTCCAGCGAGTGGCGCGTTAATCGTATGTCGCACGGCAGCACTGTTACGCCCCAACGCGGATGGATCATGGACAGAAACATGCAAACCTTGGCGATGAGCCAATCGGTTTTTAATGTAGCATTGGACGTATCCATGTTGGCCTACCGCGAAAATGTATCCATTAACCGTGGGGGCGCAAACCGCCGCATGTGGATGGACGAAGCGCTGACCGCACTACACGAAGAATTGGATATCCCCATGGAAACGCTGCGCGCCATGTTTATTTGGAATGCCGCCGACAACGCTTGGCGACCCGACTTCCACGACAATTGGCGCATCGTTGCGCGGCAGGTACCCGCCGGCATTGCCATCCCTTTGCGTGATCGCTTTACGGATATTAACTTAGAAGAAGTATCCTTGCGCACGTATCCCGACCCCACCTTTGCCCCGCAAGTAATTGGCTTTATGCACGGGGTCAACAACGACAACCAGTGGGGGTTGGAATTGCAATTCCACAACCTGCTTTCCGGCGCGGCGGGACGCACTTTTCGTGAGTTTGACGCCAACAACACCCTGACCCGCGGTGAAATACCCGTGCAACACGGTATGACCATTGTCACAACGCTGGATTCCGACATCCAACGCTTGACACAACAAACCGTAGATGCGGTCTTCCGCGATATCCAAACCGACGCAGTGGGCATGATTGTCATGCGCCCCGACACGGGCGAAATCATCGCCATGGCGCAAGCCCCTACATTTTCATTGGCAGAACCCTTCAACGTCGAGCTCTTCTCCGATCCTTCAATTTATGCCCTTTGGGAATACAAAACCGCGCAAGAACGCCAAAACGCGCGTGATTATATGTGGCGCAATTATCACACCATCCATACATTTGAGCCGGGGTCGATTTTCAAACCCATCGTTGTGGCTGCCGCGCTGGAAGAAGGAATTATCCAACCGCATGACACCTTTTTTTGTGAAGGCATCATCACCGTCGGCAACGTACAAATCCGATGTTTCGGCGGTCATGCGCATCACACCGTAAATGTTTCGCAGATTTTGTCGCAGTCGTGCAACGTGGGTACGATCCAAATAATGCAGCGCTTGGGGCGCGATGAATTCTACCGTTACCGCGGCTACTTCGGTTATGGCGAACGCACGGGCATTGACTTGCCCGGTGAGGCGGCCGTTTCGTCGCCTTATGTAATGTATCCGCTTCATATGTTGGGGCCTGTCCAATTGGCCACCAGCTCCATTGGCCAGGGCTTTAACGCCACTTCGATACAATCGATTACCAGCTTCGCAGCGCTGATCAATGGCGGCAATGTGATGCGTCCGTTTATCGTGTCGCACGTCATTGACGAAAACGGCGTGGTGGTACAAGAAACGCGGCCGCAAGTCATTCGCCGCGCCATATCGCAAGAAACCTCCGACTGGATGCGCACCGAGCTTGAACAAACCATCCTAGATCCACAGGCCACCGGACGCAATACACGCATTACCGGCCATTCTATCGGCGGCAAAACCGGCACAGCCGAACGCGGCGCCGACCGCGATGAAGTGTCCATTGCCTATTGGATATACACCCCGGTAGAAAATCCCGAATTTATCATCTTTATCGTAGCCGAAAACGTAGAACAAGGACGCACGGCGGGCAACACGCTGGCGCCTGTACTGCGCAGCTTCTTGCAAGAATTAATCATCATGCGCAACATGCCCCCCTCAGAAGGCCCTTACTTGGAGTATGACACCAGTCCGGTCATTCCGGTGCATCCGATGCTGGACTTCACCGGACACCGCGTGTCCGACGCCGTGCGCAACTTGGTAAACTTGGAAATCGGCTTCCAAATTGTGGGCGGCGGCACGGTAATTACGCATACCTTCCCGGGGCCGGACAACACGCGCCCGCTACCATGGACCATCCCCGTGCAAATCCATACCGACCCGGCCACCGCCATCCCCGGCGGCATGACCGTAATGCCCGATGTAGTAGGGCTGTACGGTGATATCGCTTCGCAATTTGTGCGGGACGCCACGTTTATACCGATGTGGTTTGGCGGTACGACAGAATTGGCCAATTATGTCGTATACCGCCAATACCCCGCGCCCGGCACCGTCGTAGAGCAAGGCATCCAAACCATATTGCGCATGCGCCGCCGCTAGTCCCAATTAATAAGGAGGCAACCTATGTACAGCAAAAAAAATACCATCTTGATCACCGATGACTCCGCATTTAATTTGGACACGCTTACACACATTTTGCAAGACGAATATACCTTGTACACGGCAACAGACGGTTGCAAATGCTTGGAAATTGCCCGTACCAAGGTGCCCGATTTAATCTTGCTGGACATTGTCATGCCCCAAATGTGCGGCATCGAGACTATTGCTGCTTTAAAAGAAAACTCCCTAACGGCAGACATCCCCGTCATCTTCATCACCGGCTTGACCCAAGCCGAAGACGAGGAACGCGGCTTTACCTTGGGCGCTTCGGATTACATCAACAAGCCTTTCAGCTCAGCCGTAGTCAAACTGCGTGTACGCAACCAAATACAAATCGTCAATCAAATCCGCCAAATACACCGCAATTCTATCACCGATGAGCTCACAGGCATCGGCAACCGCCGCTTCTTCTACGATCAGCTCGAGCAGGAATGGGCACGCGCCATACGCAGCCAAAAACCCTTATCCTTCATGATGATAGATATTGACAATTTCAAATTGTACAACGATACCAACGGCCATATACAAGGCGATTACGCGCTACGGTCTGCGGCGCAAACCATCAAGGCCAGCCTAGCACGCGCCACCGACATATGCGCACGTTGGGGCGGCGAGGAATTTGTCGTCATTTTGCCCGAAACTGACCTCGCAGGTGCACGCGCCGTAGCCGAACGCATCCGTTCCAACATCGAAAAGTTGGAACTACCCCTGCCCGACGGCACTGTCACCCACATCACCATTTCCATAGGCATCAACACCGTCATCCCCGACAAAGGCAACGAATACCCTTTAAATAAATTCGTGTCCGACACAGACAATACGCTATACTGCGCCAAAACATCCGGCCGCAACCGCGCCTGCGCATTCGCCGACTTGCCGCCCAAAACCACGCAATAAAAAATAAAATGAAAATAAAAAACGCCCGATTGTAATGGGCGTTTTTTTATGCGAAATTTTATCGACTATTTAACGGGGATTGTTCTCCGCTTTTGATCCGTTTTTTTTCTTTGTACATATCCACGTCTGCGCGCTTGAATAAATCGCGTATGGTGTTGTCTTTTTCGGGGTCATAGGTGGCGTAACCGCATGCGCAGCTAAAGCGTTGTAGCGGATGCGCCATTCTTTCTTCTGTGCGCAGGCCGTTGATGATGCGCATTACTTCATCGTCAGGAACTTCCGTAAGAATGCATGCAAATTCGTCACCGCCGATACGATACAACGACCCTTTGCCGTCCAAGTGCTCGAAGATAATATCCGCCGTATTTTTTAAATACACATCGCCTTCGTTATGCCCGTGCTCATCATTAACGACTTTTAAGTTGTTCATATCGCATATCATTAACGTTATTTTCTTACCGGCCTCTGCGAGTCTTGCGCATTCGCGCAGGCGATGTTCAAAGGCCATGCGGTTTTCGTATCCGGTCATCATATCGTTGTAGGCCAATTTCTTGTAAATAGGCTCGGCCACGCGGTTGATGGACACATACGCGATAATCGAAATAAGCGCCAACAGCACCGCAGACAATGCAAGAGAATACACCGCCGCCTCGCGATGCAGCGCAAAAATATTTTCGGTAGAAAATTCCATACTCACGACACCCAGCAACTCACCAGCCTGGTTGCGTGCTGGCCAAAAGATGGTGTACACGTTGCCGTCCTGCGTGCGGTATATGCGCCGCCCCATGACGGCGACGTCATCGCGCAAGCTTCGCCGCAAATCGTCCGCGGCTTCCCCAGTTGGCACAAAATCATCGCCCAGCGCCATCAACGAAGTTATGATGCTACCCTCATCATCTAGCGTGGCCAAGTACAAACGCGACAAGTTGCCAATGCCCGCAAGGCGGTCGCCTATCGTTTGTATTTGTGTGGCGGCACGGATGCCCTCTGGTGTAGATTGCCCAATATCGATGATGTCTTCTGCATAAATCATGGTCAAGATATATTCCTTGACACCTACGGCGCGCTCACGGATGTCATCCAGCATGGCATTGCGCGATATGACGTACACCATGCCAAACACACCGCCGATTAATACCACGACAGTAACCATTAATAAAATGTACATCCGCAATTTGAGCTTGTTATTCATACCGGGCCACTTTTTCTTTTTTGCTTACATACATGGCCGTTAGTTGTGCCACAACAATCAGCACATGGATAACCACCCAGAAATCAAACAGCAATATCGTTTCGCTGCCAAAGGGTTGCATCAATATAAACAAGAATACTGCGACCAACGCCAATGCGGCGGTTAGTGCAAGCCACTTGGCACCAATAAATTCAAGTGCTTCGGGATGGAGGTCATCGGTGCCCTCTTTTTCGTCGCGCCTTTTTTTGATTAACGCTTTTGTTACAAAATATGCCGCCAAAATCAAGCTCAGGATGCTCAAAGCCAAATTAAGCAACGCCCACGCATGATAACCAAACGGTGCAAATACCAGCATTGTAAAATTACCAAATTGGAAGCTAAAACCCGATGCGTTCAAAATTTCTACGTGCATGGTATTACCCAATGCAAACCGCTGCGCCGTGTAAAGAATGGCAAATGGAGAAAAACGATCCGTGCTGAAAGTGATGGTATAAGGGTCGTCGCCCAAATTGGGTAGCAATGACATAATACCGTTGTGGTGACGCAACATGAAAAAGGAAGCGTTGGCGCGGTGTAAATCATCCGGAATGGCAATGCGCAGGGTTATATCGTTGCGCAGATATTCCGCCGTTACCCAATTGCCGCCATTGACGCTTTTTTCCGTTGTGATGGACAAAACAGCGCTCAAAGCAAGACCTTCGATTTCTTGAGACAAGGTGCGCACGCCGGTTTCAATGTCGGTACGGACGGCAGATGACATGCCGTTTTCGTCCAACCGTATAACGCGTAGGCGGATAACGACATTGTCTCCTGCCGCAATGTTTGCAATTTCGTCCGCGGTTAATACTGCGGTTATGACCGCAGCGGTGTCCAAAATTGTTAGTGCAATGCCGTAAGCTTCCAATTCAATGGTAATCGTACCCATTTGGATGGGGAATTGTTGGGTTTGTGATATGGATTGCGCGGGAAGCACGATGCTTTCAGCGGTTTTGCTTTCAGGTTCGGTGGGGGGAGCGGTATAGGGTTCGGGATATGACTCGGCATCAAGCTCGGTTGATCCGTCGGTGTCGTTTGGGTTGTATTGGTTGTTGGCGGCGTTTTCATGGGTTGCGGCGTTATTGACGGAGTCGTTGTTTGCGCCATCTGCCGCGGCGGGGTCATCGTTGGTGGGTTCATATACATCTGTGTCCGGCACATTATTGATGTCGGGTTCATCACTTGTTGGAGGGGTGGTTGGCGCAGGGGTGGTTGTTGGCGTGGGGGCTGTCGCTGCCGCGGGGGCTGTGGCTGTTGTTGGCGCTGGGGCTGTCGCTGGCGCGGGGGCCGCGGCCGGTGGTGGCGCGGGGGTTGTCCCTGGGG
>WQVD01000021.1 GCA_009781755.1 Defluviitaleaceae bacterium | reverse complement strand
CTGCGTGCATCCCGTACAACACATGCCCCCGGATCGAATCGTTACCACCGGACTACAGACTCACAAAAACCTCTGGCCAGAGAGAGTCAACCACAGGAAGTACTATAATGGGCTGCCCGCCTGTAACCACCGCATCAAAAATAAAAAAGCCGCAAGCTACAAACCACGTAGCCAACGGCAAACTGAATGCCATGGGGTGCTTGCGACACAAGACATTCGGTAAACATAACAACCGAACCACCCGGCGTTGCCTCAAGCCATGAGGAAACGCGTATTGTCCATGCCCTGCGCAACCCGCGCGGGGCTTTTTTATTGAACCTACGCAACCCCAATGATATAATCGAATAAATCATTCCCCCTCCCTATTAAAAAAGTTTGTAGGCAGCTCCAAACCCATTGATGGAAAAACGAAATTAACAAAGGAAGCTGCGAATCAAACAAGCAGGGGTTAATAACCCACAAGGATGGTAATATGAGCAACGCTAATTTAGGGCAGGTTTTCACAAGGCGCATTGTTGCGGATTATATGGTTTCGCTTTTTACGCTGCCTTCAAAGAGTGTTGTTTTAGACCCCTGTTTCGGCGAAGGGGTTTTTCTTCGCAGTCTTTTTGAAAAAACTGATTATTCCCAAGTTGGTTTTGAACTTGATCCCCAGTTATTTGATTTGGTATCAAGGCAATGCAACAATTCAACCCTACATAACGCTGACTTCTTGCAAAGTGAAGATTTGACAAGGTATGACGGCGTAATTATGAACCCCCCTTACATAAGGCATGAAAAAATTGACGACCTTTTAACTTATGGATTGAACAAGCACCTTTTACAATCGCAATTGATTTTTTCAGATTTGCCAAAATCAGCTAACCTGTATATGTATTTCGTAGTGAAGGCGATAGAAATTTTGAAACCAACAGGCGAATTGATTGTGATTTTTCCCGATAGCTGGATTAACTCACGAAGTGGTTCTGCTTTTAAGGCTGTTCTTTCGCAAAAATGCTCCATTGAAAAAAAAATACATATTACTGGTAAAGCTTTTGAAAAAGATGCATTGGTTGATGTTGTAATTTTGAAATTGCGTAAGAATATGGATTTTAAGGATTGCGAAACTCTTTATATCAATATAGATGAAAACGGAGTAAGCGCACGGCCTGTCGTACAGCACCATATAACAACAAATAATAAAGTTCAGTTTGATAAGTATGCCGTAATTCGGCGTGGTTTAACGACAGGTTTCAATAAAATGTTTGTTAACCCTAACTTCGAATGTTTAAATGAGGTAAGCTTGCGAGATATTGTTTCTACTCCAAAAGCTGTAAAGGGATATTGCACCTCAAATGCAATTTGCGACAAACTATTTTTGATTGACAGTTATGAAGCGTTATCCCAAAAAGCAAAAGACTATTTGCACAGTTGGGAAATTAAAATTAAACAAACGCAAAAACCCAAAACATTAGCCATGAAAATTAAACGTGGGGCAAATTGGTACGCCTTAAACATTCCCGATTGTAATGGCATTTTATTTGGTTACATCGTGAGAAGTGATATGCGTTTCATTCTCAATAAGTCAAATAAAGTTGCGAGAGATAATTTTTATGTAATAACACCCAAAATAGACATTTATGTATTGTTTGCGCTATTAAATAATTACTATATTTATACACAGCTTGAGCTTGCAGGGCGAAGTTATGGCGGCGGTATGCTAAAACTTCAAAAATACGATGTTGAAACTGTGATGTTGCCGAACCTCAAATTTTATTCTTCTGATGACGTTGATGCGTTATCTTTACTCGGAAAAAATCTTGCGAAAAGTGGCAACCCCGATGTCATTAACAAAATATCAATGTTGATTTCAAAATATGAGGACTTAGATTTTGAAACAATTAAATTAAAACATGAACGTTTGCGTTCTACTCGATTGGCGGGAGCGAGATGAGCAAAATTAAAGTTGTCAGTTTATTTTCGGGCGGTGGCGGATTAGACCTTGGCTTTATTAGTACTGGCTTTGATGTTGTCTGGGCGATAGACAATGAAAAAAACGCTGCCGCCACATATGCAAGAAATATCGGACAACACATTGTTTGTTTGGATATTAACGATTTAGATACGACGATTATACCTCATTGCGATATTGTTATCGGTGGGCCGCCTTGTCAATCATTTTCGCTGGCTGGCAACAGAAAAACGGATGACTTACGAGGAAAACTTGTTTGGAAATACCTTGAAATAATCGAAACGCTAAAACCAAAAGCATTTCTGTTTGAAAATGTTATAGGCTTACTATCTGCGAAAAATTGTGATGGCGACAAAATATTCTCGATAATTAAAAAGGATTTTGAAGATTTAGGCTATACGGTTAGTGCCGAAGTTGTTGACGCAAGTAACTTCGGCATTCCGCAACGCAGGAAAAGAGTTATTATTGTTGGTTCAATATACAAAGCACCATTCGTTTTTCCGTCACCAACACATGGAGAACTTTCAGCGAACAAAACGCCATTTGTAAATGTTTTCGATGCACTTGATGATTTGCCAAGCGCAGTAGTTGATACTAACGCTTTTGTTGCGTATACAAAGCCCGCCGCAACCGAATATCAACGCATGATGAGGGTTGAAAATAAAGGTGTAACAGAACACTTTATTCCAACAATGAGTGAGTTGGACAAATATATCATTAGCCATGTTCGCCCCGGTGGAAATTACATGGACGTTCCACTTGATGTTCCCTCAGAGCGTATACGCCGTTTACAAAAAAGCGGAGGGCATACAACTTGTTATGGGCGTATGCGTGAAGATGCACCCTCCTACACGATAAATACATACTTTAACCGACCGAATGTTGGTTGCAACATTCATTACAGTGAAAACCGCTTGATTACAGTTCGTGAAGCGCTGCGGCTACAATCATTCCCCGATAGTTTTGTGATTGTTTCGTCAAGCAAGCAAGGAAGAAACTTAATTGTTGGCAATGCCGTTCCACCAAAGTTAGCCGCTGTATTGGCAAATGAGGTAAAGCAACAATTTTTTTAGGAGGCAAATAAAATGTGGATTTCATATAACGATTCAGAGGTTAGAAAATATCACCCTATATGTGAAAAGGCTTTGAACGACGCATTAAAAATGATTTCTAAAGATACGGAATACGAAGTTCTGCACCACAAGTATACAGGCACACTTGAGATGGATTTTATTATCCGACACAAAGCAACAAAGCGCCATCTCTGTGTTATTGAAGTCAAAAAAACGCCCGCAGATGTTAATAGTGCGCGCTATCAGTATCAGGCCATGTCTTATGTGCAGAATTTGGCTGGCGGCGGTAAGCCTTATTACATTCTGACTAATCTTGAATATGCTTTTTCTTTTAGGTTCGACTCAACACGCCCACGAGTCGTACAGCAAATGCTCGAACCGGGCATTGTCCATATCGCTGATTTCAATTCGTTATCACAAACTTATTTTTAAGAGCGTCTTGCCGATTATTTCGCTCACACAATTTTGGCTTTTATTGATGACCGTTACAAATATTTAACCACCCTTGAACAGTTTGAAACGTTTATGCGTAATTTGGTAAATGATAATAAAAAGTGGAAAAGTAGTCTTGTTGTACTATTGTATGAATATATCCGTGGTGCATTCCTTACGATAAAGAGAAAGGATCTACCTTATGATGTTAGATTTTTTCGGAATGACATAGAACGCATTTGTAATGAAGCCGCCGCAGTAAATTTCAAGGAAATATTTTCGTTCTCACCGCAAAATTTTGAGTCAAGAATAGCTGTAGCTAATGATGTACTTGAAAATATTTTAAATTTTGGCAAGCAAAATATTTCGGGCGATTCCATTGCTGATTTACTACATTCAATAATTTCATCAGACAAAGAACACGATGGCGAAGTTGCAACCGACCTTGATTTGGCACGAGTTGTAGCAGCGCTCGCAAAGAGCATTACAGGAGCGATTGCGGACAGCTCCTTTATATGCGACCCTGCAGCTGGAAGTGGAAAGTTGGTTTCATCAGCGGCGGATATATTCGAAGTTATGCCAAATCAAATTAAAGCAAACGATGTAAATGAGAGATTGTTGGAACTTTTGTCTTTGCGAATAGGGTTAAATTACTCCGAAATAATTTCCAATTGTAATTCAGCACTAATATCAGATTATCATGTTGCGGATTTGCCGGCAGATTATTTTGATGATGTCGCCGTTGTAATGAATCCTCCGTTTGTTGCGGGCATCAACTGCGGTGAGCGCAAACAAGCCATTTTGAAAAAGATACACAAGATTAAAGGTCAAAAAGCGACAACTGATGTCGGGCAAATGAGCTTAGAAGGTGTATTTTTAGAACTCATTTGTAATCAATGTAAGCCTAACACAGTTATATCCTGTGTTTTTCCAAAGTCTCATCTCGTTGCCAGAGGCAAGGAAGCTGTTGAAATACGAAAATTATTACTCAATGATTTTGGACTTAAAGCGGTATTTTCATATCCCGAAGAAGGCCGCTTTGAGGGTGTTGTAAAAGGAACATGCGTTCTTCTTGGTCAAATCGGAAGTCCTGTTGAATCTGTAAAATTTATTTCGAGCATTAGCTTAGTTGAAGATATTGACTTGAATTTGTTTGGCGATGTTATAAGTCAAGATTTCGCACTTGACAATTTTGCATCTATAACACCGGGAATTGACTGTATGGCAACAAAAAAGCAACAATTGGTTAAGGATGTAAAAAATGGTTGGCGGCAGGTGTGCAGAGAATTTGATGATGCAACGAAGTTCCAACAATCGCATTTCGTTACATCAGATAAATTAGCCAAAATTTCATGCACCGATAAACATGATTTCCCTCGGAAAAGAGGTCCGGCAGGGAATGGCGGCGCAAGCGATTTGTTAATGGCTGACATAGGCAAAGGGCTTCACAATAAATTTAACACTCTGCCTGTGTTTGCAGCTATGAAAAAAGCAAGGGTTGACACTTTGTTTGTTTCTGAAGGGGATACTGTTTGCTTTGATGCAGAGCAGATAAATGATGACGAGTTATCAGCGGTAGTTGATTTTTATATATCATTACCTAAAAGGGAAAGTCAGCAACAGCGCAAAATAAAATCAAAAGATGATTTAATCCGACTTATGAAATCAACGTCTTCAAAACCAACACCAAAATATGCAACCTTATTACCTCGTGCCATCCGCGCACTCGGCAGAGCTTATGTCGTAGAGAGCAAAGTGGTTGTATCGACTAATTTTGTTGTTTTTCCTGCTCGAAACAAAGACGATGCCAGTATTTTGGCTTCGTGGTTTACAACAATTTTTTACCAACTCATTTGTGAGATTAACGCAAAGCCGCAAGAGGGTATGCGTAAAATGGAAGTCGGGGATATTGAAGAAACTTTTGTGCCAATTCTTTCCAAAATCGCTCTCGAACAAAGAGCAGAAATAATTGAAGAGGTTGCAAACATTGAATTTTTTGCGTTGAATAACCCTGTCATTCGTAAGACAGATGAAATATGGGCAAAGGTTCTTTTTGGCGGCGATGCTCCGATTCGACTTGCGGAAGCAAAACGTCTGCTTGGATTTCTTGCAAACACAAGAAACCCAAAAGGTTCTGATGACGAATAGATAAATGCCGTTCTTTCGGTAATGCGATTTCAATCTCTTAAACAAGCCGATTATCAATAATGCACTACCGCCCTCGCTCCATAAACACCCCAAAAGTACTTTTATCGTCAAGATAATCTTGCCTGCAGGCAAACTCTGGTGCATTGACATGAAGCTATACTTTATTTTGGCCAAAGCCCCACCATACTCACAATTATTATCGTTATCAATTGGCCGGATGTAGGCATTGGGCAATTTAATTCGCTACCGCGCGGAGCACAAAATGACGATTGGGCTATGTACGCCATCCAAAGCGACCACCCTCGTTTTGTAAGTAATGTGCAGCAATTATCCGATATATCGCTGTTGGTATTGCGGGTTAGGGTCGCCGATGAACGTATTGAAGTATTTGGCAGCGGCGATACCTTTCTATTTTGGGAACAATTCTATGTACATCAACTGGAAGTGCAGGAAGTATTCAAGGATTTTTATGATCCTAGATTTACATTGGCGCAAGGAGGCATTGTAGAAATCATTCAATTTAGGGCATTGGCATTGGCCAACGCGCCGTATTATCCGCCCGTCAATGATGCTAACAAACGTCATTATTTTGATTTAATTGCATCAAACATCAATGTTGGTGATGACTTGATTGTGTTTTTGCTCAATCATCACGGCTTCTTGCGCGATCCCGACGGCCCCGAACCCACGCTATTCGCGCGGTTGCGGCATGCGCATGAGCATGTGGACGGGCACATGGTGCACAACGGTTACGTAAGACGAAATTTTATTACAAACCGGATATGGGGCGGAAGCGGCGGCAATCCAACCCCCAATAGTCTTTTTTCGCTGACCAATCAAGTACAGGCTGCGTTTTTCTATGATCCTGATGTTGATGCTTTTCAAAGCGTTAATCCCGTTAATAATCTTGTGTTAACACGACAGGATTTGTTTTATATCAAATATACAAATATTACGGAGGAAGCATGAAAACATCATTCAATGAAATAGACAAACACTGGCAATCTACGCTGGAATTGGCGTGGGAAAGTTTCAAAAATAATTCCCTGCCCATCGCCGCCATCATTATTGATACAAACGGCAACATCATATCTACCGGCCGCAATCAAATACATGAAGACACAATGAAGAACAGAAAAATGGCCCACGCAGAAATGATTGCACTCATGAACCTATCCTACGACGACCACCCCCAAATCCGCCAATACACCTTATACACCACCATGGAACCCTGCCCCATGTGCATGGGCAGCATCGTCATGAGCGACATACGTAAAGTACGCATCGCCATGGCAGACCCGTGGGCTGGGGCAACAAACATGTGCGCCCTCCCCTATGTAGCATCCAAAAAAATAGATGTATCCTTCGAAGGCGGTGAAGTGGAAAAGTGGGTGGCTGTGCTCACCATCTACCGCGAGTTGGAATTATCGAGCGGCAACAGCAACCCGATCATCGAACGCCTCAAACAACACCATCCACATACATTTTCACTGGTTGAAGAGCTGTACGCGAAGCGGGTACTAAGAGAATGCGCTGATAAAGATATTGTTTTCTGCGACATGTTCGATATTATTTGTATATCCTAACCTTATCCCTTGTCTTTTTCTCTAATTCGAGCAGGCGTTTAATGGCTTTAATTATTATGTCATCAGGATTTTTATGCCTCACAAATTTGCCATTGGCACCGACGCAACAATAACCAATATCCTTTCCAAGAATATTTATTGTTTTGCCGGGTATGCAATGCTTTTTCGGATTACATCCGGGAGCCTTTGCCATACCGAAATAGGGGTTCCGTTCACCGTAAGCACAATAACTTGTACCATTCCAAATGATTTCTTGTAACCCTTCGTTAGCAATGAGTTCACTGTAATTATCCATGTTTGCAAGATGTAATCCTACGCCCCAATCACCTTGGGAAAGTGCCGCGTGGTTGACGCTTAAAGTGTATAAAGTCTTGTTTTTATATTTGGCCTCCCATAAATAAGGAGAGCTACGGCTAACCATTGGAGGGATTTTATTATCCCTAAGCCATGCGGTGAAATCGAGCGCATTTTCTTTGTGTTCATCGTCGCAGCATTGCATAATTATATCTTCAGGAATAGGTTTGTCCTAGATAAATTGTTGCAAACCGGTTAATTTTTTTTCGTCCGACATTTTTACATCCTCCCGTTATCATTTATTATTTCAACCACTTGGTCGAGCCGTTCTTCATCAATCCCCCAACAAAAACCCATCCATCCAAATCGCCCGCTCCTGTATAAACCACAGCAAATAATCCACTTGCCCGCGGAAGGTATCTATTTGTGCGACGACGGGTGGGTTGGGCCATACGTAACGCCCCATAATGTTCCAGCGGTCAAAGTTACGTTCGAAGTGTGGTTCGTAGACGGTGGCGAGGTGGTCAATGCGTGCCATCATTTGTGGAACTTCGTTGTCGCGGATTTGGAGCCAGCGGGCTGCGGTGGCATCGGCGAATTCGGGGATGCGCAGCAAGCCATGAAACCACGGGTGGACAGCGGTCACCCACACGCCTCGCGGGCTGTAGCCACCATGTATCGGTGCCCAGCCTTGGTAATACGCGTTGCCTGCCGAAATATCAAAATCCCACACGGGCCCCATCACCAAGCGGCGGTTATCCCCCTGCCCTTGGATGGTCATAAACACGCTAGAGAACCCCGCGTCTTGGTTTTTGAATAATTCTTGCACCAGATAAAAATCAATAAAACTCGCCTTACATATTAAATCGAATACATTGCCGTTTTGATGGAAGATGGCGTCTTCCAATTGAATGAGGAATTGCCGCACGTATTCCGCGTGGTACGTGGTGCGCATGTTATTGTGCGGATGGCGGATTTGATAATGCCGCCGATTGACCGTCACAAAATCAAAACCGCGCACGCCGTCATCTATTTGACGCTGGTCCATTTGAATGAAGTATTCGCTAATGCGTGGGTCTTCGTGGCCTGTAATTTCAACGCGTTCGGGCAGCACTTCCATTTGAATGCACAGCATGTACACGCCTTGGTACAAGCCGTTTATGTACAAATCCACAAACCGCGCATACGGCGATACGTCCATTCCATCCAGCAACCCCGCCAAGTAGTATGCCGCGTAGTTGCGCATCAGTGTCTTGTCGGAATGATTGGCGATGAGCGTCCAATTGCGCGCAGCATGCCCGGCGCACAACATCACCACAGGCTCGCTGAAACGCAAGCGAAAAGGCCGTTTTTGCAACCCCCACGACGAATTGCCCCGTCCAATTATCTCCGCGTTCAAGTTTTCAAATTCAAATACTTCTACGTGGTATTGCAACGTTACAGTCGCGTCTACCCAATCGGTGCGGTTACGGATGGGGCGGCCACCCGTATCAATATGTAATGCGGGGAAGGCGATCCCCTGCCCGAAGGTACCCGGACAAGGTACCTCACGCGGGGCGGCAAATACATGCAAAGCCACGGCCCCGCACACCAATAGCAACAGCAACCCCAAAAAAACTATGCGTTTACTATTCACCCCACAGCTGCTCCATTCGGTCAAAAATGATGGACGGCCGCCCTGCGGCAAAGCGAATCATATTGGCGTGGTTGTCTGCAATGCTATTGCGCCCCACCCAATGGTCGTAACGCCCGGCCGCCAATGCATGACCGATTTCGTAGTATGACGCGCCGTACATTTCGTCCAACAGCGCGGCTACGTTCTCGGGTGTTACAACAGCAGCCACTTCGCGCATGATTTCCATGAATCGCTGTTGCTGCTCCGGACGGGTCAAGACATTGCGTAACAACGCCCCGGAGGTGTTATCCTGCTCCAACACACGCTGGAACGTGGGCAGATGGTAATCATCGCCGTACAAGCCCAATATCCAATCCAAATCAAAGACCAAGTACCGCCAGCGCCCGTCCAATTCCGGTGCCATGCCCTCGTGCCATTCGCCCGTGTATCGCCAGCGGCGCAAGTTATTATGCGGCCAGTCGCCATTGCCCACAAAAATTTGGAATGCGTAGTACCACAACATATCTTCAATATCCACAATCGCTTCCAACCGAGCGAATTCTTCATCGTCTAGCAAATCGCGCGTGGCGAAGGCGTTTTTGTAACGGATGTCAGCATAAGCCACAGGGCAATCTGCTACGACCCACAACTCGCCCATACCCACAATGTCGAAATTGCGCGTGAGCGCGTTATATAAATCTTGCATGTACCGTTCGTCCATGCGCACTTGCAACCACGCGAAGCCCCAGTACTCCCCGTTTATATAAATCGCTGCCGGGCGCACGGGCGTCACTACGTTGATGCCCAACTGCCGTGCCAAAACCGAGCCCAGCTCATTACGTAACATGCCAAACCGCCGGTCATTGCCCCCATTGCGCAAGATGAGCGTGTTATACCGTTCTATCGGCGTTTCCGACCCATCAAACGCCATATCCCCCGGGAAAAATGCGTAATTAAACCGTGAACCGCCCGGTTCGTATTCCGACCGCGCCATCAACCGCAGCGACCGCTGCTCATACGCGCGCGACCATGAACCATGCACGCGCAGCCCCGCATTTTGCGCCAATACACGCGTGCCGTCGGCGTGGAATACTTCCATGCTCATGGGCCGCTCCCCTTCTCGCCCGCGCCAGTTAAAGTTGGCGGGATCGGTGGGAACAATATTCCTGCGCGGGTTTTGGCGGATAAATTCCTCGCGCGCATGCCCCGCCACCAAGATGCCGTTGTAGTGGTCAAACAACCCATACGGGTCGGACGCAATCGAGAAAATCAGCACTTCATCCCCAAAGCGCGACGCAACGTCCTCCCCCAAAAAAAACGTGTGCGTCAACGGCCGCGAAATAGTGTCGCCATACACCGCAATTGCTCGCAACACCACCACGCGCATCGGCCATCCCACCATGGCGCGTATCGCCACCGCGTCCGTATACAAAAAGGACGCGCTTGTAGGAATCGAGCCGTCTAGTGTATAATAAATGCGCGCATTGTCGTTATTCGCGCTGATTTCCACGTATACACCTTGGTTGAAAAAATGCCCGCTTTGCGATAATGTGAGCGTCAACGCTTCATTTTCTATGTAATCGGGCGTATATTCGTCCGGGGTTTCGTACAAAATCTCAATGGGATATACCTGCGCTGTCAAGTCATCGGGTTCTCCGATTGCAGGTGCGCCATTATTTGCACCGTGCAGCACCACAGCCCCCACCAAAACCGCAACACTCACCAACAATATTACAAATTTTTTCATAATACCTCCAAATGAAAGGGGTCGAAAGACCATGGGAAGATTCACCGCACTACAAGAAATGTTAAACAATCCGCAAATATATCCGATGGAGTCGCTAGCACCTTCGTACATTTTAATGATGTTGGGTATAGCGGCTTTTTGCGGTTTGGTGGTTTATTTGACATACCGCTTCTTTAACCGCAACGTGCTGTATAGCGAAAGTTTTAACTTGCTCATCGTCATGGTTACGGTAGTAACTGCGTTTATTATCATCACCATCGGCACCAATTGGGTGGTGGCGTTGGGTATGGTGGGTGCGCTCAGTATCGTGCGCTTCCGTGCAGCTGTGAAGGATCCGCTGGATGTAGGTTTCCTATTTTGGGGTGTAGGCGCGGGTTTGACTGTGGGTGCGGGCATGCATACCGTGGCGCTCATGGGCACGGCGTTTATTGCCGTTATCTACATTATATTCTTCTTTGTCAAGTTAGATAAGCGGACATTTTTGTTAATTCTGCGCTACGAAGAATCTGCAGCGCAAGAAATAGATACCGCATTGGCCAAGACCACGTATAAACTAAAAAACAAAACCCACAATACTGCATACACCGAAGTCACCGCAGAAGTGAAAGTCAAAGGCAACGAAACCGTTTTCCTCGCGCCCTTCCGCGGCATTGAAGGCGTGGAAAGTGTCATGCTGGTGGAATACACGAGCGACTACGCCTAACCCTTCCCACATTTAATTAAAGTTTAAGCCTGCGCACGTTTGAATATGCGCAGGCTTTTTTATTTCTCTGCGGCGGAAATATAATCGTAGAACGGCATCAAGAACTTGTATCCGTTCACCAACCTATCTGCGAATTCGGGCTTGAATAACGCGTCGTTAACATCACCGATGTGTATTAGCGAGAAGGATTTCTTGTTGTACCACGTTTGCGTCTTGGGGGTTGGGGCGGTTTTTTGGCGGGCGTATTCGGGGCCTTCCAGTACAAATTCGGACTGCTTGGCGAGTTGATCGATTAACTTTTCCAATTTTTTGGGTTGGGCGTCAATGTATTTGCGCAGCTTGTCCATGGTGGCAGCTTTGGCCGCGTAGTACCCCAGGCCATAACTCCATTCTTCGGGGCCTATGTCAAACCAAAACGTGAGCACGCCGCTGCTTTCTTCCTCGCCCATTGGTGGGCGCTCTACGGAAAACCATAAATGGTCGCGGTATAGGTTGCCGTCGCGCACACGCCGCGCGTCTTTGTATATGCGCGACAGCTTGTGCACAAACCCGCGGTCGCCAAATTCCGCTTTGATGCGGTCATACACTTCCAAGCCCAATGCCTTCATCGGCGCTTGAAAATCTCGCTTGTAATCTTCCTTGTGCGCCTCAAACCATTCGCGGTTATTGTTCAAGCGGATGCTGTACATAAAATCAATCGTCTCTTGCGAAAAACCTGTAAACATGGCGCGCTCCTTTTTAATTGCAATTATCGTTGGAAGAATTGGAAATTCTCTGCCGTCAAATCCTGCGTGAAGGGATTGATGGTGCGGTTGATTAATGCAATGGCTTCTTCTTGGTTGGGCACTTCGTACCAAAAACGATCCAGTAAGCTGGTGGTGGGGTAGATATACGTATGCAGGGTCACATCTCCCAATATGAATTGCTCGGCAAAGTATAATTTGTTGACCAGCGTCAAATCCGTGTCAACGTGCGTGCGGTATGTGTTAATCAATTCCGGCACTTGCAAGATCAACCGCGGCGACATTAATTCGTCCAGCACGGCTTGGATGACCATTTGTCCGTGCTGCATCCGCCGCTCATCGGAAATGGTGGGCGAATACGCGCTGCCCAACCGGTATTGCACAAATTGCATGGCCTGGTTGCCGTTTAACCGCTGCATCCCCGCAGGTAAGTTGATGAATAAATCCTGCGTCGGGTCGCGGTAATACATGCGGAACGGTACGTTGATATTAATGCCCCCCACCGCGTCAATAATACGTATGAAGGCACGATCGTCCACACCCACATAAAAATCGGGGATGAAGCCAATTATGGTTTGGACTTCGCGCCGGAGCTGTTCGACACCACCGGCGTGCCCCCTGCCCCCTTGCCGCCCAACGGCGTAGGCAGAATTAATGCGTCGTATATTACGCGCCACATCAACCTCTGTGTCACGGGGGATATTAATCAAATACGTTTGCCGGTTGCCCACGTCAAAAGCCGCCACGATAATCGTGTCGGTATTAATCCCATCGTCATACCCAAAAAGCAACAGCGTGAAAAAATCATCACGCCGTACCCAGCCTTCGGGTTCTTTGTCTTCGCCTATGTATGCATCGTCGGGGTGCATGTCTACCACGTCGTATGCGGGTCTGTCCACGTCCTGCGGCGGCAGGGTTACGGCAGGCGGGCGCGGCATAAAGGGCCGTTGTGCGTGTTCCGGTATCTCTGGCGGGCGCACGATTAACCGCCACCCCAACACAAACGCCGCCACCAATACCAACCCGCCTACCAATGTAACCAAAAACGCCTTCAAAAATTTATTCCGCAATGCTTTATTCGTCCGCACAATGAAAACCCCTTCGTAATTACGGCAATGCGCAATCGATTCATTTTGACATGATACTACTTTATTTTCAATAGTAACGCAGATATAATCGCAATGGTTACGTGATGAAAGAGGTGCTTCATGAAAATCAAAAAAATCTTGGCTGTTCTTCTTGGCTGTGCATTATTATTTCTTCCTGTTGCATTTGTATTGTTTCCGCAAATTTTTGGCATGGAAAATGCCGCGCCTTGCGAATATTGCGCGTCGGTGGATGTGCGCGTTTTTGGTATTGGCCGCGCGGATGCCATTTTAATCACCACCGACCACCACGCCATGCTCATCGACACCGGCGAAAACCAACACGGCGATTACCTACTGGCACATTTGCGCGCGCTGGATATCACTTTTTTGGACTATGTAATTATCACGCACTTTGATTCCGACCACGTAGGCGGCGCGCACACAATTATAGATGCTATATCCATCGGCGAAGTCATCGTGCCCAATTACAACCGCGAAACCCGCCACGCAGAACGATTTGAAACCGCACTGGAACGCGCGGGATTGGTACCCTATGTACTAACGCAACCGCGTTACATTTCTTTAGATTGCGTAAATTTTGTGTTGGATGCATCGGCGTTGCCGTACATGCACTTTGCGCGGGTGGCGGATGACGATTATTATTACGACGAATTGCACGGAGATGAAATCAACGACATTGATTTTGCTTTCACAGGCAATGACTTCTCGATTGTGGTGAGCATGACGCACGGCCACAATCATTTTTTATTTACGGGCGATGCAACCCATCATCGACTCGCCGATGTGTTGCAAAATAACGCGCTCATGAACGCGAATAACACATGGCTAAAAATCCCCCGACATGGCCGCCACACCCGCAACG
This sequence comes from Defluviitaleaceae bacterium, assembly GCA_009781755.1. Lineage (GTDB taxonomy): Bacteria > Bacillota > Clostridia > Lachnospirales > WQUN01 > WQRX01. Next base: position 37,024 of record WQVD01000021.1, on the reverse strand, counting down.
CAGTGGAATTAATACATCAATTGCAACCGCGTTATGCCGTCATCACAGGCTTTCATCCTAATGACTTTCCAACGTACAGCCCCGAACGCCCCACCGACTGGCGCATTGTGCAGGCCTTAGAATATGTAGGTGCGCAGGTGTTTTACACCATGAGCACCGGGGTGCATTTCCGCAGCGATGGCTTGGAGTTGACTGTTGCGTACATCGAATAATTTGGCCGCTTGAATTATTTGGGTGGCAAGTGAATGGCCATGGTCCAACCTTGGCCGCCGATGATGACGCTATCGATAAATTCGAGTTTCGTGTCTTTGCCAAATGCAATTTGAAACGGCCTGCCCGTATGCACAATGTTTGTTCTTTTTTTATTTTACTTTGATCCACATGGCGGGGCGTACACCGCCGTCTTTTTTGCTTACATCGTCGCCGCAAATCCAAATAATATTGTCTACACTGCCGGCTGTTACGTGATCCCATTCCGTATGGCTACGGGGCCCGCCGGGCGAGCGCAACCACCACCATGCGTTAAAACCGGCCATGTTAAGCACGCTGCGTGCCTTGTCGTACTCGTCGTGGATAGCGTCGCCATGTTCCAAACCCATGACTTCGTATTCAACGCCGCAACGTTTTTCCAATGCGCCGCTGTCGCCAAAATAACGCACCACTTCTTCGTAGCTTAGCAAAAATACTTTATCTTGCGTATCGGGATATGTATTGGTTCCGTACCAAGGGTTGTCCAACTTTAACACAGCAGTTTCCGCCACTTGCGCTTGTTCCGTATCGGAAAATTGCTTAATGAACTTTCCGTTTAAATATTTGCGCATGTCGCTTTGCTCCCAAGTGACACGATGGCGGATATCGCTTGTTTTGTGAAAAGCGCGTGTTTCGATGACATTTTCGGTGACGATTAATGCTTGATCACCGCTGACATCCAACACGCGCCATTTATAATTGCCAAATGTTATAAGCTCACCAATTTCCACCCCGGACGGCATAAGAATCGAATCAATGGAGGCATTTAATAATTTTGCCAGCGTAGGCAACAACGCGGTTTCGGGCAGGGTATGGCCATTTTCCCACTTGCTGATGGCTTGCGCGGTGATTTTTAATTGCTCGGCCAGTTCTTCCTGCGTGAAGCTGTTTTTCTTGCGTAAGACGGCAATGCGGTTGCCTATTTTACGGTTGTCCATGCTTTTCCTCCCGATGATGTGATGGTTTGATTATACGAACGTCCAATTGCTTTAACCATACCATACGGGTTGATTTTTATTAACTTGAAGTTAAGTTGTGCCCATTCATGCTAATTAAAAAGGACGCCTGATTCGTTCGGTTACATTAACCTCAGCAATCATGTGTCCTTTTTGTTTATTGCAAAATTACTTAATTAATTTAATGATGCGGGGCGTTCGGGTTGTGTTTGCATGTCGATTTGCGTGCGTGTATCGGCGGAGCGGTAGAAGCCCGTCATGATTTCCAGTACGTGGTAGGTCAAGTCGATGCCCGCGCGGGGTTTGCGGCCTTCTTGGATGGCGGCGGCCATGTCGTGCAGACCCAGGCCGCGGCTGTTATCGGGGTATTTGCACATCAGCGGGAAATCCATAAACGCCCGTTGTTCGGGGCGGTACAAGCGAATGGGCCCGCCGAAGGTGTTGGGATCGGGCACGCTCAGCGTTCCTTCCGTGCCGTAGATTTCGATGATGGGCAGGTTGTGTGCGTACACGTCGAAGGATTGGACGATGGTGGCGATGGCATCGTTGGCGAAGTGCATTTGCCCGGCGATGTGGGTGGGTGTTTCGACCTGTACAACGGTGCCGTTGTGGGGTTGGCTGGTGATCAAACGCGTGTCGCGAGCAGCTTGTGTCATACCGCTAACGGACTTGACCGCACCCAGCAAATTAACCAGCGCGGTGATATAATAAGGCCCCATATCCAACATCGGCCCCCCGCCGAATTGGTAATAAAACAGGGTCGGGATGCCAAGATTCATGCCCCGGACAAGCCATAAATGCCGTAGCCGCTACCGGTCGGCCAATGTACCCGTCGTCAATCAACCGACGGCAAGTTTGTATTCCCGCACCCAAAAACGTATCCGGCGCACCGCCAATTTGCAACCCCTTGGCCGCAGCGGCGTCACGCAATTTTGTCCCCTCTTCCAAAGTAGCACCCAGCGGCTTCTCCGAATATACATGCTTGCCTGCCACAATAGCCGCCATCGTCACGGCGTAATGCTCATAAGGCCGCGTCAAATTCAAAACAATATCCACGGTCGGGTCGGCAAACAACTCATGCATGTCCTTATAAATGCGTAAGCCATATTCCTCGGCCTTCTTCGCCGCTTTCTCATGCACCAAATCACAAACACCCGCAATTTCCAAAGTGTCCGCAAACATGCCCGTCAAATTCGTCAAATAAATGCCGCTAATATCGCCGCAACCAACGAAGCCAATCCGTGTTTTTTTCATAAACCATCCTCCAATCAATAAATCACCCCACCCATCATCGGGTCAAGGGGTTGTACCCCTTGCGGGTCCGGGCAGCGCCAAATAAGGCTTTAGCCGGCACCCGGGGTCTTAGTTTTTAACTTTAATCATTTGACCTTAATCTTTTGACCATCGCACCCCTAAAACATCTTAGCATCGCTAACCAAGAACCGTTCACTCGTCAACCCCTGCGCCTGCGCAGTCTCTTTTCCCTGCGCTGCCCACAGCATGCCGCGCTTCATTAATACAGCCGCGTTGGGCGAATTATCGAACACGTCGTCATGATGCCCCAACGAGTTGTAGAACACACGCCCCAAACCCCACATTTTTGTCCATGCTACGGGCATGTCAATGGGTTTGTTGGCGATGTGGTAGTACGGCACGACGGGGAAACGCGTGGTGGCCAACACTTCGATGGCGGGGTCGATATGCAGGTAGTAATGCTCGCTGCACACGGGGAAGTCCTCGAGCCCGGCGGTGATGGGGTTGGATGAGGAAGATATGTTGACGGTGTAGTCGATGCCGTCGCCACCGGGGTGCGATACCCAATTAGCACCGGTGATGAACTGCCACAACACATCGTTACGGAACGCATCGCACATACCACCGTGACACCCGGCCAAGCCTACACCTTCGCCCACAGCTTTGGAAATGTTTTGCGTGTACTTGTGTTCGATGCTACCCATTGTCCAGCACGCCACCAGCAAATCCTGCGCCAGTAAATGATCCACATCGGCCAAACAATCGAGGTTGTCGTGGATGGCTACCTCAAAACCTTCGCCCTCCAGCATGTTGGCGAATCGCTTGGATACCAGTTGGGGCTCGTGCCCGTCCCATCCGCCTTGGAAAATTAATGCCTTTTTCATTTTTCCGCCTCCATTTCATTTATGATTTTGTTAATTTATTATACACACGTATGAATTCATTCTCCACATCAATAAAGTTCAAGAATTCAAATGATGGGTTGCTGTACAAGCAAGGTACATCGTTAAATACTTGCTTTATCATTAACGCCTTAAACTCATGCTTTAACATGTCATCATCAATTTGTTTTATTTGTTTGCATTCATCTTCTGATAGGCCTTCTCCCAAAAATTTGTTGTAAATCATGTTTTGCAGGAATTCCTCAAATTCAATATACCTCGCAAGATGATTCTTAACCGGCTTTGTTATATCGGATAAATAGGCTTCGCTTGCATCATGAAGCAAACAAGCTAGTTGTATTTTGTCAGACAATCCTCTTGCTTTTGCTTCATTGCAACAATTTATCGAGTGCTGCGCAACTGAAAAGAAACGCGAAAAATGACCGTTGGCACGACACATCAACGATAAAGCATGCGCAATATCATGAATATGTATTTGGCCGACATCCGGGGAAAGAGGCGTAAAATCTTCGCCTGTGAAAGTCGTAATGTAATCCATCTTTACGTTTCTGATGATTTTATTACAGCGCAAGTGGCGGCGGGTAATTGGTTTCCATTACATGGCGCACCCGCCAGCAAGATTTCGCCGGTGATGGGCACCGCATTTTTCCCTGCATTGTACAGGAGCGTTAATTTTTGCTTGCCGTGCGTTAATTCCCATTGGCTTATCTTGCCGTTGCGTGTGTAGGCAACCGACGCTTTTTGCACCAGCGTGTTGTATTTTTTGCGCAACGCCAGTAGCCGCTTGAAGAAATCTTGCAGCGTTTTATCTTGTTTGTTTTCATCCCACAGCATGGGCGCGCGTGCACCGGGGTCGCCTTCGCACACTTGCGTCATGCCTACCTCCGTGCCGTAATAGATACACAGCGCGCCGCGCATCATGTACATAAATAGGAAGGCGTTCATCATCGCCGATGCGTCGCCGTTTGCTTGCGATAATATTCGCATCGTATCGTGCGAATCCAGCAGATTAAACTGCTGCCGCGCATGTACATCCGCAAACATCGCCAACCGCGCGAAAATGCGCTGCGCGAATTCATCCGCCGCCAGCGTGCCGTGGATGAAGAAATCGCGTATCAGGTAGCCAAAGCGGTAATTCATCACCGCATCGAAGTATCCGCCATTGACCCACTTCGAGGGGTCGTGCCACACCTCGCCCAGCAGGTAAAAATCGGGCTTGACCGCATTAATGGCCGTGCGCATCGCCCGCCAAAAGTCAAAGGACACTTCATCGGACACATCCAGCCGCCAGCCGTCAATGTCGCATTCGCGTATCCAATGCAACGCCGCGTCGATGAGGTGTTGGCGTGCGTCGGGGTTTTCGGTGTTCCATTTGGGCATGTTGGCCACGTGGGCGAAAGTCTCATAATTGATGGCTTCGCGGTCGTCGTAGGACGGCAAAACAGGGAAGGATTTGATGTGGAAATAATCCTTGTACTTCGATTTTTCCTGCTTCTTCAACACGTCTTGCCAGTATGTATGCCGCCCGCCGATGTGGTTGAACACCGCGTCCAGCATCACTTTCATGCCCGCCGTGTGTGCTTTTTGCACCAACTCGCGCAGGGTCTGCGTGTCGCCAAATGACGGGTCGATTTTGAAATAATCAGTTGTGTCATATTTATGCGTGGACGGCGATTCGAATACGGGCGTCAAGTACAGCCCCGTCACGCCCAATTTTTTTAGGTACGGCAGCTTGTCGATTATGCCGCGCAAATCTCCGCCGTAGAAGTTGCGGTGTTCGGGCATATCATTATCCCAATCCGCCATCTCGGGCGGGTTAATTTTCGCATCGCCGTTGGCGAATCGTTCCGGGAATATTTGATACCAACATACTTCGCTCGCCCATTTGGGGGCATGGGGTGCGTCCACTTCGTGGATGGCGGGGAAGAAGAAATGCCCCGTGCCGCCTTCGGGGGATGTACCGTCCTCGTCCAAGACGATGGTTTGGCCGTTCGCCTTTGTCAATACAAAGTGGTACTTCATGCGTCGTGCGCGCGTGGGCGGGATGGCGGCTTGCCAGTAACGGCTTTTTTTATCCGTGTATTGCGCAATCATAGAGATTTCGTTGGTATGCCAGACCCATATATCGTTGCCCGCCGCGTCTTTTTTTGTGGTTTTTTTCCACAGGAAAGGGTCGCCGTACACCACGGTCGCCGCGGTGATATCTGCCGCTGTGGTCAGCTTCAAGATGATTTTGCCCTGCTCCTTGTCGTAGTAGCTGTAGGGCAACTCCGCGCGGTGGGTCATGGGGTGCGTCATGGCAATGTCACCGCGCCGCCGATTTCTGTGCCGCTGCCGATTTGGTATACGCGCGTGCTTTGGCTAATGGTCAAGTACGGCGTGGTTTGTTCGCCTTCGTCGAAGTTATTGAAAATAATCGTCACGGGCAGCACCGTGTCTTCCGGCAGGTAGAACACCCACGCGTACCCCGCGCCGTCGCTGCGCGGTGCCCATTCCATTTCGGGCCCCGGCCAACCGCCGCTGAATACATCGCCTTGTGCGCCCCACGCCCAAATGCCCGCGCGTGGCCATGGGTTGTTATCGCGCACGTATTCCACACGGATGCGGTCGGCGAATTGGTCGCGTTTTTCAAAGGAAGCGACACGCAAGCTATGATGCTCCACACCCGCGCTGTCGGTGTAAATGATGTTCACGTGGAACGCGTCGCCACGATTTGCGCCCGCGCCGACCGTTACGGTCATGCCGTGGTCGAACGGAGATTCCACCAGCATTTCTTCGTTCATGAAAATTTGCACACGCGCTTCATGCGTGTTTTTTGCAATCAAAGTCAACACTACGCCCGCCGGGTCAAAGAAACCCGCGTTTTGCATCGGCGGATACACGCCTGAGATGGCCGCTTGTGAAGCATAACCCGCGCGGTTGGGTACGTCGGTTGCGCGCAGTACCAACACCGATTGTGGCGGTATGGGCGCGCCCGTTAGCCAGCCGTTTTGCACTTCATATAATTCATTCGTTATTGCACAAGCGTAAAATCCGTCGGTCATCTGCACGGGGAAAAGCACCGTTGCGGCGTTGTCGCCCACGTTGGCCAGCACCGCGCCTGTTTTCGCGCCTGCCGCACCGCGTTGGATCATCGCCACGTTGCCGTGCGAACTCGTCAATTCGGGATACGCGCGGAAATCGTTGGCGAACCAATTGATGGCCGCCACAGCGGGGTCACGATACAGTAATTGATGCCCCCAAGTATTTTCAAACACGCCGTACCCCACGTGGTTAAACATGGTGCCGCTGTTGACAAACCCCGGCCCCGGTCGTACAAAAAAGAGCGGCGATGTGCCCTGCCGCGCCGTTATCAACGCCCAACCCACAATAATTTGCGCATCGGTCAAATGGCGCGACATACCCGCATTGCCGTACTGGTCGTGACTCTCCACCCACGGCACCACGCCGCCGGCGAAACCCTCATGCCCGCCCAAATCCACAGCCGTAAACGCAGGGCCAAACACCGTGTCTCCATGGCTGCGCGGGTTGCCATACACGTGGAAGATATCCGAATTCCAACCGTACCGCCCGTCACGCAGCACCCGCATGTCCAATGTGCCCAAAATATGGCGCGAAAACGCATATGGCGTGATTAAAAATCGCGTGCTTTCATATAAATAATGCAAATAATGGTTGGCGCGGTAGCCCGAGCCCAAGATTTCGCCGTATTGGAACGGCTCGCGCCCAAGCTCTCGCACACGAGTGTCCACAAAGCCCGCAATGTTCGGCCAGAAGTCGCTGGCTATATCGGGCGGGTCGTTAGGTAGCTCGATATGGTGCGCCGCGTCCCAACGGAAGCCACTGGCGCCCGCCATGATGATGTCATCCAAAAATTCGATATACAACGCCTGAAACTCCGGCCGCGCGGTATAAAAATCCCACAAACCCAGCAAATTGCTGCGTACAAAACTGCGCCGATTGCCAAAATCCATTGAGCGAATCCACGGATTGTCCGCCGCGGTATCGCCCTGGCGGGAATGGAACAACGACGGGTAATGGTCGCGCAATGCAGGGTCAATTTCGCGCCAGTATGCCGTTGTGTGGTTGGGGATCGCGTCCACAATCACGAAAATGCCATACAAAGCCGCCGCTGCCGTCATCGCGGCAAATTCATCCCGCGTGCCCAAATAATTGCCAATCGTAAACGCCGTCGGCTGGTACAAGTCATACCAACGGCCAAAATTACCGCGCATGCCCCGCGCCGGGTCGCGTATGATACACGCGCCGATGGGCGAGGTTTGGATCACATTAAAACCCGCTTCGGCAATATAAGGCAGGTGCGCGGTGATTTCGTTGAAGCTCATATTCCATGCGTGCAGGATGTTGCCCCCATGAGGCGTTTCCGGCAGGTCGAAGGGGTTTTCAAAGCGCAATTCCCCGGGCAATAATTCGCGCTCTTCTTCCTCGCGCCCGCAAGCCGCGCCCGCCATCAAGATAATCGCCAATAAAAAAATTGACGCAGCATAACCGACGAACCGATTCTTCCCGTTTGCCGCGTCTAGCATTTTCCCGTTTAGCATCAAACAACCTCCCGCGCCAAATAACCGGCACCTTCATTAAAATATTCCTTCAGCGTCTTATACGCAAAATAAATCATGCCAAATTGGAACAAAAATACATGCACAACGGGGAAAAACAACCCCAGCACGAAAGCCAGCAACGCCGCAGGCACGCAGGCAAATACACAAACCGCCAGCCGCTCCCGCCAGCTCAAGAAACCCGAAGTCTTTTGCCACCAGCCAAACATCCAAACCGCCGCCAACAAAATTACCACCTGTGAAAACAAAAATATCGCAAATAACAAAATAAAAATCGGTGCCACAATGCCGGAGAAATACCGGTTATGCAACGCCAAGTGGTCAAAGATTTCTTCCAAATTACCTTCGCGCAGTGCCCATGCGGATACGTAACGCGTGGGTATCGCCAACGACGAATTGCCATCGCGGAAGAAAATGTATTCAGGGGAAATGATAAAGTGGAAATCTACAACCCCATGATCTTCCGGCAGCACCGGTAAATTATATCGCGGCGCAAACGATACATATGAAGTCAGCGAAGGTTGCAACTCCGGCTGCCGCGCCGATGATGCACCAATAAAATTGGCGGCGCCGAGTTCACGCAGCGGCATTTCAAAATAAATCCCATCAATAAACCCGCGTTCGTCTTCTGTTACATGTATTGCTTCCGCAAAACTGCGGTCAAAATCTTCCCAATGCGGCCCGTCGTGTATCCGCGCATAAAAAACATGCGGCGGGTCGCGCATGACAGCCACGCCCACCGGCACCGTCAACAAACTCACCACGCCCAAAAAAACACAAAGCACGCGAGTCATGCTCGCGTGCTTTGCAAATTTAGCAATGGATGCCCAAATAAACATAATAGTTAGTTATTCGCCCTTGTTCGCACCGGCAGCAATACCCAGCGCGAAGTATTTTTGGAATACGAAGAAGAGGATACCGAAGGGCACTGCAATAATTAATGCACCCGCCGTAAAGGCGGTAATATCCCACGACGCAGAGTTATGATCGGCCAAGCTCATTAATCCGATAGCAATGGTAAAGTTTTCGCCCGAGCGCAGTAGCAAACGCGGGAAGATGTAATCCATCCACGGTCCCATAAACGCGTTAAAACCAACAAACGCAATAATCGGTTTGGATAATGGGAAGATGACCTTGGTAAATAATTGCATCTTGGTTGCGCCATCAATATACGCAGCTTCGTCCAGCGACTTGGGAATGTTAAGCATGTATCCGCGCATCAGCCACATTGTACCGGGGATGCCCCCACCGATGTACAATAATGCCAATGCATAAATATTATTCAACCAGCCGAACGTGAGGAAAATGGTATAAATTGCCACCATTGCCAAGAACGATGGGAACATGTTCAACACCATAATCGTCAGCAACCCGGCCTTGCGCCCACGGAATTGCAAACGTGCGAACACGAATCCCATAAATGTATGCACCAGCACCGTACCCACGGTGTTAAGCACTGCAATAATCAACGAATTGCGATACCACAAGCCATAATTATGGTCAGTAAACAAACGGCGGAAGTTATCCAGCGTTAACCCGCTGGGAATGGGGATAACGCCCAGCCACATGTCCGACATAACTGCACCGGGGGTGCCGCGTGTGGGGGACAACGCCGCCAATACCATCCACATAACCGGGTATACGACAATGATTGCCATGATGACTAAATTAAGGTGGACACCCAACCATGCCAACGTCCTGCTCAATGAAAATGCCTTCTTCCGCTTCATGGCTAATCCTCCTTAAATGCGCGGGTGCGCGTCAAGTTCCAAGCCGATACCCCAGCAATGGCAAAAAAGATAAACGTAGACATTACCGATGCCAAGTTGTACATGCGCTGGTCAAAAGTCAAGCTGAACACCCACGTCAACAATAAGTCCGTATTTCCTGCAAAGAAGAAGTTCGGATTTGTGGGGCCGCCGCCGGTGATGAAGTACACGATGCCGAAGTTATTAAAATTACCCGCCACGCCCATAATAAACAGCGGCGCAATGGCAGAAATAATCGTCGGTACCGTCAATTTATAAAATTGTTGGAAGGCATTGGCACCGTCGATAGAAGCGGCTTCATAGGTTTCCGGATTAAGTGTGGTCATAACACCCGTAATCAACACCATCCACCACGCAAAGGCCATCCACGTCTGCACAATCAACAACACCGCCCGTGACCACGCTGTACTGGCAAAGAAAACAATTGGCTCGCTTATAATGCCAATATTCATCAATATTGCATTAATAACGCCCGTAGTCACAAAGAAATTGCGGAACAGCATCATCGTAACCAAACCGGGGATTGCCCACGGTAAAATATAAAGCCCACGCCACAATTTAGGGTAGCGCACGACTTTTGAATTAATCATCACTGCTTGAAGAAAGCCAACGATAAATGCCAAAATCGTAGAAGCGAACGCCCATATCACCGTCCATATTGCTACGCCTATCAATGTAGTACGTACTTGTGCAAGGGTAACCACTTGCCTAAAATTATGAAAACCCACCCAATCCACTAAGTGACGCGGGGGTATATTGTTCATATCGTAGCTGGTAAACGCCACCAAAAACGCAAAAAATATTGGTATCAGCGAAAAAATCGTTACAAACGCCAGACCCGGTGCCATCGCGATGTATTCAAACGAATCGTGCAAGACGCGCTTTGTGTAGGAACGGCTAGATTCGATTTCGTTGCCCTGCATGATGTGTTTGCGTGTTTTGTACGCGTCGCGTATGTTCCACTGCCAAAACACAAAGAAGCCCAGCAATATCGAAATTGCAATCAGGCCCGTTAGCAACAACATGGTCGAATGGTCGAATACCGTCACCGCTGCCGACTCACGCGGGATGGTGCCCAAAGTGACCGCACCCCATATACCGCGGGTAAACAATCCGCCGTTGCGGGCGTGGGGCGGCACATGTCCCAAGATGAGCGGCAATAGCCCTGTACCCAATTCAATACCGATCATCAGCACTTGTATCAGGAAGAAGAACAGCGACTTCCCGTACTGTTTATTCATGAGTTGTCCGCTGCCCCATATGAGCGCGGACATTAACGCCACAAGTATAGCCACGGCTACACCTACTTTGCTTTAGGATAATTGCCTAAAAGGATGGGCTGCCCCAATTTAATGAGGCAGCCCTTTTGATTCATTCAAATTTAGAAGTCTACGTTAACACCTGCGATGCTAAGCAACGTGCGGTACGAATCCATCGCGCGATCTTGCGCTTCGGGGATGGTGAGTTCGTCGTTCCATACGAAGCCGAACATTTCGCCCAGGGGCCCCCACATTTGGTGTACTTGCGGGATTAATGGCATGGGGCGTGAATACGGCGTTTGTGCGGCGATACCTGACAACCACGGGTCATCCGCCAAGCCGGGGATACTGGAGATATCGCGGCGTGCGGTCATGGTGTGGATGTTTTCGAATTGGATGGCTGCACCCTCTTCGCTGACCATAAAGTCGAGGAAGGCATAACCCCACGGGCGGTTTTGCCGGCTGGAGAAGCTGGATACAGCAGCCAACATGTTGCCCGAGAAAGTAACAGGCTGTACGCCGTTAATGGTAGGAAGGCGTGTTACGCCGAAGTTGATTTCGTTATTGAAAAGGTCGTTGAATGCCCACGGCCCCGTGATGGTCAAGGGGATTTCGCCCAGGCGGAAGCGTTCTTCGGACGTATTAAAGTTGATGTCTTCCAGCGGCACGTCGAACAAGTCGCGCATGCTACGGAAAATGGCCAATCCATCCGCTACAGCTTGCGAATCAAAGTTAGGTTGGCGGAAATCGTCCATGTTGGGGCCGAATACTTCGAAGCCTGCCGCTGCCAAGAACGGGTAGCTGTGATAAGCATCATCTACCTGCCATGCCAGCGTCCACTGGTTGTTGGCGGGGTCATTCCACGTGCGCGCAAATTCAAAGATTTCTTCGAATGTTTGCGGCGGGTTGGGGCCCCAGAGGTCACGGTTGTAGAACATGGCGATATTTTCTACTTGGAAAGGTACGCCGTGCATTTGCCCGTTGTGCGTGATGGTGCCCACGGCGGGAGCCACGAGTTCGCGCTCCCATTTTTCTTGCAACAGCGGGGGTACGGGCTCGATCATGCCGTCGTTGATGGCCCATGACACGTGGTCATGCGGGAAGGCGAAGATATCTGCACCCATGCCAGCGGGGCCGTCGAGTTGCATATGCGTGCGACTGGCTACGTTTCCCATTTGCTCGTAGCGCACGTGTACGTTGCCGTGTTGGTTAACGAACGCTTGAATGAGCGCGTGCGCCCATTCCTCGTTGTCCAGCCAAATGAGCAGAGATACGGGTTCGGTAGTTTTTTCGATACCGTAGAAATGGATGGTCTCGCCTAGGTAAATTACCTCGTCGGTGGTGCGGCCATCATATCCACACGAGGCCAATACGACGAGTATCGCTGCGGAAATAATCGCAAAAAATAATTTTTTCATCTTTGACCTCCCATTATTTTTTCTTTTTCAGCAACAAGAATGCGCCTGCGCCCAAGAGTACGACTACACCGGCGATGATGCCGATGATGGCCGCCATGGGCAGGCCGTTGTCGTCATCTGCTGCGGGAGCGGGCGTAGTGGTGGCGGGTGCTTGCGTAGGTGCGGGGCCGAAATCTACAGGGTCGGGACGAGGTGCAGCTTCCGCTTCGTGCGGGTCTACTTCTTCGTATGAAAGTGAGTAAATGCCGAATTCATTAAGCACAACAATCCACAAGTCATTGCCAACGGTTACTTCAATGTCGTCGGTTTGTTGACCGGTTGCGTGGCAGTTGATGATGATGTGGTTAATCCAGTCGGGCAAAATCATGGTGTACCAATCGCCATCGCGCTCGGTAAATGCTTGACCCGGCCAACCGCCGAATACGTTACCATACCCTTGCTCGTCATCCCATGCCCATACGCCGGGGTGCTCCCATTCTGCGGGTACAAATGCACGCACGGTGATGCCATCGGTAAATACGACTTCTTCGGGCACGCCGAATGCGAATGCGTCGCGGGTGCGCACGGCACCTTCGGTTTGCTGCTCGTTGGTTGCGGTTGCGATGTTATGGCCTTCGTCATCCAACTCGTCGCTTACCATGATCCACAGCGGGGAGCCGTCCAGCGAGAAGTCGCTGGTTTGCGCGCCGCCTTCATCGGGCACGTAACCGTAGTTAATTACCAAACCGGTCACATTGGCGGGAATAAACAGATAGTACCAACCGGGGTTGTCGGGGTCTGCGTTCATGAGGGGGCCCGGCCATGCGCCGTCATAGAATTGGAACCAATATCCGCCCCAGCCCCAGAAACCGGGTGTACCCCAGTCAGCGGGAACTTGTACATATACAATATTTGCGTCCACAACAATCATTTCTCCATCATCTGCAGCCGCTACGGGAAGCGGAATAAACGGCGGGAATCCGCCTTCGGTTTGCTGCGCGTTGGTTACTTCAAATTCGCCATCATCGGCAATGGTTACCCAAACATTTTCGCCCGTCATGGGGAAATCGCTGGTTTGTGCGCCGCCTGCTTCGTTAATAAGCGCGCCGGTTTTGTCTACGGGCAGGTAGATATAGTACCAACCCGGATTTGCGGGGTCGGCGGTCATATACAAATTGCCCGGCCAATCGATGGGGGATGCGTTTCCGCGCGGGCCCCATGCCCATACGCGGGGTGTTTCCCACCCAGCGGGGATTTGCGCATAGATGAGCGTGTACATTTGGGGGATGCCGCCTGTAGTCAACGCTTCGTTGGTTGCTTCAAAGCTACCATCTGCGTCGTAAATTGATACCCACACGGGTTGCCCTGCCAGCGGGAAGTCGCTGGTTTGTGCACCGCCTGCTTCGTTAATCAAAGCACCGGTTTTGTCCGCGTCCACATGGAAGAAGTACCAGCCTTCGTTGCCGGGTACGGGCATCATATACAAATTGCCCGGCCAATCGGTGGGGGATGCATTGCCGCGCGGGCCCCATGCCCATACGCGGGGTGTTTCCCACTCGGCGGGGATTTGTGCAAAAATAACCGTAGTTGCACCGGGGAATGCGCCGGTGGTTTGCGGTTCCGTCGTTACTTCAAAATCATCTCCGGCACCGTTAATCGTTACCCAAACCGGCTCGCCCGTAAGCGGGAAGTCCGAGGTTTGCTCGCCACCGGCTTCGTTGATCAAACCGCCGGTTTTGTCATTGGGCAACCAAATGAAGTGCCAACCCGGATTGCCGGGATCCGGCATCAGGTACAAATTTCCCGGCCAGTCAATGGGGGATGCATTGCCACGGGGGCCCCATGCCCAAATACGCGGGGTTTCCCATTCTTCGGGCACTTGTACGAATACGATACTTTGACCCAATTCTTCGGCGGCTTGCACCGCGGGCGGCTGTGCGATAATCATGGCTGCAAGAGCCAAAATCATCGCTAACGCCAACAACTTAATTCTTCTCATATTTCATTCTCCTCTTTTTCAGTTGGTAACTGTCAGTTACCAACTGGATTTTATTTATTGACTTGTGTCAAATGCCACAAGCATTGAGAACGGGGGAAGGGTAACGGCATGGAAGGGAGCAATTTCCCACAAAACTTCCACACCGGCGTTGCGGTAATCTACAACCACTTGCAATGGCTCCGGCCACAGGAAGTTGACGGTGCGCGGTTCGTCCGCGCCGTTGTAGGCTACGAAGATATTGCGCCATTCGTCACCGCCTGCATGCTCGCCCAAGCGGAATGCAAGTAGCAAATTTTGCCCGGCGGGCGCGGCAGACGTGGGTGGCGTGGGGAAAATGGGATGAATATTGGCATTAATGTCGCTGCGGTTGTCCATACGGAATGCCGGACGCGCGCGGCGCAGTTCTATCAGCCCCATGAAATATTGGTGTACTTCGTAGAATTCAACTTTTTGATCCCAACGGATGGAGTTGAAGAAGTCGTCGGAGTTAAACGTATTTTCGTGGCCGCGCTTGCTGCGCAGGAACGAATCTGCCGCATGGATAAAAGGTATGCCCTGCGATGTTAAAATCACGCCCGTACCGAAGGTCATTGACCGCACGACGTTGTTGTCAAATAAATCATCGCGGTTAATCATGTGGTGCGGGTCGTTGCGGAACGCTTCATTATTAATGGTGTTGTACTGCGAGAAGAATTGCGGTGTCGTCCAATTGGATGCACCCGCCGCGTCAATACCGCCGCGCGCTGCACCCAGCGACCACGCAATATTGTCAAACAGCACCATATCGTCGTGCTTGGAAATATAATTGATCGACTCCGAAGCCACACCCACATGCGGCGTATTGGCACGCACACTGCGCCACACATCGGTCACCACACCCGCACCCCCGCGTGATCCATTGATGAATCCGGGGTTGGAATCGCGGTTGCCGCCACGCAATAGGTTGCGCGTATTGTCATTAAAAAATGCAAAGCCGTTGCCGGTGATATTGGCAGTATTGGACGGCATGGGCGCATTGCCGTTGAATGCCTCGCGCAGGTTGCCTTGGCTATCGCGGTATAATTCGGGGAAGTTGAGTGGAGACCCCGGAGGCGATGCCGCCCAAGGCTCGCCATAAATGACCACAGTGGGGTCAACGGCACGCAATGCTTCCACGGCCGCAATCATGGTGTGGATGTCGTGCAGCCACATCAGGTCGAAGCGGAAGCCGTCGATACCAAATTCGCGCTGCCAGTATAATAATGAATCGACGACATATTGGCGCACCATGGGGCGTTCACAGGCCAGCTCGTTCCCTACGCCGCTGCCGCCGCCTGCAATCATGCCCGTGCACCACGTCCGATGGAAATAGTACGGCACGCTAGCTTGGAACGGCCCGTCCGTGACGCTGGCAGTGTGGTTGTACACTACGTCCTTGACCACGCGGATGCCCACGTTGTGCATGGCGTTAATCGCGGCTTTCAATTCCTGTATGCGCAGATACGGGATGGTCGGGTCGGTGGAGTATGTGCCCTCAGGTACGTTGTAATTTTGCGGGTCAAAACCCCAGTTCATGGCGTGACGCGTGTTGTAGACTTGGCGGTTTTCTTGCATCTCGTTGACGTGACGTTGGTCGTAGAAGGGCAGCAAGTGCACGGTCGTAACACCCAATTCGATGAGGTGATCGAGACCGGTTGCTACATATACATTGTTGCCGTTTGCGTCGGTGGGCGTGACCCAGCAATTTTCGTTGGCGCACAGGGATATTTCAAAGGGATTGGATGCGCCGCATGCACCATTATGCACCCGCGCCGTCGTGCCGCGCTCGGCAAACGCCATAAACGTACCGCGGTGCGCCAAGCTGATGCCGGAGCTGGGATGAATTGAAAAATCGCGCACATGCAATTCATAAATAATGTGATCGACTTGATACGGATTGCCCGTGACGGGGTTGACGCGCAACGGCGGCGCTTCGATTTCCACGTTTACACGCTGTCCGTCTACATATTTATATCCGCGTTGCAAGAAGTTCAAATTATCGTCGCCGCGCAGGGGTGCGCCACGTTGGGTGTCGTTGATGATTGCGCCCAGCCCTTCGTTAGCGGACACGGCGGTCACATGCGGGTCGATGGCAAAAGTTACATGCCCTTGCGGGTGCATGACGCGGAACATATACCACCACTGCGTCGTGCCATCCGCCCAGTCACCGGGTACGGATGCACTCCACACACCTTGGTCGTTGCGTGTCATGTCGAAAAGCTGCGCAGGCTCATGCACGAACGAGGACAGCACACGCATACCGCCGTCCGCGTCGTAATGGCCGCTGCCGGGGGCTTGGTTTAAATCGCTGTACAATGCGACCTGTACGTGGGTGGCCGTAGGTGCCCATAGTTTAAATTCACTGTGTGTTGCGTACCAACGGTGACCCAGCCAGTCTGTGTAATGAAATTGATCAAGGATGCCGCGCATGAGCACGTTAATGCCGCCGGTTTCTTTTTGCCCGCCGCCAAACGCCAGCATGTAATGCCGTTGCGGATCCAACTCCGTTTGCGTGTAGATATGGAAAATTGGGAATGCCGAACCCGCGCCGATGCGGCTCGCCCCCTGCTCTACACTGCGGATGGGTACAACGGTGCCGTTCTCCCAAGTGGTGCCGGTTACGTCGCGCACTTCAAAATCCGCTAGGTTAATTTCCCCTTCGGGTTCCAGCAATGTCACGCGGATATAATCGCGCCAGTCGGCAATCGCCGTCACCGCCAGCCCGCCCATGTACGGGAAAGTTGGCGTGACCATATTGGTGCCTTGGATATGAAAAACAGTACTGCTCACAGGATTGCCCTCCCCATCGGTGTCCAGAAATGCGATTACGTCGCCCGTTTGGCGGCCCCAATCGTCCCAACCGCCCGTAGGCGTGGGTGGCAACCGCATCAAAAAGCCCACACGGTCGGTGCCGGCTTGCAAATTTAATGTGAGCGAACGGAACAAATAATATTCCTGCGTAAACGGGCTTTGTATCCACACATCGGCAGAATGCCGCCCGCCACCGCCGCCAATGATGCCCCCGGGCGTACCGTCGGGCGTCCATACCCAAAAATCCCAACCGCCGGGGTGGTGCGGCAAGCGTTCAAACACATGAATGGTCAAAGTCAACTCGCCCACGCCGTCAGGTGCGTTAAGCAATACAAGATCGGCATGCGGCACATCGGCCGTAGGTGTTCCTTCATCTAATACGTCGGCCGGTGCATCGCGCAGCAGCCAGAAAATACCGCCCGCGCCCAATGCCACCACCAAAACCATCACACAGATAATTGCCTTCGTTGATATCTTATCTAACATCGTATTCAACTCCCAACGGGGCGAAAACTCGCGCCTTCGTCCAAAGTGGTTTGCAAAATAATATGTGCGTGCGTGCGGGTGCATTCGATGATGCCCAGCAATATTTCTACGCTTTGTGCTGCCATTTCTTCATACGGTTGGACGAATGTTGTCAATGGCGGGTTGGTATACGCGCTGTTCTCGATGCCGTCAAACCCGACGATGGAAATATCTTCGGGCACGCGCAGCCCGTTTTCGTGAATGGCCCTAAGCGCGCCAATCGCCAATACATCCGACAAACACACAAAGCACGTGAATCCACCCTGCGCCAGCATCTTCTTGGCGGCTTTGTATCCTATCTTAAATTGATATGCGCGGTCATAGTCCAAGTCCGCAATGTGCGTCCGCACGCCCGAATCTTCTAATACACGGCGCATGCCCCGTTCGCGGAAATAAGACTGCCCAATCACCGCTATGTCTTTGTGCCCACTTTGGCAGATATGCCCGGCCAACCGTTCGCCTTCGCGCTCGTCATCGATGGTGATGCTGGAAAACCACAAACGGTCCGTTATGCCCCGTATCGTGGCCGACACCATGACAATCGGTAATTCCATCGCCCGCAATGGCGCGTAGGTTTCTTCAAAATGCCCGCCCAAGATGATCATGCCCTTGGGTCTTTTTTCTTTATATATGCCGACGGCCACATCGGTGATGCTGATGTCGTCGCTCAACTCACAGTTATGTAAAATCAATTCGTAATTTTTGCCGCGCATTTCTTCAAATATTAATGTAATAACCCGCGAGAAAAATGGGTTGGCAATGCCGTGTACCAACAGCACAACCGACTGCGTCGTAATACTGGATAAATTGCGCGCAGCGTTATTGGGTATGTACGTGCATTCATCAATGGCTTGCAAAACGCGCGCGCGCGTTGCCTTGCTGACCCCAGCGTGGCCATTCAACACACGCGACACGGTACTTTTGCTTACGCCGGCCATGCGCGCTATGTCGAAGATATTTGCATCCTTTTGCACAATCAACCTCCGGCGAAATCATGATGTTTTGTGGGAGTTGACAATGGGAACGCTCCCATCATGGTGCGATGGTAACACGTTTGTAATATTGTGTCAATTATTTTAGATAAATTCAAAACTTGCATGATTCACAGTGTACATCGCCTACGGCCTCCTTTATATTGCACCTATCTACAGCATATAAATTTTTTCTCGCTTTTTCGCAACAAGGAACGCAGTTGTACATAACGTTTTTTCGAAGGGTGTTATGTCCCCTCCCCGGTGATGGTATCGCTCGGCGTTCATTTGTATTGTTGAGGAGCGGAATAAAGTGAAATTAATCAATCATTTAATTATCGTTGACCTTGACAACGGCAACAAATTATTAATCAACGCCCTGTACGGGCATATTGATGAAATTGATCAAGCTATTTATGAAAAAATCATACAGTGGAAGCAGCTAGAGGACATAGATGACCACATCCTAACCGCCGAAGAAGATGAACTGTACGAAAGTCTTAACGCCCGCGGCTTCCTCGTGCACGATGACGAAGAAGAAGCACGGATTAAAGATGCACTACTGGCGATGTTGCGCTATGCCGATTATAAAAATAGAAAGCATCGCAAAGCACTGACTATGATGGACACCACCACGCCCGAATTAATCGATGCCGCATTGGAATTAACCGACGATTATTTGGAATGTATAGATTTGTGCGGTGGCGAACCCCTGCTGCCAAAGACGAAGGATTTATTGGCTTACCTCTTTAATAAAAAACCGGATATAAAATTCAGCATCACCACAAACGGATATTACCTAGACGAATTTATTGACTTATTCAAAACCGCCCACGTGTACCGCATTAACGTTGCACTGGACAACAATATATCCGACGACATCCCCATATTAAACAAAATCATTTCCGGTGTAGAAAAATGCTTGGCCATCGACATCCCTGTCAACATCCGCACCCAAGCAAACGAAGCAGAACGTTATTTTGATGAACAAATTAAAAAATATGGCGGCTTGATTTCGTTCGAAAATACGACGGAAAAAGTACTACCGCAAAACGAATCCATCCGCGCAGCCGCAGCTATGTACAAAGCAACCATCAACGACACACCACAAAATCGCTTAAAGAATCATCGATTATTGTCGTCGTTCAACCCCATTATAAACTCGATTACCGTTTCCATCCCCATTCGGCCACTTTATTCGTGTTGCTACGCCCACGAGAATAATCTGGTGGTTGACGCGCACGGCCGTATGTATACCTGCTTGGCCTCTGCCGGCAACATAGATGCAAGCATAGGCACCTACTACCCGACCGTTGCATTCAAAGCAAACTCGATTTACAACCGCAACATTGATACGATCGAGGCTTGCAACGCGTGCATCTATTCCCTACTTTGTGGCGGCGGCTGCCCCATGCAGCTCAAAGACCTCAAGGATGTGTTTCACCCGGTATGCGACTCGATCAAGAGTCAAATACACGATTTACTCCCCCTATTGTATGAAGTGGAAATACAAAAATATCATAACCAAGAGAGGTAGTGAAGAAATGAAATTTACAATTTCATGTGTGTTGTTGGCGTTGTTGGTGAATGTGTTGCCCATGGCCCCCGCTGATGTAGAAGAAGCTCCTTACGCATCGGTTGGCATGCAAGCAATGTCGTTGCGTATTTTCCCACTTGATGACGAGGTCGAAGATAACTAATCGATACATACATTTGTCATTTCTTCGATAATTTTTTTTGCAATTTTTTCGTGTCTTTCGAACTTGGGCATAAACATGCAAAATCCATAATAGGACATGTAATAATAAGCGAGACAATTATCTATTACCCCTAAATCATAATTATAATGTGTCCTTGTGAATAATAGTTCAGGAATACGCAACAATTGTTTATGAGACAAACTGTATTGGATAGCCTTGTTTAATACTAACAAGGCTTCTTTTTTATTGTTTAAATTTCCTAAACATGTTGCCAATCGGCCAAGCAACGTAGTATACATCCGAATTTTTCCATCTTCGTCTTGATACCTCACGTCCAAATTATCAATTAATTTTGTATAAATGCGAATGGCTTTTTCTTCATTTTTATTTGAACCGTAATAACCAGCCAAATACGAAATCAAGTTAATTTCATTTATTGTTAAGGGCAATTTATCAATATTATCTTCAATAAAATTGGGGCATGTTATTTTTATGATGTCAATTATTAATATTGGGATTTCCGGATTACTGATTCCATTTCTTTTAATAAAGAAGCTTAATTCAGAAGCTTTAATAAATTGCAAGTTGGGGCCATGTTGATAATCTTTTTTTTCTTTTAATTTTAATAATAATTCACCTGCTTCACTATATTTGCGTTTTATTAACAAGCATTTTATTTCATTACGCATGTATTGATTATCGTAATCATTTTTATTTAAATAAAAATTACAATACAAACTGGGAGCGCAACCTAGGCGTTCCAGCATGGGTTTTACATAGTACATATGGCCTTGTATTTTATTTGTTTCGAGTCTACTCATATTGGCTTCGCTTATAATGCCGCGGCACAAATCCCTTTTGGTCAAACCCGCTTCCTCGCGCAGGACGCGAATTAAATCGCCGAAGGTTTTACATGCCGGGGGTGTGCGCCGTACATAAGTTTGTAACGGAATGGGGTCAAGGTTCAATTTGTCTACACCATAAAAATCAAACGACAAATTATATTTATCGGCCAATTGATTCACCTGTTCAGCCTTGTTGCGGTCGTGCAAAAGTGAATATCCCATGTATGCCTGCTTGAAAAGCGGTAGTGCTTCGCTTGTGCGATCCAATGCGCATAGAGCCATGGCCTTATATTGGATGAAATCGGGCGTACACCTGCCCGAATAATAAAAAATCGAATCATCCAATCCTTCATCACAGGTAGCAATGACCGCGTTGTAATCAGCGATTTGTTGTTGGATGCGCGCCCGTGTTAATAGAACCGGCACCAGCTTTTGCCGTTTTTCGCGGTAGCCGACGGGGGTGTTATGTATTGCGTTGTACAACGTGGATGATAGCTTAATGGCGTACTCCATATGCCCCTGCGCCATGACCAAGCGCGACAATGTATGCATCAATTCAAATTCTTCGAATAATAAGATGGCGATATTTAAATTGCATGGGTCAAAATTTTTGTACGTTAAATCAATGGCTTCCAGCACCAATGCTTTTATTTCTTCTGTTGGGCGGCCGTGCAGCTCCCATATGCGTGCCTGCTGGCTCAATAGGAACTGGCGGTTAACCGGGGTATCGAAGCCCGTCAACGCTGCCATTTCTTCATACATTTCTTCTGCTTTTTCTACATCGCCGTTTTCCAATGCTTGTAACAAAATGTGTCGCATGGTGTATATGTGCATGGGCTGGTTGTCCAATATCGGGCATATGATTTCGCCGTCGTCGGTTCCAAATACATGAAGCAGTTTTTCCAAAGATTCGGTCCGGGGTAATAACCTTCCGGATTCCAAACGATACATATCGGGGTCATAATCGCTTTGTGACCCTACTTCGTAGCGCAACATATCCTGCGTCCATTGTTGCCGTAATCGTAAACGCTTGATTCGCTCGCCCGTGTAAATATGTGCCATTCAACATTCCTCCTGCGACTCTTGCCCAACAACAGAAAACGACCCGCTTATTTTACACGATTAGTATCAGCCAAATGTAAAAGGTTTCTAATTGTTAACCTTTCTTGTATAATCGGCGAAAATAATTTCGAGTCATTCGAGAATGAGGTATCCATGACGCCCAAAATTCCGTTCAAAGTGTGTGCTCCCTTCGCCCCCACGGGCGACCAACCCGAGGCCATCGCCGCCTTGGCACAAGGATTTAAGGAAGGCAAGCGGTTTCAAACGCTTTTGGGGGTTACGGGGTCGGGCAAGACCTTCTCCATGGCGCATGTGATACAAGCATTGCAAAAGCCCACGCTGGTGATGGCGCACAACAAGACGCTGGCGGCGCAGCTGTACAGCGAGTTCAAAGAATTCTTCCCCGACAACGCGGTGGAGTATTTTGTGTCGTATTACGACTATTACCAGCCAGAGGCGTATGTGCCGTCCACGGATTCATTTATTGAAAAGGACTCGTCTGTCAACGAAGAAATCGACCGCTTGCGGCATTCGGCTACGTCGGCTTTGTTTGAGCGGCGCGATGTGGTCATCATCGCCAGCGTATCATGCATCTACGGCTTGGGCGACCCCGGCGAATACCGCGATTTGATGCTGTCATTACGCAAAGGCATGGAGCGCGACCGCAACGACATCATGCGCAAGCTCGTAGAAATACAATATAACCGCAACGACTTAAATTTCCAACGCGGCACCTTCCGTGCAAGGGGCGACGTGTTGGAGATTTTTTTATCCAATTCGGCCGAACAAGCGGTGCGGGTGGAATTCTTTGGCGATGAAATTGAAAAAATCAGTGAAATACATGCGCTGACGGGCGAGGTCACAAACGTGGTCAATCACATCGTCATCTGGCCCGCGTCGCACTACGTCACCAGCAAGGAACGGCTCGAAATCGCCATCGAGCGCATCGAGGCGGAGCTGGAGGAACAACTCGTATACATGAAGTCGCAGGACAAGCTGCTGGAGGCACAGCGCCTACTCCAGCGCACCCGCTACGACATCGAAATGATGCGCGAAATCGGCTTCTGCTCCGGTATCGAAAACTATTCTTTGCATTTATCCGGACGCGAGCGCGGCTCAACACCGTATACGCTGCTGGATTTCTTCCCCAACGACTTCCTTATCATCGCGGACGAATCGCATGTGTCGATTCCGCAGGCGCGGGGTATGTATGAGGGCGACCGGTCGCGCAAAAATACGCTGGTGGAATACGGATTCCGCCTGCCGTCGGCCATGGACAACCGCCCCCTCAAATTTGAAGAATTCGAGAAGAAAATCCCGCAGATGTTATTCGTATCCGCCACGCCATCGGTGTACGAAAAAGCGCACAGCGAGTTGGAAGTGGAGCAAATCATCCGCCCCACTGGCCTACTCGACCCCCCTGTTTTCGTGCGTCCCATCAAAGGCCAAATCGACGACCTCATCGGCGAAATCAACGCCGTGTTGGAACAAAAACAAAAAGTCCTCGTAACCACGCTAACCAAGCGCATGGCCGAAGACCTAACCAATTACCTAAAAGAAGCAGGCATCCGCGTGCGCTACCTACACTCCGACATCGTAACGCTGGAGCGGTTGGAAATCATCCGCGACCTGCGCATGGACGTGTTCGACGTGCTGGTGGGCATCAACCTGCTGCGCGAGGGGCTCGACATCCCCGAAGTATCCCTCGTGGCCATCCTGGACGCAGACAAGGAAGGCTTCCTGCGCTCCGCCACGTCGCTGGTACAAACCATCGGCCGCGCAGCACGCAACGTACACGGCCGCGTCATCATGTATGCCGACAAATACACCGACTCCATGACCTACGCCATCGGCGAAACCAACCGCCGCCGCGCCATCCAAGAAGCCTACAACGAGGCCAACGGCATCACCCCGCAATCCATCGTCAAAGCCGTGCGCGAGCGCATCCGCCTAACCGCCGAACCCGAAGCCACAACAGCACAATTAAAAAAAGACCCCGAATCCATGAACCGCGACGAGCTAACCAAACTCATCAAATCCGTAGAGAAAAACATGAAACAAGCCGCCGCCGAATTGCAATTTGAACGCGCCGCGCAACTGCGGGATGAGTTGCTGGGGTTGCGGAAGTATTTGTAAAGGTTCCCTTACGAACTACTTTTTCAAATGTTTTTCTATATCGCACAATTTGTGATAAATAATTCCCACGTAAATCAAGTTTATTAAATTTAATAATACAACCAGCAATCCTACACCTACACTATCAACTCTATTTACTTCGAAGGCTATAGTTAGTAAGAATAATATTGGTGATGAAATTAAAGCAAGTACGAGAAGTTTAATCATTTTGCACCTCCATGTGTGTCAAACTTATATTAACTGCCAAAATGAGCAACCCAAGCTTATTCCTTGGGATGCTCATTTTGCATTTTACCGTTATTTACAAATTCAATCTTTTTAAATTCAGCACCAGCGTTATCAAACCGGGCGCACGGTTGTTCCTTGAATCAATAGTAATGGCGACATGAAAGACGTATAGTTAGCCCCAATTCCAATTCCAATTGACGGACCCGAAGCGCTGATGCTTATTGATGGCGTAGTCAAACCAATAGTACGATGCACATAAGTGCCTCTTGCATTGAATGGAGAGCCAATAATTCTTTGACTTGCATTATGAGCAACTGCGACAGTAAAATTACGATTTACCACAGAATACCAACCGTGCACATCAGAAGGCAGTCGAAAGCGTGCAGCAGCTCCAGACAATTCTCCAGTGCCAACCACCCAATGATTATAAGCCGACCCCCTAACCTCTGTTGTGGTAAATGACCCAGGCATAAGTCTGTCTTGCGTATACACATAAGCAGCAAGTCCACGCGCAGTAACAGCCACATTTTGCGCAACTGAACCAATTGAACCGTAGTTCCTTCGGTAGGGCATACTTAACCAAGTAGCACTTGTTAAAAACATCCAATTACAATGCCCATCTATAACTCGGCGCTGCGACACCACCAACGAAACTTGAATTACACCATGATTTGCAGTAAAAAGTGGAGCATTCCATAATCTTGCATCATTGTATGTTGTTGTAAAATGTGTTCGTTTGTACTTTCTGTTAAACTAAGCGCGTCTTCTCTTTTAATGTAATGTGTTTCCCCCATCATGCACTCGGTCATATACGCAAGCGAAGCATATGCACGACCAGACATGGCAACATGTGCCAATTGTTCATCTGTAATGAGTGATATCATATAATCATTCTTGCCCAATGCCCGAAGCAACGCCCTTGCTTCTTCAAGGTTCACCTCACCTCTAATTAGTCTAACAGCGGGCAATTGTCTCTCTATTGCCATAATTAAGCGATAATTTTCATCAAGGTACTCCGTAATTTCAAACGCAAATCCATCAACAGTAACAGAGCGCGTCACAGCTTCTGTTGACAGTGCAATTGATTCATCGTCTACATTTAATGCAACAACAGGTACGGATGATGAGAAAAATACAACGGTCATTATAAACAATGCAAAAAACATCATTTTCTTTTTCATTTTCAATCTCCTTTAATATAATTTTGCTCCATCCGTCGATGAAGAACTCTACCGATAGATATGTATAACTAACCATTAGTCCAACCATCATCGTGCGATTGTGAAGTTATATTACCCACACCAAAATCACCCGTCAAGCAAATGAGCGTGACAAATATTTTTTCTTTTTAAGCAATATTTTTCTCCGTTTTTGCGCCATGATGAATCCCGAAAAAGCCTTTAAATACGAGCTTTTACCCCCCCCCCCGGGGAGCGCGTCGCATTGGTGAAAATACCGCCTGCGTTGACAAGACCCGACAAAATCGGTACGTTATCGCCCTGTTTTACAAAATCTGTCACGCGACGGGAGTTGAAATCATGACCACATTGGATAAAATAATTGCAATCAGGAAAAATCAAGGACTAACAAAAACTGAATTGGCGAATGCAATGAATTTTCATCGTTCCTACGTTTCACTCATTGAATCAAAGCAACGCAAAATGCCTCCCGACTACATCGCACGATTTAAAGAAGCGCTGGACGCACCCGATCTTCCGTTTAATAAAAAAGAAGAACGTGACTTTTTAACCAAATTGCACGACTGGCGAGAAGTGGTCTTTCGTGAAGATGTTAGTGAAGCCGCCAAAACATACCCGATCATTGCCCGCATTGCTGCGCTTACCGTGGATAGCAACTTGCGGATATTGTGCCAACTATTCACGTTGAGCTATTACCGCATCAGCAAAGAAATAAACAAGTACGACGCACTTTATAATGAAGTAAAAATGCAAGTAAATGCATTTAATGACGAGCACAAGTATTGGTTCTATCGCCAAAGCGGCAACCGCTATATGCATGCATATCAATACCGTTCGGCATTGGATGCATACTTCATTGCACTTGAATGTATGACCACGTTGGGATACAAAGACGAATCTATTTACTTCAATATAGGTCATTGCCTTACCGACATGGGGTACGCAAGTCGTGCTTTGGAATATTTTGAAAAATCGCAAGCCCTATCAAAAAGCAAACGCACCAACAACGACACCGAATATTTCATCGCCACCAATTATATACACATGGGCAGAACCGCCGAGGCCTTGGAAAAGCTAGAAGATTGCTTGGACGATGAAAAGCAAAAAAAGGATAAAGATTTATTTGTTGGCGTAATATATGAAAAAATCGGGATTGCACATGCTCATAGGGGTAACCACAGCGCTGCATTGGCAGCATATGAAACTGCGCTTCCACTTAGATCACCCCATGCATATCCATATACCTTGTATTACAAAACAATATCTTTGATGGGTTGCAATCGCAAGGCCGAAGCATTGCAATGTTTGGAAGAAGGGATCGCATCTTCCAAGACAAATACAAAAATCTATATCATGTTGCGCACATTAAAATGCTTGTACACCTTTGACCACAAAGATTCGCATGAATACCTCGTTAACGAATCCATCCCATCATTAATCAAATATGAACACAATGAGTTGCTAATCACTTGTTATCAAGCACTTGGCCGACATTTAAAATTGTCTAACCCAAAGCAGGCCTTGGATTATATAACCCACGCATGTGTACTTAACGAAAAATTAAGAAAGGGGGATTTTATGTGAAAAAAAGGTTGATAACACTGGCCACAGCCGCCCTTGTCTTTTTAATGACACCGCTCGCCACAATAGCATTGGAAATAGGCGGCGACGACCCAATTAGGCCGCATCCGACAAGCACCATTGTAATTGCCGAAGTCGAAGAAGGTTGTTAAACCGAAAAGCACCCCGCCCTTGGATTCTTGTCCATTGGCGGGGTGCTTTTGTGTCTAGCCTTACAGTATTACGGATGTTTGTATCGTAGTCATTTCCATGCGGTTCAAGTTATCCAGCGTACCGCGTGATGGTTCGTATACATCGTTGGCGATGAGCTTGTCCACCGCGGCGGCTATGTCTTGTGTCGGCAGGTTAGGATTCGGGTTGCTGATGCGCAGTGTGCGCCGCATACCCTTGTCCGTGTTCATTATGATTGAATAATGGGTCATGGTTTCACCTCCATTCTATCGCACTACTTCCAATGCAATATTCATGCGTGCGGTGCACGCGCAGTTGTTGTACAGGGTCTCGATGGCATCGACAAAGTTGCCCACGGTGGCAGCTTCTACATCGTGTGCCATGCCGAGGACGGAGCATATACGCTTCTTGTCATCATTCATGACGCGCATGCTTGCGGAGATTCGGTTAAGTGTTGTCATTTATTCACCTCCTTTCTATTCAATTGTATCTGTGGCGTTGCGGTGGGGGGGCCCCATTACTATATAAACCTAGTGGTGACTCATCGCAAATCCAAAGGATTTGCTAGGACTGGCCAGTCTTTTTGTTGAGTCGTAAGTCCGGTGGTAACGATTCGATCCTTAAGCATGTGTTGAACGGGATGCACGCAGGGACGTTTGCATACGTTTGGCATGAGAGCCGTGTTACATGTATGGATGTCTAGGATACGCCGATGACTTGGGGGGAGTATAACGCGGGGTGCCTGCCAAGTTCTAAGAAAAAGGCTAAGGTTTTTGCCACGGCAATAAAAAAGCCGCTGGATAGCGGCTCAAGCTTGAATATAATTTAAAATAACCCGCTGATTACGCCCCCATCGTTTAGGTCAATGGCCTGTGCGGCGGGGGTTTTGGGTAGGCCGGGCATGGTCATGATGTCGCCGGTGATGGCCACGACGAAACCCGCCCCGGCGGATAGGCGCACTTGCCGCACAGTTAGGGTAAAGTGGTCGGGTGCGCCCAATTTTTTGGCGTCGTCGCTGAAGGAGTATTGCGTCTTGGCCATGCATACGGGCAGGTGGCCGTAGCCGAATTTTTCTAGGTTGCGCAGGGTGCGCAGGGCTTCGGGGGTGAAGGTAGCGGCATCGGCGCGGTAGACTTTTTTGGCTACGGCTTCGATTTTGGCTTTGAGCTTGGTTGAAGTGTCGTAGGTAAATTGGAAGGCGGACGGGGTTTGCTCCGATGATTCTATGGCGGATAAGACGGCTTTGGCCAGGTCGGTGCCGCCTTCGCCGCCTTTGGCGTGGACTTCGGAGAGTTCGCAAGCCACGCCCGCTTGGGCGGCGGCTTTTTTGATTAGGTTAATTTCCGCTGGTGTATCGGTGGGGAATTTGTTGACCGCCACCACGCAGGGCAGGCCGTAGACGGTGGTGATATTAGCGATGTGGCGGCGTAAGTTGGACAGACCTGCTTCCAGCGCAGGTAAGTTTTCTTGGCTCAGAGCGGATTTTTCTGCGCCGCCGTGGTGTTTGAGCGCGCGGATGGTGGCCACGAGCACCACGGCAGACGGGGTCAATCCCATGCGGCGGCACTTGATGTTCAGGAATTTTTCTGCGCCCAAGTCCGCGCCGAAACCCGCCTCGGTTACAACGTAATCGCCCAATTTGATTGCGAGTGTGGTGGCCACTACAGTGTTGCAACCGTGGGCGATGTTGGCAAAGGGGCCGCCGTGTACCAGCGCGGGTGTGCCTTCCAGCGTTTGCACCAAGTTGGGGTCAAAGGCTTCCTTGAGCAACGCCGCCATCGCACCCTGCGCTTGTAAGTCGCCCGCGGTCACGGGTTGGCCGTCGTAGGTGTAGCCGATGACAATACGCGCAAGGTTGGCCTTCAAGGCCTCCAACGTTTCGGACAAGCAAAAAACGGCCATAACCTCCGACGCGGCGGTGATGTCAAAGCCGTCCTCGCGGGGGGTGCCGTTGGTTTTGCCACCCAAACCGCCCAGTATATTGCGGAGTTGGCGGTCATTCATGTCCATCGCACGCCGCCATGTGACTTGGCGGGGATCAATGTTGAGTGCGTTGCCTTGTTGAATATGATTGTCCACCAGCGCAGCCAGCAGGTTGTTGGCCGTAGTGATGGCGTGCAAATCGCCGGTGAAGTGCAGGTTAATGTCCTCCATGGGTACGATTTGCGCGTATCCGCCGCCCGCCGCACCGCCTTTGACGCCGAACACGGGGCCCAGCGAAGGCTCGCGCAGGCATATCATTGTGTTCTTGCCCAGTTTGGCTAGCGCATCACCCAAACCTACAGTGGTGGTGGTTTTGCCTTCGCCGGCGGGGGTGGGGCTGATGGCTGTCACGAGGATAACGCGCCCGTCGGTTTTGCCCAACGTACCGGTATAACGATGGTTAATTTTGGCCTTGTATCGGCCGTAGGGGGATACAATTTCTTCAGGTATGTTCAATTTGGCGGCGATGTCGCCGATAGGCTGCATCGGGGTGGATTGGGCAATATCAATGTCTGTACGCATGGGATTCATCCTTTGATTTGAAATTTTTGTCATTATAACCGAATACAGGCTAGCGCGTTAGCCACACGGTTACTTCATCGCGGTTGTGGAATAATTGCTGCACGCCTGCCACGCGGTATTTTTGCGCCAAGATGTCCAAAGCTTTTTTAATTTTGGCGGGGCCTTGACCGGTTTTGAGCTTGAAGGTCATGACGGCATGGCCGCCGGGTGCCAATAAAAAAGCCGCATCGCACATGATGCGGGCAGATTCGTACATCTCCATTTTCATGTCGTTGACGATGAAATTAAAAAATGGCGCGTTGGCGTTTTTTATTTTGGCGGCTTCGGCAAAGAAACGTTGTGCCGTGGCACATACATAGTGCAATTGCGGATGTTTTGCAAGCCGCGCGTCCAACGCGCCGGGGTCTACGGCGGTCACGTGCGCACCTGCGTCCAACAAAACGTTTGTCCAGCCGCCGGGTGCGGCGCCCAAGTCCAGTGCCCGGCCGCTTGCGGTTAGCCCAAACACTTCCAACGCTTCAGTCAATTTGTGCGCAGCACGCGAAAGCACCCCCTCGTTGGCATAATGTGCCGCGCCGCCATTCCAGCGCGAACGGTTATCCCCCGCAGCCGATACCCCCGCGTACAAGACGCCCTCCCCGGCTTCGTTCTTGTGGGCGAATAAACTTATGACCTTATCGGGATGTTTGACGTTTTTTACAAAACCACGCGCGGTCATGGCTGCTTCAATGGACGCAACGAGTTTATCCATAACGGCATATTGCGCATTGGGCCAACTGCCGCGCGTTTGCACAGAAAAAGAATGCACCCCATCGGCGGGTGCCGGTGGCGCAACCGCTATAATTTCATGGGTTAATAGCGCGGCGCAATCATCCGCTTCGCCCGCCAATATTGTCGCGATCACCACAGGGAATACATGACGCACAAAAATTAAAGGCGGCGCATCCGCTGCGAATTGCCCCCACCCCCCCGGCAGCGTCATGAGCCGCACGCCCGGCGCCAACTCACGCACGGGGCGGATGGCCGCGTCGTATTTTTGCAACTCGGCGATTGCGTATTGCGCACTTTCTGCACGTGCGGTGATGATCATAAGTGGAACAGATTGCATTCGAACCTCCCAAATACTATAATTTAAGAAAGAATACTTGAGGTGAAAATATTATGCCCACACCCCGCAGACGCCCCCCGGCGCGCTCGACAGCCCCGCGCCGCCGCCGCACCCGACGGCGCAATAACCGCTCGGCTTTCCGTACATTTTTCTTAGTATTGTTATTTTTGGCGGCGTTCGCGCTGCTATATACTTTTGCTGGGGATTTATTCGGCGGGGATGAAGCGGTGCAGCCCGTTTCCGGCGAGGTACTTGTTCATTTTATTGATGTTGGGCAGGGGCACGCTACGCTCGTGCAATCCCCCAACCATGCCGTGTTAATTGACGGCGGCGAGCCGCGTTATGGCACGCAGGTGGTTAATTATCTGCGCAATGCGGGGGTCACGCGGTTGGATTATGTCGTGGCTACACACCCGCACGCCGACCACATCGGCGGCCTCATCCATGTGTTGAACCAAATGGAAGTGGGCACGGTCATCATGCCCGACGCCACCAATGATACACTCACCTTCGAGCGGTTTATGGAGGCGATTATCAACCACGACCACAATGTACGCTTCGTGACCGCCGGCGACGCATTAAATGCGGGCGATATCCGCATGACCGTGCTAGGGCCCGTCCAGCGCGATACTCCTTGGCCGCGCAACCAACTCAATAATGCATCGGTTGTCCTGCGCATGCAGCACGGCGAAATGGCGTTTATGTTCACAGGTGATGTGGAGCGCGCCGGGGAGGAATCCATGCTGGCAAGCGGCCGCAACCTGCGTGCCGATGTACTGCACGTGAGCCACCACGGCTCCAACACGTCCACCATTCAAGCCTTTTTGGATGCGGTATCGCCCTCCATCGCGGTTATATCCTCGGGCGAGGGCAACACCCACGGACACCCCCACCCCGCCGTACTAACCCGGCTAGAAGCCGCCAACGTCCGCATCTTGCGCAACGACGAACGCGGCGATATCATATTAAAATCCACAGGATCGGAAATAATACTGCTACCATGACAAAATATGTCATCGACCGCTTTGAGGGCAGCCATGCCGTATGCATGGACGAAACCCTCATGCACACGCGCGACGTGCACCGTTCGGAGCTGCCGCGCGGCGCCAAAATCGGCGATACGTTATTCTACGAAGAAAATCGCTGGCATATCGACGCAGAACATACCGCCGCACGCGCCAAGCGGATTCAAATTATGTATGACAAAATCAAACAAAGGAGCGAAAGAAAATGACTTTTAAAACACAAGGCGTATGCTGCCGCGAGATTACCGTGGACGTACAAGACGGCATCATCAAGGAAATCGCGTTCTCGAATGGGTGCGACGGCAACTTGAAAGGTATTGCGCAGTTGGCCAAAGGGCGCAAAGCCGCGGATATTATTCCGCTGATGACAGGCATCAAGTGCGGCCCCAAGGCTACTTCGTGTCCGGATCAGTTGGCGGC
The DNA here is from genome assembly GCA_009781755.1 of Defluviitaleaceae bacterium. GTDB lineage: Bacteria > Bacillota > Clostridia > Lachnospirales > WQUN01 > WQRX01. Next base: position 4,354 of record WQVD01000021.1, on the reverse strand, counting down.
GGCGCTACGTATGATGGAATAAAGAAAAGTAATTCGGCTTCCCACTGCCTCCATTTTTTAAGAATGGGGGCTATTTTTTTGCGATCGTTGAGCGCGTTGATGGATGCGGTGAGGTCATCGAACGTGGGGGTGGTTTCGTGGTTGAAGGCGATAGAGATTTGTGACAGCAGTTTGTTCATATCCGGTTCGGGTTCGTTATTTTGCATGAGCGCGTATACGAGCATTTCCAACGCGCGGTTTGGGTCATCCATGCGCAGGTAAAGTTGGATCAAGTGCGCAATGTCGGGCGTTAGAACGGCTTTTTGGAAGCACGCCATGCGCAATGACCGCATAAAAACCGCTTCCGCTTGTTCGTATTCACCCAATTCCATGTGCCGCTCGCCCGTTTCGCGCAGGCAGAAGGCGTATTCTTCGGTATAGATGCCGCCGTTGGTGCCTTCTATTAATGTGCGAATTTCGTCTTGCATGGCCAGGGCATCGCGGACGCGCCCTATATTGCTCAGCAATTCTGCATAGCAAGCGGCAACGCGTGTATAGGCAGGGTGATAACGCCCCACGTGCTTGCGGATTTCGCCCATGGCTTCTATGTATAGGCGTAATGCGGCATCGTTGTTTCCGCACAGATGTTGCAATTGCGCCAAGTAGAATACGGCTGCGGCGTATTCATCGCCCTGTGTTAACTCCATGGCCGTTTGCGCAAGGGAGACGGCTTTTTCGTATTCTTCGTTTTCTTGGTGCATAACCGCCATGCTGTGCAGGCTGTCGATGATGTCGTTGACATTACCGAAACCGCGGCGCAACTGGAGCGCATCGTTGTGCCATTGCAACGCAAAGTGCTTGTAATTTTTGTCGGTGGCGGCGTTGGCCAAGTTATACAGGCCATCGGCAAAGGACTCATCCGTGTCGTTGCCGTGGTGTTTTTGCACCGCTGCCAATTGCCAAAATAGGTGTGCGCTGCTTTCTTCCTGCCCCATTTCAAACAGCACAGCCGCCAAATTGTTTAAACAGCGGCTGTAGCCCGTGGGGTCGCCGTCGGCGAGGTCTGTATATAATTGCGCGCTTGATGTGTACAACGCCATGGCGCGGTCCACGTCACCCAATTCGTCATATACGCGTGCCAAGTTGTATAAATCATCGGCGTATGCGCGGGTTTGTGTGGTTTGGTTGTGTGCGTGTTCTTGCAACAGCGACTCGCCGTAGCGTGCCGCTTCTTCCAACTCCAGCGCGAAATATTTGTCCGCTGCGCGTTTGCGAAATTGCGCAATTTTGCTCATCGCTTGTCCAATCTGCGCGCAATCATTTGCCCTATGGCTTGTATGATCTGCACCAATATTACTAAAATTATAATCGTGTATACCAAGATATCCGTGCGGAAACGCGACACGCCGTACATATGCGCAATGTGCCCCAGCCCACCGCCGCCAATCATGCCCGCCATCGCAGAAAATGTGATGAGGTTAATAATCGTCAAGGTGAAGCCCGCAACCAGCCCCGGTGCACACTCCGGCAGCACCACACGCCAGATGATTTGCCGTGGGGTAGCACCCGCCGCTACCGCCGCTTCAATGATGCCGCGCCCCAATTCGTTCAATGCCGCCTCAATAACGCGTGACATGAACGGAATGGCCGCAATCGTCAGCGGCACAATGCTGGCCGTGCGGCCAATACTCGTACCCACAATCAAACGTGACAGCGGAAAAAGCAAGAGAATCAGCACCACAAACGGGATGCTACGCCCGATGTTAATCACCGCACCCAACAACCGGTTAAAACCGGGCAAGGCATAAATGCCGCCGCGCTGCGTTACATACAAAGTCATGCCCACCACAATGCCAAACAGCACCGCAAACAATGACGCGAAGCCCACCATGTACAACGTGTCAATGGTGGCTTGGGGCAGTGTGCGGGTCAAGTGCGTTAGGTATGCCTCCATGTTCATGAGGTATATCTCCGTGCCGTCACGCACGGTGGTGAGATAGTTGCCGGATAAATGACGTGCCAGCGCGTCCCATTCGCCGGAGAAGAGCAAGCGGAAGAAGCCGGGGTCGGTGGAGGAAGAGAGGAGCGAGAAGGGTTGGATGCTAGGCATGCGGCACGCCTCCTTCATAAGAACCGACAGTGTCTTTGCATGTGGCTGAGTCGATGGATTCGGTTGGATACGTAGCGTCGGTGGGGTTGGCAGTTTCCATGCCTTCGATGGCTTCGATTTCTACGCCGTTTTCGCGGAAGAAGGCCATGGCTTTTGCCAGCACCGCGTCGTCGCCCGTCATTTCTATGATCAGCGAGCCCACCATCGTGCCCGATACGGACTCGATGCTGCCCGACAAAATGCTCAATTCAATGTCAAAGTTGCGTATCACATCATGGATGAACGACCGCCGCGCCGCCGCGCCGATGAATACCGCACGAAATACCTGATGGCCGATTTTGTTTTCTTGCACGGCTTTGAACCAGCCTTCTTCGCTGTGGTCTTTGGCGAAGAAACGGCGCGCCGTTTCGGTTTGTGGGTGGGTCAACACGTCAATGACTTTGCCCTGCTCGATGATTTCGCCGCCCTCCATGACCGCTACATGGCTGCACAGGGTCTTGATTACGTCCATTTCATGCGTGATGACGATGATGGTCACACCCGTGTCGGCGTTGATTTTTTTGAGCAAGGTTAGAATCGAGCGCGTGGTGTCAGGGTCGAGAGCAGAAGTTGCTTCATCGCAGATGATAAGTTGCGGCTCGGCGGCCAAGGCACGGGCGATGCCGATACGTTGCTTTTGCCCGCCGGAGAGCGTGGCGGGGTAGGTTTTGACCTTGTCGGTCAGGCCTACGACTTCTAATAGATGCTCCACTCGGGCAGTGATTTCCTTCTGCGGCCACCCCGCTATGCGCAGTGGGAAGGCTACGTTCTCGAAAATCGTCGCGTTCATCAACAAATTAAAATGCTGGAACACCATGCCCATGTTGCGGCGGGCTTGGCGCAGGTTGGCGCCTTTGAGCCGGGTCAAGTCCACGCCGTTCAGCAAGATAGCACCCGCGTCGGCACGTTCCAAAACAGACACACACCGCGCCAACGAGGTTTTGCCCGCGCCCGACAACCCAATAAAACCGAAAATATCCCCCTTGCCAACCTGCACGTTTACGTCGCGCAGGGCAGCCAGGGGGCCGTTGGGGGTTGCGTATATTTTGCTTAGGTTCTTAATTTCAAGCACGTGGGTTACTCCACAATGAGCATGGTCATTGCCAATTCCATCATGTCGGTCAGTGATTTTTCGCGGGCTTCGGCGGGCATGGCTTGGTCAGTAAAAATGACATCGGATATGGTGCACATGCACAAGGCGTTTTTGCCTGCGCGGGCGGCATTCATGTATAGGCCTGCGGCTTCCATTTCTACGGCCAGTACGCCCATTCTTGCCCATTTTTTGAGCATTTCGGCATCGTCACCGTAGAAAATATCGGTCGTTAGGACATTGCCTACTTTGATGGGGATGTTGCATTGGTCGGCAGATTTTTGTGCCTTGCGCAGCAATTCATAGGAAGCGATGGCCGAAAAATCGCCGGGTAAGTTGTATTGGCGGGCAAAATCCGTGTCCGTACACGCGCCCATGCCCATGACGATATCGCCGATTTTCAAGCCCGACTCCGCGCCGATGGCGCCTGCAGAGCCAATGCGGATGATATTTTCTACGCCATAGAAATTGTACAACTCGTATGAATAAATCCCGATGGAAGGCACGCCCATGCCACTGCCCTGTACGGATACAGGCTTGCCTTTGTATGTGCCGGTATAACCCAACATACCGCGCACTTCGTTGACAAGGACGGGATTGTCCAGGTAATTTTCTGCGATAAATTTGGCGCGCAGGGGGTCGCCGGGCATGAATACGGTCTTGGCATAATCGCCCGCTTTGGCGGTGATGTGGGGGGTTGGAATTGGCATGAAAAGCACCCTTTCGTATGCAAATATATGTTTCCGATTGCATCGTATAATAATTGGTTGCGCGTTGTCAAACGATGCCCATAACACTGTCGGCACAGGGGAATCAACCGGTGGCAAATTGCCACCGGTTGGAAATGGTGAATTTCAGTTGGTTGCAAATTGCCACCATCTGAAATTGCGTGGTAAAATCGGCATGTACTGTAACAAGCCCGTGGTACGTGCGAATAATTTATATTTTGGAGGTATAAACGTGCTAAATCTTATAGAATGGCACTTCTCCGTTCAGGATGGAATGTATTTTGACAAACGCAATGAAACCCAATCACATATTGTTTTTTCAAGCAATATTGTTACGGATGGGTCTGTGAATTATGCTATTCTAAAAAACGGCATTAGTTTGAAAGACGAAATTGAAATCATAGAGCG
>WQVD01000020.1 GCA_009781755.1 Defluviitaleaceae bacterium | reverse complement strand
TTGCGTTCGGCCACAAAGGTTGCTGCGTCCATGATGTGTGCATACATCAATTCGATTTCTTCGCTTTCGCTTGCTTGCGAATCTGCCAGGATGGCTTCCATCATTGCCATCGCTTCGTCACCACCGCGGAAGAATTCGAATGAACCAAATTCGGTGGGTTCGTTCAGCAGGCGGCGCACAATCATGCCGGTAACGTAGTATACAAAGCCGCCACCGTTGCCGCGTACGTCAATGATCAAGTGGTCAAAGTCGGCCACTTCTTGCAGGAAAGGCAGCAGGATGGCATCGTCATAATCTAAATCGGTCATGAATGTTTCAAAGCGCAAGTAAGCCACGCTGGGTTGTCCTGCTTCATTCATAATAAAAGTGGTGATGTTGCCTTCCACAATGGGGGTCGGATTATTATCGCCCGATGCGTCTACCTCACCATAGAACCAAACGGCTTGCGGGTGCAAGAATGTCGCTGCTCTCAGGTTGTTTGAATGGCTGGTAACGCCTGCTTCGGCCAAGCTGTTCATCAAACGCGTAATGCCAATGGCTTGTATGTTATACGCATTCAAATAACGTACGCCCAAATGGCCAAAACCACCAAAGAATATACTCAAGTCATTCAATAACAAGAATAAATGGTTGGCAGCGCGTTCTTGCGCGGTCAAGCCACTGTGGTATGGCACCATCGTGCGGAAATGGTCATAATTTTCTTGTTCGGGGAAGCTAAGGAAAATCGGCTCCATTTGCTCGATAACGTCACGGAAAATCTCCATAACCTCTATAAATGAAATGCCGAACGAGCGTCCAATCATATCTTCCCATGCGGTGTTGTCTAATATAAATTGGGTAAGGAAGTCGAAGTCGGCCAACGCAATGTCGCGTGCGTCTTCGTCCAAGTGCAAGGCCATGTTAATGGCATTAAAGATAGCCATGGCCAGCTCAATCGGTATCCACGTTACGCCGCGCTCTACAAAACCGCCCAACGCTTCTACTAAGTCGGCCAACAATAACGTTTCTACAAAGCCAACATCGTTAATCAACGATACTTCGCGCGTTTCGCTGTGCCATACTACGTTCCAACCGTGGGCATAGGCCGCTGCGCGCAGTTGGACAAACACCTGGTTGTCTTCAATGCGTTGGGGTACGCTGTCCATGGGGTTGGCGTGCGCGGCAACGGGCATAATCATGGACGCGATGAGGATAAGCGCGACCAGCGTTGCCAACTTCTTCTTAATTGCTTTCATTTGAACCTCCTGATGCGGGTTGACCGCAATTTTTTACTGCTTGTATCCAAAAAAGCTCGCCGGGGATTTCACCCGCAAAGGCATGGTTTGCGCAAGCTTTATTGAAGGCCTCTAATGCTTTTTGTGCTTTGGTGTGGTCTTTTTCATATAGCAATGCGCACGCATAATGCAGGCGCAATACATTTAGTTGTGTGGCTACCGATGCCAAAACTGCTTGCAATGCTTGGTTATACATGCGCTCAACTTCTTCGGCACGGTTTTCGTTGATGAGTTCGTGAAATAACAATTCACCTTGTAATATGTATTGGTGCAGGGTCATCATTTTGCCGGGGTTGGATAATATCGCGGAAGCAAGGATGCGGGCAGCCTGACCTTCTTCGTTGTCCATGAGCCGATCGTATTGCAAGCAATGCAAAAAGCCAATTGCTTCGTTGGAAATATCGCCTATGTCGCTAATCCATGCTTCGGGCATATCGCGTTGCCGTACGCCTTGGGTCGTTAATGCGGCATATTTAAGCTGAATCCATGTGGCACGATGCGTTCGCGTATCTTTTGCACAGGACAACACGTTACGTCCATCGTTGCTTATACCGCTAAGCGTAAGCGGAATCAAGTTGGTTGCACCTAAAAAAAAGCCAATAGCAGCAAAAACAATCAACACAACACTAACAGGTACCGGTGTATGCCAAGCCCAAACCACAAATAAAGTAGAAATGAAAATGTTTAACAACCCGCCGCCTAAATTGTACAAATAAAATGGAAAGCGATGATCTTCGTTATGTACATTCGGCGGCTCCATCAGGCATTGCCCGCCGGTACCGCCAATACGGTATCTTTTGAATTGAAAGGTATGGTTGTGCCGTATTAATGCCAGTGACCCCACGCGAAACAACACAAATTTATATCCGGTTAACCATCCGCCTATCATATGCCCTGCTTCATGCACGACAATATGAAAAATCACTGCTCCTATATAAGCAGCAAAAATCATCATTAAATGAAAAAAAGGTATTCGAATGTTTAATAAAGACAAAAGCAAGCCGATTAAACCGCCAAAAAAAAACGGCAACAATTTTTTAATTGTTTTTCTCAACGTGTCCATGGCTTTTGCCCCATTTATGTAGACATGCTTGTATCGACATTATAGGGAAAATCTTATAAAATAGCAAGAATAATTCTACGGAAAAATGGTGGCATTAATGATAATTTCCAACGAGCATGAACAACAAAAACTACAAACCGTATGCGCAGAAATCTTGGCGCAAATAAATAAAAATACCGAAGGCTTGCGCGCCCGGCGAGAAGGGGTAATAGAAGCGCGTCGTCTCATGTCCAAAGCAACGCACGTTGTGCGCGATTTTGACGATGTGGTATTGCTGACCATGTACGCACAAGAGGTATCCGCCACCGAGGTTGCGTATGGCGAAACCAGCAAAGAACTAGCGCGGTTGTCGCGCATCATGGATACGCCGTACTTCGCCCGTGTGGATTTTATTGAAAAAGGCTACGACGAGCGCGAAGAAATCTACATCGGGCGGCATTCCCTTTTTGATGAAAAAATGCAAACATTCCACGTGTACGACTGGCGTGCGCCGATATCGTCGTTGTATTACGACTACGGCGTGGGGCATGCGTCTTTTGTCGTGCCCGTGAAAGAAGCGCCCACCATATCCGGCGAGATTGTGTTAAAGCGCCACTACCAAATCGATAAAGGCAAACTGGAATATTACTTCGACTCCGATTTGGCCGTAGAGGATGACATCCTGCGGCGCGAGCTGTCCAAGGTATCAGACGCCAAAATCAAGACCATCATCCATTCTATTCAACGCGAGCAGAACCATGCCATACGGTCGCAAGCGGACTCGGTGCTGGTTTTTGGCCCGGCGGGCAGCGGCAAGACTTCGGTGGGGTTGCATCGGCTGGCTTATTTGCTGTACCACCATCGCGGCACGCTGTCTTCGGCCAAGGTGCGGATTTTCTCGCCGGGGTCGGTGTTTGCATCTTACATCGAAGGCATCATCCCCGATTTGGGCGAGGACGATGTGGCGCATATGGATTTTTGTGCGCTTATTTCCGCGCATTCTAGGCGTTCATTCAAGGACAACTACGAACTTATTGAATTTTTGTCGGCGGCGAAAAGTGGTGCCAGTGAACGGCTTGCGTGGTTGGAACATAAATATTCCCCCGCGTTTCTCGATCACTTGGAACGCACTGTCAACAACCACGCGCCCGCGCTGGACGAGGATGTGTACTTCAACACCGACAAAATCTGCGACCGCAAACGGTTGGCCGCGTTGTACGCCAACCGCACCACCGCATCCACCCTCGCGGGCAAAACCGCCCGTGTCATCGACTACGTGAACCAATGCTTTGCCGGGTATTATCGGCTCAACAAAAAATCCATCACCGCCCTGTTCGAGTCCATCACCGAAGAATCCCTAACCGATGCAGAAGCCCGCGCACGCTTCGAAGAAGAAAAACTTATCGTCATCACCGACCTGCGCAACCGCTTATCTCCTTCACCGCAAAAACTCTATGAACGTGCGCTCAAGACCTTCGCCCCCGCCAAAACCACCCCCATGCGCTATGTTTACGAAGCGCTCAAGCAGGAATCTCTATACTTCGAAGACGCGCTGTTGCTTCTATATATATCCCTGCTAACCGGCCGCGCCGCACCCGACAAAACCGTCCGCCACATCCTGTTGGACGAGGCACAAGACACTACCCCCTTACAACACCGCATCTTGCAAAAAATGTACCCCGCAAGCCACTTCACCCTGTTGGCCGATGTGCGGCAAGCCCTGTACCCCGGCATCAACGTCCACCACGAAAATGATTTGGCTGCCCTGTACCCTACAGCACAAGTCATCCCGCTGACCAAAAGCTATCGCTCGACCTACGAAATTAACCGATTCGCCGCGCAATTCCTGCCCGAGGCGCAGCGCCACGCCGATGAAGCAAACCTATATATGCGCCACGGCGACGAGCCGCAAATTATTAATTTGACCGGCCAACCTGCTGCTGCCACATGCGAAATCCTCGCCGCGCTGCCCCCCGAATATCAGACCATCGGCATACTACTCACAGACACAAAAAAAGCCCGCACCTTCCACGCGGACTTGAAAATAGCGGATCCGGATTTGTCCATACACCTCATCGACTCCACCGACCACCGCTTTGGCCCCGGTATCATGATCATGGCCGTGCCCTACGCCAAAGGGCTGGAATTTGACGCGGTCATCTGCCCGGAATACGGCCAATTAAAAAACATAGGCGGCAAAATGTTATATCTCATCTGTACCCGCGCGTTGCATCGGTTGTATTTGTTATCGTAACCAACGCCACCACCCGATACCTGCGCTCCGCTACCCACGCATCCAGCGAATCATACACCCGCGGGTGCGTGTCGTTGCCGAATTCGTTGTACACCCAAAATCGCCCCGCGTCGTATCGGATTTTTACATAATGTACAAATGCCCCGCCCCGTACTTGCCCGTACAATAGGATTGTCACAACTGCGTCCCGCACGTGCGTGTCCAAACCAGTCGGCGCAAGGATTAATTCCGCGTTATGCCCCGAACGCTGTAGGTAAGCCGTCAGCACCTCTGGATGCGTACCGGCCAAACCGCCCAAATTGATGCCGCCGTTGTAGTCCAAGTAGCGGATGATGTAGGCGATGCAGGGCGCAGCTGTTTGTTGCTCCGGGTGGTTTTGATGCAGGTGCAACAATGCGTTGTACACAGCCACCGGCCCGCATCCATGCCGGGCCAAATCGCCGCGTGTACCTACCCGCATGCCGCGCAGGGGCGGCACATTTTGTCCAAAAATATAATCATCGCCCCGCAATGCAACAATGGCTTGATTATATAAAAACCGCGCTTCCGCCGTGATATTAATCGGGTGAAAGCGCGGTGTGATATATACCCAATCGAATATATCGGCCAGTGCGTGTGCATACATGTATAGGTTGCCATCATGCCAAATCGGCGTTGCGCCGTCGGCAAAGGGGATGATGCGCCGCGTGCGGTCAGCATAAAAATGCACGGCATACCCGCGCCCCGCAATAAAATGCAACACCGACCCATCGTCCGTGCGTACAAAATAATTGCGGTGTGTGATAATCACATCAAGCCCGACTTTCTCCGTCACCGCGCGCACGGGCGCATAAACCGACGGCAACGCATCCGCTGCTTGCACACAAATGATACCCAGCGCTGAATGTTGCGGAAAGCTTGCGCCCCACAACATTCGGCAAAATGACAGTAGCAAAGCGAACAAAATAATACGCGCCAGCGGTCTTAATGCAAGTTTCCATGTTTGTCGGCGTTCGTTATAAGGTTGCATTTTCACCGCTCGCCGTTTCCTCTTTAATCCGTTTTGCGTTGCAAAAACGCCGCGTTGATGGTTCCAATTTGCCAAAAACCACGGATATCCTTGTTCGGGTTGTTCAGCAGGCTGATGATCACCATTTCTTCCACCGTCGCCACAAACACGGCCGCAATCAAGAACACAAAATAAACATTGATTGCAAAAGCCCCGCCGAAGATGAAATAAAGCAGCCCCCCAATAAACAACACCAATCCCAGCACCTTATTGGCCAAAGTATGCAGGAAGAAAACCTTGCGATGCTTGAGTAACCCCGGCACCGCAGACATCAATTTAAATGTAAGCGCAACCAATATCGCTGGCCATATGGGGGCCCACAAATCCATGGCGGGAACGATAACAAAAACAGAAACCACAACCATAAACATATCGGCCATGCTGTCCAACTCCGCGCCCAAGTTGCTTTGGGCGTTTTTGATGCTGCGCGCAATAAATCCGTCCACCATATCGGTTGCCCCGGCAATCGTAAACACAATCATGCTGGCCACCGACAACGGCACCAAAAAAATCAAACAAGCCACCAAAACAAACCGCGATAGGGTGATGGTATTGGGCAAATATCTAAGCTTCATCATGCGCTCCTTCTTGTTTATAATATAAAATAACAGTATTCGGTTGTGAGCGATTATATACTTTTTTCGACAAATAGCTACAGGTAAATATTGATTCGCATATAAAAAATCCCCACCGATAAAGTGTGGGGATTTTCATGTTTATTTTATTGGCATTTGGTAAAACACCGAATCAAAACCGGGTTGCCCGCCAAATTCCACGAGCCGCCCCATTTCAACAAAGCCGAACCCTTCATAAAACCGTTCGTTTTTCTTGCCTTGGGTGCGCAGGTGTGATTGGGTGCAGCCGACTTCTTTGGCGCGATTTAGCAACTTGATATGTGTGGACAAGCGATGTGCAATGTTGTCCTGCACCAAGTTTTGCCGCGCATTAATGGCGGCAAAATCTTGGTAAATCTTATCGCGTTCGCTGTCGGGGATTTCCCCGTAGGTAATCATAGCTTATCCTACGTAAGGTAAGAAGGGCAATTCGTAGACGCCAACAAAATGCAAGGCGAATACGAGGATGATAATTATGTTAAGTACAAGTGCCACAGGCACCGAAATCTTGAATTTGATTTTGTTGGTCTTATGGCGCAGCATGGACATGCCCAGTGTGGCACCGACCGCACCCATCAGGAATGCGACCCCGATTAAGGTGGCTTCTTTGATGCGCCATTCGTTGTTTTTGGCGCGTTTTTTGTCGATGGCGTAGAGCATGAAGGTGACGACGTTCCAAATGACCAGAACGCCCAGTAAGATGAGTCCGACTAACATGATGTTCGCTCCTTTTTATTCCGCGATCCCAATTACTAGGCCTACGGTGCGCAGGGATTCGGGGTTTTCGATATATTTGGGTGCGTAGGCCTTGTTCAGTGATTCCAACATAATTTGGTTGCGCTTATGGTCAATGCGCAGGCGCTTGCAATATGATTCGCCGTCGTAGACGAAGATGCCTACGTTGTCGGCGTCGATTTTGGGCGCGGCTTTGACAAACACGATGTCGCCGTCGGCGATTTTGGGTTCCATGCTATCGCCTTTAATTTTGATGCAGAAGTCGGCTTTTTCGCTGACCGGGGTGGCGGCGAAGCGCATGAGCTCGTAGTCTTTGTCGCTTTCATCGGAGAGGTAGCTGCCCAAGCCTGCAGAAGCCTTTTGGTGGTAGGCCTTGAGCACAATCCAGCGGTCATCTACCACTTGGTGTGCGCCCACGACGATGTGCGTATGGGGGAAATTGAGACGATCTGCTTCTTTTTGTAATACGATATCTACCAGCTCTTTGCCATGGGCATCCAGCGTGCGGTATTGCATGATGTGCGTGTGCTCTGCGTCGGTAAGCACGGCCACTTCGTCGGCACGCATGCGGTTCTCGGTGGCGCCGATGACATAGTCGATACTTACGCCGAAATGGCGCGAAAGCAATTGCAATACTTCGGAGTTGGGCTCGCGGAATCCGGACTCATAATTGGCGTAGGTGCTGTAGTTGAGAGGCAACATATTGACCAGCTCACGCTTGCTGAGTCCCTTTTCCCGCCGCAAAAGACGCAACCGTTCGGCAATAACCATGCATAGCCCTCCAGTAATCGCAATTTTGTTCGTTACACGCGATTATAGTACACGGCTATTTTTTTTGCAACAAAGCGGTGCGTTTTTGCGCCATTTTGAAATAATCGGCGCGGATTTCGGCACCGATGACGTTGCGTTGGAGGTTGATGGCGGCTACGGCGGTGGTACCACTACCCATGAAGGGATCCATGACGGTATCGCCGGGGTTAGATAAGGTTTTGATAAAAAATTCCATGAGGGGTACGGGTTTTTGTGTGGGGTGTTTGTCCTCTGGGCGTCCGGTTTGACGGGAAACGGGCAATTCAATGAAGTCGTGTAGGGGAACACCGTCGTTGTTGAAGGTGCCCGTGCGTGCCAGTTCTTTGTCGGTGTCGGTTTTTTTGTTGTTGATAAAATAGACCCATGTCTCGGTCGAGTTGATGAAATGTAGGTTCATGTTGCGCGGCATGGGGTTGGATTTGTGCCAAATGCCGGTGGTTTTGTAATACAATCCGTGGCGCGTGGCAATTTTGATGAACGTTTCTACTTTGATGATGGACATGAATACGATAAATGCGCCGCGTTTGCGCACCACACGTGCGGCTTCGCGGAAGAAGGTGTCCATGGAGGCTTCCCATTCATCCTCGTCCAAGTCGTCCCAACCGGCGGTAGCGAAAAAATTGGGGCGCATGGCGTCCAAGTTGGTGTTGCGCTCCCGCATAAAAGTACCCAAGCCATACGGTGGATCGGTAAGTATCAAATCGATGCTGTCTGTGGCGGCCTGCTGCAAAATAGGTATGCAGTTTTCGTTATGTAATTGAACCAAGGCGTTCTCCTCCTTATATATGGACATTTAATCCCACGCGAAACGGTCGCCGGCTTGTGCCTCTAGCGCGCTTCGATTATTAACATGATACGTCTTGCCTTGCTTGATTAAAATGGATTGCGTGCACAGTTGGGTGAAGCAGCGCAGCACATGGCGGTAGCTGGCGCCCATGACGGCGGCGACTTCGGTGAGTTTTTCGTCAAAAATATTATTTATGGCCGTTTGGAATATATACGCACACAATCGAGTTTCTAATGGTTGCAAGGTGTTTATTGTGCCGTTGATGGCGCGTTGGTGTAATTTGACGGCCAATTCCTTGCCGATGGCGTTGGCGAAAGCGGCATTATGCTTCAACTGTGCGCGGCAATCGTCCAGCGGAAGGGCAATGCATTCGAGGTCTGTTACGGCTTGCAAGGTGGCGGCGTGGGTGGTTATGTCGGTCATCAGTTCAATATCGCCAATAATTCCCTGAGAAATAAAATAGGCAAGCAGTAATTGCTTGCCATCGGATAAACTTAATAAAACTTTTGCCTTGCCGGAAAGTACGAGATATACATGGCTCAGGGCTTCCCCCTCGCGTGACAAATACGCCCCGGCTGTGGAAGAGAGCCGTGCCGCTGTAGGAAAATCTGCTGCCCGCAAGCCGTACTTTGCCATAATACTATGGTCAGCTTCGGTAATTCTATGTACATTCATGTGTGTAGTGTGACATATGTCATCGCGTGGTGTCAACCGTCTTGTGTACAATTGTAACAAGAATGTAATGGGGAGTGAGCGATGTGTTTTACATTTTGTCTTTGTTAATGGGTGTGCTTATATCGGTGATGGTGGCGTTTAACGGCGGGTTGACGTCGTTTTATGGGGTGTATTCGGCCACGGTGGTGATTCACATTGTGGGGTTGATTGTGATTTGCACCGCGGTGTGGATCAAGCGGGAGCGGTTCTTTCCCGGACGGTTTGCTTGGTACTTATACTTGGGCGGGGCCATCGGCGTGCTGACGACTGTGTTCAATAACGTGTCGTTTGGGCGCATCAGTGTGTCGGCGTTGCTAGCATTGGGCTTGTTGGGGCAAAGCGTTGCGGGGCTACTCATCGACCAATTCGGTTGGTTTGGCATGGAAAAACACCCCTTCGCCCGGCGCAAGCTGGTGGGGTTGGTGATGATTGTAGCGGGCATCGCCGCCATGATCACGGGCTTCGAAATGGTGGCCGTGATCATTTCGTTCTTGGCTGGGGTATGTATTGTGCTGTCTCGCACGCTCAATGCCAAGCTGGCCGAGAAAACCGGCGGCTACGTGAGCGTGTTTTACAATTATTTCATTGGGCTAGCGGTGGCCGTGTTGGCTTTTGCGTTATTAGGGCGCGGCGAAATTGATTGGGCGGTCATGTCTGCATCCCGCGAATTTGTCTCCCGCGATTGGTGGATATACTTGGGCGGCGTGCTGGGCGTGACCGTGGTTTTCTTGGGCAATGTCGTGGCCGTGCGTATTTCTGCGTTTTACCTAACGTTGCTGATATTCGTGGGCACGGTGTTTACGGGCGTGGCCATTGACATTGTCCTAACGCAGGCGTTTAGCACACGCAATTTGATTGGCGGGGTGCTGGTAGCTGGGGGGATGGCTGCGAATTTGATGATGGATCATCGGATGCGGCAAGCCGCGGCGGAAGCTACGACGGAATAAAAAAGCAGTTGGTTGCAAATTGCCACCAACTGCCGGGAAGCATTCGGTAAACTGAAAGTCATGGGAGTTCTGCGTTCCATGACTTTCGGTAAAACCACGCGCGACTAACGGCGACTTATTTCCAAAATCCCACCGCAATGCGAATACGGATGATAAGACATTGTGCAATCGCCTTGCAAAACCGCGCGCAATTCTTCAAAGACAAAATAATACTCTTCATCATCCCATTCGTCATCGGCCAATGCCGCGCACTGTTCCAACGCCGCGCGGTCGGGAAAGCTCACGTCACCGATGAGGATAATGCCCGTTTCATCGATGCAGTGTAGCAAGGCCTTGATGAATGGAATTTTTTCATCGTCGGTGAGGTGGTGGAGGGCGTAGGTGCTGACGATGAAGTCAAACTTAGCAGACGCGATTTCTGCGGGCAGGCCTTGGGTAAAGTCGTGTTGGATGAAGGTTGCGTTGGGCATCTTGGCGCGGGCAATGTCCAACATTTCGCGCGAGAAATCGATGGCGGTAATTTCGTTGCCGCCTTCATAGAGTTTGGCCGCCAACGTGCCGGTGCCGACACCAATGTCCAGCACTTTAACGGGGTGTTTTTGCATGACCGTGCCGTAGATGGCGTTGATCATTTTCTTGTACCCCGCGAAGGGGTAGTCGTTGTCCGCGTCGGACGCATTGACGGATTGGTCGTAGCCGTTGGCCCAAATATCAAAACCGTGGTTGTCTAACATGCTTGCCGCTCCTTTAATGCGTTGGCCTGTTCCTTCATTTCCTGTGCGGCGTGTAGGGTAGCTTCGGTTATTTGTGCGCCGCCGGTCAGGCGCGCCAATTCGGGGGCGATATTGTCGGGGGGCAGGGCGTCTACGTGGGTGATGGTGCGCTCGCCGTCATCGGTTTGTGCGGTGTTTTTTTCGATGAAGAAATGCGTGTCGGCCATGGCGGCGATTTGCGGCAGGTGGGTGATACACAAGATTTGGCGGCGGCGGGATATGACGGCGAGTTTTTCTGCTACTTGCTGGGCAGTACGGCCGCTGATGCCCGCGTCTACTTCGTCGAAGATGACAGTGGGGATGCGGTCGGCATCGGCCAACACGGTTTTAATGGCCAGCATAATGCGCGACATTTCGCCACCAGAAGCCACACGCTTGAGGGGTTTCATCGGCTCGCCGGGGTTGGGGGCAATCATGAAATCGACCTGGTCGTTGCCGTCGGCGTTGAATGCCGTCTTGCGCCCCACGGCAATTTCAAACCGCGCGGCAGGCATACCCAAGTCGCGCAGGACGTTGCAAATATCGGCAGAAATGGCAGAAGCATGGTACGCGCGCGTGGTAGATAAATCATCGCATACGGCGGTAATTTCACGCGTGAGGGTGCGTTTGACGGCGGTCAAGCGGGCGATTTCTTCGTCGCTGTTTTCAATGTTGTGGATGTTTTCGGTTAATTGCGCGGCTTTCTTAAACACGGCTTCCAGCGTGGGGCCGTGTTTTTTTTGGGTGCGGTAAATAATGTCGAGCCGCAACTCGATGCGGTCGAGCTCCTGTGGGTCGGTGTCCAACTCGTCTATGTAATTGCGCAGTTCGGCGGCGACATCGGCCAGTTGGGTAGCCGCGTCGGTTAGTTGCGTTACGAGGGGTTCCTTGGCCGGATCCAACTTGGCTAGTTCGGTTACGTGCGCGGTGGCGCGGCCGATTTGGTCGAGCGCGGCGTATTGCGATTCTGCTCCGCCGTATAACAACGATAACGCGCGGCGCGTGTTTTCGGAGAGGTTCTCCAGTGCGCCCAGGCGGTTGCGGCGTGCAGTTAGGGTTTCTTCTTCGCCTTCTTTGAGCGCGGCGACTTCGATTTCTTGTAGCTGGTGCTTCCAATAATCGAGCTGCTCGTTGCGGGAATTACCCACGCCGGTCAGGGCTTTTAGCTTGCGTCCGTTGTCGCGGTAGCGGGCGAGCAAGTCGGCGAGTTTCGATTTGCTCGCGGCCAATTCGTCGCCGCAGAAGGAATCCAGCAGTTGCATTTGCTTGGTGTCGTTTAACAGAGATTGATGCTCGTGCTGGCCGTGCACGTCTACGAGGTACGACGAAACTTCTTTGAGCATGCCCACTGCCACGGTGCGCCCATTGATGCGGCAGGTGCTTTTGCCCCCCGCCTGCATGACGCGTTCCAACATCAATTGCCCATCGGGCGCGTCGAAGCCCAGCTCCGTTAATGCGGCAAGGGTTTGCGGGTCGTCTATTTCAACAATGCCTTCCACCGATGCGAACGCTGCGCCTGCCCGTATAAAATCTCGCGCAGGGCGCTCCCCCAGCAGAAAGTTAATCGAATCCACGACAATGGATTTGCCCGCGCCTGTTTCGCCGGTCAACACGTTCAACCCCGGTGCGAAAGTGGCTTGTACGCGGTCAATCAATGCCACGTTTTGGATGGAAAGGGATGTTAGCATGACGTACCCCCGTTTTTGTCGGTTACGATAAAACGTGCAGATTGTACCGCGCGTCGCACAGTCAGCGCTGTTTCGGCGGGTAGCGATGTGATGAGCGCGCCATCCAATTCCACGGAAACATCCCGCTGCGCTATAAGAGATATTTTGCCTGTTGCGGGCACCACCCACGATGGCGCAGCTGCGTCCACTGCGCAGATGGGCGTGATGGCAAAGGATGCACTTTGCGGCAATAAAATAGGCCCCCCGGCAGACCGATTGTATGCCGTAGAGCCCGTAGGTGTTGCAATAATAATACCATCCGCACGCAAATTAAAAAGCGGCTCGCCATCTATACGTACTTCGTAGCGCGTCAACCGGTTGCACTTTGCAACCAGTTCATTTACTGCGATGGAACCTTTGGCCGCCTCCAGCATGATGCGGTTTTGCACGGTATAACGTCCGTCCAACAACGCCGTTAATGCAGTAAATCCGTCGGCTTTGCCCACGTCGGTCAAGAAACCTACATTACCCAAGTTGATACCCAACACGGGTACGCCGTTGGCATGGCGCACCGCACCCAACATCGTGCCATCGCCCCCCAGCGAAATCCACACATCGGCTTCTTCCTCTTCTTGTACGACTTCATGCCCGCGGGCGCGGATAAAAGCTTGCACCTCGCGGGCATATTGGTCACGTTGAATGCCACGCGCCGTCATTTGCGCCGGACATTCGGGTCTATCATTGGGAAAAATCCCTATTTTCATATACGGTTGATTGCGCGGCGGTTAATGGTGTAGTCGGCGTCTTCGATCCATTGATCTAATAATTCACCCATCATGGCGTTGCGGGCGGAGCTAACCGTAGCTTCACGGAATTCGCGGCGGATCGTTTCTTCGTTGGGTTCTTCGCGCTCTACGACATATAACAACATATATAAATCCTGTCCAATATCTGTTTCTAGGCCCCACACAATGATGTCAGACATTTCGCCTTCTTGCATGGTGAAGAACATATTGGCGTGTTCGTCGTCAAACATTAATTGATGGATCACAGTGCCGATACCCACGAGCGGGGTTTCTTGGTCGTCTTCTAACCAATCCGCATTGGCTTCGCGTACCAGTTCTTCAAAAGTGGCTTCGCCGCTTTGTATGCGTGCGTACCATTCAGTCATTTCGTCTTCATATTCGGTGAGCAAAACGAAGGTTTCCAATGTTAGAAATTGGTACCAGTTGTCTTGGACGTGTGCGTCTGCCAACGCTTGGTGCTCGTCTTCGTTGATGTTTAAGACTGCCAAGGATTCGGGTACATACAAATCGGTCAATTGGCCGATTATGTCGCCAAATTCTACTGCTAATATTTCAATGATACGTTCGTTGGCGGCGTGTTCAGGGGCATCCTCAAAAAGCAGATTTGCCCACATTGAACCCGTTAACAAATCCTCTTCGGTCAAGTAAATACCGTGGCTTTCTGCTACTTGCAATAGGGTCATGTTGGCAATGAAAATGTCAATAATGTGGTCTATTTCCGCTTCGGAGGGGTCGGGGTTCAAAAATGCGCGTACTTCGTTGGTTGCGACACGCTCCCCTGCAAAGTTAATGATCCAGCGGCGCGATTGGTTGTCCCACGCGGTCCAGGCAATAATTGCTACGAATAACACGGCTATGCTGGCCATGATGATGGCCGCCAATGTTGCGCGATTTTTCTTTTTTCTTTCAATTTCGCGGTTTCGTAATTTGCGGTTCTGTACTTTTCTCATGGTGTGGTCTCCTTTTGTTTTGTTTCATTTATGATACAAGCGAAAATGCTTGATGCATCCAGTCCGTAGCGTGTCAGCAGTTCTTGTTGCGTGCCGGCTTCGATGAATTGATTGGGGAAGGCGAAATCACGCACGTGCGGCAGGCGCAACGCTTCGCCGTACCCCCCGCGCGATATCGCGTCTTGCAACACGTATACGCGATCGTATGTTTTTAACCGTTCGCGCAGGTGGGTGTCAATGGGTGACAAGAAGCGGGCGTTGTATACGCTGGGCGTTTGCCCTGTGCGTGCCTGTAGGCGGTTGCGTACTTCGCAGGCGGTTTCTAGCATGGTGCCTACGCTTACTAGGGCGATACCTTGTCCTTGGGTCACCGTTTGTGCTTGCCCGGGCTTGATGAACGGTACATTCATACGTTGGGCGGCTGCGCCACGCGGGTAGCGAATGGCCACCGGCCCATCCTGTGCCAGCGCAAAGTCCAGCATCAATTGTAACTCCAATGCATTGGCTGGGGCAAGTACTATTAAATTGGGTATGTGCGAAAGGTACGACAGGTCAAATAACCCTTGGTGTGTTTCGCCGTCTTCGCCCACAATACCCGCACGGTCAATGGCGAAAACGACCGGCAATTTTTGTATGGCTACATCGTGCAAGATTTGGTCATATGCCCGTTGTAAAAACGACGAATAAATCGCCACCACGGGCTTGAGCCCCCCCGCGGCCAGCCCTGCAGCAAAAGTCACAGCGTGGCTTTCAGCAATCCCCACATCAAAGAAACGCTTGGGGAAGCGCTGTGCGAATGCGGCCAGCCCTGTGCCGTCGGGCATGGCGGCAGTTACCGCCACAATGCGTTCGTCTGCTTGCGCCCGCGCACATAAATGCTGTGAAAAAACATCTGTGTACGTAGGTTGCGCGCCGTTATTCTTCGGTTGTCCTGTTGTCACATCAAAAGCCGTCACGCCGTGGAAGTCATCGGGCGATTTTTCTGCTGGAGGGTAGCCTTTGCCTTTTTGTGTTAGCACGTGTAGCAGCACCGGGCCGCGGATTTTTTTGATGCGGTGCAGCACTTCTACCAGTGCTTCAATATCGTGCCCATCCACCGGTCCAAAATATCGGAAGCCCAATTCTTCGAACATCACACCTTTAATAAACGCATACTTGACCGCGTCCTTCGCACCCTCCAGCACCCGCGAAATGGCTGACCCCGCAAACGGCAAATTATCCAGCAATCGATGCGTGCTTTTCTTGGCGTTCAAATACGATGGCGCCGTGCGGATATCATTCAAATGCCGCGACAACGCACCTACATTTTTGCCAATACTCATGCCGTTGTCGTTCAACACCACCAACAAATCCGTGTTCGCTCGGCCCGCATTATTCAGTCCTTCAAAACTTTGCCCGCCCGTAAGCGACCCATCGCCCACAATCGCCACGACCTTTTCATCGCTCCCGCGCAAATCCCGCGCCGCAGCCAATCCCAGCGCAGCAGAAATTGCCGTAGAGCTATGCCCCGTGCCAAAAGCATCATGCTCGCTCTCATGCATTTTGGGGAAGCCCGAAAGGCCGTCCAACTTACGCAGCGTCTTAAATTGGCTGCGACGACCCGTTAAAATTTTATGTACATAAGCCTGGTGGCCGACATCCCAAACAAACTTATCCCGCGGTGTCGTAAACACCGTATGCAAAGCCAGCGTCAACTCGACGACGCCCAAATTGCCCGATAAATGCCCGCCTGTTTCCGACAGACTGCGGACGAGGAATTGGCGGATGTCCGCGGCTTTGGCGGTTAACTTGGAAAGGCGGCGTGCTTTTTGTGATGGGGTGGTGGGCATGTGGGTTCATTCCTTTAAAGTGCGTAGTTGTTGGCCAAGCCCCTGGGCGCCGCCCAGACCCGCAAGGGGGAACCGTTCCCCCTTGACCCCGCGATATGCTTCGCGAGGCTCGGATTGTTGGCTGGTGCAAAATTTCAGTTGGTCGCAACTTGCGACCAACTGGCGTGACTCAACAAGTGGCAAGTGCAAATTTTCAACTGGTTGCAATCTGCAACCAGTTAGATTTTTATCTTAGCCATGATTGAGAGGGGGCAACGCCCAAAGCGCGGGGTCAAGGGGGAACGCTTTCCCCTTGCGGGTCTGGGCAGCGCCCAGGGTCTTGGTCATGGCTGCGTACTTATTTATCAGGTTGCGTAATTATTTGGCCGCCAGCACCCGCCGTCAAAAAACCACCCAAACCGACAGCGCTACCATCAACCCCAGCAGCGCACCGGCGAATACCTCTATCGGACGATGGCCCAGCAGCTCTTTGAGCCGCTTGTCGAGCCTTAGCCCGCGGTCTTCCAGTTTGTCGAATAGCAGGTTGATGGCCTTGGCCTGTTCGCCTGCGGCGCGGCGCACGCCTGCGGCGTCGTACATGACGACCAAGGCTAGGCACGCACTGATGGCAAAGAACGCGGTATTAACGCCTTCGTAGATGCCGATGGATACCATGAGGGCAACGGTTAATGCCGAATGCGAGCTAGGCATGCCACCGGGTGATACGATTAACGCCTTTTTCCATGAGCGCGTCACCCAATATTCGATGATGACTTTGAAAATTTGTGCCAGCGAAGTGGCTAGCATGGCAGTGAATAAATGGCGCAAGGTTATTTCTCCCGGTGGATGATTTGATCGATTAGGTTGCGTAAAGCGGGGGTCTTACAGGGCAGGATTTGCGTGAGCGTTAATACATCGCGCACGAGTTGGTCGTGTAGTTCTTGTGCTTTTTCCATGCCCAGCAGGGATACATAGGTTGCTTTTTGGTTTTTGGCGTCGCTGCCGGGTTGCTTGCCCAATTGTTTTGCCGTGGATGTGATATCCAGAATATCGTCACGCATTTGGAATAATAAACCCACCAAGCTGCCCAATTGACTCATGCCTTGCAAGAACACACGTGTGCCGCCGCCCAAGGTCACACCCGCTTCCAATGCGGCGGTGAAAAGCGCGCCCGTTTTGCCGTGATGGATGGCACGCAGGGTTTCGATGCTGATGGGTGTGCCTTCGCTTTGCAAATCTAGCATTTGGCCGCCAATCATACCGTTGCTGCCGGCGGCTTTGGCGATGATGGCCATGGCCGCTGTCGGTCGCCGAAAGCGATATAAATCTGCGCAAAGGTGTGCCATGGTTTCGTAAGCAAGGTTCAGCAGCGCGTCGCCCGCGAGGATGGCGGTGGCTTCGTCAAATTGAATATGAACAGTAGGATGGCCGCGGCGCATGTCGTCATCGTCCATGGCGGGCAAATCATCATGCACCAGCGAATAAGCGTGGATCATCTCCAGGCAGCATGCAAAGTCCAAGGCCGTGTCGTCGTAGCTGCCTTTTGCGGCTTCACACGCGGCTAGTAGGAGTTGTGGGCGTAGGCGTTTGCCCGCGCCTAATGTGGCATAACGCATAGCATCACGCAGGCGGGCATCCTCAATGGGGTTGAGTAATGCTGCCAAGCGTGCGTTAATTTTATCAATCATGATCGTCTCCAAACGGAAGGGTTGTGAAGATGCCTTCGGCTTCTTTTTGCAAGCGTTGTACTTCGGTTTCGGTGTTTTTTAAGATTTCGCCGCAGGATTTGGCCAGTGCGATGCCTTCTTTGTACAACGCCAATGAAGCGTCCAGCGTGGTTTCCGGGGCTTCGAGGATTTCTAGGATGGTTTCCAATTTATCCATGGATGCTTCAAAGTTCATGGGTGACCTCCGCTTGCACGCTGCCGTCGGCCCAGTGCAAGGTTATTTTGTTGCCGGTATGTATTTTTTTGGCCGAGGTGATGGGTTGATTTTTTTCGTTTTGTACGTAGGCCATGCCGCGTGCAAAAGCGGCGTAGGGCGATGATTTTTCCAACAAATCTGTTTTGTGCGATAACGCGAGTTGCTCGTGCGCCAGCCGTGTTTGTATGTGGCGTGTAAGATTTTGGGTGAGCGATTGCGCGTGGTGGAAGTGTTGTTGTAATCGGTCTTGCAAGGTTTCATGCAGGTCGGTGATGAAGTTGCGCACGTAGGATAATAGCGCGGTTCCATCTGCCACGGCCAATTGCGCCGCCGCTGTGGGGGTGGCTGCGCGTGCATCTGCCACAAAATCCGCCACGGAAAAATCAGTCTCGTGCCCCACCGCAGATATAACGGGAATTTTGGAAGCGGCGATGGCACGTGCGACGGCTTCATCGTTGAATGCCCATAAATCTTCGGTGCTGCCGCCGCCGCGCCCCAGGATGATGACGTCGGCTTGCCCCCAATTGTTGACTTCGTGCAGAGCGCGGACAAGGTCAGCGGGTGCGGCTTCGCCCTGTACCAGCGCGGGGGCGATGACGATACGCACGGAAGGGTCGCGCTGTTTGGCGGTGGTAAGAATATCCTGCACCGCCGCTCCCGTGGGCGAGGTGATAATCGCTACGCATCGGGCATGAGGGGGGAGGGGGCGTTTGCGCTCCTCGTCGAATAAGCCTTCGGCCTTGAGCTTGTCACACAGTTGGGTAAAGGCCATGTGCAAGCCGCCCACGCCTGCGGGTTCCATAAATTCTACATATAATTGGTATTGCCCGGTTTTTTCATACAACGAGAGCCGCCCGAAAATGTTCACTTTCAAGCCGCTTTGCGGGGTAAAATTTAACGCGCTTGCATGGCCGTTGAACATAACTGCCGAAAGTGTGGACGCATTGTCCTTCAACGAAAAATACATATGCCCAGAGCCGTGTGCGGTGAAGTTGGAAATTTCGCCTTCTATGAACATGCCCGCCAACAACGCGTCGGATTCCAATAACCGCTTGGCATAGCGGTTTACTTGGCTAACGGTAAAAAACTTGCGGTTGGCTAATAAATCACTCAACTTGATCGTCCTTGACGGCGCGGGCTACATTGGCTAGCACGCCGTTGATGAAAGCGGGGGATTCGTCCGAGCCGTAGTCTTTGGCCAGTTCGACGGCTTCATTGATAGCTACGCCATGGGGTACGTCTTTTTCGCACAGCATTTCGTAGATGGCCAGGCGCATGAGTGCCAGGTCTACGCGGTTAAGACGCTCCACCGTCCAATCTTGCAAAAAGTTGTTGATAACGGCATCCAACTGCACCAATCGATCCAGTGTGCCGGTGGTGGCGCGCAATACGTAGGTGGCATCGCGCCCGCGGGGGCGATCGCCTTCTTCCAGCCCATCATAATAAGACGCAGTGGCCGTGGCCAGCGTCTGTGCATTGCATTCCCCGTGGTAGGGGAATTGAAATATTAAGTGAAAAGCGTGTCGCCGGGCTTGATGCCGACTAACACGCGTGGGGTTACTCATGCAACCACGGTAACGTTAACGCCGGCCACGCGCATTCCGGTCATGGTTTCGATGGCGGATTTGACGCGTTGCTGCACTTCACGGCTTACTTCTTGCAATTTCTTTTCGGCTTTGACTTTTAATAGGATGCCCAGCATTACGGATTGTTTTTTTACCACGACGCTGATGCCGCGTGCGCGTCCGCGGCGGCCGGGGCCTACCAATGCAGCTACGCCTTCGGTTTCCAATGCGGCGGTGCCTGCGATAATGGCTAAAACTTCATCCGAGATACGTACCGAATCGCCGCGTTCCGTTTTTAATTCTGTCATGGGAATACCCCTTTCGATTTTGCAAGGAAAATTTTAACGAATTATAGCAAATAATTATGACCGCATCAATCCGCATCCCACGCGGATAATTGCGATTTTTTGAACGCATCGAATGTGCCTACGTCCAGCGCGTTGCGTACTTGTTGCATGAGGTGATTGTAAAAATGCAAATTGTGCATGACGGCCAAGCGCATGGCCAATAATTCTTTGGCTTTGAATAAATGGCGTAGGTAGGCGCGGCTGTGGGTGGCGCACACGCGGCAGTCGCATGTGGGGTCTATGGGGATGTCTGCGCGTTCATGCACGGCGTTGAACAGATTGATTTTGCCCTGTGAAGTGTATAAATGCCCGTGTCGTCCGTTGCGTGCAGGCAAGACGCAGTCGAAGAAGTCCACGCCGCGCTCGATGGCTTCCAATAAGTTTTGCGGCGTACCTACGCCCATTAAATAGGTAGGCTTGTCTTGGGGCAGGTGGGGAACGGTGGCTTCCAGCACGTTGTACATATCTTCATGGCTTTCGCCCACGGCCAGGCCACCCAGGGCGTAGCCCGCCAACTGGTGGCAATTTGCCACCAGTTGCTTTGCGTGTTCGATGCGGATGTCGGTGTAGATGCCGCCTTGGTTGATGCCGAATAACAAGGGCGTGTATGCACCTTCCGTTTCCCTTTTCGCTAGGTAATCCTTGCACCGGGCTAGCCAGCGGGTCGTCCGCGCTACAGAATCCTCAATGTATTTGCGTTCGGCTGGGTGGGGCGGACATTCGTCAAAGGCCATGGCAATGGTAGTGCCCAGCGCGGCTTGGATGGCCATGCTTTCTTCGGGCCCCATGAAAATACGCCGCCCATCGATGTGCGACGCGAAAGTTACGCCTTCTTCCTTGATCTTGCGCAGCTTGGCCAGCGAATACACTTGGAAGCCGCCGCTGTCAGTTAATACCGGGCCATCCCAACCCATAAAACGGCGCAATCCGCCCATTTCGTGCACCACGTCCTCGCCCGGGCGCAGGTGCAAGTGGTAGGTGTTGCACAAGGCCAATTGGCAGCCCGCATCGCGCAAATCCCCCGCATCCAACGCGCCCTTGATGGCCGCTGCCGTGGCCACGTTCATGAAAACGGGCGTTTGTACTGTGCCGTGGGGGGTAGTGAATTGCGCGCGTTTGGCGCGGCCTTGGGTCGTTAAGACTTTGTACATAAAAGGACTCCTTCGATGGATGCTTAATTAATAATTTCCGGCTTCATTGCTTGCATTTTTTGTGTGCGTTCGAGGATTTTTTTGCGTGCTTCGGGTGAAAAGAAATTTTCATATTCCGTCAACTCACCGACAATACGCAATGGCGCATTGGATCGATATGATTTTGTGGGGTTACCCGGAAATTTTTTGTCTGTTAAGTTGGGGTCATCGCCGTAGGTTCCTGTGGGTTCAACAATGTAGATTTTGCCGTTTTTACCGTCGGCCACGGATTCGGATGCCATGATGGCCACTTCTTTGTAAGAAGTGAAATAGACAAAGTTCGATATCATGGTGGGGTCATAATTGGAAGTATGGCCGGCTTCAATTAAATCCCCAATAACCAATGCTGCTTGTGTGCCGTGATAAAATGGCCCTTGGTCTTTCACATCTGCTCGGATACCAACGGGCGTAAAAGTCTCTGGGGCATTGCCGAAAAGGCCTTCACCCGTCTGGCGAAGTTTTTCAAATGCTTTAGTAAAAGCGTCGTTCATATATAAAATCCTCCTTCATTTTATACAATGTTATAAATCACAAAAATAATAGATGCCTGTACCACGCAACAATATCAGCGCCCCATAATAAGGCCACAAACACCCCCGTGCACAACGCCGGGCCAAAAGCAATTTGCTGCCCTTTCTTGCCACGACCCGTGGCCAGCAGTAAAACACCCCATCCGCCGCCCAACAAAACCGCAATAAAAAAAGCCACCAACGTAGCTTGCCAACCCAACAAAAATCCGCACACGGCCATCAACTTCATATCGCCGCCGCCAAACGCGCCTTTAATCACCATTGCCAAAGCCAACATCGGCGCACTGATAACAAAAACGCCTACCACGCGCGATAAAAGCACCACTTCTGGGAAGACCCAAACCGCCGCAACCGCCAACGGTATCATCATCCAATGAAAAAAGTCCGGGATCTCCTGCGTGGCAAAATCAACCGCCGCGATAACCAGCAACAAACCACTAACCGCAATACTCAAACCCAAAGCAAACCACATCGTGTCACCAATCAAAATAAAACGCACAATGCACAGCGCCGTTAAAAAAATGAAAATAAAAAATATGTATAACAGGTGCGTTTGTTTTTCACATAGTTTCATGAACATCGCCTACTTGTGATTAAATAAGTTTTGCCTCATATTGCAATTGGAACGCGTGTGTTTGTTCATACGCATGCGGCGGCCAAGTCTGTGCGGGCAATGTCGATGTATGAATATTTACCGCTCATAAATAATCAATCCTTCTCGTTTGATGTGATAATTCACGTCCAAGATTTTGTCGGTATTTAAATGAGCGGTTAGCGTGTTGATGACGCGCACTTCTGGGTAGCCATCGTCTAATGTGGTGGTAAATGCCAACCGCTGCGCGCGGGTTAGCGGCTCGTCACTGACTAAGGCGATATCAATGTCGCTAGCCAAGTGTGCTTCGCCCCGTGCTTCGCTGCCGAATAATATGATGCTTCGGATTTGCGGGTCGTGTTGTTTATTGGCAATTTGCTCGAGAATGGCACGCGTTGCCGGGCGTAGTTTTGCAGATGACCAAGTACGCATGATATCCTCCAATCGTTAACGAATTGATTTGATTATTTCTAACAATGTAGGGGATGTCAAGCATCGCCCGTGTTATTTATCAGCCGATGTGATATTCTTGTAAAATTCGGATTTAAATTTTGGGGGTCAACATGCGATTAATAGCAACGGCGGCGTTTGGGTTGGAAGCGACAGTCAAGCGCGAGGTTACGGCGTTGGGATATACCGACGTATTATGCTTGGACAACCGGGTAGAATTTTCGCCCCGTGCGGGGGAAGATGCGGCCATGGCGATTGCGCGCGCCAACTTGTGGTTACGCAGTGCCGACCGTGTTTTGATTAAGTTGGGTGCGTTTGAAGCAACGACCTTCGACGTGCTGTTTGAACAAACAAAAAAATTACCCTGGGAAGATTGGATTTCCGTGGACGGCAAATTTACCGTCACGGGCAAGTCTGTGAAGTCGGGGCTTTTTAGCGTGCCGGACGTGCAATCCATTGTCAAAAAAGCCGTGGTAGAGAAGCTGCGGCAAAAATACAATGTATCCTGGTTTGCAGAAACGGGTGCGGAATTTACCATCCAAGCCGCGCTGCTCAAGGATGTCGCCACCCTGACCATCGACACCACGGGCGCAGGCAACGGCCTGCATAAACGCGGCTACCGTGCCCGCGCCAACGACGCCCCCATGAAGGAAACCATGGCCGCCGCGTTAATCGAAATGACGCGCTACCACGGCAAGCAAACGTTCTTTGACCCGTGCTGCGGTTCGGGTACGTTGCCCATCGAAGCGGCGTTGATGGCACGCAATATTGCCCCCGGTTTGTCACGCAAGTTTGCCAGCGAAGCATGGCCGAATTTAAACAAAACCATATGGCGCGAAGCCCGCGCCGCTGCTTATGCGGCCATCAAAACCGAAGCCATGCCACCCATTTTCGCCGCCGACCGCGACGCAGATGTCATCGAGCTGGCACGCGCCAATGCGGAATTGGCAGGCGTGGATGATTGCATCACCTTCACCGTGCGTGATGTGTCCAACACAATCCTGCCCGATGAACGCGGCATCGCCGTCATCAACCCGCCCTACGGCGAACGCTTGGGCAAAGTCAAAGAAGCCGAAAAACTCTACGCCGAATTGGGGCGCGTTTTCAACCCCACGCGTTGGAATGTCTACGTCATCACGCCAGATGAATTCTTTGAAACCGCATACAAGAAAAAAGCCCGCGCCAAGCGCAAGCTATTTAACGGGATGATAAAAACGGATTTATATCAATATTTTTGAGCAAACACCAGCGCAGCGCCCAATAACCCCACCGCTCCGGCGGTGACAAATGCGGCTTCTAGGCTAATGCTGTGCCCCAACCAACCCATGACAAATGGCCCCAAGAACATACCCAGCCCATACACCGCTTGAAAAAAGCCCATGGCCGTAGCGCGGCGTTCGGGTGTAATATCGCGGATGCACAAGCCCATGAGCAGCGTAAACGCGGCAATCGCACCCACAGAACCTACGATTTGCACCACAAATAATTGCCACAAATGCTGCGTAAAGGGAATCACCGCTACTGAAACGCCGGACAGCACAAACCCGCCTGCCAGCGTACCCCGCACCCCCAACACACGCGGAAGTACCGTGCCCGCCAACGGCGAAACCACCAACCCCGGCGCAGCAGCTACTACCCCTAGCAGCCCCAATTGCAGTGGCGTAGCCCCCAGCCCATGCGCCACCAACGGCGTAAAACCAAACGTAGAAGCAAACCGAACAAACTGAACCAGCACCGCCAACATCGCCGCGAACAGTAAAAAACGATTCTTGGCTACGCCCAGCAATTCCTTCACGGATGGCGGGGGCGTTTTTTTATGTATAGCCGATGATGCGTCGGCCGTGTGCGCCGTCCGCTTCTCACGTATGCCAAAACCAAGCGCAAGCGCCACCAACCCCGCGCCGCCGCCCAGCAAAAACGCATACGGCACGCCCACCCAATGCGCAATAATGCCGCCCAATAACAACGCGCTCATCGTGCCCCACGCATTGGCACCGTTCAAATATCCCACAGACTTCGTAGCCTCGCCCGGCGGATGATACGCCGAGTTAAGCACAATAAAAGTCACCCAGCTGCTGGCCGCCACGCCCCCCAACGCCCGCGAAACCAACAGCATATTCGGCGACGGAAAAAAGAACACCACAAACCCGCTGGCGGCAGCAAAAAGCAACCCCAGCAGCACAAAAATCTTCCGCCGCCCCAATCGGTCGCTGATAATCCCCAGCGGGAAGCGTATCACCATCTGCGTGAAACCGTATGCCCCGCCAATCAAGCCCAGCATGCGCAAATTTGCGCCCATTTCTTCGCCGAAGGGTGCCACAAACGGCACATACACATACAACGCAAACCAAAACAACGCCGTTACGGCATAGAACAGGGGTAGGCGATTGGAGGGTGTGATGGGTTTCGGTTCTTGCGTCAATCAAGCCACCATCGATCAAAATCGTCAGGTAATTCATGCGTGCGGTCAACAAAAAACATAATAAAATACCGGTTGAGTGAATCACTGTTGTCGGGTTGCATAAAAAAATGATGGCGCGTGCCTTGTTCGTCCAAGAATGTGATGCCGCTCCAAGGCAGGGTGCCCATGCCGATATAATTATTTATTACGAAACCTTCGCCCGGTTGCAGCACATCAATGCGGCCATAGCTGCCCGTTGGAATATAAATTAATTCTTCTCCAAGCATGTCGGTGGTCAGGCTGATGAGCTCCAATTGAAAGAGGGGCCCGGTTGCCCAAATCACAAGGCTACCCCCCCAAGGTTCGGGTTCCCAACCGTGCAATCGGTTATAATCCACTTCAAAAACTGCAGTAAGCGACCCAAGTAACGAATCAAACGCCGTGGCAATAAAGAGCAAGTCGTAGCCCATTTCCGCCGCGAAGATATCCCATTCGTCGCCGCCCATCATCCATGCATCCAGTGTAGCCAATACAATGGAGCCGCCGTCAATTTGTTGAATGCGGCCTTGGTACATATGAAAATACAATGCAACATATCCGCCCGGATCCAATTCGAAATATCCGTGCCGCACGATGGCTTCGACAATAACGTTGTCGCCGAATTGATCCATGATTGCAAAAGTCGCATCCGTCCAATCAAACCGAGGGAAGCCCGCACGCGCATTGGCAAAATGCAATAAGCCTTCGTATTTGATAAAAATCCCGTCCATTTCCGTATCCACTAGCGCGGGGGTATAAAATTGCAACAGATAATTGCGAATGTCCGCCATAATGGAAAACCCGGATGTCATCAACAATGGGGAAAAAGACATGCCTGTACTCGGAAAGTCGGGGTCGGTGGGAACAAAAATGCCATCTCCGTCGGTAAACGAAAATATCCCCTCAAACGCCCACCAGTCTTCCCAAAATTGCCCAGCTGCGGTGATGGTTGCGGCAAGCTGCGCCAATAACAAATCAGCAGATTCATCGGGGGGGAGGGGGGCGTCGGGCGTTGTATCCGCGGGGTCAATTGTGTCGGTATCGCCATCGGTATCGTTGGGTGTAGTGTCGGGTTCAATGTCGGGCTCGGGGCCGTTGGATGGCTCGATTGGCGCGGTTTCAGGGGGCGCCTCGGTGGGTAATGCAAGAATTTCATCAGGCGCGTCGTCTGCGGGTGCTTCGTTCGTATTGCCCAGTCCGCAACCCGTGATCAAAATGAAACAAATCAAAAAGGCCATTGCAATGAACGCTTTTTTCATAAGTTAATTCCTCCTAAAATATTCACCGGTAAATCGTAGGTGCATACCCAATCATTTGTTCATATCCTGCGACCATTGCACGCGCAAAATCTTCAACACCCGATTTTTCCACCAGCGCTATGGCACACCCGCCGAAGCCTGCGCCTGTCATGCGTGCGCCTGCACAAGCAGGGTGCTCCAATGCCTCGGCCACCAAGGTGTCCAGTTCCGTGCCCGTTACTTCATAATCTGCGCGTAGTGAATCGTGGGATGCCACCAACAATACGCCCAATTTATTCATGTCGCCCGCTTCCAGTGCGGTGATTGCTTGCTTGACGCGGTAATTTTCATGCACAACGTGGTGCGCACGGGCGCGGATGGTTTTGTCCGTTATGTGATGCGCCAACGCCGCGAATTGCTCGGGTGTTAGGTGGGCAAGGTGGGTCAATGGGGGTGTTATATCGGTGTTGCCGCTGGCGATGGCCTCGTTTATTGCCTTTAATGCAGCATCACATTCTGCGCGGCGTTCGTTGTATTTGGATGTGGCTAGCGCGCGGGGTTTGTTGGTATTCATCACCAACAATACATAATTGCCCAAGTGCATGGGCACATGCTGGTAATCCAGCGTATCGCAATTTAAGTAAATGGCATGACCGGGTAACCCCATGCCCACGGCAAATTGATCCATAATGCCGCAGTTGACCCCGCAAAATTGATTCTCGGCACGTTGCGCTAGCTTCACCAAATCAAGCATCGTGTAACCCAGCGCGAAAACTTCATTGAGTGCCCGCGCCGTTACTACTTCAATAGACGCAGATGACGACAACCCCGTTCCATTGGGGATATTGCCATCAAAGTGAATGTCAAATCCGGGGATGCAGTGCCCGTCATCCATCATCAACCGCAACACGCCCATGGGATAATTCGCCCAGTCGTGCGCGGGGTCGTATTGGACACCTTCCGGCGCAATTTCCACCACGTTGCCCGGCATATTCGCGCTGGTGAAGCTGTATTTATGGTCCGGGCGCGTTTTCAAAACCGCCGTCGTTCCCATTTCCAACGTATAGGGCAGCACGTATCCGCCGTTGTAATCGATATGTTCGCCAATCAAGTTCACCCGTCCGGGGGTGAAAAATTTATGTTCATTCATAATTTGCCAAACCTTTCCTACGTTTGTTACACTTATATTACCACAAATACGGGAGGGAATTATGCAATACAACGAATTTGGCAAAACCGGCAAAAAATTATCCGCACTGGGTTTCGGCGCTATGCGCTTGCCCATGATGAAAGACGGCGATAAAAACATCGTCAACGACGAGCTGGCCATCCCCCTGATGCGCCGTGCCATGGACTTGGGCGTCAACTACATCGACTCCGCGCCCTATTATTGCGACAAACAAAGCGAAATCGCCGTGGGCAAAGCCATCAAAGGCTACCGCGACAAAGTCTATATCACCTCCAAAAACCCCATCGAAAACGATAGCGGCGCCGATTGGACAGGCCGCCTCGAGTCATCCCTCAAAAATATGGACGTAGACTACATTGACTTCTATCACTTTTGGGGCATTGGCCAAAAAGGCTTCAAGCACTGGGAAACCCTCACCGACGGCCCTTTGCAAGCCGCAAAAAAAGCCCTCGAACAGGGCATGATCAAACATCTAATGTTTTCTTACCACGACAGCGCAGAAAACCTCAAGTACATCGTAGACTCCGGCATTTTTGAAGCCTGCCTGATCCAATACAACCTCTTGGACCGCTCCAACGAAGCCAACTTGGCCTACATGAAAGAAAAAGGCCTAGGCACCGTAGTCATGGGCCCCGTAGGCGGCGGCCGCTTAGGTACCCCCAGCGAAGTACTTCTTAATCTGATGAAAAATAAACCCGCCAGCACCGCAGAAATGGCACTGCGCTTCGTACTCGCCAACCCCAACGTAGACGTGGCCCTCTCCGGCATGCAAAACATTGCCATGGTGGAAGAAAACGCAAAAATCGCCTCCATCCCCGGCACCCTAACCCCCGAAGAACTCGCCACCGTCAAGCAAATGCTGGAAGAAAACAAAAAACTTGCCGAGCTCTATTGCACCTCCTGCGACTATTGCAAACCCTGCCCCTCAGAAATCAACATCCCCCACCTCTTCAACATGATGAACGACCACAAAGTCCACGGCCTAACCGACCACGCCAAAAACCTATACAAAGCCACCGCCGCCGGTACCGCCTGGGTCAAATCCAAAGTAGCCGACGCTTGTACCGAATGCGGCCTATGCGAAACAAAATGCCCGCAGAAGCTGCCGGTCATGGCGCAGTTGAAGGAGACGCATGCGGTTTTGATGGGGTAGGAAAAGATGTCGTATTGAATGAATTGATTAAATACAATGTTTGTATAAAACCGCTCTTTTTACGTAAAAAGGGCGGTTTTGCTTTGTTAACAATTAGAAAAATCATTTGTAAATGATTTTATTCATCAACTGCACATGCCCAAGGACTTGTTACAAATTTAATAAAATCAATTCTTGCTTGCCAAGCCGATTTATTCTTGGATGCAAGTTCATTATACTCGTGATCAACAACGCTAAATAATGAACCGTTACACCCTCCATTTATTACTTCTTTTAACAAATAATTGACATTGTAAGCATCGTCAAAGGCAAGCGGTGGAAAATCACTTGCAAATTTTTGCAGTTTTGGCGACAATTTGTTTGCCATTAAATGCCAAATGAGTTCGCGTTTAGATTGTTCTATTCGCATGTAAGTTTTGTACAAATTATTGCCATGATAATTGAGGAGAGCATATGGTGCATTGGTTTGAAAATTCAATTCATAAATGTAAATATTGAGTTCTTCCGACAACCTCTTAATTAAAGAAAAAGTTGCTTGCGCTGTTTTACCAAGTAATTTGCCATATCGGAGTTTTGCCTTTTCATCAAAATTATCCTTTCCAAAATCTTTGCAAAGTTCTTGCATCATAGCTATTTCTGGACTATTGTCTTCGCTATATCGAAACCTATGATATCTTGCCGATTTATAGAATGTTTGCAAAAGATTTATAAAGTTTTTACTACTTTTAATTTCATCGAAATCCGTTTTGGATGCAATGAAATCAACTAATGCAAAATGATTATGTGAATGCAAATGCTTTTCGTATTCATCTTTTTCGGATGTGTCGCTATCCACATACATAATTAATTGAATTGCCACTTTCAAAAGTCGTTCAACGCCTTGTGATGCTTGATAAAGTGACATGAAAATGTATTCTATGGTCGCATAATCAGCAAAGATTTCGTTTTTATGCGGTATGTATGCCAAGTGTATGTCTTCAATGGCTTTCCAAATCATAACACCTGCGAGATTAACTTCTTTCACCAGTGAAAAATTCATTTCTAATAAACCTCTGTCGGAATCATTTTTGCCACTTATCATTTCGAGTTGTGTATATGCTTGTATGAAAGATGATTGGCGAGTTGAAAACAAATACCCTGTTTCGTCATTGCAATATCCATCAAATCCATCGTAGTTTAAATTGAAGCCTTGTTTTTTTATCTCTTCTTCAGTTAAATAGAATCCGTGCTCCTTGTCTCCAAAAATCGTAATGGTTTCAAGCTCGATGCTATAACGTCTTATAAGCATCTTCCAAAACTGTTTTCTTAAGTCAGTTGATTTTATATCAATTGTTGTCATGCCTATATAAGCAGGGAAATCGTCCTTCATTCGTTGGTCTATATTAATTGCAATTTTTGTTTCTATATCTTCTACTAAAACGCCATATAAGATATTGTCATATCGTTCATTTTTGTTTAATGAACATAATTCATCATTAATCATAAATGGAGAAATGTCAGAATAAATGTTACTGTTAAATAAATCTCCGTGAGAAAATACGATTTTTCGCGTGTTATGCGTAATTTCTTTGCCGCCGATTAATTTTGAAAATACAACATCTCCATAAAAAGATGATTGTATTTTTCCAGTGTCAAATATATAAACAACGCATTTAAAATTATCAACAGACTGCATAAAATACTCCTGAATAATAGAACTCATGAATGGAAAGTTTTATTGTTTTAACATTAACCCCAATTAATATCATCCTCACCCACAACATCCCCGCGTTTGTACTCTTCCGCTGCATTTGCATGAGCGGCGATTTCATCGGGAAATGGGGCGGCTTCGGGTATAAAACGAATCATAACGTTATAGAGCGTTTCTATTCCTTTTTCTTCAATCATATCTACCAATGTATGGAGCCGTTGTCTTGTTGCTACCATAATAATGCCTCCTATTTGTATGCGCTGCCGCGGGGCAGTACGTCTTCGATATATATTTCTGTTGATGTCATTGAAAATATTATGCGCCAATCGCTTATGCGTAGTCTATATAAATTGGTGAAGCCTTGCAACCGCTTCACATCACCGTCGGGCAATTTGTGAATACCCTTGCGTATGCGTTGCTTGGTAAATATATCAAGCCGTTCCAATGCTTTTTTTGAACTTTTGGAAAATACAAATGTCATTTTGAGTAACCCTCCCGAATTCTACCTGAACCATACCACGAGAAGTACATACACATCAACAGATCAACGCCCCCAACGGCACCACGCAAACCCCATCCGCACGACGATGCGCAAATCCATTGCCCGTAATCACCGTTAGCGTTGCTGGGGCTTTTGTTTTATTGGTGTCTATTTTATTTGCAAATTTAATTAAATTTGCTGCTGCGGCATCTACTGCGCCGATGCCTAGTTTAATTTCAAATGCGCCGTAGGTTCCGTCGGGGTATTCGACGATAGCGTCAATTTCCAAATCGCGGGAGTCGCGGTAGTGGTAGACTTTGCCGCCGGTGGCTTCGGCGTATATGCGTAGGTCGCGGATGGCCAGCGATTCGAATAGGAGACCGAAATAATTTAAGTCGGCGGTTAGTTTGTCTACGGACAGTCCTAAGGCTCCGACGGCCAATGATGGGTCAACGAAGTGACGTTTGGATGATTTCCGCAACGTGTCGGATGAACGGATGTGGGTATTCCATGCGGGCAGGTTCTCGACAATCATCAGGCGTTCAAGGGCGTGGAGGTAGTCGGCGATGGTTTCGTCATTTACCGTGTTGTCGCTTCCGCTGGCATCTTTGGATAGGGCGGTTAGGGTCACTTCGGTTGAAATGTTGCGTGCCATTGATTGGAGCAGGCGCATGACTTTATACGGGTCGCGTTGTTTGCCCGATACATTGCTGATGTCTGTGTTTGCAACCAGTGTAATATAATCGATTGCGAATTGGAGACCGTCCTCGGCACTTGCATTTATTAATCCAGGCCAACCGCCTAGGGTTATTTTTTGTGCAAAGTCATTTAATTCGAATGCAACAGGGGTGGAAGCGGGTGTGTCGCCATTAATTAATGAAGTGAGACTTACTTCGCCCGTTGACCAGCCGCGTTCATATAATGACATGGGGCGCATCTTCATGGTTGAAAAACGCCCAACACCTGAATGGCGTTTAACGGTGTCATCGGGCGTTGCTGAACCCGTTAGGATGAATTGCCCTTTTTGCTTGCGTTCATCAATTTCCCGACGGACGTAGTTCCATATTTGCGGATATTCTTGCCATTCGTCAAAAAGCCGTGGCACATTGCCGGGCAAGATGAGCTTGGGGTCAATGTCCATCATCATCTTAACTTGCTCGTCTGCATCAAAACGCACGACGCTTTTAGCAATTTGCGTGGCGGTTTCAGTTTTGCCGCAGCCCTTTGCGCCTTCAATTAACACCGCGCCGGAACCGGCTAGGCGTTGGGCAAGGATTTTGTCTGCAAATCTGTTGCGATATGCCATTTTTTTCGCTCCTAAATATACAAGTGGCAAAATAATAACATTTCATCCGCTAAAATATCAACTATTCATCCGCTAAATTGTAAATAAAAAATGCCCAAGCAAACAATGTTTGCAAGGGCATGGTTGGTACGCGTTTCCTCATGGCTTGAGGCACGCGGGGTAGTTCCTTCCTTTATATTGCCGTTGCTGCGATGGCTTCGCAACCGCCGGCTTTTTATTCGATTGTATATGTGTTGCGCTTGATGCGGCAGGTGGGCACCCGTTATAGTACTTCCTGTTGTTGACTCTCTCTGGCCAGAGGTTTTTGTGAGTCTGTAGTCCGGTGGTAACGATTCGATCCGGGGGCATGTGTTGTACGGGATGCACGCAGTGACTTTTGCATAAGTTTGCTGTGAGAGCCGTGTGTACATGTGCGGATGTCTAGGATACGCCGATGACTTGGATGCAGTATACGGCGCAAAGGGGACGCGTTTAATGTTGACAAAATCGAACGTTTGTGCTGCGCATATTAATGCGCGTTCATTTCCTTGATTAATGTCTTAATTTCCTCATCGGCAAAGAGCTTGCCGTGTACTTTGCAACTGGCCATCACTTCGCGTAGGTTTTGTGCGGTGATGGTTTTTTCTATGGACAAAGCACCCACGACGCGGATGTTGACTTTGGCGTCGAAGGTACGCAGGTTTTCGATGTAAGCGCGGGTCAGGCGGTACAGGCCCAGGCCGCCGTAGTAGCGCATGCGGTCGGTTTCGGGCAGGGCTGGGGCCAAGAATTGGCTGATATCGCCCGCGTGGGATTCGGTTTGTTTGCGGATGGCCATGCGAATGAAGTCGGAGCGGTTGGTGTACAGGCCGCGTTCGACCAGGTAGTCGATTTGCCCGACTTCGGTGGGGGTTAGGTTAATGGTGAGTTTTTCGGTTTTGGTTTTTTTTCTGCCGGGTAGTTTGAGTTTGCGCATGGTTGTGCCTCCTGTAAATGAACGCTAAGGATAATGGATAAATTTTTGCGTGATGTATAAGTCAAAGCGGGAGTTATCGTTGCCGACGGCCACGCCCAGCCCGGTATGTGTCCAATCGGGGTTGAGCATATTGGCGCGGTGCCCGGGCGAGCCCATCCAACTGTTGGGGTCGTTGGGCACATCGGCGCGGCCGTAGATGATAAACCACGCCATGTCCATGTAGCTAAACACGTCCAATCGTTCACCCGCGCCTAGGTTTTCGCCGGCGGCGTTGATTTGCACACCTTCGCGTCGTATGCGGTCGGCTACACCACTGCCGTCCACCCCTTCGTGCGTCCATCGGTCATAATCAACCAACTCTTGGCTGTGTGCTCGTGCTGCCGTTGCCACGTCATCATGCCAAATAAGCGCGTTTAACCCATGCGCCACACGCGTGGCATTCACGGCATAAAAAAACGCGCGTTCAATGTCCGTGGCGTTGCCCGCATTCACAAGCGGCACAACGTCCTCCGGTGAAGGCGCGGGTGTTTCAGGTTCGGGTGTTTCAGGTTGGGTCGGGGGTGTGGTGGGGGGCAGGGTACTTACGGGGGCAGGCAAAGACACATCATCGTCGTCTCTACCGCATCCCACAAGAGCAATTAACGCAATCACAAACATGAAGCACAAAGATATGCGCATCCCAACCACCTATCCATACAATTGTATACGCCCACTATATCATATCTTTAGTAGGTAAATATAGGATTATATTGTACCCATTTTTTACAAAGGCGTAATCCCAATCGCATGCGCAATCCCCCTGCATCATCTTGCCGGAGGAATTTCTTTCACCCGCATTCCCATGAATAACAATAAAATACAAACGCTATTTGCAATTGCAGGTATCCAAAAGGTTCCCGCACTACCCGACGCATGCATCGTTGTAAAAATTATAATAACACTAACCACAACACGCGCGAAATTTATTGCAATGACTACAAACGCGGCAGACTTTGTAATTGCGGTGTTTTTATTGAACGCCATAATGATTAATGCAATTCCTATGCCAAAATGATCCGCCGCTACGATATGATAGTTAAACGTAAAAATGGACTGCGTCATATACTCAAGATTAGCTTCTCTCAATGCGGGCAACGCAGTTGTCAGGCCCTCTATTGTGTGCGTAATCGCAGAAAACACCGCGACGATTCCCACGATAAAATAAAACCAGTTTTTCATAACTTTTGCTCCATTCTCAGATAGTCGCTCCATGAAGCTCACATCCTTTGTTTTTTCATCATATCATTGGAGTAGGCTTTAAGGTCAATCAGGAAATTGAAATACTAACTTTTTTAATTTGCATTTCAAAGTTGTTGGCAATTGTGTCAAAGGTAACGTAAAAGAGGGCGTTTGGATGGTGGGGTTGATACAATTACACGATACCCAACGCCATTTTTATTTTTGGTTGCATAAATGTACGCAAAATGCTATGGTTGTAATGATGAGCTATGAAGAAAATCTATATTTTCGGAGGTATTATTATATCAAAAGGTAAAATTGTTTTCCTAAACGGGGTATCAAGTTCGGGCAAGACTACAATAGCAAAGACATTGCAAAAGAAACTGGCAGAACCATACTGCTGGCTTAGCGTTGATAATTTCATTCATACAATGGGCGAACGTTTTTCGGGTGATGAATTTGTTGAATTTATGAAAGCGGGCGGATTTAAGTGGATATTAAAGGCCATTGAGGCATTCCACAGATCAATTAAGGTTTTTTCAGACGCAGGCCTTAATGTGATAGCGGACCACGTGTTGCAAGAGCCGAGCTGGTTGGACGAATGTCTTGATTTACTCCAAGATAACGAAATTTTATTCGTTCATGTAACCTGCCCGGTTGAAGAACTAAGGCGCAGGGAAAAAGAACGCGGTGACCGCCCTGTTGGGCAGGGCGAGAGTCAGCTTGCGATGTTAAATCCGAAAAATGGCATTTATGATGTAGTGATTGATACTTTTAACAGCTCTACGGATGAATGTACCGATGAAATCATTAGACTGTTAGAACAACCCGAGAGCTTCAAGGCGTTTGGAATGCTGCGAGAAAAGCGCACCTAATAAGCATTCTTCATAAATCAGAACCTTAACATGAAACCGTGTTAAGGTTTTTGTTTCGTGTTCACATGCCGTACAGAGGGTGCAAATAAAAGCGAGATATTTTTGCAAGCACACCGTTTTGTGAAACATATTTATGTAAAAATCAGACCCATGCAACATAGAAAGCCATGAATATAAGCTGTTCAAGACTCTCTGTATTTGTATCAAAGTCGTAGTTAAATCGGGGCTGCTTCATTAGACATGAAGCAGCCCCTCTTGAAATATAGTGTTTATTGTAACTTACTCCCCTTAGCCACGATAAGCGGGTTCTCCGGGGTGCCGATGATATGTGCGCCGGCGGCTACTTCTACTTCTTTGTCGATGATGGCGTATTCGATGGTTGCGCCTTCGCCGATTTTGGTGCTTTCCATGATGATTGCGTTGCGGATGTGGGTGTCGTTGCCCGCATGCACCTTGCGGAAGATGACGCTGCGGTATACATTGCCGTCAATGATGGCACCGCTGCCGACCAGCGCGTTGGATACGACGGCCTTGCTGTTGAATTTAGCGGGCGGTTCATCTTTGGGTTTGGTGGAGATGTAGGGCTGGTCGATGGTCAGGAGTGCGCGGATGTCGCGTTTGAGGAAGTCCATGTTGCAATCAAAATAGGATTGGATTTGCCCCAGGTTGCGCCAATAGCCGTCGAATTTGTACCCAAAGATGCGCTTTTGCTTGCGATAGCGGGTGATGATATCGCGCACCAGATTGTGCCGTCCTTCGCCGGCAACGATTTCCAACAATTCGATGAGCAGTTTGCGCTCCATGACGTATACGCCCATGCTGGCCAAGTCGGATTGCGGTTCAAGGGGTTTTTCCTCCAAGTCGGTCATGCGCTCGAATTCGTCCAGTTCAAGCACGCCGTAGTTGCGGATGTCCTCGCTGTCTTCTACGCGGCGGTAGGCAATGGTGATTTCGGCGTTTTTGCGCTCGTGGTATTCGATCATTTCATTAAAGTCCATTTTGTACACGCAATCGCCCGAGGAGATGACTACATATTTTTCATTGGAGCGTTTCAAAAATGTGAGATTTTGGTAAATCGCATCCGCCGTGCCGCGGAACCAACCACGGTTGTCGTTGGTCATGAATGGCGATAATACAAACAAGCCGCCTTGCTTGTTGCCCAAATTCCACCACTTGGGGCTGGAAAGATGGTCATGCAAGGAGCGTGAGTTGTGCTGGGTAATGACCGCAACCTTTTTGATGCCGGAGTTGGTCATGTTGCTCAGGGGGAAGTCGATGGCGCGATAGCAACTGCCCACCGGCATGGCAGACGTGGTGCGGTAAGTAGTGAGCGCGCCCAAGCGTTCGTTGCCGCCCCCCGCCAGAATAATGCCTACAGCCCTCATTCTTCGGTCCCTCCTTCTTTGCCTTTATCACGCAGGATGCTTTCGCCGCTTGCGAGCAATCCGTCGGGGTAGTCATGGGGGAAGGTCTCCCCGTGGATGACACAGTTTTGGCCGATGCGCATACCATCGGGTATGACGGTGTTCTCGCCCAGTACGGTGATGCCCGTGTCGTAAATTTTGGGGCGCAGGGCATTGGGGATGTTGCCTTCGTTTTTGCACCCGATGACCACGCCGTCACCCACCGTGCAACCTACGTCCACAATGCAGCGTTCCAGTTTGGCGTTTTTGCCGATGTAGCAGTCCTCCATGATGATGGAGTCAATGATACTGGCGCCTTCTTCGACGATGACACCGGGGCCCAGGACGGAGCCGCTGACTTGCCCCAGTACTTCGCACCCTTCGGAGAGGAGCGCGCCCTGCACCATGGCATTGGGCCCGGTGTAAATGGGGGGCTGGTGGTCTGCATCGGTGTATATCTTGTCGAACTCTTCATATAAATTAAATTCGGGTATGGTTTGGATCAAATCCATATTGGCTTCCCAATAGGATTCAATGGTGCCGACATCGCGCCAGTAACCGCTGAACGGGAAGGCGAACATGCGCTTTTGCTCCGCCAATAACATCGGCAGTACATGCATACCAAAGTCGGAATTATCGTGCACCTTGTCGTCGCGTTCGAGCGCGTCGCGCAGGATGCCCCAATTGAAGATGTAAATACCCATATTTGCGAGGTTGCTCTTGGGGTTGGGTGGTTTTTCTTCGAATTCGTAGATGCGCTGCGTTTCGTCGCAGTTCATCAGGCCGAATCGCGGTGCTTCATCCCACGGGACTTGCAATGCGGCAATGGTGACATCCGCGTCGTTGGCTTTGTGGAAGTCCAACATGGCGGCATAATTCATTTTATAAATGTGGTCGCCGCCCAAGATGAGTACGTAATCGGGGTTGTAC
Source organism: Defluviitaleaceae bacterium (assembly GCA_009781755.1). Classification (GTDB taxonomy): domain Bacteria; phylum Bacillota; class Clostridia; order Lachnospirales; family WQUN01; genus WQRX01. Next base: position 13,723 of record WQVD01000020.1, on the reverse strand, counting down.
TGCTCGATAAATTCGACGTTTTGATAGATGGCGTTGGCGGTGCCGGTATACCATGCGCCCTGTTTGGACTTCATGTGCGGCGACAAAATTGTGACCCCGCCCGTGCGGCGATCCAAATCCCACGGGATGCCAATGCCGATGTGCTGGTTAAGCTTTAACGGCTGGTACTGGGTTAACACACCGACGGTATCTACGCCGGAGTTGATACAGTTTGACATAGGAAAGTCAATGATTTTATACTTGCCGCCAAACGGTACCCCCGGTTTGGCCTCGGTTGCGGTCAATACGCCCAGTCGGCTGCCTTGCCCGCCCGCCAATAACATGGCAATCATTTCTTTTTTGCGCAAACTTTTCACCTTCTCCCGTTTATGTTGGTTTTATGGAGTTAATATAACATATATTACGTTTTTACTACAATTTAATGATGGGATGAAATCACATGAATCGTACATTGGATTTGGGCAATGCAAAGAACGTTCATTTTATCGGAATCGGCGGCATCAGCATGAGTGGGCTGGCGGAAATTACCCTGCGGCACGGTTACCGTGTGAGCGGGTCGGACAACAGCGATACGGCTGTGGCGCACCTGCGGCAAGCGGGCATCGAAGTCATGATTCCCAACGCTGCAGATAATATCAAAGACGACCACGATTTGGTTGTTTACACTGCCGCAATAAAGCCTGACAACCCTGAGTATATGCGTGCACAAGCCTTGGGTATTCCCATGATGGAGCGGCCGTTGTTGTTAAAGGCCATTACACGGGCGTATGAAAGGACTTTGTGTGTGGCGGGCAGCCACGGCAAAACTACAACGTCCGCATTATTGGCGAGCGTGGTATTGGAGGCGGGGCTGGATCCGACGGTGCACATCGGCGGCAGGTCAATAGGCGATATTAATAACCGCATCGGTGATTCGTCATACTTTGTACTGGAGGCGTGCGAATATCGGAACAGCTTCCTGCATTGGCACCCATTCGTGGGTACGATTTTGAACGTCGATGCCGATCATAATGATTTTTATAACGGCATGGACGGGCTGATTGATTCGTTTGTGCGGTTTGCGCGTACCATCCACCCCGATGGCGCGTTGGTGATTCACAGTGAGGCGCAAGGGCTGGATAAAGTTATTGCAGGATTGGATTGCCGCGTCATCGAATATGGAATGGACAAAATACAACGCCGGAGTGGGGGAATGTTTTTTTCACCTGCAAATATTTTTTATGACACCGGCGGGCGGGCATCATTTGATGTGATGAAGGATGCGGAAAAATTGACCCGCGTGGATATGCCGTTGGTGGGTGCGCATAATATTTTAAATGCGCTGGCGTGTTTTGGTGTAGCGGAGGTGCTGGGTATCCCCGCCGAAGCCACTAAGCGCGGCTTGGAAAAATCACAGGGCATGAAGCGGCGATACGAGGCGAAAGGAAATTTCAACGATGTGCCCATCATCGACGACTACGCTCACCACCCCACTGAGGTACGTGCGTGTCTGGCCGCCGCCCGAAAAAGTCATTCCGGGCGTATCATTTGCGTGTTCCAACCACATTTGTATTCCCGCACACGGGATTTGTTGGAAGATTTTGCGAATAGCTTCACCGACGCGGACAAAATCCTGCTTTTGCCTATATATGCAGCACGCGAGGCACACGACCCGAATATTTCATCGCGCATGCTGGGCGAACGAATGTCCGAATTAAGCAAAGACGTGGAATGTTTTGAAAATTTCAACACAATCGAACATTGGCTGCGCAAAAATTTGACCGACGGCGACTTGTTGATAACCATGGGCGCAGGAAACGTGCATTTAGCAGGCGAATGTCTGTTATAAACAAAGTTATCCACATTATACACAGGCGTCTGTGTGCAAGCGCAACCAGATATACAGCAAAAAGTCAATAGACTTTTCACCTCAAAAAAAGCCTTTAGAATCAACTCTCTTGTGCAAGAATGTTGATTCTAAAGGCTTTTTTCTATTCGCAAAAAAACGCGAATTTTGGCAGATGTGCATAAGTTAGCTATTGACATTTTCGCGTTGGCGTATCCGCATGATAGAATCAAGGCGCGCGGGAGGTGAAAGTTATCCACAAAGTTATGCACGATATCCACGGATTTTCGTTGACAAATTTTAGTGTTCAAGCCGTCTTTTTTGGCGTATGATTATCCTAACAAGTGGGACAAAGGTGGCGTAGTAATGGGTGCAATGCGTTTAATGTTCGGTTACGATCAATCGGTTTTGCCGGTACCTACGCCGTTTATAGACCGTTTTATGACGGGTTGCCCCCCCTTATATCCCCTGATTTATTTGTATAGTTGGCGTCGTGCAGAAGCGGGCGAGGTGATATCCTCGTCCGAGCTCGCGGCGTTTTTTAATATTTTGGAAACCGACGTGAATAACGCTTGGCAGCATTGGAAAGACATGGGCGTTGTTTCATTGGATGGCGATGCCGAAGACATGACGATTGTTTTTTTGCACGTGTCGGAATGGGGGGAGGGGACGAATGCCGCCGTCGTCAAGGGTATGCATAACGAACCCACCCCGGCGAAAATCCCCACCCCGGCGAAAGCCCGCGCGAAAACACCCGACAAATCACCCGCGCAATCGGTTCCCATCGGCGAGCGTCCTCATTACGAAGTAGACGAGCTGACCCTCTTCCGTGCCAATAGCAAGGAAGTGGCTTGTTTATTCACCGCCGCCGAGCAAGCGTTGGGTAAGCCGTTGACTTATCATGACATGAATGTATTGTTCGGTTTTTACGATTGGCTGCGCTTGCCTGTGGACGTCCTCATCTACCTGCTTGAATACTGCGCGGAAAAAGACCACCGCGACCTGCGCTACATAGAAAAGTGCGCGTTGGATTGGGCCGACAAAGGCATCGCCACCGTGGACGATGCGAAGCGTTATGCACAAAGCTTTGACGGCGATTATCGCGCCGTATTAAAGGCAATGGGGGCCAACGCTACGTTCCCCACGCCCACGCAACGCAAGTACATTGACAAATGGCGCGGCGAATGGGCCATGACCGTAAAAATGATTCTGGAAGCTTGTGACCGCGCCGCGGTGCAAATTGGCAAACCCAAATTTACCTACGTGGACAAAATCATCGCATCGTGGTTTAAAGCGGGCATCACGACCCTTGAAGGCATTAAAACCGCTGACGAGGCTTTTATCCACAACCGCGACAATCACAGCCAAACTTCGGCAGCGGCCATCAAACCCGCCACCAAAGCCAAACCCAGCCGATTCGCCAACTTTACGCAACGCAACAATGACTATAGCCGCCTGGAGCAATTGCAACGTGAGCATATGATACGGGAAGCGAAGGAGTAAACATAAATGGGACAAGCAACCGCCTACAAGAAAGTCATGCGTTGGTATGAAACCGCGCAAAACGACGCCCATAACCTGCGCGACCGCCGCCAAGCCAACTTATATAAGACCTTGCCGCGCGTGCACGAAATTGACCGCGAAATGGCCAAGCTGGGGTTATCCTTGGCGCGGCTTGCGTTGGGCGCTGATACCGCAGCGGTTAAACAATCCGGCGATACCGCCCGCGCTGCTTACAGCCAATTGGCCGAGGAAAAAGCCGCGCTGTTCCAATCCGCTGGCATCCCCGACAATTATTTGAATGATGTCTACCAATGCGCCGCGTGTGCGGACACGGGTTTCGTAAACACGCAAACCGCCGTCGCCGAGCGCTGCACTTGCTTAAAGCAGAAGCTCATCGACCAATATTACACCATGTCCAATTTGGGAGATGTGCTGGCACGGGAGAATTTTGGCACGTTTCGACCGGAATACTTTTGCGAAGAGATGCACCCGGACGTAGGATTGTCTCCGCGCAAGAATATTGAGTCTATACGCAAAGCGGCAGAACTATTCGTAAAACAAGTTGCCGAAAACCGGGCGCAAGACTTCGCAAAATCCACGCAGAACATGCTGTTTTATGGCACGACCGGGTTGGGTAAGACCTTCTTGTGTCATTGTATAGCCAAAGCTTTGCTGGACACGGGTTGTACGGTGCTATATGTGACCGCGCCGCGTTTATTTAAGCTCATCCAAACGCAGCAATTTAACCGCAGCAACGCAGATGACACCGAGGAAAAATTGGATGCCGTGCAGGAAGCGGACTTGCTTATTTTGGACGATTTGGGCGCGGAGTTCTCCAATATTATTACGGATTCGGCGTTGTTTGATGTGGTCAATCAGCGGTTGCTGGATGGGCGCGCCACGGTTATTTCCACCAACTTGACGCTGGGCGAATTGGAAGAACAATACACAGAGCGCATCGTGTCGCGCTTCATTGGCAATTACAAGTGGTTCAAATTTTTTGGCGATGACTTGCGGGTCAAGCAGGCCGAGCGGATGCTAGGTAAATAAATGAAGCACCACGGCAGCGTGGCACATAAAATAAAATAAAAATGACACACTACCCGAAAAGGAGTGGTGTCCAGATGAAATTATTATTTTGCACGCTGTTAACCACGGTGTGCATTTTTGTTGCCCCTGCGGCTGTGCGTGCGGAACCTATAGAAGAACCGATTACAGAGCCTGTATTCGATACCGAAGCGTTGACATCGACCGAAGCGGCCGAAGCCAGCGTGCCCGTTATCATGTACCATCTCGTGACCGAAAAGCGGAAATACATTGGCAAGTACGGGATTACGCCTGCGGATTTTGAGGCGGATTTGGTGTATTTGCGCGATCAGGGTTATACCACGGTGGTCATGGCCGATTTGATTGATTTTGTTACTGCGGGCACGTCGCTGCCGGACAAGCCGATTTTGTTGACTTTTGACGACGGCAACAGTGCCGACTTGTTGCTGGTATTGCCGCTGTTGGAAAAATACGACGCACGCGCGGTGTTTTCAATTATCGGCGAAGCGGCCGACCGCTTTACGCAGCAAAAGACGGATAACCCCAAGGCCAAATTCCCCAATCTAACGTGGTGTGAAATCAAAACCCTGCACGAATCCGGTCGCGCAGAAATACAGAGCCACGGCTACGACGTGCACGGCAAATACGGCGCGGGTATCCGCCGGGGCGAAGGCGCAGACGCTTACCACGCCCGCCTCGCCGCCGATTTAAAAAAGCTCCAAGCACTTTGCCAGGAGCATATCGGGTTTGAACTGACGACGTTCACGTATCCGTTGGGGATTTTTAGCCCCGGCACGCAAGCGGTGCTGGAAGAAGTGGGTTTTGTAGCCAGCCTATCTTGCCAAGAAGGGCGGAATGTCCTAACGGTAGGCAAGCCGCAAGATTTGTTCCGATTAAACCGAAGCAACCGCCCCGCCAACAGACCGATTGGCACACTGTTGGAATCGATCAAATAAATTTCAATGGGGTATCAAACGCGACGGCGGTAGCCAGCGGCGCAAGGCGTGATTAAACGCGTCCAAGTCGATGGGTTTGGCCAGCACGTCGTTCATTTGATTGTTTAAGAAGAGTTCCTTGGTGCCTTTTATCACGTTGGCGGTCAACGCGATAATGGGCACATTTTGATTGTGCGCGTTGGTGCTGCGGATGAGGCGTGTGGCTTCCAATCCGTCCATTTTGGGCATCATTTGATCCATTAAGATGAGGTCATATTGGTTTTGTTGAGCCAGAGCAATGGCTTCTTCGCCGCTGTTTGCCAAGTCGGGTACGATACCGAAGTTTTCTAGCACCACTTCGGCCACGGCCAGGTTGATGTCAATGTCATCGATGACCAGCACGCGAGCAGTCGGCGCGGTGAAGGGCGCAGCCGAGATTTTGTCGGTAAGGGCGATGCCGACGGCTTTCTCGCACGGGATTTTGATGGAGAAGGTACTGCCTTGGCCGAAGATGCTATTGACCCAAATTTCGCCACCCATGATGGTGCACAGGTTGTGGCAAATAGCCAACCCCAGTCCCGTACCCACGATATTGTAATTCTTGCGCAAGTCCAACTGCTCGAAGGCGAGGAAGAGCTTGTCCGTGTCCGCTGCGCGGATACCGATGCCCGTGTCGGTCACATCAAACCGCAAGTATCCGTCCTCGTACCATGCGCTGAACGTGACCCGGCCGCGCTGCGTGTATTTGAACGCGTTGCCCAGCAGGTTGATTAACACTTGGCGCAGGCGTTTTTCGTCGCCGTGCACGTAAGTGGGCAGGGTGGGGTGGATATCGATGGTAAATTCCAGTGCCTTCTCGTTGTGCACGACCGAAAACATGGAATATAGATTGTTTAACATGCGGTGCAGGTGGTAGTCGCCGTTAATGATATCCATTTTGTTGGCTTCGATTTTGCTGAAGTCCAAGATGTCGTCGATGATGGCAATCAATGCCTCGGATGCGTATTGGATGTCTTGTACATATTTGGCGTGTTTGTCGGGCAAGTCCATGCGGTGCAATGCCTTCGACAGGCCGACGATGGCGTTCATGGGGGTGCGCAATTCGTGGCTTACTTTGGCCAGGAAGTCGGACTTGGCGTTGCTGGCGGATTCGGCACGTTGTTTTTCCTCCATGTAGTCGGTGAAATCGATCATGACCAAAATAAAGCCCTTGATGGCATCAATTTGACGGATTTCGGTAGAATAAAAACGTTCTGCGCCGTCGGTTTGCGAAAAATTAATCCACGAATTAAAAAATACAGAACCATTCGTTGCGGCGGCTTCTTGTATCGCCGTATCAAAGGCCTGCATGTCTTGATCGGATAAATAAGGGCCGAACATTTCTTTATAATGCTTGTTGCGTATAAATTCGAAATTGGGAACGTTAACGGCGTCTTGTAGTGTTTGGGTGGACAGCGCCAATCTCTCGTCGTGATCCAACAAAACGATGATGTTGGGGCAGTATTCCAATAATAATTCCAAGCGGGTTTTGTGTTCGTCGTTGACTTGTGCGAGTGCATTATTTACGGCCAAGCGTGATTTCATCATATTGGCGGCATAATCCAAATGCATTTCGTTCAAGCGCATTTCGCGCGTGAGCTTTTTAATTTGTTTGCGTAGCGCTATATTCTCGGCTTCAAGCATTTTTATTTGATTTGCTGTGTCCATGGCAAACTCCTTAAAAAACGCAAAATACGATGGTATTATTATGATAGCGATTAACAAATCGAATGTCACGGGAGGTATGCGGCTCGTGGCATTCGACAAGTGCGTTGTCGGATGTAATCATGGGGCATATTTCTCCGCCTGCGGAAGCCATTAAATAAGGGATATGTCCGGCTGTTTTTTGCTTCACTAAATTCATCTCGACCAATGCGTCTTTTCCCAATGTGATATAACGCGAAATACAGGAATACACCAACATCCCTGCTGCGTTTTTATTTTCGTCCATTATGATGTTTAATATTGCTTCGGTTGTAGAAAGTACATCTTTTTCTTCATTGGTGGCAATTTGGATGCTGCCCCCCTGCGGCAATTCGGACGCAAACATGGCGTGTCCTTCCGCCGATAGATGTGTAAGCGTCTTGGTTACCGGTGCAGAGTTATCTTTATAATCAACAACAAAGGGCAGCGTTAGCATGCTGAATGCTTCTTTGCTTTCTTCCCATATACCCAAGCCGGTTAAATAGGCCTGTACCGAATCGTTATTTACTTCAATTAATGCATTGCCGTCGCATTTTGTAATGACGGCGGGCTTGCTGATGATTTTGCTGGGTGAAATATTGGCAAAATAAAACTTGGGTGCCATGTCGTAGGCCAATACCATGCAGCAGCGGTTTAAATAAGATGCGCCGTTGTGTATGACATATCCTTTTTCGGAATGCAGTGAACCATCAATAGAAAGCGTGCCGAAGCAGGGCACATTGCCCGAAGCTTCCGTCAGCGCATGTACATAAGTATCGCCAATGGTATGAAGGGGTGAAAATGGCCCGTAAAAAAAGATCGCCGCAGGTTTTTTATCTTCTGATGCGGCGGCGTTGCTATATGCTTTTTTGAGTTGTGCCGCGGGGTCATCCAAAACTGGATCCGTCAAAACGGTTTTGAAATGTGTAACGTCACTGGTAATAACCATTACGCTAAGCATAATTAAATCGGAATCTTCCCCGGCGGCACAAGGGATTGAAATCGTGCCTACCAAGGGGTAGGGGAGTTTTTCACCCAAGGTCTTAATGATGCCGTTTTCGACAAATTCATAATGGCAGGCGACGATGGCCAAGGAATTTTTTAGAAATGAGGTGTCCGGTTGCAATTGTTCCAGTATTTCGGCGACAGCCAAGTTTTGGTCGTCCAATTCACGCGTGGTGGCCATTAATGTTTTAATCATGCAGATCACCTCATAAAAAATCACTTTTTATATGTAATGCGGATTATAACGTTTATTTCGCGGGCGTAGCGAATAGGTTAACAATTGTTAACCAAAAAAATTTCAGTTGGTGAGTGTCACTCACCAACTGAAATTTTAGAACCGGATTTTATAGGGTTGCGATTTTACCCGTATGGTGCGATTGATAGGCTTTTTCCAACATTTCGGTTAACGCGTAGGCCATGTTTATGTCGTATTCGATGGGGGCGTTGTGCAGGATGCCGTCCAGGAACATGCGCAGCGGGTAGGGGCCTTTGGGGGGGAGGGTGTCGGGGCTTGGCGTGCGCCACTCGCTGTTGTTGCCGCGGGTGCGGATTTTGATGTCGCCGCCGATGGATGTGACTGCGCCTTCAGTACCCAACAATTCGAAGCAATTGGCATCGTAAGGGGATACGAAGGAGGTTTCCAACACTGCGATGGCTTTGTTTTCAAATTCTACGACGCTAACGGCGTTGTCGTCGCCTGCGGGGGCTACGGTTGTATTAAAAATGGAAGCCACACGTGCGGGTTTGCCCAGCAGGAACGGAGCCACATACATGGGGTGGCAGCCCAAATCCATCATCGCACCACCGCCTGCGGCGTCCATATCGAACCAATGCGGCGGCAACCAACCCGCGCTTGCGCCGTTGTGTGCGTTGCGGAAGCGCATGTAATGTACGCGCCCCAATTCACCCGCGTCGATAAGCTGCTTGCACAGGCGGTATAACGGGTTCATCAGGTGCGGGTACGAAATGCAAAACTTGACGCCGTTGGCTGCGATGGCATCGCCAATGGCGCGGGCATCGTCCATTGTGGTGGCCAGTGTTTTCTCCGTGAAGATATGTTTGCCTGCATTGGCGGCGGCTACCATGACGCGGCGGTGGTCGGTGGTGGGGCCGTCTACAATGACGGCATCCACATCGGCTCGGTTGATGGCTTCGTCAAAGTCCGCTACGAAGTCGGCATCCAATGATTGCGCCCACGCGGCACCGCGCACGGGGTCTTCATCCCACACCGCCACGACGTTGGCGTCGGGTTGCGCGTTGGCAAAGTTTGCGTATTCCTCGGCGTGTACGTGCCATTTTGACAGCATTAAAATATTCACCATAAGTGTGTCCTCCTAAATAAACATCAATGCGTTGAAAAAAAATACGATTGCAACCACCAATCCCCCGAATAATTGGAACCATCGATTGCGTGATAAGGGCGCGTCGTAATCGGAATGCATGTGGCTGTCCGCCCAATTGCGGAAAATATCCGGGAACAACAAGAAAACCAGCCCAAATGGAATAAACACCACACTCAAAAACAAATTGCGTGAATAAGTCGTAAAGGTGCGGTTCTCGTGGTACTGATCGATGAGCCAGTGGAAAAGCTCTTGCGCCAAGTTGGCGGAATAAATGACTTCGTCTTCGGTTCTCAGGTTAAACAGTACGGTGCGTTGTACCGCTTCTTCGCCGGGCAATTGGAGGGTGTATACGCGTTGTGCCACGATGGTGGGTAGTATCACCATGCCGCCCGTGTTGTCTACATAGCTCCACAAGGGCGGGTTTGCGTTTAGTGTAATAACTTCACCGCTACGCCGCCCGCCTACGCCCCTTGCCGTTACACCATCCAAATGGATGGACGTAATGCGGTAGCGTTGGCTGTCAATGCTAGTGGCGCGTTGCATGCGGTAATGCCCGACATTCATCGCCGCCAATATCAAGTAACACGCGATCAAAATTACACAAAATCGCCGTTTCATTTTAAATTCCTCAACAAAAATGCATATAAGTCCGCGCGTTCTTCAATTTGTTTGGCAATGGGCATACCTTGTCCGTGCCCGGCGGATACGTTGATACGCACCAGCAGGGGATTGTCGCCCGCATCGGCGGCTTGTAAGGTAGCGATGAACTTACGTGCTTGGCCGGGTACGACACGGTCGTCGGTGTCCGCGGTCATGACCAGCGTGGGCGGATACGCCGCATTCATGCGCACATTGTGCAACGGCGAATACTTGTACATGAAAGCGAATTGCTCGGCGTTGTCGGCGCAGCCGTATTCGCCCGTCCAATATCGCCCGGCGGTGAAGAGGTGGTAGCGCAGCATATCCAACACCGGCACCGCCACAATGACTGCGCCGTACAAATCCGGCCGTTGGGTCAGGCACGCGCCTGTTAGTAACCCGCCGTTGGAACCACCCATGATGCCCAAATGAGGCGTGGCGGTAATTTTCTGGGCAATCAAATATTCTGCCGCCGCGATGAAGTCGTCGAAGACGTTTTGCTTGGATTCCAACATGCCTGCGCGGTGCCATGTCTCGCCGTATTCCGACCCGCCGCGGATGCACGCCACGGCATACACACCGCCATGTTCCAACCAAGACAGTAACGGCGGCGAAAACGCGGGCGTCATGGCAATGTCAAAGCCGCCGTAACCATACAGGAGCGTGGGATTTTTGCCGTTGTTGGGCAGCCCCTTTTTGGCGGTGATGAACATGGGCACCTGCGTGCCGTCCTTGGACGCGTAGAAAACCTGCCGCGTTTCATATTGGTCAAACGGGAAGTTAATTTGCGGCGCAAACCACACGCGCGGTTGATTGGACGCAAAATCATATTCATACACGGTAGATGGGCTCAAGTAGCCGCCGAATTGCACATGCAGGATGTCGCGGTTTTGCCTACACGACAAGCCCAGTACCGACCCCGGCCCGGGCAATTCCAATTCCCACAACAATGTGCCGCAGGGTTTGTATATCTTCAGTTTGTTGACTGCGTGCTGCACGTAGCAACACAGCAAGTGATCGTTGGCCAAGCGCGCCCATTCCAACATTTCGCCATTGTCGGGCACGATGGTGCGCTCGTTGCGCGGGCCGTCGGCGGTTAAGTCCACGGCAATGATCTTGCCGAAGGGTGCATCCTTTTGCGTGTAAATATAAGCCACGTCGTTTATAACGCCCGTGACGCTGTACCCCTCATCAAAATTATCCGCAATCGTGAGCCACAGCGCGTCCATATCTGCCAGCGGACGGTAATGCAGCTGATTTTTGAAAAGCGTCGAATACCCCGTGGAGCGGAACGCCCAGCCTTTGCCCTCGTCGGTATACAGGCGAAAATCCCAATCCGGTTGGTCGGGATGGTTGTAAATCATTTGATCATCGTCTTGTGCGGTGCCTAACTTGTGTAAGCAGATCATGGAATTGCGCGCTTCGGCCTTGAGCACGCTGTCCACGTCTTGCGCGGGGTAGCGCGTATAATAAACGCCGCTTTCATCCGGCAGCCACGCGATATTTGAAAATTTTACATGCGCCAATTTGTCAGGCAAGACCTCTAATGTGTGCAAGTCCATGAAATGAATGGTCTGCCAATCCGATCCGCTAACCGATAGGCTATACGCCAGATAATTGCCGTCGGGGCTGAACGCGCTGTGCATGACCGCCACCGTGCCGTCGTTGCTAAGTAGATTGGGATCCAATATCAACTCATCGCAACCGGTCGCAATTTGCAACCGGTACAAAACCGATTGATTTTGCAAACCATCGTTGCGCCATGCATAATATTGTCCGGCCACATAGTCGGGTGTGGTGCTGCGGGCATAGTGCCACAACTCCGTCAAACGTTGTTTAAACGCTGCACGGTCGGGGCTTTCTTTCATATAATCTTCAAAATATTCGTTCTGCGTTTGTATCCATGCTTTAACATCGGGTGCGGTATCGTCCTCGAGCCAGCGGTAAGGGTCGGCCACCGGTGTGCCGTGATAATCCTCTACTACAATTTCACGCTTTGTGATAGGTCGGTTCGCAAAGTTCTTAGGCATTTTGTACTACACCCCTTCATATAAATGTATAAGGCATTATGCAATGTGCACCATTTTGTGTCAAATGCACAAAAATGCTTGCGCCGGAATGTTGGATGTGTTTAAATCTTTGACATTATGTTCAATAGGAGGAAGTTTGCAATGAAAAAGTATTTAATGGCTTTGGCAGCTACAATCGCATTTTGCGCAGTGCTGCTGCTAAGCGGATGCGCATCGCGCGATGAAGATTTGGTGGGTACATGGATATGGCAAGACAACCCCGCGTACATTACCACTTTTGAAGCTAATGGCAATGGCACCAATGCAATTACATGGGGTCATGGTACTGAATTTACATGGACTACACGCGGCAACAATATTTACAAACGCTTTTACGGAAGCAGAGATCGTTATTACTTCGAATACAGCGTAAATGGGGACATTTTGAATTTTTATGACGAGGGTGTACTAGTGTTCCGCTATGTAAGACAACGTTAATCAATCAATTAAACAAAAAAACGCCCGCAAGTGTTGGATGCTCAACATTTGCGGGCGTTTTTGGTTCCCAATAATTTAATAAGCTTGCAATAATAAATAAAATGCAATATAACCTTTGCAACAATGTTAATTACAAATGGAGGGAGTGAATCGGATAATGAGTGGCATGACCAAAGAGCAAAAAGTACAACATTGGATCGATACGTCCGATGATGATATTATTACAGCCAAAGCCATGCTAACGACTAAACGATTGTTACCATGTGGTTTTTTTTGTCATTTGGCAGCCGAAAAATCCTTCAAAGCTGCCATTGTGAAATATACCGATGAGGTTCCGCCCAAAATTCATAATTTAAGAAAACTGGCTCAAAATGCAAATATGTATAAGCTACTGTCTGCCGAACAAATAAATTTAATGAAACGCTTAGAAACCATGCAAATTAATGCGCGTTACCCTGAATATAAAGATGCTTTGTATCAAACGCTGGATGAAGCGTATTTCGGGAAGCTTATAAAGGAAACGGAGGGTTTGCTATGTTGGATAAAAGTACAGTTAGAAAAGTAGCTGAAAAATATGCAGAAAAAGTAAAAAAAATATTAAAGCCAAACGCTATCGTGCTTTTTGGCTCGCATGTTAATGGCAATTCCCACGCGCATAGCGACATCGACATTGCCATTATTTGCAATGATTTTGAAGGAAATTGGCATGATGTAATGGTTGCGTTGCTGGGCATCGCGTGGGAGCATGATGATTTTGATGATTTTGTTATCGAACCACACTTGTTAAATGAAAATAAAGATGTAACGGGGTTTGTGAAGCACGTTATTAATACAGGTGAATATATTTACAAAGCGGCATAACGAAACGACGGCTTGACAAACCTCAAGCCCGCATATATACTCGCCGTTGTCGCTTTTTGGGCGGCGTTTGTCACATCTTCTTTGAGCGATGTGGCTTGTCTGGGTGTGGCGTAGCTTGGTAGCGCGCTAGACTGGGGGTCTAGAGGTCGCAAGTTCAAATCTTGTCACCCAGATGATTAAGGCTTTGCAGATAGCGAAGCCTTTTTTCTTCAAAAAATATATGGAAGAAAGGATGGTGAAAAGAATGAAAGCGGCTATCCATCCAAATTATTTTCAAGCGAAAGTGAGATGCAACTGCGGCAATGAGTTCGTTACGGGCTCTACCAAGGAAGACAT
>WQVD01000019.1 GCA_009781755.1 Defluviitaleaceae bacterium | reverse complement strand
GGGCATCGACTTTTGTGGTATGAACGGTGCGTGGCGCGGTTAGTAGTTGGCGTGGGGCATTTATGACCCACGCAACTACTTCCGCGACGCGTGCCTTTCATGCCGCAAAAGTCCGTAAGCCCGCGTGCCAACCCCACCACCAAGCCACCCTGCGCGGCGGTCGTGCTACGCACTCTACCGCACTTGCTATGGCAAAATTTGTAAATTATAGTGGGTACGTGTTACAATTATTCGACTAAAATTTTCCAATTTGGTGAGGGATACATATGGAGTTGGCTTTGCGCAGTATTAATAAGTATTTTGGCACTAAGCATGTGTTGAAGGACGTAAGCTTTATCGTGCGGGCGGGGCAGGCCTTGGGTTATTTGGGGCGCAATGGGGCGGGCAAATCTACTACGTTGCGGATTTTGGCGGATATTTTCCGAGCGGATTCGGGCGCGGTTTTGTTGGACGGTGCGCCTATTGATTATCGCGAAGTGCGGTTGGGCTTTTTGCCGGAGGAACGCGGGTTATATCCCAAGTCCAAAGTGGGCGAGCAAATGGTTTATCTTGGGCGGCTACGCGGCATGGACACAGCAGCGGCTAAGCAGGGTGCAATGGCACTGCTGGAAGAATTGGAGGCCACGGAGTATTGGGGCAGCAAGCTGGAAATGTTGTCCAAGGGCAACCAGCAAAAAATTCAATTGGCCATTGCGGTATTGCACGACCCGGACATTGTGATATTGGACGAGCCGTTGTCGGGCCTTGATCCGGTCAACGCCGCCATGCTCAAGCGGCTCATGCTCAAGCAGGTGGAGCTGGGCAAAATCGTCATCTTCTCCAGCCATCAAATGCCCTATGTCGAAGAATTCTGCGAGCATATCTGCATCATCAACGAAGGCGAAATCGTGCTAGACGGCAAAATCCGCGCAATAAAAAAGGCCTACCCGCGCAATCGCATGGCCGTGTGGCCGGAAGGCGACGCGCAGGATTTCTTGCGCAAATTAACGCAGCAGGGGCATTGGCCGGCCATCGCCCGCCAGGCCAGCATCGTCGGCGACACCATCGAAGTCACACTCAAGGACGCGGCGGACAAGCAAGCCTTGATGCAAATGCTGGCCGGTTTGTCGCCCGGCATCGACCGCGTGCAAGTCATCGAACCCACGCTAGAAGACATATTTGTGGAGAAAGCGGGGAGCATATGACTTCCCACATTAAATATTGGCAATGGATTGCCGCGGAAATTGATTCCGTGGCAAGGAAGTGCCGATGCCGCGTGCCCAGCAGGCACGCAAAGCGGTACTGACACAGTCCATAGAATCAATTTACCGGCAAGACATTCCAAGATTTGATGGGGGGAGCCATAAAATGAAGCAAATGAAGACTGTCATGCAGTTTGAATTCATGACCTTCGCACGCAGCGGGGCGTTTATCGGCATCACGATTTTTATGATATTGCTGGCGCTGGTGGGGCCTGCCATACCGCGCATTATCGAGTTATTCGGTGATATGGATATCGGCACCGAGCGGCGCATTGCCGCGGTAGACACTACCGGAAATTTCGATCGCGAAACGATTGAGGCTTACACCTCTGTAGGGGTCAGCTTTTTCCAAAATATTCAGCGGGCGCGTGACGCGGTAACAAGCGGAGATTACCAATATGCCGTGTTTATTGATGAAGAGGGCTTTACGCTATATGTAACGGCCATGGGTATGGGTGTGTGGACGCTGGGCGATAATATCGCGTGGATGCTGCGTGAACAGTACCGCGCCGCGGCATTCGCACAAATCGGCGTTGACCCGCATGAACAGGCGCGCATCCTAGGTTTTGTCCCACA
Organism: Defluviitaleaceae bacterium; assembly: GCA_009781755.1. Taxonomy (GTDB): domain Bacteria; phylum Bacillota; class Clostridia; order Lachnospirales; family WQUN01; genus WQRX01. The sequence continues at coordinate 49,856 of WQVD01000019.1, read as the reverse complement.
AAGCGAAATCATGACCCTGGGCGCAGACGGCGCACCCACCGAGGACTCGCCCGAGAATTTCTTTTCCAATATGATGTTCTCTTATGTGCTGTCGTTTGTGTTGTACTTTGGGTTGTTGTCTGGCGGCGGCTACCTAGTCACCGCCGTCGTCCGCGAAAAATCTACCAAAACCATGGAGCTGCTCATTACGTCATGTAAAGCAGGCAAGCTGTTGAACGGCAAGGTGCTGGGCGTGGGCGCGGCCATACTCGTGCAAATCCTATTGCTGGTAGGTGCGGCGGCGTTATCCATGCACTTTTTCGGCGGGGCGGGCGGTGAAGGTGCGCTGGCGGCGCTTAACCTCACCTTCGAGCCGTTTATCATGACCATGCTCGTCGTTTTCTTTTTGCTGGGCTTTCTTATGTATGCGTATATATATGCCGCGTTGGCGTCCACCGTCAGCCGCATGGAGGATGCCAACTCCATCCAAACGCTGCCGATGCTGTTGGTGATGGTTGGGTTCTTTGCTGCGATTTTCGGCATGACCAATCCGGGCGCGGGTTGGGTCAATGTGTTATCGCACATCCCGTTCTTTGCGCCTTTCGTGATGTTTATGCGTATATGCTTAAACACGGCGGCCTCGTGGGAAATTTTTATCAGCATTGCCGCACAAATAACGACCGTTTGTTTGATGGCATATTTGGGCGGGCGCATTTACAGAATGGGCACCCTAATGTACGGAAACAAGCCTAAAATAAAGGAAATCCTTGCCACGCTAAAATGAGTGTGTTAGACTGTGCGCAATTTATCACATTTTGGAAGGAGTTTGACCGTGGAGCAATTCAGTTATGTAAAACGTGGGTATTCGCCTGAAGAGGTTAATAAGTATATAGCGACGCTGGAACAAGTGATTAAAAGTTATAAAGAAAAAGATAATGCCATCAAAAATGCCATTATTTCTGCGCAGGTTGCTGCAGACAGCGTGGTACGCAATGCGCAAATGCAAGCCAAAGATTACAAAAAGCGGATTTCGCAACAACTGTTGCAAATTTCTGCTGCCATCGACACCGAGCGTATGCGCGTGCAGGCTTTTTATGACATTTATATGAGCATGGTCAGGAAACACCTGTACGATATCAAGTCCACCGACATGCTAGAAGTGAGCCAGCGCCTTAACGACATGGACGAACTCGTCAGCGAGTTGTTGGAAATGGATATGCCATTCTTAAATGAAGGCACACCCCTGCTGCCCGAAAGTGCAGCCCCCCCCACGCAGGCCTACACCACCCCCGCCACCCATCCCGATGCCATGCCCGAGGCCATGCCCGAAGACCTCCCCTACCACACCCGCCCGGATCCGGTAGCGCCCCTTCCGCAGGCACGTGTTCCCCTCCCCACCCCGGAAGAAGACAACGACATCATAGAAGAACCACCGGTAGCTCCGCCCCCCAGATACGTATAAATCATTCCAATATAAAACCCCCGTTCCAACCGGTTGGAACGGGGGTTTTTTGTGCGTGTTATTTTTGTTTACCTATTTGTACGCATGACGGCATTCTTAGCTTGTTCGCGGGCTTCATCACGTTCTATGATTAAGCGCAACGGCCAAGTCACGGCTTTACCCAAGTAGTAGCCTGCAACGCCGCACAAAACCATGACGGCACCCATCAATGCAAAATATAAAATCGCATGTGACGAGGAAGGTTCCATCCAACTTTGAATCCAGCCTTCAATATCTGTCAATGCCGGGATAATTGCCACAAGCGTAATAACGCTAAACAACGTAACCACACCGCGCAGCGGCTCCTCGACCGATCTGGCAAAACGGACCATTCCGTCACCTCTTTTCTGCGCGAATAATAAAGTTTATTTCACTCCTTGTCAAAAGCAACCAATGACCCCACCATTTTCCAGTATATTATCCCCCCTCCGGGAAATCCTGTATTCACTACAAGATTTTACCACGGAGGAAAAATATGCATTCTGGTAAGGTAGAAATTTGTGGGGTGAACACGGCGCACCTGCCGATACTGAAGGGCGAGGAAAAACGGACGCTGCTGGAATTAATCCAAAATGGCGACCCCAAAACACGGGACGAAGCACGCGAAAAATACATTTTCGGCAATTTGCGGTTGGTTTTGTCCATCATTCAACGTTTTACGCACCGCGGGGAAAATGCAGATGATATTTTCCAAGTAGGCTGCGTGGGGCTGATCAAGGCCATAGACAACTTTGATACGTCGCACGGGGTACAGTTTTCGACGTATGCAGTGCCAATGATCGTGGGGGAAATCCGCCGGTATTTGCGGGATAATAATGCGATACGTGTATCGCGGTCGCTGCGGGATGTGGCGTACCGGGCGTTGGGCGTGAAGGAAAAACTGATAGCGGCTAACGCAAAAGAGCCGGACATTGAAGATATTGCGCGGGAAATGGGGCTTCCTAAAGAGGAAGTTCTTTTTGCGCTGGACGCAATACAAGACCCGGTGTCGTTGTTTGAACCGGTGTTTCAAGACGGGGCGGATTCGCTATTTGTCATGGATCAAGTGAGCGATGAGAAGAACACCGATGTACGGTGGCTGGATAATTTGTCCTTGAGCGAAGCGCTCAAGCGACTGGGTGAGCGCGAAAAGTCCATTGTGTCCATGCGTTTTTTTGATGGCAAAACGCAAATGGAAGTCGCAGATGAAATTGGCATTTCGCAAGCGCAAGTATCACGCTTGGAAAAAAATGCATTAAAGAATATGAAAAAGTATATTTCGTAATCAAATTGTCACATGCTGTATGCAAAAATGCTTGCGGCAAGAAGGGGAAGATGTTATAGTGAAGTCCGAGAATGGAGGCGATATACATGGAAGTATTACGAGTTTCGTCAAAATCGGAACCCAAATCAGTTGCAGGCGCCATTGCAGCAATACTGCGCAACGGCGAACCGGTAGAAATTAACGCCATCGGTGCCGCAGCGGTTAACCAAGTGGTGAAGAGCATTGCCGTAGCGCGCGGTTATGTAGCGCCCAACGGCATTGAATTGGTATGTGTACCGGCCTTTTCCCAGTTGGAAGTGGACGGACAGGAAAAAACGTCTATCAAGTTCGTTGTGGAAAAGCGCTAAATTGTAATCGCTTTGCCTAACGAAAACGAGTAAAGCAGCACTTCTTTGACTGCTTTTGCCGTTGCTTGCGCAACGGCCTTTTTGTATATATCGAGTTGCGTGGCATGACGCGCTACCAATTCTGCTTCGGTTGTTGTGTGTGCGTGATCAGATTTGAAGTCGATGAGCACGATTTGGTCGTCTTCTTCAAAGAAGGCGTCGATGATGCCGTGCACTAACGTGCCGGTTTCCAATTGCAACACGAAGGGAACCTCGCGCTGCAGGGGGTGGCCTTGGGCAGCGGCGGCGCGGATGCGGTTGCCCAGCGGCGACTGCGCAAGGGTAAGTAACAATGTACGATTGATGGCTTTGGCTTCCTCGGATGTGAGGAGGTTTTTTTGTGTTAAATCGGCGATGAGGGATTCGATGGATTCGGGGGTGGTGTGGGCTTGGTAGTCCATGTGCTCGGTCAGTGTGTGCAGCACCGAGCCCATGCGCATAGCGGTGAGCCCGGCTTCGGCTTGGATGAAGCGCGGCGGCTCGAAGAGGGGGGGTAGCTCTGTGGCGTGGAGGTCGTGCGGGGTAGAATCGGGGGTGAGGTCGCTAGCGTAGAGGCGTTTGAGCTCGGATATGGAGAGTTTGGAAGGGATTTGTTGAGCGGGTTGTGGGGTGATGGGGTTGTCGGTTGATGGGGAAGCGGGGGTTTCCGAGGGGGTGGCGATGATGTGGGCAGGGGGTGCTGCGGTGGGTAATGGGTGCGACGGGAGTTGTGCCGATTGCTGCGCATTGGAAGCGATGGCGGGTAATGCTTGCGGAGGATGGATGTGCAACGTTATGCCCGGATGTTTTGCATTTTGCAACAAAATGGGCATGATCCAATCTAAGTAGTTGGTTGCGCCGGCAGGGTCGGGGGCGTCTTCCCATTTTTCGCAGGATTGGGCATAGTCGGGGGTACGGGCGGTTAGGATGAGTTTTTCTTGGGCGCGGGTTAGGGCTACATATAAGCAGCGTAGTTCTTCGGATAGATTTTCGTGGTGGGTTTTGCGGGCCAGGGTGGCACGCGGCAGGGTGTTGGCGCGGGTGCGGGCCGATGTGTCGGTATAGAACGGCCCTGCGCCGTATTCGCCGTGCAGGATGATGGGGGCGCGTTCGTCCATGGGATTAAACTTGCGCCCCATGAAGCTGACAAACACGATGGGGAATTCCAGTCCTTTGGATTTGTGGATGGTCATGAGTTGCACGGGCGTATCGCTGTCAGTTGCATCGGTGGCTGCCACGCCGAAGTTTTCGGTGGCGCGGGTTTCGTGCAGGCGGGCGATGTAGCGCGTGAAGTGGAACAACCCCGTCAGACGCGTGTCCTCGAAGCGGATGGCGTGCTCCATCAGTAGGCGCAGATTGGCGAGCCGCGCATCCCCCGCGGGCATGGCCGCTACATGCGCCGGGTAGCGCGTCGTGTCATACACCAGCCCCAGCAGTCGGCTGATGGGCAAAATCGTAGCCGCACTGCGGAAAATTGCGAGGTCATGCTTGAATTTATCGAGCTTAGGGTGGTTGCTTGCTTGAACGCAGTCGTAAAAATCGCCGTCCTCGCGCGTGCGGCGGATGGCCAGCAAGTCGTCCGCGTCCAGCCCATACACCGGCGAGAACAGCACCGTTATCAGTTCAATATCTTGACGCGGGTTGTCCACCACGCGCAACAACGCCAGCGCGGTTTTGATTTCTTGCTGGTCGTAGAAGCCTGCATTCGCTTCTGCCAAGGCTGCGATGCCGTTGTTTTTGAGCGTTTCAATAATTTCTGCCGCTGTTGATGAAATGCTGCGCGTGAGGATAACCATGTCGGATAAACGGCACGGGCGGTAGGTTTTGAGGCTGTTATCCCACACGGGGTGGCGGGTGGCTAGGAGTTGGTGGATGAGGCGGGCGATAAGCAGGGCTTCGGCTTGGATGGGGGTGGGGGCGGGGTTAAAGTCGCGACTAAGGTCAAAAGCAAGGTCAAGAGCTTGGGGGGCGGCCCCAGACGCCGCGAGGGGAACACAGTTCCCCTCGACCCCCGATGACAAGGTTGGTTTGTGTTCATTAACGATATGCACTTCTACGGATAAATCTGCCGCCATGCCATCGGACATTGGCGGATAACTCGCGCCCGGCTTTAATTCGGCGGCATCGTCGTACTCGATTTCGCCGACGGATTTGGACATGATTTGGCGGAAGAAGAAATTGATGCCATCCACCACCTCAGCACGGGAGCGGAAGTTTTGGGATAAGTCAATTCGGATAGCGCTGCCTGCGACGGGGGGTGCACTGTCCGTAAATTTCGTATAGGTTTCATACTTCGCGCGGAACAGCGCAGGGTTGGCACGGCGGAAGCGGTAGATGCTTTGCTTGACATCGCCGACCATGAAGCGGCGCGCGCATACGGCGGAGAGGATGCGTTCTTGCAACTCGTTGGCGTCTTGGTATTCGTCGATGAGGACTTCATGGTATTGGCGGGCCAAGGTGGTGGCGATGGAGCTGGGGGGGGTGCCGGGGCCGCCGGGATACAGGATGCGGATGGCGAAGTGTTCAAGGTCAGAGAAGTCTAGGAGGTTGCGGGCGCGTTTTTCTTCGGCGTAGGCGGCGGCGTAGCGGATGGCCAGCCCCATGAGCGCGGATATACGGGGGGCTAAGGCGCGGATATCGCCACACATTTTGTCCGGCGGGGCGAAGAAGATTCCTTTGGTTAGGGCTTTGATTGCGTCTTTTACATATTTGTTGCGGATGGTTTGCACGCGCGTTTTTAAGGTTTCGTCCACGTTGTCTTTGGCGGTGATGCGGGCCAACTTGCCCCAATCGATGGCGCCGGTGGCTTGGTACAAGTGTGCGAAGGGCGCGTTTATTTCGTCCATGAGGTGCTCCAACATTTGGGCATCGGCCTCTAGGCGGTCTATGTATTTTTCGGGGCCATCGGGTTGGTGGCACAGTTCCAGTGCGCGGTCGATGGCACGTAATGCGCCACGCAAGCCACGTTCCAATTCCTCGCGGGCGATGGCAGCGTAGGGGCTGCCGTCGATGCCGTTGAAGTCAGTGTATTGCTGCGTGTAGCGTGCGGCGGCAGCTTCGGGGAAGGGGTCGCTTTCCAAGAAATCGTGCAGCTTGCGTACCAGCGCGTCCAATTGAATATCGCCGGATTTGCCGCCGAACACGTCCACCAAATCGATGAATCCGTTGAGGTCGTCCTCGCCCGCTGCTTGGTATTCTGCCTCGAACAACGCCTCCATTACCTGTGCACGAATCAAACCCAGCTCCGCATCGTCGCCCACACGGAAGGCCGGATCCAACCCCACTTCTTGGAAGTACGTCTTGACGATTTTCATACAGAAGGCGTGGATGGTAGAGATGTCCGCACCGGGCAAGACCTGCACGCCTTGCGCGGTGATTTTGTCCTTCATGCCCGCGGCGGCGGCCTCGGTGAAGGTGACGATGAGCAGGCTATCCAACTTGCGTCCTTCGCGCAGGTGGCGCATGACGCGGGCGGTCAACACCGCCGTCTTGCCCGACCCCGCCGCCGCGCTAACCAAAATATGCGGCGCATCGCAGTCGATGGCCGCTTGTTGGTGCGGGGTGAAGTGTATACCCGTTTTATCTGCCAATAAACACCAGCTCCCCCGGATAGTCCCGCTCTGCTACCGCCAGCGACTTGACCCGCACGGCGTTGCCGTCCAGTACGCGTTGCACGGTATCGAACGCCAGCATGGGTCGGTTATTTTCTTCGCTCAAGTGCGCGAGGAAGACGTGCGGCAGGTGCGATTCGGCCAAGCCTTCGCAGACTTCCACCAGCAGCACGCCCGCCGCTGCATTCGAAAGGTGCCCGCGTCGGCTCAACACGCGCGCTTTCAGTTGCGGGTGATATTTGCCGTTGCGCAGCATTTCCACGTCGTGATTGCTTTCTATGTAGATGATTTGCGCGCCCTTGATGTGGCGGATGATGTCGGGCGTGGCTTCGCCCAAGTCGGTAGCGACGGCGATTTTCTCTCCCGTGGCGGGCAATTCTAAGGTGTAGCCTACCGGTTGCGCCGCGTCGTGGGAAATTTCAAACGGCGTGATGGTTACATTGCCGATGTTGATGGGTACGTTCGGTTCTACTTGGCACATCAAATGTTCGGGCAGCGGCCCCAGCGTTTTGTGGCGCAAAAAATAACGCCACGTTAACGGCGTGGCATAAATGGGTACGTGATAACGGCGGGCAGCAATGCCCAGCCCGCGGATATGATCGCCGTGTTCGTGGGTCACAAAGATGCCGTCGGGTTTGGCCACACCAAAGCGTTCCAACCCCGCAGCTATTTTTTTGCCGCTGATGCCCGCGTCAATTAAAAAATGCGACCCGCCCAGCCCCGCATACACGCAGTTGCCCGACGACCCGCTCGCAATGGTGCCGAAGCGTGCCTGCATGGTTAAACCAAAGGCCGCAATTCGCCATCGGCGCCAGGCATGGCATTAATTTCAACACGCTGTATATCTGCGCCCAACGCGCGGAATTTTTCTTCGAATCGTTCATAACCGCGTTCTAAGTGGTGGATGTTGGCGATGCGGACTTCGCCCTGTGCGGCCAGCCCGGCCAGTACCATGGCTGCGCCTGCGCGCAGGTCTACCGCGCGTACTTCGCCCCCGGTGAAGGTGCATGAGCCGCAAGTTTTGGCCGCGCGTCCGTTGACATTAATTTTTGCGCCCAATTTTTGCAATTCGTGCGTGTATAGAAAGCGATTGTCGAAAATCGTTTCGGTGACGGTGCTTTTGCCCTGCACCGTGCATAATAACGTGGTGATTTGCGGTTGCAAGTCCGTGGGGAAGCCGGGGTACACGCCCGTGCGCACGTTGCTGGATTTTAATGGCCCTTGCACCCGCACGCGGATGTTCTCCAATCCTTCGTCCACGGTGCAGCCTACGTCGCGCAGTTTGGCACTTAGGGATTCCATGTGCTTGGGGATGATATTTTCGACCGTTACGTCACCGCCGGTGATGGCCGCGGCAATCATGTAGGTTCCGGTTTCGATTTGATCGGGGATGACGGTGTAGTCGCCGCCGGTCATTTCGGTCACGCCGGTGATGCGGATGGTGTCCGTGCCCGCGCCCTTGATTTTGGCACCCAGGCGGTTCAAGAAGTTGGCGGTATCTACGACGTGCGGTTCTTTCGCGGCATTGTCAATCGTGGTTACGCCCTCGGCGTACACCGCTGCCATCATAATGTTAATCGTAGCACCCACACTGGGCGAATCCAAGTGAATGTCCGCGCCTATCAACTTGTCCGCTTCTACGCGAATCACATGTTCGTCCTGATAAGTTGTAGCGCCCAACGCTTTAAATCCCCGCATGTGATAATCAATCATGCGCGGCCCTACATTCAAGTCGCAGCCGCCGGGCGTAGGCACTTCGGCCTTCCCAAAACGCCCCAGCAAAACCCCCAAGAAATAATAAGAAGCCCGTATATGCGCAACGGCTTCCTTGCCGATTGCATAACGGGTAATATTACGTGCATCAATTTCCAGCGTGGCGGCATCGCGCTGTACGCAAACCGCGCCCAAGCTCGTAATCGCCTTGCGCAGCGAATTCACATCTTCAATGTCGGGCAAATTGTCAATCACGCAAACACCATTGGCAGCCAACGCCGCCGGCACAATGGCCAACGCCGCGTTTTTAGCCCCATTAATGTGCACCTTGCCAAACAGGGGCTTGCCCCCGTTAATCACGATACGCGCTTCTTGCTCCACCGCTTGCCACATCCTATTTCTATGTAATAACGCGCAGTATATCAGAAATCACACGCAGGTCAAAGGGGGGCGGTGTAAAATACGAAATTTAAGCTATTAGCCATACTAATAGGTTGAATTTCATTAAATACTTGATACGGACACGCTATCAGAAAGAAATAAAAGGATATGGATAGTTGCGGATTGTTATGGATAATTGCGGATAATTATTGAAATATATGCATGCATATGATTATATCTGCGCATAATAAAAGAGCGAGTGCGCGAACACCCGCTCAGTAGCCACAGCCGCAAGGCTTGACGGCTAGCAATTATTACAACTTGCTAAAACCGCGCAACCTATTGGTCACAGGGGCGCGGTTATTTCTTTGTTATGGCTTTTATAAGAACCGCGACCAAAGTTATCAAAGCAACGACAAAGGTCATCGCCGCGAATATCACCAAGAATAATGTCAATGTTTCCATAAATGGCATCACCACGAGCTATTTCATCGAAATTGCGGCACTTTCATATGGGCTTAGCCGCCATGATGCGCCCTGCTTCTACAGCTATTGCTATTATATTACATATTTTTAAACTGAAGAATGCAAACAAATGCATTCATAGCAAAATGCATAAGAAGGCAGTTGGTGGCAAATTGCCACCAACTGCCTTCTTTAATTAGCGCAGCTATTAACACGGGTTGTTCCGTCGCGCCAAACCTACCTAACCACAATCTCCATCGGCAGCGCGTAGCCTTCTATCATGGGGTTGTAATAATCAAACACGCGTACATGCCCGCCGGTTACCTCCACAGGGAAGGCAGGGCGGTATGCAATCGTTAGCCAAAGGATTTCGCCCGGTTCGGTATCGCGCAGGTACAGGTTGATGTTGTCGAAGCGGAATTCGTAGCGTTCGATTAGTCCTTGGTGTTGGAGTCGGGTCAGGCTGCTGCGCTCCACGCGGAAGCCCTGCGGGATGGATACGGCCACCAAGCCGTTATCCACCATGCCGCCGGACGTATTGATGATGATGATTTCTTGTTCTACCAATTCGTGTACGGTCAAGTCGGGGAACATGAACGTGAGTACTTCAAACCCGCGGTCAAGCGTAACGGAATCATATGGGGCGAAGAATTCTTGCACGATTTTGTACGTCATACGGCCTACGCCGGTCATTTCAATTTCTAGGAAATTTTCCGCGTCCAAGTCGGTGAAATGCAGGGTATACAAATCTAAGGTTTGGCCGGCGATGATATCGAGGGTGTGGCGCGTATTGCCCAGCGTGACGGTGATGATGCCGTCTTCGGTTTCGGCTTGGGTGGGTTGGCGCGTCAGGGCTTTTAGCGACAAAATGGTGGCTTGTGTGCTGTGCCATGTGCCCCAGGTGTCGCGTTGGCTGATGATGTAGTTGATGAGCCGGTCGTTGACTTCGGCGTAGGAGCCGTGCGTGGACAGTGCTATGGACGTAAGCGCCGTGGCTTGCAAGTACTGGATACGCCCAAATGCACCAAAGTAATCACGTGTGGTGGAAGTAACATAGGCGGTATCGCCGATGTGTATGACGGTGTTGACCAAGCGGTCTACGATTTCCGTTGCGCGGGGGTGGTCGATGTTAACCAGCACATTCGCAATGAGTGCCAGCGTGTAATTATCGTCCACGGCATCCAAGCGGCTCAAAAGGAAATCCACCGAGGATGCAAGCCGGGGGTCGTCGGGCATGGTTTCGGACAAGGCCCATGTAATGTACGCGCTGAAAGCAAGCTGCTGGCTGTTGGAAATCCGCCCAATATTGCGCCCGGTAATTTGGAACGAGCCGTCATTATTTTGGTGGTCGAAGAGGAAATCCTTCATACGGTACAACACGCGCTCATCAATGCTGTAGACTTCGGACAGGTTGGTCAATTGCATGAGGCCGTAGGCGGTTAACACCGTCTCCGCCGGGGCGTGACCGAATAAAGAGAAACCACCTGTTTGCCGCCCGACTTCAAAGGTAAGCAGCCGCTGGTACCCCGAGCTGATGTAACGCAGGGCGCGGTCGGTAAGTGCGGGGTTATCCAAATTATTTTGTTGCAAGTACCGAAGTGCAAGGATGTTGGGATACAAAATCGACGAGGTTTGCTCGAAGCAACCGAACGGCATACGGAAGATATTCTCCATGCCTTCCAGCACGTGCGACATCACCGATGGATAAAACGTAATCGACGCGCGGCGCGTGCCGGGGATGTTTTCGTGCATGAATAATAAATGCCGCCAGGTATCGCCCTCGATGCTGCCGGACGAGACTACTTGCCGTATACGGAAGCCCTCCGGATTGACGGTAATCGGCCGTTCCGCCGCATCCGCAAAGCCAAATGCATCGGCATACGCGCGGAAAACAAAGCTGCCAAACTCCACAATGCGAATGGGTACATACATCATGACCGAACGATTGGGTTCGACAGTCAGGATTTGCACGGCATCGCCGTATAGTTCAAACCAATCCATTTCTGCGATGGTAAGGACCACGTCCAGCGCTTCTTCCGTGTAGTTGAACACAGTCACGGGGATACTTATGCGGTCATACCGCACGCTGTTGCGCGGCAATTCGAAGTCTACAAAGAACGGCTGAAACGCGCGGAAGTTGCTTTGTGTATGCCCGACAATGCCGTCGCGGGTATTACCCACGACTTGGATGTTCCACGTAGTGATATTGTCGGCCAAGATGAAAGACAAATCTGCTGCGCCGTCGTGGGCGATGAGTTCGGGCACAAAGAGCATGGTTTCAAGGAATAAACGGCGCACGCGGGCAGTTTGTGTTTCGATTTCGGTGGGTGTGTCGTCGGTGGGTGGGTCATCCGCGGGCGGGGTGATTTCAGCGGGTGCTTCCGCTTGCGGAGGCAAGTCGGGCGGCGTTACCACGGACGGAGCTTGCGCGACATCTGGCGCAGGTGCGGGGGCAAAATCCGGCGCGGCCATGTCGCCCGGCGACCAAGGCGCTTCCATTGTTATTGAAGGCGCATCGTCGGAATCGTAGTTCCTACCGCATGCGGTAAACGCAAACAGCGCAACCGCCACCAACGCCAGCATGACAAATACCACAAACAACGCTTGCCGCCTGCCCGACGCCAGTTTTTCAGAATCATCCATTTCGTCGGGCAAGTATCCGGCTTCGTGCAATTTCAACATCGCCGCATCGCGCTTCTTCGCGTTGGACAACGAAATGAAAAACGCAATCGCAAAAACGGCAACCAAATAAATCCGCAACCCATTCAAAAAGCGGGAAAATCCATCCGGACCGTCGGGTAATACCGGAAGCGGATTCATCAGCGTCGCCGTGCGTATCGAAGGCCCCGGCGTGTTCGGCAGTAAGAACGTCTGAAAGTCATCCTGCCGCAGCAACAATCGCGAAATCGCCTGTTCGGACGCCCCCGCGATGAGCGACATATATAATGTAGCAGCATCCATATCATCGCCAAAGCGGATATCTGCCAGTGCAAGCCGAACGTTGTCTACAGACAGGTCATTGGCCGCCAATGCCAGCATGGCTTCGTCCACAATACTCACCAGCAACGCGGCTTCCAACGGATTGCCCGCACCGTCCGCTACATGAAAGTTCAAATGCACCCAATCGCCCGGTTCGTATTCCGGCTGGTTGCTTTGTACGGTCAGCTGCATCGTATGGCCCGGGTCAATGAAAATTGTTCGGCGGACAAATTCGCGTCTTTCCAGCGGCACATCTTGGCCGGGTTGCACCCACGTTGCATAAATATCAATGATGCCGAATGCATCACCCAGGTTCAATTCCGCACGGTCGTGTTGGGTTTCCACCATTTGCAAGAGCTGCTCGTTGCGGAATGCGTATACGACAAACTGCCCGCCCCCGCTGCGATGGTGGAACGTCAACTCAATCGTGTCACCCATGGCGTAGCGCGCACGGTCGGTACTGAGCGTAAAGTTGCGCTGCTCACCCGCGAAAGCGAACTCGCCCTGCACGCTGTTGCCGTCCATGTCTTGCGCATGTATTTGCATAAGGTTGTTGCTGGCAATGTCGTCCAAAATAAACACACCAATGCCATTGTCGTCCGTAGCCACTTGTCGGCTAAAACCGGGCGCGGTGATTTGCAAAAAAGTACGCACGGGCGCACCACCCACCGTGTGTGTAAACACATACACGCGGTTGGGCATGCCCATCACCAAGTGCCCATGCTCGGGCATCACATCGATGATAAATGCCCCTTCCGATGCACTAACGGTCAATGCGGTTTCGATCCGGTAATTGGAATTATCAATCACTTCCACCCACAAATGGAAAAACCCGGCGCGATACGCTTCAAACTCAAAGAGGAAACTGCCGTCCTCGTTCAATTCCGTGGTTGAAAATTGGCGTTCGCCGTCCAAATATAGCGTCAACCTGCCTTGGTTCACCGGCTCGCCAAAGAAGTACATCATGCTGCCGGTCACTTGCACGGTTTCGCCCACGTGGTATTCTGTTTTGTCCGTTTCCAAGGTCACCCCAAAGCGCGGCAACACAAACGGACTTACTTCAAAAAATGCCTCGGCCCGCACTTCGCCCCGCTCCATCACGGCCAACCGATACAATCCACTATTCACTTCATCGCCCAATTGGAACCGCCCGCTGATGATGCCAAAGTCCGACGCCTGCACGGCCTCGTAATATACCCGGTTATCATTGCCGTCAAATATCGCCACCGAGAACGCGCCACCCGCTAACGGCCGCGCCGAAGCCCCCGCCAACGCCATGATACGGAATAGCACCAAGTCACCCGGGTTGTACAATCCCTTATCAAAATGCACGATAAACTGCTGCCCAAATTCCGATGTCACCCGCACATCCGTTTCCAAGTACTCTTGCCCCAGTTCCGACGTCACGGAAATAATCAACCCATGCCGCCCGTCCGCCAAGCCATACAACGAAAAGCCAATGGCTCCCCGCCCGTCATAATCGGTATAAAAAATACCCGGCATGCGCACGGGTTCCTCATCTTGTATTACATAAACAGCCAAGTCCGCCTTCAATGGCACCCCGTCCAAATCGCTCACCAACACCGCAGCATGAAATTCCGCACCTTCGTGCTGCACCCCGCTGGCCACTACTTGCAATTGGTGCAAAGGTTCCACTGCCTCCAACCGGGCTTGCCGCGCGGCATTAAAATAACCAAACCGAACCGATACATAACGCCCCGCCACCGCAACGATAAGGGCCATCAGTATGTACAGCGTGTAATTTGTGCGTTTTTTCATCCGGGCACTTCCTCTCAAAGTTCAGATCGTCCGCCATTTGTCAAGCGATTCATGTTACAATTATATTACATTTTCATTTCATGTCAAGCCCTACACCCGAAACAGCCGCTATACATGACAATGACGCAAAAAAATCCAGGTGGTTAGTGGGGCTAACCGACTGGATTTAATTGATGCATATATTGGAGCTATTTTCTTACTCGTTGCAATCCTCGTAGTCGCATTCCGTCAAACACAAACCGTCCTCCGGACAAATAGAAACCGCATCGCATTCATATACAATGCCATAGGCCGCATCTGCATCATACGCGTCATCGCTCTGCCCGTCATGACCCCATGCAAACATACCCAGCGTCGCGGTCATCACCACAAACGCCAAGACATAAATAAACATCCGTTGCTTGCGGTCTTGCGCGCTGTCTTGCAATAGTACACGCTTCATAAAAATTACCTCCTTGGTTCCGGCTTTTATGTATTTTATGCACATTATAACAGAACACATTCCGGCTGTGTGGAAAGGTTTCCTATAATTAACAATTATATACAAAAACCGAGCGCCTGTTGTTGGGCGGCACATACCCGGATAATGTTACATTTGTTACAGTCTTACCATATGTATATATTACTAACGCACATCATACATGATGCGTTAAGTTTTGTAAAGCTTTATGCAAGAATTTAACAAAAAACGTTGAAGCAGCAACCGCATGAAGCAACAAAAAAGACGCCGAACACTGTATGTTTATTTGTATCCGGCGCCTTTTTTATTTCAATGCGCGTAATGATTACACGTTATTATTTTTTCACACCGCGTAATTTCTTCCGTTTTACAAATACCAGCATGCCCAACGCAGCCACCAACATCATATTGAGCGCACCAGCCAACCACAGCGTTGCGGCTGTTAAACCGGTTTGCGGCATGAGGCCTACGGCTACAGCCGTCGGGGGCGCTTCGCGGTTAAATAATTCGAATTGCCAGTTGTTGTTGCGTGTCCATTGACCGATGGGGACGCCTGCGGGGTTCAACTCAAGCCATACGTTGGGGTTGCCTTCGGGGATGATGCGGTTGCCGGGCACACCAGGTGTTGGCGGCGCGATGGTAGTGGCAGCGGGAGTAGTAACGACAGGCACCGCAGGCGCGGGCGACGTAGCAGTAAGCGCGGGCACCGAAGCCACCGTAGTCGCAGGGGATGTTGCCTGAGGTTGTGTCGTTGTGCCCGGCACGGTAGGCGCGGTAGTTGTTGCAAGGGTGGCGGGTGCGGGCGTTGTCGTTGGTGTCGCAGTTGTCACTACAGGTGTTGTCGTTGGTGTCGCAGTTGTCACTACGGGCGTTGTCGTAGGTGTCGCAGTTGTCACTACAGGCGTTGTCGTCGCGGTCGTTACAGACGGAGGCGTCGTGTTTTGCGTCTGCGAAGTGCTCAGCGTTACGGTTGCGCTGCTGTTACTGCTGACGGTACCGTTGCTTACGAGCACGGCGTTAATAATATCATCTGCCGACGCATCTTCCGCAATGGTGGCTCGAAATGTTACTTCAACGCTTGTATTCACCGGCAAATCTGCCAAATATACACGAAGCTGCCGGTTGTCCGCATTAAAGCTGTAAGTCGCACCGGACGCATCTACGCTGCCAGACACAAATTGCAATTGCGGCGGCAAGTTGTCGGTAATGATTAAACCCTCCAACGTAACATTTCCGGTATTGGTGACGGTGAATGTGTATGTGATCGCTTCATCCGCGTCACGGGGCAGGATTTGCGGGTACGCTTCTTTAATAATATTAACGGCGGGTGCAGGTTCTGGTGGCAATACGGTGATGGTTGCGTTGTCGTTGGCTGTTAACGTACCTGACGTTACAGTAGCGACATTGGTAATATGACCAGGGGTTGTGTTGGGCGCGACCGTAACATTAAATTCGATGGACACGCTTGCGCCTTGCGCCAACGAAGCCAAGTTAACGGTTAGCCGTTGCCCGTTAATCGTATACGACGCACCCTCTGGCAAAATCGTCATGTTCGCAAATTGCAAAGCGGCAGGCAGCGTGTCGATAACGGTCGCGTTGTTTATCGTGCCGTGCCCGGTGTTGGTGACCACCAGTGTATAAATGACCGTGCCACCGGCTTGCGGTATGGTTGCGGGCGTTGCGGTTTTGGTGATGTCAATGCGCGGGATGTCCACGACGGTGATGATCGCGGTATCTGTATCATCCACCGCAGTTGTGCCATATACAGCGGATGCCGTGGCGGTATTTTCAATTTCCGTACCGATGGCCACTTGGCTGCCCAACGTCGCATCCAGCACAATGAAAATCACGCCATCCAACGGCAATGCATCAAACGTCATGTCCAAAGTCGTACCGGTTAATCCGCCAGATGCCGGGGTTACAGGCGCACCGTCCAATGCATCCAACGTCATGGACACAATAGCCGCTTGGGTGAATTGCGCGGGCAAGTTATCCACCACACGCACGTTGCTTAGCGGGCGATTGCCCCGATTTTGCACTCGCAAGGTGTAACGCACGATACCGCTAGCGGCGACGCCTTCGGGCGATGCAGATTTGGTGATGTCAATAATCGGCTGCGGCGCGGATTCCACCAAAATGGACACGCTCGCATAATCCGCCAAAATACCCTCATTGGCAACAGCCGAAACATTTGCCGTATTGGGAATATACATACCAATGGCAGCGTCTTCATTTATCGTTACATAGAAAGTAAATGTTACCATCGCACCGATGGGCAACGACGGTATCGTCGCCGTCAAGGTGTGATTATCAAAGTTTTGCGTAGTACCGGGCGCATTGGCACTATGCACAAAATCGCGCGGCAAAATAAGCATCGTATCAAGCGGGTCGGTTACGACCACATCAAATAAATGCTCGAATCCGTCGTTAATTACTTCCAGCGTATAACGCACCGTTTCGCCGGGGATAAACACCTCGCGATTTACATGTTTACGTATTTCAATACTGGGCGTAGGCCTGATGTCATTTTCCAGCGTCAACGTGCCCACCAACGGCAAGCGGCCAATAATTACATCATCAACATCTCCGCGCAGCAATGCTTGTGTTTCGTTTATTTGCGATTGCGTCAATGATTGGCTAAAAGTCAAAAAGGTGTATGCATCGCTTCCCGTGGGCAGGATATACCCCGCGGGTGCGTCAACTTCTACTAATAAATACACCAGTGGCGCACGGGGCAGGATATTCAAATGGTCAAATACCAATTGCCCATTCGCATCCGTTATCCCTTCTTGTGCGAAGAAGAAACGCTGTCCACCAATGTCACGATAACGTACACCCGCACCCATTCCGTCTCCCGCATATTGGTTGTGCAGTGCATGAAATTGCGTGACGTGGATATACAAATGAAACTCCGCTCCGGGCAATAAAATCGCCGGGTTGTGCGACGCACGCTTGGTAATCGCCAGCGGATGCGAATCAACCGCACCCACAATGCCCAAGCCGCGCACTTCATGTCCAATCACATCGTCCCAAGTTTCAAAGCCCAAACCATACAAGCTAACCGAGTTGCGCACATTAACGGTCGAACCCGCAGGTGCATTAATCATAGATTCATACATAATACGTATAGGCGTACCATCGGGAACAATAAAGTGCAAGACATGCTCGCCCGCCAAATTCACGCCAAAGTCTAAAATGCTCCAAGGGGTATGTGGCCCGGGGGTCAAGCTTGCGTTAAATCGGGGGTCACTGTTGCGATCCAGCAGCTGCCAATTCATCACACCCGCTTCCGTCAACGAGCCCACATACAGGCGCATCGTGTCCATGTCAGGCGTCAAGAACAACATCGTGTCAACCACACGTATCAACGGATTGTATGCATCCGCAGGCAACAACGTATGCGCGCCGGTGTTAACATGAATCGTCGTAAGCACATTGTCTGTATTATCGATAACTTCAATGTTTTTTTGCAACGGACGAAAGTTGTAGGCGAGCGTGATGGAATTAACAAAAACTGCATCATTACGGGAGATAAAAACTCTATTTAAATTTCGTTGCTCAAATTCGCTCATTGCCTCTCTGTCGAATAAATTAAGTTCTCTTACAAATCCATAATTATTTGTGTGTGTGCCTTCCATGGATGATTGCATGCGTGTTTCTACCGGAAAGCTTAAATCCTCGTCACTTCGATATTCCGGACGCAATTGTAATTGGTAATGGATGGTTATGTGGTTTGATACATCTCGTGAAAAAGTTACTTCTTCATTGTTTGTCATGGTTACCGTCGTTTCAACGGAATCGTTGACGCTTCCTGTTTTCATAAACCAATCGGGGTTTTCTAATTGGTCGGTAACAACTAAGCCACCATGCATACCGTTCCACAAGTTGCGCGTTATGACGCTGGACATGGGATTCACGCTAAGCGGCCATGCATGATCATGATTATTCAGGCCGTTGATTTGGTTTAGTTGGGAAAGATCGAATGAAATTGTACTGGTGACAGCACCTACATCAACGAGATTGTCCCATTGTGTGCCGTCCAAATGATACGGGCCAAAAAATTGATTGCTAATTACTGGGAATATTTGTCCGGGTAATATAGCATTCGGCACAATCCCTGTATCACGCGATATAACCACCAGCGACCCCGGAACCAATTCCAATCGAGAGTCAAATTCAACTTCAAAAATGGGCGGATGGCTTGGTTGTCCCTGGTCCACTTCTGGGCGCATAAATAAAGGCGTTCCCCGATTCGTATATCCGGGCAAAGTGCCAATGCCATTATCATTGGGCCTGGTAATAGGATTAATTTCTGCCACCATGTCAAAACGATAGGGCACCGCACCATCGCTGACACCATAAGAAAACACCTGCCAGCGAGTAGTTTCAAATCGTGATCCATTTTGTTGCATCCCCGTTATTGAGTGTAAGTATTGCCATTTGTGGACGCGCGCAGTTATTTCGCCACGCGATTCCCGCAAATGGTCCAATCGGTTGCCATTGATGGGCAATACAAACTCTATACGAACAGAAAAGTCTTCGTAAAATTGCCATGCGTGGCCTGTCGATGCACCCGCCTGCTCTAATGTCCAGCGCTCGATACCATCGGCTTGCACAATGGACATATCGTCAACATTGCCAAATAAAATATGCACCATCGCGGTATTGGCATCGCCGGATACAGTGGTTGTAAAATCATCACCCGGCCTTAATGCCTGATAAAAATGACGTGTACCGTCGGGGTGTTCGCGATAAAGTAAAATACGCATGAATCCAACATACGCAGGATGCGTTACGTTAAAATAACGGTTAAACATATCATTCCGCGCTTGAACCGCATCATTATCGTTAGCAAATGAACCTTCTAAAAACGGTAATTCCAACCCCAGTGTCACACGCGAGCCATACAATGCCCCGGGCATTTCTGTGAATAGGGTATAAGCGATTTCATAATCATGCACGGGGGCATGTCCAACCCTGTTTTGCGCGGCGCGTACTGAGCTTTGGTATAATTCCAAAAGGTCGGTACGTGGGCGCACGATTCCCGCCATTGAAGTTAATATATCACCGGCATACCCAATGTAATTTTCACGGATGGTGTTTACAAACAAAGCATCCCAATCAATGTCACGTCCATGACGCTGCGTTGATGTCGAATATGCAAAAGATACATGATAGATGTAACCAAAGGGTTCATTGGTGCCTGGCATAATTACATTGGCCGGAGGTATGGTGAATACAAAGTTGTGTTCGTTTTTATTTACCACCAATGCGTAAACGCGATTGCCCGTTTCAGTACATATCCAATATAAATCCATTAATTCTTGTGCCGTAAAAGGCTCTCTTATCCGGTTTTCCATGAAAAGTGCATTAGCAGCAGGATTAACATTATCCGGCCCAAGCATTAAAAACGATATCGTATCGTTAGCGATGGCTGCTCCGCCAATTCCATGAAGCGGTGAAGAGCTTACAATGATTGTGCCATCTGTACTGGCGCCGATACCGTGTGGGATTTGATTCATTAACATCGCATCACCCGTCAACGGCGGGAAATCCGATGCCAATCGTGCATCCCACTCTTCAACAAAAGTGCGGTTATTTATACGTTGGCCAGATAAATTGCCTATGCTTACGCGCCAAGTGATGGGTGTACCTAAGTACGTTTGTGCAAATCGCTC
Source organism: Defluviitaleaceae bacterium (assembly GCA_009781755.1). Classification (GTDB taxonomy): domain Bacteria; phylum Bacillota; class Clostridia; order Lachnospirales; family WQUN01; genus WQRX01. The sequence continues at coordinate 29,681 of WQVD01000019.1, read as the reverse complement.
TTCTGCGGGTACCGTTGCCGGAATAAAACGAGAAGTAACCGCACGGAACCAAAATTCACCGGGGCTGGCTAACGCGGCTGTGGCGAATGTACGACGTGCGTAATCATATTCCGCACTGCCGGGTGTAAGCGAAACTTCCCGCCCATAACCCACCGCCAATTGAAAATTGCGACTAAACCAATCGGGATCGCTCATTTGTGGAGACATGGGGGTACGTAAAATTATGCTTACGTTGGTAATGTCTAAGCCGTAATAATCCGCCGGAATGTTGAATAACAACACGTTATCTACATTTGCGGCACTGCCGGAAACGTTGTGCGTGCCTAGCTGCACGTTAAACATAGGGTGCGAAAGATTGTAAACACTAGGCGTTGTTGCACCAAAATTGCCTAGTCGAGAATTAATTTGCACTTCTATTTCATCCAACGGCGGGAAAACAATGCCAGCAGTAGCTGCACCCGTGCCGCTGTTAATGCGGTCGGTTCCCAACGTTATATTCACAGGAAGCCCATTGATTGTCACATGCGAAGATGTTCCATGTGGCTGCATCATACCGTGCGGACCGGTAGTGGTCTGGCCAAGGGATATTGTCCAAGGTACATAAGTATCGCTTGTGCGTAGATTACGTGTTTGAATGTTCAAAAAAGCGTCACGCGCAGTGTTGATGAAATTAATTTCACGTGTTGATGTAAAACGTGTTGCGGTTGCGCTTTGGATATCTGCATAGAAGTCGTGAATCATTCGGTATCTGTTGGGATGCCGCAATGCATGGTGGCCGGTTAGTGAGTTTGTATTGTTTTGCACCATGCCAACATCAAAATTGCGTATGGCATACACCACATACGGCACATCAATTTCATAGGTCAAAATTATTTGTTCGCCGTGTGCCACTGTTATGCCCATTAAACCAAAATCAATAGTGAAATTATCGCGGTCAATGATGGGGGTTGCTGCAATGGGTTCGCCGCCCGGTACTGCGGGGGGGATATAAATATCTGTGCGGGTATCGGTGGTGTGCCATGTGATGGCCGATGCGGGCACGGGTGTACGCGCTACACGTACAACTTCATCCGCATCCAAAATGGAAAAATAAAAATTATCAAACGCCGTGCGCGGTTGTACCTGCGTATTGGTGCGCAATTGTGCTGGAAATTCCAAAGCCGTGGGCAATGTCACCGGCACCGACCGCCATGTGGGAAATCCATGAAAAACAACATCGTCCAACACGGGCGAATCTTCTTCGTGGGAACCGGTGGCTCCGATGATTACGGTGTACCGCACAATTTCGTTGCCAGCGACACGCGGCTCGAAAAAGGTGCTATCCAGTGACATGTGCATCCATGTGAACATGTATTCCGGGTTGGTTATTAAAAAGCCCATCGTGATTCCGCCGCCGAAGTTTAAATCAAAGAAGCGCGTGCCGCCTTGCACGTCTACATTCAATTGCATTTCCAAGTGAATGGTGAAAGTCACGTGCGCGGTTTGCGTGCCGCTTTCCAACACCGCCAATTGCAAGAATAAATAACCGTCGGTATTTACGGTGTATGTGCCAATGGTTTCATCTGTGGATACAATTGACCCGTGTATGGGCGAAGAAGGCTCCATTTCTTGCGGCAATCGGTATATCAAATACCCTGTCCACGGATGGGACAAATCGGCGGGGTCATTAAAATATTCAAACAATCCCCCCGGGCCAATATTGGACGCGAAAGTGATCGCAAAAGAGTAAGCGCGCCCCAATTCCAAGGTATGCCCTTCTTCCATCAACAAGCCTTCGTCATCGCGGATTTGCACCCCGGTGAGGAAGTTGGCCAGGTTGTATTGCCCAGAACCGGGGGTGCCGTGTGCCTCTATGGCAATTTCAATCGCACCCGGCGATGTGGTGCTGGACGAAGGATATGTAGGTGCCTCCGGTTCTTCGTACCCCCATGCGAAAAAGCCTAAGGTCGCCGTCATCATCACAAAGGCGAGAATAAGCGCAACCTTCTTTTTCAATCCGGTGCTTGTTGTTGCTTTCATGTATATTCTCCTTTTATCGCTGTAAAATGGCGGCAAAAACCGCAACGGCAAGTCCGCTTTCAATTTATACAACGATTATGTAATTGGTAAAAATAAGCACATAAAAACCCCGGACTGTGGTGTCCGTTGTCTTGCCCAAGGGATTGCCGTGCTGTGGTGTTGCTTATATGTAATTCCTACTGTGACATATCATATACAATCCTTGAGAATATGTAAAGCCTTGCTATTTTCTTAATCTATAAGCGCGAAACCTGTTTGACGCAAGGCTTCATACAATACGATGCCCACGGTGACGGACAAATTGAGCGACCGTTCGCCGGGGATCATCGGCAGGGTGATGATTTTATCGTCATTTTGCGCCAAAATGTTGGCAGGCAGGCCTACGGTTTCCGACCCGAAGATAAAGTAATCGCCGGGTTGGTATTGGGGTTGGGTGTGGTTTTTTGTGCCGCCCGTCTCTACCAAGAAGAACCGCTGCGCACCCGTCACACGCAAAAAATGCGCGAAGTCGTCGTATTCGCGCACGTTGAGTTTGCGCCAATAATCCAAACCACAGCGCTTCAAGTGCTTCTCGTCCAGCGAAAAACCCAGCGGATGTATAAGGTGCAATTGCGCACCCGTAACCAAGCAAGTGCGCCCGACAGCTCCCGTATTGTGGGGGATTAATGGTTGATGCAACACGACATTCATGGCGCGCAGTATAGCACAACCCGCCTGCGTGCGGTATAATTGCGCTCATTCTGCGGAAACGAGGCGGCATGTATGAAAGAAAACATACGTATTGGGCAAGGCTACGATGTGCATCGTTTAGTTAAAAGCCGCGCACTGGTGCTAGGTGGTGTTACCGTGCCGCATACGCACGGGCTGTTGGGGCACTCCGACGCGGATGTGCTGTGTCATGCGGTCATGGATGCGCTATTGGGCGCGGCGGGGCTGGGTGATATTGGCCAACATTTCCCCGATACGGACGCAGCATTTGCGGGTGCTTCCAGCATCGCGCTTATGGAAGCCACCGCCTTTCTCCTGTTCAAGCATTACTATCAAATAAGCAATATCGACGCAACGGTCATAACCCAAGCGCCCAAGCTGGCAACCTACCGTGAAGAAATGACCGTCAACATTGCCCGGGCATTACAAATCGACCCCGACCGTGTGAATATCAAATTCACCACGGAAGAAGGATTGGGATTCACCGGCGCGGGGGAAGGGATTGCCGCGCAAGCTATTTGCCTGCTCCATAAAACGAAGTAACACATTGCATATTTGAGAGGCGGAACCACATGTCTTTGGATATTTACAACACCCTGACCCGCAAAAAGGAATTTTTCGAGCCCATTTCGTCCGATTCGCCGCGCACCGTCAAGATGTATACCTGCGGGCAGACTGTGTATAACGACATCCACATGGGCAACGCGCGATTTTATGTGGTGTTTGATACGGTGCGGCGGTATTTGACGCACTTGGGTTACGATGTGCAGTTCGTACAAAATTTCACCGATATTGACGACAAAATGATCACCCGCGCCGCCGAGGAGGGCACGACCGTAGAAGCGTTGGCGGAGAAATACATCGCCCGCACGCTGGAGGACTTGGCCAATTTGAACGTCCAACCCGCCACCGCCAACCCCCGCGCTACGCACGAAATCCCCGCTATCATTGAAATGATTTCCACGCTCATAAACCGCGAAGCCGCGTACATCGTCGCCAACGACGACGCGGAGCCTTCGCCGCCAACAACCGACGGTTGCGCCCCCCAACGCAGCAAATCGGTTTTTTTTGATGTCACCCGCACAACCAACTACGGTAAATTATCGCGCAAAAAAATTGAAGACTTGCAAGCCGGTGCACGCATCGAAGTGGACGGTGACAAAAAATCGCCCGCCGACTTCATCCTGTGGAAACCCGCCAAACCCGGCGAGCCCGCGTGGGATAGCCCGTGGGGCCCGGGCCGCCCCGGTTGGCACATTGAATGCTCCGCCATGATCAAAAAATACTTGGGCAACGCCATTGATATCCACGGCGGCTCGGCGGACCTCATCTTCCCCCACCACGAAAACGAAATCGCCCAGTCCGAAGCCGCCTGCGACTGCGATGCACTGTCCAAATATTGGATGCATTGCGGTTTGCTCACCGTTAACCACAAAAAGATGTCCAAATCGCAAGGCAATTTTCAAACGCTGCGGCAGGTTGCAAAACGATTCGATTACGACGTGATTCGCTTCTACCTGTTGAGCGCACATTATCGGATGCCCATGGAGTTTGGCGACACGATGTTAACCGCCGCCGCACGGGGGTTGAAGCGGATACGGAATTGCTATGCACGACTTGCAAGTAAATTTATGGATCACAAAATTCTTGAAAAACATCATATATCTATTGTTAATGAAGGCGAAAAATACTTGCATAAATATATAAACGCAATGAATGATGACGTTAACACCGCTGACGCTATTTCATGTATTTTTGAATGGGTTAAATTTGCGAATAAAATAATTATACCGAATGATGAAATCGACATACTTGCATTGCATAAACTAAGAGAACAATTGTCCCAAATGTGTTCATTAATTGGAATCGATTTAATAGCATCATTCACGCAAACTATTGCCACGTCTAATCCAAGTGATTATATACAAAATGATCATAGTGCAATTAAATCAACGCAATTTTTATATTCACAAATACCGACAATGAAAATTTTTCCCGACGAACAAGAAATAAGTATTCAAATCGCTGAGCGACAAAAAGCTCGAAAAAATAAAAATTTCGCATTAGCTGACAAAATACGTGATGAATTGGCTAATCAGGGTATTTTATTAGAAGACACACCCGACGGCGTCCGGTGGAAGCGCGCATAATTTTGTAAGTTGTAGGAGGACGATATGGCAGGTGCATTGGCAATTGATTATCGCTATGGTACGGAAAACCGCGTGGCGCATGTGCTTAAAGTACGTATCACCCCCGCCGAGGAAGGCGGATTTTGGGCATCGCTTGACATCCCTGGCGGCGGCTGCACCACCCAAGGCGAAACTCTGCGCGAGGTGCAAAAAAATATGTATGAAGCGATGGAGCTTTTCTTGGACGATTATCCGCACATCACAGATTATTGCCTCGCCTTTGAGGTAACCGACGCCTAGGATTCCGTCGGTGAAATTTAAAGATTTTTATGCATGTTTAATAAAATTTGGGTGTGTGCAGCAAGGGGCACGCGGTTCTCATTACAAATTGCACCACCCCGCAACAAATAAAACTTCGGTTATTCCCGTGCATGGGGGCAAGGATATGAAAAGAGGAACGTTCGCAGCTGTTTTGCGGCAATTGGAAATTGATGCCGATACATTTCTCGATTTTATGGAGAAAAACGCGTGACTAGCACCGCCAGCCTCGCCTATTTGGGCGATGCGGTGTTTGAATTGCGCGTGCGCGAAATGTTGTTGACGCGCAATCCCAACGGTGTGTCGCTGCGCGAATTGAACCGACAAGCCCGTGCATATGTAAGCGCGATGGCGCAGGCACAAATGTATCATGCCATCTTTGACACACTGTCGGAAGATGAGCAAGCCGTCATTAAACGCGGGCGCAACCTACACAATACGTCACGGGCAAAGAATGCGGACGTGGCGGCGTACCGTCATGCCACGGGGTTGGAGGCGTTGTTTGGTTGGTTGTATGAACGAAACAACATTGAACGCATTGGTGCGTTGTTTGAATTATGCATTGCTGTGGAGCAAGGCACCCAAGCATAACCGACCTTCCGCGTTGCTTCAAAAATCACAATTTTGTTAAATAAGGAGGCCGACATGCGGTTATTTCACGTTAGCGAAGACCCGAACGTGGCTGTTTTTCACCCGCGGTTGCCGCGCCGAGCGGAGCTGGACCCGGATGTGGGGTTGGTTTGGTCATTGACGGAGCCTTCATTGCCAAATTGGTTGTTCCCGCGGGATTGTCCGCGCGTGGGCTTTCGTCTATGTGAGCAAACCACCGGAGCCGACCGCGAACGCTTCTTTACCTCGGCGGAGCATGTTGTGGCCATCGAACATGACTGGCACACGCGGCAGGCGGCGCATACTTTGTATGTTTACGAATTCGACCCGGCGAATTTTTATTATGACGATGTGGCATCCTTTTACATAAGCCAACGGTCGGAAACGCCGATTGACATGGTTGCGTACACGGATTTGTATGCCGAATTATTCCGTCGGGGGGCGGAAGTGCGGCTGGTGGATAATTTGTGGCCACTGCGCGATGCGGTGTTTGGCTCGTCGCTGACGGCATGGTCGTTTTGCAAAATGGCGAATGCGAAGGCGCGCAATTAACAATTGGAGGCAAAATGATGTTGGGAATGGAAAAAATCGGGCAAGGGATGACCACGACGGTTTACCGCGATGGTGATACGGCGGTTAAGGTTTATGAAAATACTCCGATTGGCGAGGTGGAAAACGAAGCTGCCCGCCAACGGTTTGCGGTGGATGCGGGGCTTCCGGTTCCTGCGGTTTGCGGGGTGCGGCGCATCGGTGACAACGCCGTTGCGTTGGAGATGCAATGCATTAATGGAAAGCCTTTGATGCATCCCGGAATGGATGAAGCCGACTTACTTGGGGCGGTTGACACCTTGGTTGGATTGCAACGCGCCGTGCATAAAATTGACGCAAGCGGTCAACCCAAGCAGTGCGATAGATTTGTGCACCGTATAAAACAAACGCACCACATCAATGACGCGCAAAAAAGCCAATTGTTGGCAAAAATGAAACAATTGGACACCCACGCCATGCAATTGTGCCACGGCGATTTTCATCCCTTGAATATTTTGTATGATGGGCGCATGCATTGGATTATTGATTGGGTGAATGCATGTGCCGGCAATCCCCTTGCCGATGCATGCCGCACTTATTTGATATTCACAGAGCATATCCCACATTTGGCAGAGGTTTATTTGCGTGTTTTTTGCCAAGCGGCTGAGGTGTCGTGCGATGATGTACTTGTGTGGCGGCCGATTGTCGCCGCCGCGCGCTTGGTGGAAAATATGAGCGGCGAAAAACGAACCATGCTATTAAACATTATCAACGAGGAGATTCCTTCCCATGCGTAATTTGACATTACTGACCGACTTTTACGAACTGACCATGATGCAGGCCTACCACCATGCCCAAGAAACCACCGGGCATAGCCAGTGGGCCGTTTTTGATTTGTTCTACCGCGAGAACCCCTGCGGAAATGGGTATGCCATTGCCGCCGGGTTGGCGCAGATGATTGATTATGTACAGAATTTGCACTTTGCCGATGCGGACATTGAATATTTGCGGTCTACGGGGTCGTTTGGCGAACCGTTTTTGGCTTACTTGCGCGATTTTAAATTTACAGGGGATATTGATGCGGTGCCGGAGGGAACGGTGGTTTTCCCCGGCGAGCCGTTGGTGCGTGTGACCGCGCCACTGCCTGAGGGGCAAGTGATTGAGACGGCACTGTTGAACATTATCAACCACCAGAGTTTGATTGCCACCAAGGCCGCGCGGGTGTGCTGGGCGGCGGGCGACGACCGCGTGTTGGAGTTTGGCCTGCGGCGAGCGCAGGGGCCGGATGCGGGTATCTATGGCGCGCGGGCGGCCATGATTGGCGGCTGCCACGGCACCAGCAATGTACTGGCGGGGCAGCTTTTTGATGTGCCGGTGCGCGGTACGCATGCGCATAGCTGGATTATGTCCTTCGACGACGAAGCGGAGGCCTTCCGTGCGTATGCGGCGTTGTATCCGGACGCGTGTATTTTGCTGGTGGATACCTACGACACGCTACGCTCGGGCATGCCCAACGCCATCAAAATCTTCGAAGAAATGCGGACGAACGGCATACCGCTGACGCTGTACGGCATCCGCTTGGACTCCGGTGACTTGGCGTATCTTTCCAAGCAAGCGCGGCAGATGTTGGACGATGCGGGCTTCCCCGACGCCATTATTTCCGCGTCCAGTGACTTGGACGAATACCTCATCACCGAACTCAAGAGCCAAGGTGCGCGCATTTCGCTGTGGGGCGTGGGCACCAACCTCATCACGTCCAAGGAATATCCGGCCTTCGGCGGCGTGTACAAAATGTCTGCCCTGTCCGAAAACGGCGGCCCATGGCTCCCCAAAATCAAACTCAGCGAGAACCCCAACAAAGTCACCAACCCCGGCGTAAAAAAAGTCTACCGCTTGTACGACGCCGCCACGGGCAAAATGAAGGCCGATCTCATTACCCTGGCCGACGAACAGCTTGACCCGCGTACCGACCTCACCATTTTCGACCCCTTGGCCACTTGGAAGCGCATGACCCTGCGCGCCAACGAATACACCCTGCGCGAGCTGCTCGACCCCATCTTCAAAAACGGCCAGTGCGTATACCAAAGCCCGTCCGTCATGGCCATCCGCGACTACACCCAAGCCGAGCTCGCCACCCTGTGGGATGAACATCGCAGACTGACCAACCCGCACATCATGCCCGTGGATTTGTCGCAAGGTCTGTATGATTTGAAGCAGGCGATGATCGCGGCGAATCGGATGTAGGTTTAGCTTCAGTCGGTGGCAAATTGCCACCAACTGGATTCCTGCACAAACACATTGTTTTCGCACCGCTGATAAAGCAAACAAACCGCAAACGTCAATATCGTCTGCGGTTTATTTATTGTGTTGCTTTAAATTTTCGTTGTTATGAATTTTGTGCGTTTAATCTATCGTAAACGCGCCGCGTACCATGACCCAATTGGATTGGCTGGTGAAACGCAGGCCGCGTCCGTCTGTGCGCGGTGTAATCAGCAGGTGGTTGCGGCTTATTGAGGCACCGTTGGATACGTTAAGCCCTTGCGTCATATCGACCAAGCCTTCCGGCCCGGAAATAACCGTTGCTGTACCTGTACGCAAAATTACTTCCGTGCCATTCTCCAAGAACAGCCGCTGACCATAAGTCAGATTCAATGACACAAACTCCAAGCTGCGCTCCTCGCCTGCACCGGGGCCCGGCGGCGGTTGCGTTACACCCGCACCAGGAACGTCCGCATCGGGGTCATTACCCGCACCCGGTACATTTCCGCCATGGACTACGGCCAGCACATCTGCCGTAACCATTGCCACAATCGTTTGCACATCAAACGGGATACCCGGCAATCCGCCCGATTCGACCATTGCCCGCAACAACGCATTCTCTGCCCGCAGCACTTGAATTTCGCTCCACACATCGTCGATGCGCTCGTCCACATAACGACGCGTTACCAGCGGATCAAGCACATCGCCCGGTTGCGCGGCGACGTTGGTACGTAAGTGCGGCATTGCAGCTGCGAAGGCAAGCGCGGCGATAAGTAAAACAACTACCCAATTCTTTGCTCTTTTTGTTGTTTTTGTTGCTTCCATTTAGAACACCTCTTTTATATATGATTTGCATTCGTGACTTGGTTGGTGGGGCGGCGCAGGTCGCTGCTTAAGTCAAAAGATTAAGACATTGGGCGCTGCCCAAACCCGCGAGGGGAAGCGTTCCCCTCGACCCGCGCTGTGCTTCGCGAGGCTTCGGCGCTTGGCTGGTGCGAATTTTAACTGGTGGCAAATTGCCACCAGTTGGATTTTTATCATGGCCATGATTGAGAGGGGGCGACGCCCAATAACTGGGGTCGAGGGGGCTGTGCGCCCCTCGCGGGGTCTGGGGCGGATGCCCCAGGGTCTTGAAGCTTTTGATCTCAATCTTTTGACCTTTGTAATTATTATCCGCCGCTCAGCATCCCCCTCAAAATACCCGCCATCTGCCCTACATCCGTCGCACCGTTTATTTGCCGTCTTGCATCGGCGGAACCCTTCATGCCCTTGGTATACCACGATAGATGCTTGCGCATTTCTTCTATGCGACCGCGTCGGGCGGCTACTTCGTTAAGATGCGCCAAAGCGGTTTCGATGATTGCCTCGTCCGATGGCGGCGGTGGCAACTCGCCCGTTTCCAACGCAGCCAGCGTCCGGGAGAATAACCACGGGTTACCCATGCCGCCGCGGGCAATCATGATGCCATTGCAGCCGCTGGTTTTTAACCGATGTAGCGCGTCTTCGGGCACAAAGATATCCCCATTGCCAATTACGGGGATTTTTAAGGCAGCCTTGACGGAAGATATTTCATCCCAGTTGGCATCGCCGGTGTAGTATTGGTCGCGGGTGCGGCCATGTACGATGACGAGCGCAGCACCGGATTCTTGTGCGGCACGGGCTACATCGATGTAGTTTTTGGTGGCGGGGGTGAATCCCAGGCGGATTTTGACCGTCACGGGGCGCGATGATGCGCGGATGGCGGCTTCTACCATTTGGCCTACGAGGACGGGGTTTTTCATGAGTGCGGCGCCATCGCCATTGTTGACGATTTTGGGCATGGGGCAACCCATGTTGATGTTGACGATGTCGAAGGGATGATCCGCGCCCAGCCCGGCAATGGCATCGTGCATGATCTGCGGTTCGTGGCCGAAGAATTGCACCGCCCAAGGCCGCACGCCGTCGTTTTCTAAAAGTCGGTGGGTGTTCTTGTTGCCATACACGAGACTCTTGGCACTCACCATTTCGGAGAAGGTCAACCCTGCACCGTGCCGCGCCACCATCGAACGAAAAATACAATCCGTGACCCCCGCCATGGGTGCCATGAACAAATTATTCGCCAATTTGACCCGTCCGATTTGCAAAAAACCGCCCCACTAGACAAAAATCGCGCTGAAATCAAATCGTAACATAAAAAATAAGCGGTTGCTAGTCCATAATTGCGAAGCAAAATTTTACGCATCGAAATGATGCGCGCAGCCAGTGAATCATTGCCAATTTTCTACCGTTGGCGTAATATTCAAAACAAAAACACGGGAGGACAAACTATGACCATCACGTATGAAATGCTCAAAGCCGATCCGCAAGTAATCGCTTATATAACCGCGGGCAACAACGCCCTCAAAGTGCTGGGTTTTACCGAGCATGACTTCCCCCATGTATGCTTGACCGCAGAAATCGGGGCCAAGATTCTTACGGCGTTGGGTTACGATGAAAAGACGATTGAGCTAACGAAAATTGCGGGGCTGTTGCACGACATCGGTAATATGATGAATCGCACCTTCCACGCGGCCAACGGTGCGGAAATTTCCCGCACGATATTGGAACGCTGCGGCATGCCTTATGCAGACATTGCCGAGGTGTGCGGTGCCATCGGCAACCACGACGAAAGCACCGGCAAGCCCATTAGTGCCGTATCCGCTGCGCTCATTTTGGCAGACAAAACCGACGTGCGCCGCAGCCGCGTACAAGAAACCTGCATGGAAAATATCATCGCCGACATCCACGACCGCGTAAACTACGCTGTCACCCGCGCCGAAGTGCAAATAATAAAAACGGATGAAAAAAACTTCATCCGTTTATGCTTGGATTTGGATATCGCTTTCACCCCCGCCATGGATTACTTTGAAATCTTCCTGAGCCGGATGATTTTGTGCCGCAGGGCGGCGGCGTTTTTGAATGCGGAGTTTGAGCTGTTTATTAATGACTCTAAGATTGTGTAACTTTGGCAATCAATTGAATCGTATTAAAATATTTGCCGCCTTTGGGGTCGAGCTTGGCGAGGTATTCCTGCCATGCAATATCGTGGCAGGTTTGTTCGCTTAGGTTAATGATTTAGATGCCCGCGGCATGGCGGAATAATTGCGTCAACCATTCCATGCCGCGCACGCACCTTGCGACGAGGGGTTCGGCCCAAAACGGCTGCATTTCCGGCGGCACATTTTCGCCAAATTCATATTTTAATCCGGGGAAAGAGACGGCCACGTAGCCGTCTTTTTTTACATACAGAATTGAATTGGGCAGCATTTCGGCATTATCGCCAAACATGTTGTACGCACCAATGGAGAAAGTTTGTCTCCTTTGGAATGTTTTTACCACGCGATGATGTCTTTAACCCGCGCTTGCAGAAACGCATTGGCTTTGGAAAAGTGCTTGCAACCGAAAAAGCGCCCCCCCGCCAGTGGGCTGGGGTGTGCTGCACGCAGTACCAAGTGGCGTGTCTCGTCCAGAGACGCGCCTTTTTTGTGTGCGTCGTTGCCCCACAGCAGGAACACGGCGGGCTCGGCGCGTTGGTTTAACTTGTCCAGCACAGCATCGGTGAAGGCTTGCCAGCCCATGCCCGCGTGGGAGCGCGCTTGCCCCGCCACCACCGTCAACACCGTGTTAAGCAGCAATACACCTTGCTGCGCCCACGCGGTTAAATCGCCGTGTGCGGGGCGGGGTGCGCCCACGTCGTCATGCAATTCTTTAAAGATATTCACCAGCGACGGCGGCATGCGCTGCCCCTCCGGCACGGAAAACGACAATCCATGCGCCTGCCCCGCGCCGTGGTACGGGTCCTGCCCCACAATCACCACCCGCACTTGCGAAAAGGGGGTCAACCGCAAGGCGTTGAAGATTAACGGCGCGGGTGGATACACGGTGCGTGTGGCATATGCATGGTTCGTTTTCTCCCGCAGGGCAAGAAAAAAGTCCGATGCAAAAACATCGGACAATATTTCATCCCAATCGTTGCCGATGGGTAGTGCCTTTTTGGGCGGCGGGTCGTATGACTGCGCCATGGTTACAACGCGTGAAACGCGGGCTTCGCGTTGCCTTGCGCGTCAAACAACACGGGCGAACCCCACTTGCGCCAGCTTTGGCCGTCGTCCTTGGCCCAGAAGGAAACACGTTCGACCTGCGGGAATTCCTTGTACATATCAAACAATGTGCGGTAGTTGGCGGCTTGCGCTTGTGCCTGCGCATCGGTCAATGGCACAGCGGGTTCGGTCGAGGTGCCGTAGGTGAAGTCCAGCTCCGTAATGGCGATTTTCGCCCCCGTAGCCGCGAAACGCTCCAACGCTGCGCGCACGTTGCCGGGGTTGAAGTGGTGCTCGTTGTGGTGGCTTTGCATGCCGATGCCTTCAATTAATAGGCGGCCATCGTATTCGGCGTGTTGCTTCCACTGCGCGTTGATTTCTTCGACCATCTGCGCAATGGCATCGCGCTTTGCGGGCACGTCCTCGTTGTAATCGTTGTAATATAAAATCGCCGTCGGATCGGCCTTGCGCGTGAAGTAGAACGCGTCGAATACATAATCCGAGCCGCACTCGCCCGCTGCGGCGCCGTTGGCGTAGGAAAGATACCAATGCGCGGTATTACCCGCTTTCGGCTCCTCCTGCCGCAAGTGCGCCCGCCAATCCCCGCCGAACTCGTTGATATCGCGGAAGATTTCGTTCATGACATCCCACGAATACACGCGCCCGGCATACCGCCCCGCGTATGCGGTGATAAACGCCTCCATATTGGCCTTGGCCTGCGCACGGGTGATGGCGTTGCCGTCCGCATCACGGTTCAACCAAGGCGCGGATTGGCCGTGCCATATCAACGTATGGCCAATGAGCGCAATGTCATTCGCCTGTGCCCAGTCCACCAATTGATCCGCGTTGGAGAAGTCATATGCCCCCGGCGCAGATGTAATGTACACGGGCTTCATGCAATTTTCCGCTGTGACAGCGTTGTAATGATGACGGTACATGTCCAACATCGCTTCATCTTTAAAATCATGCGGCGACAGGATATTGCCCAGCATAAACTTGCCTTCAAATTTCTTGTGCAATGGTTGCAATTTTAAATCCCATTTCATATCCATACCCCTTTTCGTCATCTTTCAAGTGGTTAGTCCCACTAACCACTTGGATTGTCATTATAAATATATCACGCGGGTGTCGTATACGGCCACACCAATTCCCGGTGCGTATCGCGCATGTGGTTAATCGCGGGTTTCAACTCCTCAAACCCGCCGCAAGCATCCACGCGGTTGGATGTCCAAGGCATAACACCCAACCACCCATTTTCAAACGCATTCACATAATCCTGCGTAAGCGTATACCCCGCCGACCCGTTGGCAGGACATTCGCCCAGCAAAGCAGGCTTGCCGGGTTTTAACCCCCAACCCCTCTCCGCAGGCGCACCATGCGGCTTCACTAAATAAGGCGCACCGTAATGCTCCCCCACCCAGTCATAATAATGCGGCGAATAAAAATCAATATACGCCTTGGGGTCGGGATAAATACTTTGCAAGAAAGCATCCCCCACCATATCCCCCTTGTGCAAGCCCGCAGCCCCAAAGCCATCGCTATGATACTTAGGAAAAGACATCCCCACCGTAACCGGCACTTCACTACATTCATGAATAGCCGCAGCAGCTCGCGCAAAATAACGCGAAATATCCCCCCAAGCCATTTGCCCGCAAGCTGCTTCCTCATGCACCCAATCCGGCTCATTCATCAAATCAATGCTCCACAAATAAGGGTTGTTTTTGTATCGGTTGGTGAAAGGCACCACATAATGCGCCACAAAAGAATCCACCGCCGCATCACTTTGCAACATCTTGCGCCAACGATGCGCATCAGGCCGCCCCACATCCTTAAAATGATCAAACGAAGTCAACGTAGCCATCACATAAATCCCATGCCGCGCCGCCGCCGCAAAATACAAATCCAAATCATCCCAATGCTTGGCAGAAGTACCGTTAACCATCCCCTCCTCGTCAATAATCACCGCCCCCTGATCATTATTACAATTAACCCAAACCCGCGTAGCGTTCATCCCATTCTCCGCACAAAGCGCAAAATGTTCATTCCACCACCCATCATCATAATCCCCGCCAAAATCATTCCACTTGTGCCAAGGCGTATTGGCTCCATTAATCCAAATCGGCCTACCACCCACCATAAATCTTTCATTTTCGATGTAAATCCTTTTGTCTGCGCTCATGTCAAACCTCCTCCAACTAATTTAATCTTTCCTTTTTTAGCTAGCCGCGTGAAACAGGCGAAGCGAGGGGCGGGTTGCGTAGTGCGCCTTGCGGATTTTGCGATTAACGGCGTGATTTGGCTTAGTAAGACCGTTCGGCTTTTTTCGCAAACCACAAAACACAATAAGCTACCTCCGCAACCGGGCGAAAAAAAGACTAACGGCCGCACTTAGCCAAATCACGCCTTTAATCGCAAAAAATCCGCACAGCGCACTACGCAAGCCCGCCCCTCGCTTCGCCGGGGCTACACGCGTTGTATATTGGGAATTATAAGGTATAATCGGTATATTACAATACGATTACAGGAGGACGCACATGTTTGACTTGGCCGGCATCACAAAATTAACGCAAGGCGTAACCCGCCTATTCACCCCCGAGAACGTCTACGGGCAAAAAGGCCGCGGCGGCATGGCGTACCCCGGCACCGAACCGCAACCCATCGTCCAACAAATCGGCCAGCGGTGGGATGACTGCCCCCCCGCTCGCGAATTGGGGCAAAAGTGGAAAGTGCGCCCCAGCATCACCCTGCCCGCCGGTCAAACCACCGTCATCCCCAATACCGAATGTAGCGGTCGCATCCAACACATCTGGTGCACTGTAGATCAAAAACGCTATCGCGACCTCATCGTGCGCATGTATTGGGATAGCAACGAGTTTCCCAATGTCGAATCCCCCATCGGCGATTTCTTTTGTTGCGGATTCACCAAGGCGTTAAACATTGCGTCCATTCCCATTAACGTAAACCCCACCGGCGGGCTCAACTGTTATTTCCCCATGCCGTTCCGCACCGCCGCACGTATTACCATCGAGAACCGCGGCACCGAGGATTGCAGCGGATTCTATTACGCCATTACCATGGAAGAATGCGCTGTCGCGCCCGACGAAGTTTATTTCCACGCCAAGTTTCGCCGTACCAACCCGCTGCCGTACATGCAGGATTACACCATCATCGACGGCATCCGCGGCATGGGTCACTTCGTGGGTTGCCACATGGCATGGCAGCAAAACAACGACGGCTGGTGGGGTGAAGGCGAAATCAAAGCCTTCATCGACGGCGACGAAGAATTCCCTACTTACTGCGGCACCGGCACCGAAGATTACTTTGGCGGGGCGTGGAGTTTCAACGGCAATTATTCCGCACCCTTCATGGGCTACCAAGATTTGATGTCGCTGGGTTACTACGGCGCCGCACGCGAGATGAATAAAACCGGCAACCGCCATTCTATGTACCGCTTCCATATCATGGATCCCATCCGATTCCGCTCCGACTTGAAGATCACCATGCAAGCGCTTGGTTGGCGCAGCGAGTGGCGGTACTTGCCGTTGCAAGATGACATTGCGAGTGTGGCGTACTGGTACCAGACCGCGCCGCATGCGAAGTTTGAGGCGTTGGGGGATCGGGACGCGTTGGAAGTGATTTAAGGTCAAAAGATATATAAAGCGTGTCGGTTGCACTCGCAAACCGGCACGCTTTTTTTTATTGCACATAGGCTACCAAAGAAGGACGTGTCTGCCGCCCCGGCGATTTGGCAGGCACAACCCGATTTTTGGAGGTTATGTGATGAAGAAGAAATTATTAATAATGCTTTTGATTCTTTCATTTTTGGTGGCTTTGGTTGCGCCCTTTGGTTTGCAAGTAGATGCTGTGCCGTCCGAATTGGCACAAATGCAGCTGGCCTTGGACGCGGTATATGATGCGCTGGAAGTTTTGCGGCAAGACTTGGACGACTTGGAAGCCACCCGACCCTACCCCGACGCGAGTCAAGCTGTGTGGGGTGATTTTGCCGAAGCGTCGGACGCTTTGCGCTTGGCGATTTTGGCGCAGGAAGCTGCCGCGCAAGCCATTTTGGACGACGCATTGATTTACACGGATGCGGTGGCGCGTATCGCAGAAGCGGAAGCGCGTGCAGACGAAGCCAACCTCGCCATTGA
The DNA here is from genome assembly GCA_009781755.1 of Defluviitaleaceae bacterium. Taxonomy (GTDB): domain Bacteria; phylum Bacillota; class Clostridia; order Lachnospirales; family WQUN01; genus WQRX01. The sequence continues at coordinate 12,902 of WQVD01000019.1, read as the reverse complement.
TGCCACCCAAGCTGCTCTCGCTCCCATTTACACGGCATTGGAAGCTGCGCGTTTGGCGGCAGAAGATGCCATTGTTTTGGCCGAGGCTGCCATCGAAGATGCATTGGCTGCCGCTGTAAACGCAGAGGTGGCCATTGCTGCCGCCATCAACGCCGAGTACGATTTTTATTACCTGTTCCGCGCGGTGGAAGCGGACGGATTGATCGACCACGACCTTTTGCAAGCGCTGGTTGATGCGCGCTACGGCATGGTTGCTGCGCGTGACGTTGCTGCGGAAGCTTTTGATGATGTTGGCGCGATGTACACTTTTGTAACTTCGGCGGCAGCGTTTGAAGTGGTATTAACCACCGTGGATGTACAGGAATTGACCGATGCGGGCGCACAAATGGTTGCAACCGAATACACCGCCGTGCAAGCCATCATCGACGCCATGCAAGCACAAACCGCCGCCACCATATGGGTAGAAATCGCTAACGATTTTATTGCAGATTACGACAACATCCGCGCTACGGTGCAAAATTTAATTGAAACGGCAGACCAAGCCGTTTACGCCGCCACCGAGGCACGCCTAGCCGCAGAGACGGCTATTACGGCGCTAAGTGGCATCACCAACACTGCCAATGCCATTTTCGCACGGTCGTATGCCCTTGCGTTGGATGCGTTTCATATCCAAGTGCATGGGTTGGCGCGTGCGGATGATCGTTTTCGTTTGTTGCTTGAAGCCTTTGAACAGGAAATGGCGGCGTATACCACCGCGGTGTTTTTGTTCGAGGAATATTTGCAAGATATGTACAACGTTGCGCTAGCGATGCTGGATGTAAATCACGGCGTAGATGTGCAAAACGATCCGCGCATCCTAACGGCACGGGCCATTGTTGCCGATGACGCGTATCTGCACCGCACCACGCTGCTGCCGTTGGCGCAACAAGTTGTGACCATCGCCGACCATTGGTTGGACATGGCTTTGTGGGATGCGCAAGCACACCCGATGCAGCAGGCATACGCCGCTGGGCAAGCACTTTACGCCGCATTTCTGGATGCCACGATGCTTGACGGCGTGCCGCGCTTGTACCCCCTTGCTTTGCCCGCCGATATTATCGACTTGGCGATGAAGGTCGTATCCAACGGCGATGCCGCATATGACGTCATCCACCCCATTGCGCAGCGCGTACTGGACTTGTACCAATGGCGCAAGGATAACCCCCGTTTGGACGCGCTAACCGGGCAATATGTGCGCCACATCAATGCCACGGGCAATACCGCATTGCAAGAAATCACCGCTGTACGCATCGCTTTCCCCACCAACCGCGTGGGGCAGGTATGGAGCGGCCAAACCATGACCCAAGCCACCGAGGTGCAAATGCTGGGCATCGAGCTCTTGGTTGCACGTTATATCCTAGACAATTTCGTGTACGGTACAACCAATGCGCAGCGCTTCCCCGCCAACGGGCTGCTTTCTAGCACCAATGCTGCGCCTTGGCTGCCCAACGCGGGTAATGCCAGCGCCAACTCCACCAACAACACCGTTTTCCTAGGAAGCAGCGCGTCCGGTTACCCCCATGTAGAAACCTGGGGTATGGCCATCGGCTTGGGCATCCGCCCGCAAATCACGGCCAATGCGGGTGTTGCGTTCCCGGGCTTCAATGGGTACAACCGCAGCAACGTGGTTATAGATACCCAATGGTTGGGCACCGAGGGTTCCGTCGCCAACAACCAAGGCCGCGCCATCGCCCCCGGCGAATTGTGGATCGTGATGGATCAATTCAAAAATTATGAACGATTCATGCTGCCCGCCGCACCCCAAGCGCCGCCTCCGCCCACACCCCCCACACTGCCCATCTTGCAAATCAACACCCCCGAACCGCCGATAACCCCCACCGAACCCCAATGGCCCTACAGCGACCCACCCCTGCCCACACGCCGCATCTTTGCATTATCCTTGGATGCAGCAACATTGGAATGGACACCCCCCACCCGCCCCACTTTCGATGGAGAAATAACCCCGCCGCAATTCACCAACCTACCACCATATATCACGCTGCGGCCGGAAGAATATCCACCCCCGGCAACAACACCCCCAATAACAGCTGCGCCGACCACAACGCCGCCAACAACCACCGCGCCAATCACGACAATGCCAACAACACCCGAACCAACCACAACGCCTCCAACGACAATGCCAACAACACCCGAACCAACCACAACGCCTCCAACGACAATGCCAACAACATCACAAGCGACAACCCCGACGACACCCACATCCGTCGCCCCCCCGCCCACTACTGCCCCAACAGCGGCACACACAACAACGTTCCCTCCCGCAGCAACCTCAACGCCCCCGCTCAACGACCCCGCACCACACACACAACCCGCAACCCCTACCGATGCACCCCACATCCCATTGCCGCACCCAACGACGCCCCCCACCACTACACCCGATGCACAAGCTCCCGACCTAGATACCCCCCTCATCAACGACACCCCCGCCGCCGAGCCACCCCTGCCTGTCGGCCGCCTACCGCAAACCGGCGACCCCCGCAACAACGCATGGTTGTTCAAGGGGTTCATCGCGGCGGCATTATTGGCCATCACCGCTGCGTTGCAATTACTGCTTGCCAAAGCAAAAAACAACGATTAAACACAACCACAACAAAAAGGCAACCGGTTGCATTTTGCAACCGGTTGCCGTTGTTATTACCTCGCGCCTTTTACGACGCGTATGAATCGCCTTCATCTTGAAATATGCGGAATTTGGCCGTGTAGTAAATCACGTCCACCACTTCGAAGAAAATAACTGACAGCATAATACCCAATGGGATGCGGTTGGGTTGCATGACGATATGTTCCACGACCCACTCGGGCGTACCCACCGTGTAGTTAAATTCAACCATATGATACAAAAACTCGGGATTGATGATGTTCAAGTCATTGAATACATAAAACGCGCTCAACGCACATGCGATGCCGCACAGCACCGTAATCACGCACACGCGGGTGGTGTATTTGCGGTCAATGAGTTTGGTGACTTCGGAGATGATTTCAAATGTCATCCACGCGATGATGGGCAGCCACATGGCACGCAGTGCCGATGTGCTGAACACGGACACCCATTCTCCGTCAAACCGCCCCGCCATCAAAAACGGCGTACCCAAAAACAGCGTCGTCGTCGCCAGCGACAACAAGATTTCCCCAATGGGCCCCGCCGGGCCAATGTAATTGCGATTGGGCGAATCCGCATCATATTTGCCGTACTCGCCGATATCCACGTTAAATTTTTGCAAGAGGACAAAAATTACGGTGATGATGCCAAACATAACCACCAGCCCCAAGACAACATTGGCCACCACAGCCACCGGCCCGCCGCCAAAATTGATGCGGATGCCCATCAACCAAATGCGCCAATTATGTTCTGGACTAAAGAAATTGGCCAGCAGCGATACGCCGACAAGCACAGATGCCGCCAAAGGCAAACCCAGCAGCAACACACGCCGGTACATGCGCAGGTATGCGCCGCTTAATATTTTTTTGCATTCTTGTTCGTTGTCGGGGTCGTTGTCATTGTACGGATCGCGTTGCGGATTGCTGTATGGGTCGCGCTGCGCGTCGTTGCGCGGGTCGTTTCCGTTGGATCGATTGTCATAGGGGTTCATTTTTGACCTCCATAAAAATTAATGCATGCAGGATAACGAAATCACCGCGCAGCGAATAGTTACATTTGTCATGCCTTCACCATCGCACCCGTGGGGCAAATATCTGCGCACACCGTGCACCCCTCGCCGCATGCCGCTGTGCCTATCAAATCCGTACACACAACGGTTTTCATCCCGCGGAAAGCAGCGGACAATAAACCGCACCCGCTTCCGCGCGCCGCTTCACATGCACGGACGCACAAGCCGCACAACACGCACTTGTCGCTATCGTGGATAATACGCGTAGCGCGGTGCGGCGCGGTATAAGCATGCTTAGCACCCGAAACAATGTTGCCCATCCTTTCCTTATTATATGTGGCGAATCGTTGGGTATCCGCGCCCAATTTATTTGCGTGATACAGCAATTTGCACTTGTGCAAGCCACTGCACCCGCATCGCAAGCACCGCGCAGCTTCATGACGCGCGTTTTCGGGCGAATCGGCGGCGGGCAAGCGTTGCACATGGGGAATATGCGACAACTCGGCGGAGGCATTGTTGACGCGCACACGCGGCACAAACATTGGCGCGGGGGATTGGACATTGCCGTCCTGGCCAACGAATTGCGCCAAGATTGCGGCGGCGGCTTTGCGCCCGTGCTGGATGGCTTCGATGGCGTAGGCGGATTCGCCCGTGGCATCGCCGACGACGTACACGCCCGGCTGCGCCTCAAAAGTATTCGCATCAACCGCAAAAGTCTTCCACCGGTTCAGGGGCAGCGCCTCAAAACCCGCCGTATTCACCGATTGACCCACCGCAGAAATAATCAATTCCGCAGGCAAGAAAGTTTCCTCGCCGGGCACAGCTACGGGTGCACGGCGGCCGCTTGCGTCCGGTGCGCCCAGCGCCATGATTTGCAAGCGGATGCCGTCCGGCAAGACTTCCAGCGGCGCGACCAAGAAGATAAATTGTACGCCTTCATCTTGCGCAGCGGCGATTTCATGCGGTTCGGCAGGCATTTCATCGCGGGTACGGCGATAAGCCACCGTAACTACGCGCGCGCCCAATCGCTTGGCCGTGCGCGCCGCGTCCATGGCCGTGTTGGAACCGCCGATGACCACCACATGCGCAGGCACAAGGGGGTGCACTGTCGCGGCCGCGTACAAATAATCCGTACCGCCCATAACGTGGGGTGCATCGTCGCCCGCGCACCCCAACCTGCGTGACAATCCCGCACCCGTGGCCACAATGACCGCATCGTTTTGGTTACGCAATGCATCCAAGGACAGCGTTGCGCCGACCCGCGCGTTATTTACAAATCGGATCCCCATCCGCGTCAAAACCGCCAATTCCCGTTCCAATACCGCCTTGGGTAGGCGAAACTCCGGGATGCCATAACGCAACAACCCGCCCATCTGCGGCTGCCGTTCGTACACGGTCACATCATGCCCCGCACGGCGCAAAAAATACGCCGCCGTTAATCCCGCCGGACCGCCACCAACAACCGCAATTTTGCGCGGTTTAAAGCCACGATGTGATAATGCAACCGACAAATCATCGCTGCTCACCCGCGCCATCACCGCACGCTTTAATCCGGCGATGTCTATAGGCACATCATGCGCACCGCGGCGGCAACCTTTTTCGCACGGGCGCGGGCAGATATAAGCCAGCGATACGGGAAACGGATGCGCCTCATACAGAAGCATAGCGGCCTGCTGCCACAACGCATAGGCACCCGCATCCGCCACCTGCGCCCGCTGTGCCAACGCAATAAACCCCGCGCAATCCGTTTCCGCCGGGCACGCGGTGCGGCAAGGTGCCACGCATTCGCCCGTATGGGTAGAAAGCGACAATTCCAATGACATCCTTTGTGCCGCGCGGATACGCGGTGTGTTTGTGCGTACCACCATACCTGCCCGCGCCACCATAGCACACGCACGCACAGGCTTGACCGCAGCATCCACTTCCACCAAACACAACCCGCAAGCCCCGCTCGCCGGCAGTGCCGCATCAAAACAAAGCGAAGGTACATACACACCATCGCGCACAGCGGCTTCACTTTGCGCCACTTCCAACACCGTTTGCCCATCACGCACGGCGTAATTTTTTCCATCAATTTCTATGTAAAACAAAAGCGCACCCCCCAAGGAAGATGCGCTAACTATACTATATAAAATGTTTGATTAGAACCCGCCGATTACCTTCGCGTCCAACGCGCCCACTACCGCAACCGCCAATTTGACACAGGCCTGATAATCCGCCAATGAAATCATGGAATGGTGGCTGTGCGCATATCGCGTTGGGCACGAAATAACCAACGTGGGCGTGCCTTGGTTCGCGTGGTGGTACCACGAGCCGTTGGTGCTGCCACGTGCGCGTACCGCTTCCTGCACGTCAATTTTCGCCTTGGCGGCTACTTTGCGTGTAAATTCGATGAGGCGCGGGTTGGTAATCATGCCGCCGTCGATGTGGCGCAGCATGGGGCCGCCGCCCAAGCGCGTTTGGATTTGGCTGGCTTCTACCAGCGTATCATCGGCAGGCGCGCCTTCGAAGCAAATGACCAAGTCGGGCTTAACGGTATTCGCCACCGTTTTCGCCCCGCGGATGCCCACTTCTTCCTGTGATGAAAATGCACCTATTAAGTTAACGCCCAACTTTTTCTTCTTGAACGCATCCAGCGTTTCCAACACGGCGGCGCAACCCAAGCGGTCGTCAAAAGCCTTGGCAATTAATCGGTCGCCCTGCTGTTCAAAATCCGAATGCGGCACCACCGGACATCCGGGGAAAATCTTATACACTTTTTCCACTTCTTCCTTCGAGTTGGCGCCAATGTCAATGCTCATGCCTTCCAGCGAAGGCGGGCCCTCATTGCCCCCGCCAAAGTGGTGCATCTTGGCCGCAATAATCCCCGTCACATACGCGCCGTCACGATTGCGGATGCGCATGCGTTGGCCGCTAAGCGTCGCAGGTACCCAACCGCCCAATGGCAAAAACGTCATCGTTCCGTTGGCACGCACGGCCTGCACCATCAGCCCAATTTCGTCGGAATGCGCGTCAATCAGCACCGTGGGCAGCTTGGCATCCCCCTTTTTGCGCAGGTACAAATTCATCATGCTGTCACGCTTGGCCTCGTACCCGGCAGGCACATAAGGCATCGCCGCGTCGTTTACCGCTTCTTCAAAACCCGACGGCCCAAACGCATCGGTCAAATCCTTAAGCAATTGAATCGAATTCATGCTATTTCCTCCTAAGTTGTATAGTTACAATACTAACTAAACGCGCACCTTCTTGTCAAACAGGATATGATGCCAAATAAAAACGATTGCGGAGTTGATTTTCGCAGGAGATTGGGTATAATACAAACAAGTCACGGGGCTAACCGTGACTTGTGGGGCAACCGTTTTCGGCTTGGCTTCACGCTTTAATCTACTGTTTTATCAGCAGAAGGGCCGTCAACCTTGCTCGAGGGGCGGCCTTTTTCATTGCGTTTCATTGAGCGCCTAGAAAAAAGGTTGCCGCGCATTTTTGCGGGGCAACCTTTTTTTTACTCAAGACTTTTCTAGGCAGCTACCTATCCGTACCGGTCAAGGGCACGTCTACTTCACGGGGGGCGAATAGGGTGGCGTTAATTTTTTGCACGACCAGTTCGCCTTTTTTGTTGCATACGAACATCAGTTTGTCTCCTGCGCTTAGCTTGAGCGCGCGCCGTATTTCGGCAGGGATGGTGATTTGCCCGTTGGTGGAAATCCTTGCTAGATTCATATCCGCAGCCTGCTTTCTTATTTAAATTTTTTCTTCTTCTTGGCCATGATTAATGCAATCAACCCGCCGGATGCCATTAAGCTGACGATGGCAGAAATCCAATATATCAGGCTTTCATTGCCGGTCTGCGGCAGTGGACCCAGCGGAACGGGCGTATTGGGGAAGGGGGTAAATGCCCAGCCGTTGCCTTCACGCCATTCCCAATTGCCTTGGGGCACGTTGTTGTCATCCAACTCGATATAACCGTTGCCGTCGGGTACCAATGTGCCGTTGGTGGGCGGGCGCGGGGGAACTACTGTGGGTGTGTGGGGGCTTTGGCCATGGGTGGTGCCGCGGTTGTGCGATACCATGAAATCGTTGACCAGTGTGTTGTTGGGTGCACCGCTGCCCACCACGAAAGTTAATATGATGGTATTGCCTAAGCCAAAGTTGGCCGGTACGGTGCCGAAGTCGAAGCGGATTTCGGTATAGTGAATATTGCCGGGTTGCGGTAGCGAGAAGGTGAAGGGCGCGGCGGCATTAACACCCGTAACCAGTGTGCGCCATTGACTGCTGCCCGCTACGCGATAACGAATGTCATACGTGACCCCTGCTCCGTTGGCAAATGCAGGCATGCTACCCGATGAGAAATTGAGGCCGCGGCCGGGCATGTCGATGATGGTGAAGTCGTTGACCGCGCCGCCCGTGCGGTTGTGGAAACCGGACAATGTCCAATCGATGGTGCCGCCGACATTCGTAACCATGGCGCTGGGTATTTTGATCATGGGCGGTTGCGTGGTGGTTGGGGTTGTGGTGGGGGTGGGTGTTGTTGCAATGGGTGTGGTAGCGGTGGGCGTGGTGGTTGCTGTAGCAGATGTGGTGGCAGCAGGTGTAGTGGGTGGGAAAGTAATGACGCGCGTAGGTGGGTCGGTGTGTGGTGTCGTGGGCGGCGGTGTGGTTTGCGGTGGCGTAGTTTGTTGTGGGGTTGTCTGCTGCGGAGTGGTTTGTTGTGGCGTTGTCTGCTGCGGAGTGGTTTGTTGTGGTGTGGTTTGCTGCGGAGTGGTTTGTTGTGGTGTGGTTTGCTGTGGCGTAGTTTGCTGTGGCGTTGTCTGCTGCGGAGTGGTTTGCTGTGGTGTTGTTTGCTGCGGCGTGGTTTGTTGTGGTGTTGTTTGCTGCGGCGTGGTTTGCTGTGGTGTAGTTTCGGCTGGCGTCGTTTGTTGCGGTGTGGTTTCCGCCGGAGTAGTTTGTTGCGGCGTGGTTTCTGCTGGAGTAGTTTGTTGCGGGGTGGTTTCGGCTGGGGTTGTCTGTTGCGGTGTAGTTTCGGCTGGTGTTGTTTGTTGTGGCGTAGTTTGTTGCGGCGTGGTTTCTGCTGGAGTAGTTTGTTGTGGTGTGGTTTCCGCCGGAGTAGTTTGTTGTGGCGTGGTTTCCGCCGGAGTAGTTTGTTGTGGCGTGGTTTCCGCCGGAGTAGTTTGTTGTGGCGTGGTTTCCGCCGGAGTAGTTTGTTGTGGTGTGGTTTCGGCTGGGGTTGTCTGTTGCGGTGTGGTTTCGGCTGGCGTTGTTTGCTGTGGCGTGGTTTCAACCGGTGTTGTTTGTTGTGGCGTTGTTTCTGCCGGTGTCGTTTCGGCGGGTGTTGTCTGTTGTGATGTGGTTTCAGCTGGTGTTGTCTGTTGTGGTGTAGTTTCTGCTGGTGTGGTTTGTTGCGGTACATTTGCCAATTGACGTACATTTTTGACAAGTCCACCAAAAACGGGTGCACCGCCATGCTCAGTTATAGTTACATTGCCTCTGATGCCAATTGTAAGAAGCCAGTAGCCATCCGGTGTTTGATATCCTGCCGGTGCTTGTGTTTCCACTAATCTATATACAGCATTACGACGCAGTCTATCAAAATTAACCATACCATCATTGTCACTAATGGCGGTTTGAACCAAAACATAATCATAGCCCGTGCCGGGTACATATACACGAGCATACAGTGCAAATTCGGCACCTTGCAATGGCCTGTTACTTATATTCACTTTGCGGAATTCAAAGTTGATACGATAATATAAATTTTGAATTACTATAAGATCACTACCTTGATTCCAGTAATATGGGATAAAATAATCAGGTACATTGATTTCACGCACTTCATAATTAATGGCAATACCTTGGTCATCATACACTGGCAATCCAGAGAAAATATGCTGCCATTCATAAATATGACAAGACAGCGCACCTCTTTCTATGCAACAATTCATGTTTGCTCGATATAAAGTAATGGGACCTTGTAAGCGCACACCATTCGCATACAATACAATCTCTACGGTTTTAATTATTACTTCTTCCCAAGTTATATCACTACCATGCGTTGCCCATTGTTTGATGACTCGAATATCACGGGTAGGTTTATCACGGTGGAGGACTAACGCCCATGCGCCCCCTTTGCCATCCAGCTCAGGGTAGATAGAAACGTCGATACCGCCGTAAGGTTCAAATATAGGAATCTGATTGTAGGGAACAACGTTTATGGCTCCAATTGGCAATACAAAACCATCTGGCACGTCAATTACAACTAACCGATATGGCCGCCCCAAGCGTAATGATTCAAAACAAACGTATGGCCTAACATTGCCAGATGCATTACTAGCAAATGTTTCACCTGTTCTTATCCATTCACCATTGTAAAAACGCTCCATTGCAAACAGCGCGTTTTCAATACGATTCATTTCGTTATCTACAACAAAAAATGACATGCCTCTCATAACCCTTTGGCTAGTCAATGTTATATGATTACTACCTGATACAATGCCAGTAAAAGGATTGTCGACGCCGGAGTATTCAACCCCAAAATTATGATACACCGATCTTATCCCAAAACGTGTGCGTCCAGGAAAACGTGGATCACGTATGGGAAGTCCATAAAATGTATGTGTCCAATTGTTGTCTGCATTCAAAACAGCAAACGCATATCTAGTGTTCATTGGAATTGATTCTCGTGAAAGCCATATATGCACTTCTTCTGTTGAAATTCCTGCATCAAGAACGCATTGAGCCCACACATGCGTGACGGTAATATTGCGGTACGTGGCCTCCGCATTGGCAGTGCGCCACCTAGTACCATCCCATCTAAAGGCAGGGTTGCTGTGCGCTACAACATTTATTTCACCTATCTCATCTACATGAATAATCCAATAACCGTCCGGAATTGTATGTAAATAATGGCTGGCAACTTGCACCAATTTGTATTGCGCATCAAAGGACAAGGGGCCAACATGTATGTGGCCGGTGGTTTGCCAGACAATGTTACCCGGTCGTCGCATCCATGTATTGTCGTTTGTATTCTTTTCATATAACACAAAAACGGTTTCAAACGTTATCTGCCCAAGCGGTGCTCCATCAGTAGTAACGCTATCAACCAAAAACCGCAATTCCGTAGTAGGCTCCGGCGGGTCGGCAAACACAAACAAACTTACCGATGTGGCAATTAATACAAACGAAACCAATATCGCCCAGCGGTACTTAGATAAAAATGATTTAAACACAAAAATCACTACCCTTCATATGTAGGATAAAAACATTATAAATACTTACAGACGTGCAGATGCGGTCGTGCTAGTAGCGTATTGCTTATGTACTGCGTGAAAGTGAGCAGTTATTCATTTTCATATGTAACAAAAATTAAAGGTGGTGCTGCGTTGCGCTTTATTCCCTCATCCAGAGGAGTAAATCATGGCTATCATGGGGTATTTGCCTCCCTTCATGAAATTTATATTGCATAACCCAGCCGCTGCCGTCGGCCTGTGTGGATGTACCCACCCAAATATCGCCCGATCCTTCATTAAAGCGATAAAAATTGAATTGCACGTTGGCTTGGGTGGTTATTTGTATGTCTTCGGCAAAGGCGAAGTCGTTGAGGACGCCGCGCAGTTGTGCCGGGGTTTGGGCTTGGCTTAGTGCGGTTAGGGCATTTTGTGTGCGGTCGATGGGTGCGGGTGTTGTTGTGGGTGCGGGTGTTGTTGTGGGTGCAGGCGTGGGCGGTTGCGTGGGGGTGGGTGTCGTTGGTGCAGGTACATACATGGTGGTGGGTGCAGCAGTCGGCGGAGTGGTTTCATTGTGTGCAGGCTCGACGGGTTCGTCAATGGTAATTTCTTCGTAAGCGCGCATGTCAATGACGATGGGTGCTTCTTCCAACGGCAGTGTTTCTTCCATCATGTAACAGATGGGTTCGTATACCGGGGGCGCGTCTTGTTCTGCAGGCCAATGTGTATACACGGTGATGGCCGTGCCCAGTACAAGGACTGCGCAAGCGGCAGCTACATAACCGCCAATGGCACCGGCACTTGTGGCGGCGGCGGTGCTTGCAGTTGCTGTGCCTACGGCTGCCGTGCCGATGGTTGCGCCACCCATAAAAGCTGCGGGTACATATGCCGCTACATAAGTGGCTTCTTCTGCCAAGAACAACGCGGCCATGGGCAGCAGGACAAGTGCGTGGGCAGCCAAAATGGTGCTGCGGCCTTCTTCCAACTTGCGCTTAATAACCTTGCGCGCGCGGGATAGATTGAGGTACACGTTGTTGACATGACAATCCATCAAGTCGGCAATCTGCTGCGCGTTAAAGTCGAGGTAGTAATAGAGGTAAATGGCATCGCGCTGGTTTTTGGACAGCTTGCTGATTTCTACCAGCAGTTGGGTTTGCCGTTCTTTGACTAAGATGGCGTCTTCGGGCAGCAGGGCCTTGTCCAATTCATGCATGTCATCGGGCAGCGTATCGGTAATGTCGATGTGCGACATCCGGCGCAGGTTGGCCTTGCGGCGGCGGAAGCATTCGCGCACGGCAATCTTATGCAGGTAGCCCAACAAGCTATCGCTGCGCAGTACTTCGGCTTTCTTGAAGGCGATGACAAAAGTGTCCTGCACAATTTCTTCCACGTCTTCTTTGCTGTCGCAAAATTTGGCGCATACAAAGGACACGTACCCGCTGCATTGTTTGTACAATCCTTCAAATGCATCGGGTTCATTACGTTGCAACCGATCCAACCACATGGCGATTTGTTCGTTCTTGCGTTGCTGAATGGTAACCACCTCTTACCCTTCTGCTTAAATATAGGGAACCTAACAAAATAACCTATCATTATTGAAAATATTTTTTTCAAGCAAAATAAATATATCATGAAACTCAAGCGCGCGGGGAAAAGGTTTTTTATAGTTAACCAAAAAACCCGCGCAGATGGTTTTCTGCACGGGCATGGTTGATACACGTTTCCTCATGGCTTGAGGCACGCGGGGTAGTTCTTTTCTTTATATTGCCGTTGGCTACAATTGCGTCCTGGCTTTCGGCTTTTTATGTTTGTTACGGTTTCAGGCGGGCAGCCCTTTAAAGCACTTCCTGTTGTTGACTCTCTCTGGCCAGAGGTTTTTGTGAGTCGGTAGTCCGGTGGTAACGATTCGATCCTTAAGCATGTGTTATACGGGATGCACGCAGGGACGTTTGCATACGTTTGTCATGAGAGCCGTGTATACATGTGCGGATGTCTAGGATACGCCGATGACTTG
>WQVD01000018.1 GCA_009781755.1 Defluviitaleaceae bacterium | reverse complement strand
TATGCAAACGTTCCTGCGTGTATCCCGTATAACACATGCTTAAGGATCGAATCGTTACCACCGGACTACCGACTCACAAAAACCTCTGGCCAGAGAGAGTCAACAACAGGAAGTACTATAACGGGCAGCCCGCCTGAAACAACCAAGAAAACATACAACCTTATAAAAGCCGAAAGCCGTGAGAACACCCGCAGCCAAGGCAAAAGCGAAGAACCTTTCGCAAGACGTGCCTTAAAATAGCTAAGAACGTGTATTTGCCATGCCCCGTACAAAAACCATTGTGTGGGGCTTTTTATATTGAAATATGTCAAATGTGTTATACTAATTCTACAATATGTAACAAGGCAGGTGAACGTATGGCACTGGGTATTACCAAAATCCGAAGCAGAGCAACTACGTTTGCGCATTATTGGCGCAGTGCGAAATCCGAACAGGGCGATACGCACACCTTTTGGAATGAATTTTTCGAAGTCTTCGGCATTAGCCGTAAGCGTGTGGCGACCTTTGAATACAATGTAAAGAAATTGGGCGAACGCCGCGGGCGCATTGATATGTTTTGGCCGGGCGTTTTATTAATTGAACAAAAAAGCGCAGGCGAAAGTTTGGACAAAGCTTTTACGCAAGCGTTGGATTATTTTCCGGGTATAGAAGAGCATGAGCTGCCCCGGTACATATTGGTATGCGACTTTGCCCGTTTTCACTTGTACGATTTGGTGCAGGGTACGGACATTATCTTCCCGCTGGCGGAATTGCCTGCGCGGGTAGAGGCCTTTGGCTTTATGACCGGCGTGGTGTGGAATATCCCGCCCGAAAATGAAAAAGTGTCACTCGCAGCCGCCGAAAAAATGGAAAAACTGTACCAAAAGATGATGTCCATCAACTACACCGGGCGCAAGTTGAAGCAATATCTTGTCCGGCTTTTGTTTTGCTTGTTTGCGGACCATACCAGCATCTTCGCAAAAAACGCCTTCGCGGAACTCATTGCCGAAACTAAGCCGGATGGGTCAGACTTGGCGCGTACTTTGGCGGATTTGTTTGAACGCTTGAATACGCCCGAAAACGAGCGTTTGAAAATCGAGGATAGGCTTTCCGCGTTTCCTTATGTAAACGGCGATTTATTTGCCGAACCGTTGCCCATGTCCGCATTCGACGCAGAAATGCGAAAATTATTATTGGACAGTTGCTCCTTTGATTGGGGCTTTATTACGCCGTCCATTTTCGGCAGTATGTTTCAAGCCGCAATGGATGAAAATGAACGCAGCGAATTGGGCGCGCACTACACCGAAGAATCCAATATATTAAAGGCCATCAATCCGTTGTTTATGGATGCATTAAACGACGAATTTGAAGCGATAAAGAACAACCCACGCAAGCTCAAACCCTTCCACGATAAGTTGGCGGGGTTGCGTTTCCTAGACCCCGCCTGCGGCACGGCGAATTTCCTCATCATCGCCTACCGCGAACTGCGCCGATTGGAAATAAATGTGCTGGTGGCGTTGCTTTCCTCCAAATCAAGCGACGGCACCTTCCAAGGCACCCTTGACGTGACGGAGCATTCCAAAATAAACGTCGATCAATTCTACGGCATCGAAGTGGACGAGCTTGCATGCGAAATCGCCCGTGTGGGTATGTGGTTAATGGACCACCAATGCAACATGGAACTGTCGAAGGCATTGGGCGAATACTACGTGCGTCTGCCCCTGACCAAAGCCGCCATCATCCGCCATGCCAACGCATTAACCGTCGATTGGGGCGATGTATGCCCGGCGCATGCGTTGGATTACATACTGGGCAATCCGCCCTTCTACGGTGCGCGTTTGATGACCAAGGAGCAAAAAGCCGACTTGCTGGCCGTCATCGTTGACCCCACAAGCAAGCCCGTAAAAGGTGCCGGCAACCTCGACTTCGTATCCGCGTGGTACTACAAAGCCGCCCAACTGATGACGCGCAACCCCAACATCCGCGCCGCGCTGGTTTCTACCAACTCCATCACACAAGGCGAGCAAACCGCCATCGTATGGAAGACGCTCATGCAAGATTACAAAATAAAAATCGACTTCGCCTACCGTACCTTCCAATGGACAAGCGCGGCACGGGGTAAGGCAGCGGTGCATTGTGTGATTGTTGGGTTTAGTCATGAAAGGGTCGCGGCCAAACGGCGATTATTTGAAGGAGAAATTGAAAAAGAAGAACTACACATAAACGCATACTTGGTACCTGCGCCTGATGTGTTTATCGAAAATCGGAAGAAGCCCATTTGCGACGTGCCGCTCATGGTATTTGGAAACATGCCCAACGACGGCGGAAATTTTTTATTTAACAATGAAGAAAAAGCTGAATTTATAATAAAAGAACCGCATGCGAAAAAATGGTTCCGCCCGTTTATCGGCAGTTATGAATTTATCAACCATGTAGGCCGCTGGTGTCTTTGGCTTGATGGTATGCTATCTTCGGAATTGCAAAAATTGCCTTTGGTGCGGGAACGCGTTAATAATGTTAAAAGACTGCGCCAAGAAAGCACGCGGGAAGCCACGCGCAAGCTGGCCGATTATCCTACGTTGTTTGGCGAAGTGCGCCGCTTTGAAGGCGATTACCTACTTATTCCGCGTGTATCTTCCGAAAATAGGGCATATATCCCCATTGGCTTTTTGACGCAGGATACTATTGCATCCGATTCCACAATGATTTTGCCGGGCGCGACGTTGTACCACTTTGGCATACTCACATCCAATGTGCATATGGCATGGGTACGTGCGGTTTGCGGTAGATTGAAAAGCGATTATCGTTATTCTGCGGGTATTGTGTATAACAACTTCCCGTGGCCAAGCCCCAGCGACAAACAAAAACAGGCCATTGAAGCCGCCGCGCAAGTTGTTTTGGATGTGCGGGAAGTTCATTTTGCTAAAGGCGAAAACCTCGCCAACATATACACGCATATGCCGCCGGATTTGATGAAAGCGCATAACAAACTTGATACTGCCGTGAAGGTCGCGTATGGCAAGGGCTTTGCTAGTGAAGCGGAGCGGGTTGCGGATTTAATGGCGCGGTATGTTGAATTAATTAAAAAATAAGGACAGAATATATGAAAAACAAACCGAATGTAAAAAACAATCATTTTTTGTCGGCCTTTTTTTCTGATAATTTTCGAAATGATGCAAAACAAATGTGGCTGCTTGATTGTAACACAGGAAAAGTGGATACAAGAAATACTGGTCGAGCGAATCTTTTTGCAAAGCGCAGAGCATGGGATCAAGATATTGAAGATGCATTTAATAATATAGAAAATAAATTCAATCCAAAGATAAACCAATTATTAAACTTACCACTGGCAACGTTTCATGAATATTGGCACTTTGATTTGCTGCCAAAAAGTTATGATGATTTATTCACGTATATGTTTGCTCAAACGATGATGTTGCAATTAAGTAATGAACAAAAATCCATTCAAAATACAAACAAAAAAACCGTAGGCGTTAAAACTATGTTAGAAGGCATGTTGCATTCGGGCATAAATGTGCCCGGCAATGGTATCATAATAATTAGGTTTAACCCGAAAATATACGCCGAATGTCCTCTTGTTTTAATTGACAACATAACTTCAACATTTGTTTTACCGCATCAAGGAAAACCTGTTTTCGCTTTTATAACGGTTATATCTCCATATACATTGTTATTTGCAGGAACGCGGGAACAATTTGATGCTTTTTTTCAATTTTATCCAACTACACACATGATAAATGTTAAACGTATCTTACAAGAAGATAAAAAATGCTATGTTGTATCTTGTCACGAACAATATATAAAATTTTTGCAAACTGAAATAAAATATAAAATCGAAACACCTAATGCAATATCTGTACGAAGTGCAAGGACATTATAACATTTAATATATACTATAATGCTTCAAGTGTTTATTATCGTGAAAAGAATTTCAATATTGTTGTCAGAACAAAATAAATAACACAAAGAAAAAAATAAAGCGTATAAAAAGCTTAATGGTTTATGAAGGAGGTTTTGTTCATGCCGTACACCATTGAAGAAATCAAAATTAAACTACATCCAATATTCGAAGAAAAAAACGTAATTCGTGCGATTCTTTTTGGTTCATATTCAAAAAGCGAAGCTACAGAAAAAAGCGATATCGACATAGCCGCTTTAGTTGATGATAATATGTCTATATTAAATTTTTGTGATATTGCCGATAAGGTAATTAATGCATTGGGTAAAAACGTGGACTTCTTATACGCCAACGATATCATACCAAACGGTAAAATTGACCTTGTTATAAAAAAGGATGGTGTTCTTTTATATGAAAGAAGTTGATTCTTGTAAGCTTGTTGCCTTTAACTGCATGTCTCCCGCTCAATTAAATGTTGAATTGGAAAAAGGTTATGCCGATATTGCTGCGAGTTGTATCCACGACATTCATGATGTTGTTGCCAAAATGGAAAATGAAATGATTGCAGATGCCGTTGAGCAAAATGAAGAATTGGCAATGAATAAAATGAAGGATGCAATACGAGCAATGAGGGAACAATCTGCAATGAACGGAAATGTTAACATGTCAATAGATGAAATAAACGTTGAAATCTCGAAATGCCGCCAAGAAAAGCGTGTAAAATAAATTCGCGGTTGTATTAGCCGTTATCGCAACAACCAATCCAGCACATTCACTTGTTTAATGCCGTTGTGTGATGTTAGCGGTGTGTGATCCATGGTTAGTAGGAATTTGGGGTTATGGTCGTTGATGGCTTGTAGTGGTGCGAGTTCGCGTTTTAGGGTGCGGCCGTCGGTATCGAGGACGGTATAAGCTACTTGATAATATTCTTCGCCTTCATCGCCGATTGCAACGAAGTCAACTTCGGTTTGTCCGACTTTGCCGATATAAAGTGCATAACCACGGCGCAAGAGTTCGAGGAAGACGATGTTTTCTAGGATGTGCCCCATGTCAGCGTGGGTTGTGCCCAGCAATGCATAGCGCAAGCCAATATCGGCGGCATAATATTTGTCGCCGGTTTTTAAGTGCTGTTTGCCTTTGATGTCATAACGGCTTATTTTGTACAAAATGAAACTTTCGGTAAGTGCTGTTAAATAGCTTTCGACGGTATGAACAGATATTTTGCGCCCCACGCCGGTCATGGTATCGGCTATTTTTTTTGTTGAGTTGAGATTGCCAATATTGTGGAACATGAAGCGCACCACACTTTGCAACATTGCTACATCAGGGAATCGTCGCCGCGCTACGATATCTTTTAATACAATTGTGTCGAATATACCTTGCAAATATAAGCGACGATCCTTCGCCCGTTCAAGTGCCAATGCATAGGGGAATGAACTGTTTTGAATATAATCCATGTATAGGCGGTCAACATTACTATCGTTTGGGAAGGCGGAAACATACTCCTTGAACGAAAGCGGAAGCATCTTAATTTCCACATAACGCCCTGATAATAACGTAGCCAATTCACCCGATAGTAAGTGCGCGTTAGAACCTGTGATGTAAACATCGCAATTCTTCTTGACATACAAACTATCAACGGCTTTTTGAAATTCATCCACTCGTTGTACTTCGTCAAGGAATACATACATTTGCTTATCGGGAAGCAACCGTTCTTTAATATAATTATATAGTTGTTTGCTGGTTTCCATTTCGGCAAATTCACCATCTTCAAGGTTGATGTGAATGATCTGATCGTTGGTAACACCGTTTGATTTAAGATAATCTTGATATAATTCGAATAGGGTGGATTTTCCGCATCGTCGTATGCCGGTGATTACTTTAATTAATTGTTTGTGGCGAAAATTTATTAAATGATTGAGATATTCTTGCCGTGCAATCATATATGCACCTCCTGTTTGTATGAATTGTGCAATAATGTTAGTAAAATGTCAAATGTTTGAAGGTGTCGTGCAAATAATTATTGCACAATCCCTTTCTTCCGATAAACCAACGTAAACAGCACCACCAGCACGGCAATATTCGCCCACATGATGGCGAACGAGTGCCAAAGCGGATTTGCGCTTGTACCTAGGTTCAAATAATCAGCGATGACATTAAGCTGCTGTGTATAAAAAGGATTGAAAATACGCGCCACGCGGTCATTGAGCTGAGCGAAGATGGGGCCGAAGCCCAGCACCATGGCGATGGGCATGGACAGTCCGGAGGCGGCTTGTACGTTGCGGCAGACGATGCCCAGGGTTGCACCTAGGACGATGGAGCCCACCACGGCGGATAGCATCGCACCCATGAAGATGAGCATATCCCGACCGAAGAATCGATCCACCAGCGTAAAGCCCATGGAGGAAAAGAACGCGAGGAGCAAAACGACACTGCCCGCGCCCAGCAGGTACGCGACGGGTTTGACCCCGGCCATGGACAGGAAGCGTAGGCTTTTGCGCTCGATATCGTCGGCGATGATGGCTGCTACGACGGGGATGAGCCCCATCCCTGCGAAGATGGTGGCTTGCATGGTGACCATGTTGGGCATGGAGGATTGCATTTCTTGTATCAGGGTGTCGATGAGGTAATAGGGCAGGGGTAAAGCGGCGAAGTCTGCGACCATGGTGTCGGTGTCAATCATGGCGCCCAGCGCCCATGCGAGTAATGGGAAGATGATGAATTGTATGAGCGATTCCGGGTTGGCGCCGGTGGCTTTGAGTTGTTTTTTGAAAATGGCTTTGGTTGCGTTCATTGCAGGCCACCTCCTGTTAGTTTGATGAATACGGATTCGAGGTCTTGCGTGGTTTTTAGGGCGTTGTGTTTCTCGCAGATTTCTTTGGGGGGGCCTTCTTCGATGATGCGGCCTTGGTGCAGCATGACGATGCGGTCGCACAGGTGGGTGGCTTCCTCCATGTTGTGGGTGGTGAGGAAGATGGTGCTGCCGGCCTCGCGCAGGTCGCGGATCAGGCCGTAGATGCCGCGTGCGGTTACGGGGTCGAGGGCGCTGGTGGGTTCGTCCAGGAAGAGGATTTTGGGCTTGTGGAGTAGGGCGCGTGCCAGCACCAAGCGTTGGCGCATGCCTTTGGAGAGGTCGTTGACCTTTGTTTTTGCGGCTTGGGTTAGACCCACTTGTTCCATGATTTCTAAAGTGAGCGTGCGCGCCAGGCCGTAGATTTCTTCGAATACAATGAGGTTATCCAGTGCGGAAAGGTTGACGAACAGGCCGTCGTGTTCCAACATCAGGCCGATTTCATTGGAGGGTACGCTTACATGCCATTCGCCTGCATCGGCGGCGATTTGCTTGGTGAAGATGTTAATGATGGTGGTCTTGCCCGCACCGGATGGCCCCAGCATGCCGAAGATTTCTCCATCGTGCGCTTCGAATGTGACGCCTTTGAGCACCTCGTTGCCGCCGAAGGATTTGGTCACGTTTTTCATGCTTATACTAACCATGGGCGTTGCCTCCTAGATTTTTAAAATAGATATCCAGCGTTTGCTTGATGAAATCTTTAACGCTGTTTTTTCCGGCGTATTCTTTGGCTGCTTTTTCGTCCAGGGCGCGGATTTTGTCGGGGTCGCCGCCGGTGTGTGCTTGGATTGCGTGCCAAAAGGCAGCGGCGAAGGCTTGTGCGTGTTCGCTGGCGGGGGGCGTTTTTGCTTCCACCAGCGCGGCGGCTTGGTTGTGCAAGTCGTAGAAAGCGGTGGGCATGTCGAACTTGGCTTCCAAATAGATGCTTAGTGCACGGTGCATGTATTGGTGCACGGCATCTTGTTCTTGCGCGTTGTATAGTCCGCGCTCCATTTCAAGTGCGCTGGCGTTTTCCATTTGCTCTTTTAACTTGTGCATCAAGTCCATGTTGCCGTCGGACAAATCTTGTAATGTATGCCAAAACTTCTCGGCGAAGGATTGGGCTTGGGTGCTTTCGGGTGTGGCTTTTTGCGTTAACAATGCGGCCGCTTCTTCGTATAGGCTGTGTAGGGTGGCGGGTATCAGCGCGGCTTTCTCGCGCCCCAAGCGTGTGCGGAATACATCCATTTCTTCGTCATCGAAGTGCTTGATCAAGAGATAACTTTCATTCTTTTGTTGTAAGTTGAGCAAGATATCCGCGTATTTTTTAAAGTTAACCGCTTCTATCTGCGCGATTTCGGTGCTTAAGGACTCCATTGCTTCCAGAGAATCCGTTAGGGTCTTGATTTTGCTGCGCACCTGTGCGGCTTGTTCGGCCAACATGGTCAGTACGTCTTGCGGCGTGTCCAAGTGGGTGAGCCGCTTTTTTATTTCACTCAGCGGCAACCCCAATTGCTTGAGCATCAAGATTTGGATGAGCCGCACCATGTCCTTGTCATCATACAGGCGGAAGCCGCCGTCGCTTGCTGCCGAAGGCAAAAGCAACCCCTCCGTGTCGTAATATTGCAACGTGCGCACGGTGATGCCCGCTTTCTTGGCCATTTCTCCAACGCGCATGTAGCCTTCGGGTATAGCACGGTATTTGTCCATGTGTCTAGCCTCCGTTGTCGAATGTTTCGCGTCGAAGACATCGCGAAACATTCAATTTGTCGTTTAGGATTTGATTATAAACCGTGACGTATACGTCGCAGTCAAGGGGTTGGCAAAAATTTATTTTTCGCGCGTTGCCAAATAATAAAAAAGCCGCATGATGTGGGTAGTCACATCATGCGGTTAAGCGGTTAAAGGCTAAAGATTATCGCCGGTCGAGGAATGCCAGCGCGGCTTCCAGCGCATCGCCGTATACCCAAATGTCGGGAGCGAAGCCTACACCTTCTTGGAAAAGCCCTTTGGGTTTGAATATGACAGCCGCGCCAAAGTGAATGAGGATGCCCGAATATGGTAAATAAAAATGCAATCCGCCGGATTTGGCCAGCATACCACGCGTATTTTGGCCAATGACCAATACATTTTCCACGTTCAGTACTAAATCAACCATTCCTTCGCCGGCAGATACTGTGTTCTTGTCAGTCAAAATGATAAACAATCGGTCATTGGGTATGAAATGGCCACCGGCAAAATTTGTTACAAAGCTGTAATTATCAAACGCACGGATGGGGAGTGGCACGTTTTCAGCGTCCGCTGTTGAAATGCCGCGCGTACTTCAAAACACGGTATTATATTGGAGCATCATCAAGTGCGTGCTAACAGGTTCTCCGGTTAGAGCGCGCATAAAACGCGTTGCTAATTCTGAACTGCCCCCTTGATTGGAACGGATGTCAATAATAACGATTGGCTCGTAACGCAGGTCATACGCGTATTCCAATAACCTTTGGAAGTCGCTTTCGTAATAATAACCCATGCGCAATATTCGCACGATGGGTATATCGCCCTGTGATTGCGTGGTTATTAAGTCGCGCGTAACATCGTTGTACCCGCCTAATAAATAAGGCCAAGCCATGCGGCGCAACACAATTTCCTGCACATCCCCCTGCGCATCGGTGATGAATAAGGGGTAATAATAAATATCCACATGATCTAGCAGATAAACGACCGGTGTATAGAATAAATCACCGTTTTGGTTGATGGATAGGCGAAAAAGGGTGTCCATGTCATGTCCGTGTATATCTTGGATATATAAGCCGTTTTCTTCAAAGAAAAAT
This sequence comes from Defluviitaleaceae bacterium, assembly GCA_009781755.1. Lineage (GTDB taxonomy): Bacteria > Bacillota > Clostridia > Lachnospirales > WQUN01 > WQRX01. The sequence continues at coordinate 43,932 of WQVD01000018.1, read as the reverse complement.
CCATCTTCGCTACGTCCAAATTGCATGTCAGTAATAAAATAAGCGGCCGCAGTACCCCAACCGTAGTTATGCCCCCATCCTCCCAAAATCCATTCATGCACAAAAAAATGATTGTCCACGATAACATGCGATAAGTAGTGAATAATTAATCCTGCGAAATGGAGTGCATTGTTTGTATAATGTGCCGGATGCAATATCACGTTTAATTCCATTTCATTAAAAAGCGGCAAGAACACATCATCCCCGCCATAAAATATATAAGCACCATAATATTGTTGCATAAGCAAGCGTAACACCCGCAAATCATGCAAGGCTTGTTGCTGGGTTAATGTATACGAAGGCTCCCTTGTATATTGAAATTGTGGAGCCCATTCCCACGCAAATTGTTCAAAGCGTTCAAAAATTTCTTGGGATGTATTTGCTTCGATTGCTGCGCGGCCGTAGGTGTAACGCCGCAAATCCCCGTAGTATAAACTTTCGATTTGCAAGCGCCTTGCGTTCGCGATTTCTAATGCGTATTGGACATAAGTGTTAAGTACGGGTGCAGCGCGGTGGACTGCCGTGGGTTCTTGTTTTATGTTGTTGTCGTCATTTTCGTTATTCGCGGGTTCGTGGTTATTTTTGGTTGCGTCTTGTTCTTCGTATTCGATGTAATCATTATCGTCGTCATACGTGTCCGTGTTGCGGCCGCATGCGCTGATAAATAGCAATAGGATAAGGGTTATTAATAAACGCTTGGCGGATTTCATGCTATAGGATTTCATGCGCTTTCCTCCTTGGTTAATAATGCAACGCACTCCACATGCCCCGTGTGTGGGAACATGTCTACGGGCTGTACTTGTTGCAGGGTGTAGCCGCCGCTGTGTAGGTGTTTTATATCACGCGCTAGGGTGGCGGGGTCGCAGGAGATGTACACGACCTTAGGGATGTGGGCGGTGATGAGCGCGTCTAGCAGTGGGGTTTCGCAACCTTTGCGCGGTGGGTCGAGGAAGACTAACTGCGGGCGAGCGGCGGAAATAGTTGGAACCGATGACACGGTGTTGGGGTGGCCGTTTGTGCAGTTCATTGCGTTAGCTGCGCTCAACATCGTGGGAATCACTTCCTCTGCCGCGCCGACTTGGAACGTTACATTGTTAATGCCGTTTAAATCGGCATTTTTTTGTGCGTCGTTGATGGCGGCGGCTACAATGTCGATACCCAGTGCGTGTAACTTGCGCCCTTGCGTGGCAGCCTGGTGCGCGGCGTACAGGGTGATGCCCCCCGCGCCCGCATGTGCGTCGATGATGTAATCCGCGTTACCCGCCATTTGTAGGGCGATGTCGTACAGCTTTTTCACTTGATGCGAATTAACTTGGAAAAAAGATTGCGGCGATATGCGGTAGCGCACTGCGCCGATGGATTCTTCAATGGAGCCGCTGCCTGTTAGGGTGCGGAAGCGGTTGCCCAGTACAGTGTTGCCTCGCGCGGTGTGCGGATTGATCAACACCGTCGTAGCCCCTGCGTCGCGGACGAGGGTCTGCGCCAGTTCGTCTTCGGCGGGCAAGTGGTCGCAAGTTGCGACCAGTACGACCATGACTTCATCCGTGGCTGCAGATGTGCGCACCATGATTTGCCGCATCGTGCCGGTGTGGCTGGATTCGTCGTAGGGGGTGATTTTGCGGGCATGCATGTGATTGCGCACAACAAAAAGCACCCGTTTGTGCATCGGGTGCTGGAGCAGGCATTCGTCGATTTCGACCAAGCGATGTGACCGCGCGGCATACATGCCTATGGCAAAGCCATCCGCATTATCAGCGGGTGCCACGGGGAAAATGCCCTTGTTACGGTAGTGCCACGGGGTGGTATCCGAAGCATCAAAATGCCCCAGCACATCTGCCACAGGTGGGCTGCTGAACCCGCCGATGCGGGTAAGTGCATCAATGACGATTTGCTTTTTTATCTCCAACTGCGCAGCATAATCACAGTGCTGGAATTGGCAGCCGCCGCATATGCCGGATGGCGAGGGGCGCAGGCCTGCTGCTACCGTGCAACGCGGCGTTATCCGCGCAGGCGACGGGGTTATGATGCGCGATATTTTCGCGAAACCGTAGCGCGATTTTAACTTTACAATCTGTGCTTCGATGCGTTCGCCGGGTAGTGCGCCTTCTGTGAATAGCACAAAGTCGTCCACGCGCCCGATGCCAAAACCCTTGGCGTTGACGTTGATGATGTCCAATGTCACTATGGCGTTTTTGCGTAGGGTCGTGTTCGCGGGGTGTGATTTTTGTGATTCCATTAACTAAAATCCGACCGGCGCAGGTAGCGATTTAAGACTTTTTGGTAACCCGTCCACGGGCCTGCGGTGGCATCTTTGTCCAGGATTTCTTCGAAGGATTTGAGCTTGGCGTCCATGTTGTCGGCGCAGTGCAGGAGGAATGCTTCGATGGTAGCGGGCAGCTTGGGCGAGCCAAATTCGTACTCGCCGTGGTGGGCGAGGAGGGAGTGCTTGACTAGGCTGGCTAGCTCGTGGGGGAAGTCGGGGATATTGCGCACGGCATCGCCCACCATTTCCACGCTGATGGTGATGTGCCCCAGCATTTGGCCGTCGTCGGTGTAGTCGTTCATGGGCATGGCGGACAGCTCGTAGACCTTGCCGATGTCGTGCAGCAGGGCGGTGGTGATGAGTAGGTCGCGGTTGACGTGTTTGTGCCGCGTGGCCATAAAGTCGCATATTTGCGCCACGCTCAGGGTGTGCTCGAGCAGACCGCCCATGTAGCTGTGGTGCATTTGCTTGGCGGCGGAATGCGTCTTAAACGCCTGCACCCGCGCCGCATCGTTGACCAAAATGGCATCCAGTAACGCGCGCAGCTTGGGGTGTTGGACGGATTTGATGAAGTCACAGACTTCGCCGTACAGCGCATCGATGTCCTTGTCTGTGCAGGGCACGTAGTTCATCGGAATGTATTCTTCCTCGCGCGATTTGCGCAGTTTCATGATCTTCAGTTGCAATTCGTTTTGGAAAGTGACGACTTGGGCGTCAATTTTTACCATGTCGCCCTCTTCAAAGGATTGGATATCGTTGTTCATCTCCCATACTTTGCCATCCATGTGGCCGGTTTTATCGCATAGGCGCAGAGACAAATATGTTTTGCCGCTACGTGTTTTGAGGGTTTGCTTTGACTTGCACAGGTAATGCTCGACGACGTGTTCGTTCTCGCGGATGTCTTCCAAATAGCGCATGGGTGGCTCCTTCGGATTCTTTTGTGTGCATTATACACGTTTTTATTCCGGCGCGTGCGTATCCGTAAAGAAAGTTACCAATGCATCAATCAAAAACAAATGCTGTGCTACGCGTAAAGACATGGGATGGTGTAGTCCGGTTTCCAACAATAGGGAAGGTACTCCGAATAAATAGCTAAATTCGCGGCTGGTGGTGCCCGGAAAATTTTCATACGGAAATTCGCGGAAGGGTCGGTTGCCGCCAACGTTATTGACCAGTGCGCTATCGTTGATAGCGTCGGTTGCAAATTGGATGGCATGGCGGGTTAGCGCGGCGGTTTGCGGGTTGTCTTGGTGGTGCACCAGCGTATTCACCAGCCTGCCGGGGGTGGCTTTGTGCAGGTCGATGATGGCGTCGGGCTCGAAATCGGTAATGATGTCAATGATGCTTGCGGCAACCCGCTGGGCGGCATTTCCGCGTGGGTCGGGGTTGTGGAATTGGCGGTTAAGGTCATCGCGCTGGATGTTGCGCGTTTGGTGGGTGGCGGCATATAAACTGGCCACGGGGATAATCAAAAAACGGCCTTGTTCAAAATGAAAATGGTCTACTATGTATTGGGCGGCGTACCGGGGTGCGGGTTCGTTGCCGTGTATGCCGGCGATGATGACGATATGAGGCCCCGGCATCTGCGTGTCAAAGAGGTGATAAGTGATTTTGTGCCGTTCATCCAATCCATGGGGGATGCGGGCATTCGTGTAGTGGGTGACGGCAGCGGCGGGCTCGTATGCATATGTAGGCGATGTGCCGACATGGGCATGGACAGACGAAGTCAGTGACATGATAAGCATCAATATCATGAGGGTATGTAATAACATTAGACAAAACTCCTTTGCCTAGCATTTGTGTGTGGAGTATAATTGGAGGCAGCAAAAATAACAATCATACATAACGAGGTGCCGCCATGAACCTGCGCCAACAACGCGAACAATTCGAATGCGAAACACTCTCCCCCCTCGCCATGAAAAGTGCGGACACCCTAGGTCGCGCTCATCCCGCCGCCTTGTGCACCCTACGCACAGAGTTTCAAAAAGACCGCGACCGCATCACCCATTGCAAAGCTTTCCGCCGGTTGATGCACAAGACACAGGTTTTTATATCGCCCGAGGGGGACCATTACCGGACGCGACTGACGCACACGTTGGAGGTGGCGCAAATCGCCCGCACGGTGGCGCGGGCGTTGCGGTTGAACGAGGACTTGACCGAGGCCATCGCGCTGGGGCATGACTTGGGGCATACGCCGTTTGGCCATACGGGCGAGGACGCGCTGGATACGTTGCTGCCCGGCGGCTTCCGTCACAACGAGCAAAGCGTGCGCGTGACGCTGGATTTGAACCTGACGCAAGAAGTACGCGACGGCATTTTGAACCACCGCACCAGCGGTGCACCCGCCACACTGGAAGGCCGCATCGTGCAAATCAGTGACAAAATCGCCTACATAAACCACGACATAGACGATGCCATCCGCGCCAAAATCCTAGACCCCCATGACCTGCCGTTATCCGCGCGGTCGGTACTGGGAGAATCCTCTACCGCGCGCATCGATTTTCTCCTGCGCGATTTAATCACCCACAGCGCGGCGGCCATGGACGAAGGACGCGCGGAAATTTCTCTCTCGCCCAACGTCGCCACCGTGCTGCGCGAGCTGCGCGCCTACCTCTTCGCCAATACCTACGCCCACCAACTCCACCAATCCGAACGTAAAAAAATCCAGATGCTCATTCGACTGCTGTTTGAGCATTACGAAAAGCATCCGGATAAATTGCCGCCCGACTTGCGGTCAAATTATGAGAACGACCCCAAGGGTGCCGTAGCCGACTATATCGCCGGCATGACCGACCGCTTCGCCATCAAGCGGTTCGGCGAAATTTATATGCCGGGGGCTTGGGAGGCTTGATCACTTCCCGTAACCCATGCGGCGTAGTCGTTCCACTTCTTCTGCCAGTTTACGGTCGCGTCGGTTTTCGGTGAAGGCGAAGGGGAAATAACCGCGGTTGTATTTTTTAAATCGGAAGAATGAAACGACGAACGACACCGTCCACAACGTGAGCGTCACACCCAGCGCGAAGCCGTAATCGAATTGATTACTACCTGACCGCCAAAACATTGCGCTCGAGATTGCGGCCCAAAATGCATAACCGGGGATTAATGCCAACGCATGCAAGAAGAACCAGCGGCGCGTAGATAAACGCTTTTGCGCCAATTCCAGCAATGCGGCGTCGGGTGCTTCGGGGGTGTGAGCTTCGTGGGGGGCGTAGACGGCGGGTTCGGCGTCCCATGCTTCGGGCTCGTCGGCTACGAATTGGATTGCGGTGTGTTCCGCGTTCATCCATGTGGCGCGTTGTTGCTTCACCAATTGGCGGGCGCGGCGCGAGAAGGTTTCGCCCATGCGGCCGCCGTCCGCGCCGTACAGCGCGACTTTCGTTTCGTGTTTGTGTTCCATATGATTTTCTCCTTATGATTTGATGGGAATAAAATGAAGTCGGCAAGATGGCGAATATTCGCCCGTGCTGTTTTGCGCAATCAATCGTCGAACCGGACGCGATTGCCTATGGGTGCCTCCCCCGCTTGCCTTATATTCAAAAACGACCATTCTCCGGCGCGGTGCGCCCTATCGAGAAGGGTTGCATTGAAAGCGTGTTGCTATCCTATACGTGCATATGTGGTTTTTGTTTGCACAGCGTATATTTTCAACCGGTCGCAAGTTGCGACCAGTTGGTTGTAAATTGCAACCAACTGATTTTGAAATTACCGCGCGGGTGCTACTCCACAAAAACCGCCGAATACCAATTCAGCTCTGCGTCGTAATCTTGCGCTACGGACAGCGGTAGGTTGAATTTGTGAACGGTCTTGAACACGTCGATGCCCACGGCGTGGAAGGCGGGGCGTGCCTTGCCGGGTACACGGCAGGGTTGGTCGGTAATGCGCGTGCATTCCTTGCACAGCCCGCAGTCGGACAGCGAGAACGCGAAATGGTGGCCGTCAAGGAATGCCGCGCGTTCTACCTCGAAGGAAATTTTTTGGCTGGTGGTTTTGTCGGCGCAGCCGATGATGACACCCCAGCGGTAGCGTGACAGGATTTCTTGGTACTCCTTCATATTGAGGGGGGATTTTTGGTACGGGCAGGTATGGTTGCGTCCGTAGTCGCCGCAGCCGAAGATGCACTTGAGTACCACGCGCGGGTCAAAAACGATGTCGCCGATATCAAAGCGCACGGCGTTTTTTGCGCCCATTTGCAGGGCCATGTCTATGTATTTCACAAAAATCTTCCTTTCGGGTAGGTTTTGGATTATGATAGCACAAAAGCGTGCGAAGATATAACGCACCAACTATAGGAGGGGTTAAAATGGCAAGATTTACCGCGAATTTTCGTTCTGAAGTTTTGGGTTCATTAACCCATGTTGAGATTATTTTCCCGCAGGCATCAAATAAGGCGGAGCCAGCACCCATAGGTGGGCATGCGCCTACGCGGGTGCTTTATTTATTGCACGGAATGTACGGCGGGTGCGTGGATTGGTTGGAAAACACCCGCATCGTGCATTATGCCCACCAACACGGCTACATTGTGGTGTGCCCCGAAGTCGGCAACAGCTTCTACACGGATATGACTTACGGGCCCAATTATTTTACTTATGTAGCGCACGAGCTGCCCGCGTTGATTGAACAAACCATGAACATTAAACACACGCGCGAAAACACCTTCGTGGCGGGGTTGTCCATGGGCGGGTACGGCGCGATGAAAATCGCCCTGTCGCGGCCGGAATTCTTTACGGCAGTGGCGGCGTTTTCGGGTGCATTGGATGCGGAATATGCATTTGCTGTGCTGCCGCAGCAAAGCGATTTGCTTAAAAAAATGGCTGTAGCCATTGTGGGGCATGACATGCAAGTGCCGCCCGAAGGGGATTTGTTCAAATTGGCAGCCCAAGTGGCCACGCAAACACAAAAACCCCGCGTACTGGTCACCTGCGGCCACGAAGACTTCCTGATCGAAGGCAACCGCAAATTTGACGCGCACATGCAGGGGCTGCCCTTCGACTACCAATACAAAGAATGGCCGGGCGTGCACGATTGGAATTTTTGGGAAGAAAGCCTGCCCTTGATGTTTGAATTTTTCGGCGCAACTGAACAATAACGGAGGAAAATCATGAGACAATTTATGGACGACAATTTTCTACTCACCAACGACACGGCGGTGCAGTTATACGCCGCCATCCGCGACTTGCCCATTATCGATTACCATTGCCATTTAGACGCGGCGGCCATCGCAGAAAATAAACGCTTCCGTAATATCACCGATTTATGGCTGGGCGGCGACCATTACAAATGGCGACTCATGCGTACCCACGGCGTACCCGAATCGCACATCACCGGCGACGCGCCCGACGCAGAAAAATTCGCCGCGTGGTGCGGCACGTTGGAAATGGCCATCGGCAGCCCGCTGTACCATTGGTCGCACATGGAATTGAAGCAATACTTCAACTGGCATGAGCCCGTAATGGCACAAAATGCCGCACAAATCTATATACATTGCAACGCAATCATCGAGCGTCAGGACTTCAACGTGCACAGTCTGCTCAAGCATTCTCGCGTGGAATGGCTGGCTACAACCGACGACCCCGCCGACACACTCGAACACCACGCCAAAATCAAAGCCGACAACATCCCCGGCTTGGCACGGATATTACCCACCTTCCGCCCAGGCATTTTGCTGGAAGCGGGGCATCGGGATTTTATGGATTATCTACGAAAATTGGAGCGCGTAAGCGACGTAAAAATCACCAGCTGGGGCACGCTGTTGGCGGCACTATCCCAACGCTTAGACTTCTTCGCATCCATGGGTTGCGTCATTTCTGATCATTCATTGGAGCCGCCCGTTTTCGATGCAACCGCCACCGATGCAGACGCGGCCAAGATTCTTTACGACATGTTTTATGACGGCGCGTCCGTAACGCCGGAACAAGCCGTCGCGTTCAAAACACGCTTATTCGCGTGGCTAGGTAACCAATACCAAGCACGTGGCTGGACGATGCAATTGCACATGGGAGCCATGCGCGCCAACAATACCCGCATGATGAACCTCGTAGGCGCGGACACGGGCTTCGATTCCATGGCCGATTTACCCTTCGCACACGCCCTATCCCGTATCCTTGACGACCTTGAAAACCGCGACGCCCTGCCCAAGACCATCTTGTACGCGCTCAACCCCACCGCCGACGACATGCTGGCCACCATGATCGGCAACTTTCAAGGGCGCGGCATCCGCGGACGCATGCAATGGGGCGCGCCATGGTGGTTCAACGATTCCAAACCCGGCATGGAAAAGCACCTCACGACCCTAGCAACCCTAGGCATGGTGGCGCACTTCGTGGGCATGCTCACCGATTCGCGCAGTTTCATTTCCTACCCACGCCACGCTTATTTCCGTCGCATCCTGGCCAATCAAATCGGCAAATGGGCCGAAGCGGGCGAATTCCCCCGAGACCTGCCCCTGCTAACCAAAATCGCTAGCGACATCGCCTATTACAACGCGAGAAATTACTTCTCATGAGCAGGCCAATGAAAATATGGGCACACCGCGGCGCCAGCGCATTCGCCCCGGAAAATACCCTGCAAGCCTTCCAACTGGCTCTGGATAAAGGCGCCGACGGCCTTGAACTGGATGTGCACCTATCCCGCGACGGCGAAGTGATGGTATTCCACGATTTGACCCTACAGCGCATGACCAACCAACCCGGCCGCATCTGCGACCACACGCTGGAAGAATTGAAGCAATTCGACTTCCCAATTCCCAGCCTGCGCGAAGTCTACCAACTGGCCAACGACTACACCCAAACCCACAACCGCCCCATCACCATCAACGTTGAGCTAAAAACCGATGAAGAACTATACCCTGCCATGCCCGCCAAGCTCCTCGAATTGGAGCGCGAAATCAACTTCGGCAGCGTGATATATTCGTCGTTCAACCATTATTCCTTGATGGCACTGCGGCAGTTACAACCCACGGCACCTATCGGCTTGCTGTACAACATGGGCATGGTAAACCCCCATTTATACGCACAAAGCCTGCAAGCCAACGCCCTGCACGCACCGTGGCAAATCATCGCTGCGCTGCCGCAGACGGTAGCAGATTGCCACGCACTGAGCATTGCCGTACATGTGTGGACGGTCAACGATGCAAACATCATGGCATTGATGCAACAAGCGGGCGTGGATGCCTTAATTACTGATTCGCTGTTTGATCATATGTATACCCACCATGGATAATTTTGCGTTCATGTCATCTTCATATCGGACACGTAATAATTATAGGATGTGGTCTGTGAATGGCGGAAATAACGTGGTTCGGATGACTTCGCCACAAAGCAACAGCATTGTGATAAAATTGCTTTGCAGGCTGAATAGTCAAAACAAAGGGCGCACTTATATACCACCGGTGGTATGTGCGTAAGATTAATATCTTTGGAGGTTAGGAAAATGACAATGGAAAGTGCAATTTATACAAGCAGAAACGAAGAAGCTGTCGAAATTTACATTAAAGCTTTCGGTTTAACAAAAGGATATACTGCTCACAGTGCTGATGGAAAATTAGTATATTCCAAATTAATGAATGGCGATGAGCATTTTATTTCTGTTGTTCCAAGAGATAACTTCAACAAAGACCCTGATGAACTTTTTGTCCCCTCATACAGTTTTCAACCATATGCACAGCTATACGTTTATGGATTGGGATTAGAGGGCGTTAAGAAAGCATATGAAACGCTAAGGCAAGATGCTATTCGTGCCGAACCTTTAGGCCCGCTTGACTGGGATGATACTAAAACAGGAAGTGGTATAGTAGATAAATTCGGGTATTTATGGTGGATTTCTGAATAACCATTAAGCACAGTATAAACATAAATAGTGTTATTTCCACCCTACACAGTACAAACCATAATAATCTATAGTATTTTTATAATAAAATCACAACAAAAACGCCCCATATACGACAAGCAAACGTACTCTCCTATATAGGGGTACGGATGCCTGACGATTCAGGGGCGGTTTTTGTTGTTTGATATTAAATTTGTATTGCATTACCTCATGAGGGTTTGTGCCGCGCCTGCGGAAGTTGCTAGCGTGGGCTTGCCACCGTGCACTTGTGGCTTGCCCGCTTCCTTGGGGTTGGCGGATGTTACGGGTGTTACTGATACTGCCTTACAACAAACGCAGGGGACTAATGAGCGTAGTGGCGCGGTGGAGTGGACGCACCGAAGTACATCTTCTTATCCGGCCATTCGACGCGGAGTGCCTTTCATCTGCTGTGCGGGCATTGTAACGTAGTAAATCGAAGATGCTTATGTTGACACGGTCGAACATATGTGCTATGGGTTTTGCCCGGGTTTCATATTATAATGCGGATATTCATGAATGAAGGAGCCAATAGCCATGCATGACATACGCAAAATGCGCGAGGACTTCGCGGCATACAAAAATTTAATGGACCGCCGCGGCAAGGACTTTGCGTTGGAGAAGTTTGAGCAAATGGACGCGCACCGCCGCGCCATGTTGCAACGCGTCGAGGAAATGAAAGCGGAATTGAACGCACAAAATAAGCAAATTCCCATATTGAAAAAGGAAGGCGCGGATACATCCGAATTGATGTCCACGCTCAAAAAACTATCCGACGACATCAAAGCCACCGAACCGGAATTGCGCCGTATCGATGAAGAAATGGACGCATTCTTGCTGGGCATCCCTAACGTGCCGTACGCTGACACCCCCATCGGCGACAGCGATGCGGACAACGTAGAAGTGCGCAAATGGGGCGAACCTACGCAATTCGATTTTCCTGCACAAGCGCATTGGGATATTGGCGCGGCGTTGGGCATCATGGACACGGAGGCTTCGGCCAAGGTCGTGGGTTCACGCTTTATGGTATTGCGCGGGGGCGCGGCGCGGTTGGAACGCGCGCTTATCAATTTCATGTTGGATCGCCACGCACGTCATGGGTATGAAGAAGTGAGCGTGCCTTTCATCGTCAACCGCCGCAGTGCATTGGGCACGGGGCAGCTCCCCAAGTTTGAAGAAGAAATGATGTACAAATTGGAAGGCATGGATTATTTCTTGAACCCGACGGCAGAAATCCCCGTCACCAACCTGCATCAAGAAGAAATACTAGATGGCGCACGCTTGCCCATCAAGTACACGGGCTATGCCGCCAGCTTCCGCAAAGAGGGCGGTTCGGCGGGGCGCGACACACGGGGGTTAATACGCCAACACCAATTCCACAAAGTCGAACTCGTGCAATTCACCCGGCCCGAAGATTCTTACGCCGTGCTGGAGACACTCACCGCCGACGCGGAAGATATCTTGCAGCAGTTGGGCTTGCCGTATCGTGTGGTAGACCGTTGCACCGCCGACTTGGGTTTTTGCGGTGCCAAGGGTTATGACTTGGAAGTTTGGATGCCCAGTTATGAACGATATGTAGAAATTTCAAGTTGCACCAACTTTGAAGCTTTTCAAGCGCGGCGTGCCGGTATCCGCTTCAAGGATGCGGGCGGAAAGCCGCAGTTTGTGCACACGCTCAACGGCAGCGGGCTGGCCATTGGCCGCACCATGGCCGCTATCTTGGAGAATTGCCAACAAGCCGACGGCACGGTCAAGGTACCTGAGGTGCTGGCGCCATGGATGGGTGGCATGGACGTCATCGGTAGTCTGTAATGCCTGCCATTCGAATTACGCGCGGTAGTACGTGGGCGGATAAAATACGCAAGTACAAAATATTCATCGACGATGTATATCAAGGCGATATTGAACGCGATCAAACAAAGGATTACGAAGTGCCGCACGGTATCCATACCGTTGTTGCCAAAATTGATTGGTGTACGAGCAACACGGTTGTGCTGGATGTGCGTGATGAAGGCGCACATTTGGATGTGGAATCGTCGATGTCGCTGAGCAAGTCGTGGATTCCTTTCATTGAAATTATTTACATTACAATTTTGCGCAAGAGATATCTTCGTTTGAAGGAAAGGGAAGCCGTGTGATTAGTCGATGGAATAACCGCATGCGCAATTCGGGGCTGGCAGATAAAGAGCTAGCCCCTTTCTACATATATTACACCGTGGTGTTCATGTCGATGGCCACGGTCACGACGTTTTTGAATGTTTATTTCGAAGAGACGCTTGGTTTCTCGTTGACGCAAGTAGGTATCATTGCGTCGGTGGGGCCGTTGGTTTCAATTTTTGCGCAGCCGATGTGGGGAGTGTTGAGCGACCGCACCAACCGCCGCCGCGTGCTCATGATTTTGACATCGGGTTTAATTATTGTGGCATTGTTGTTTCCTTTGCATTACGCTTTTGCTTATGTCGTTTTTATGGCGATTTTTTATACGATGTTCACCAATTCCATGGGACCCATGGCCGATGCCATCACCTTGCAAGCCGTAGAAAAGAAGCGCATCAAATTTAACACCATCCGCATGATGGGCACCATCAGTTACGGATTGATGGCCTTGGTTGTCGGGCATCTGGTGGGTGAAGAATTTGTGCGGATTTTTTATTTCCAAGCGGTGTTGGTGGGGGTGGCATTGTTTGCGGTATTTTGGATGCCCAATGTGCAAGATGCATCTTCCGGAACAAACGATGCGCCGGTACGTCCTTCTTTGAAAGAGAGCTTGAAGGAATTGCTCGGTAATAAAATGGTGCTGTGCGTGTTGTTGTCCACGTTGGTTTTCGCGCTGGCGACGACGTTTTATCATTCCTTTGTGGCGATACAGTTGCGCAATTTGGGTGCTACGGAAGCGCAGGTTGGGCGTGCCGTATTTTTGGCCGCCGCCAGTGAAGTACCGGTGTTGTTGTTTGTGAGCCGATTATTCGGCAAGCGAAAGCCCATTCATCTGTTAATGATTGTAGGCGCGTTTATGACCGTGCGTTTATTATTGCTGTATGTGGCGGATGTTCAGGATTCATTGGCGTTGACGGTGAGTACGCAGTTGTTGCACGGGTTGACGTTTATGTTGCATTTTTATTTTTCTACCGTTTTATTGAATAAATATGCACCATTGCATTTGAAATCCACCGTACAAAGCCTTAACGCCGTTATGCGTGCCATTGCCGCCATGCTGGGCGCAGGCTTGGGCGGTATGCTGGCCGATCAATGGGGCATCGGGCAAATATATTTATGGCTGTCGATTTTTGTGTTTGCGCTGTGTTTTATATTACCGGGGATATTCGCGGTGATTTATCGCGACAAAGTGCGGCAAATGGATGGCGTAGTAGAAGGCGGATAAACATGATAAAAATAAGTTATCGTGCGGTTTTTGTTCTATGTATATTTTTGGTGTTGGCTGCATGCGGTAGTGATTCAACTGTTTATACCACTGTACCAACGCAACCCCCGACGTCATATCCAACGCAACCCCCCGCTCCGCCGCAAACCTCATCACCAACGCAACCTTTAACGCCGACCCCACCACCAACGCAAACGTCAACGCCGGCTCCAACCACCCCGACACCAACGCAGCCGCCAATCCAAAATCCATCCGTCATGCAATCCCATGAAGCCATGTTTACTTCCACGTTTCAAGCCACGGACGAAGTTGAAATAAGTATTGTCATGATTACAGATGCGTTTTTTGATGATTATGAATCGTATGTCGAATTTTGTGAAGATTATGCGATACAGCAGCGGATTGCTTTCGTTCCCAACATTATCTTGCATGATTTTCGATTCATTGAAATTAATGGTGCGGAAATTGAATTTATCGTAGAACGTGATTTGTTTGTTTTGGATACTTTACATCCGGAGCAACCCTTGGTTATGACGTGGATGGCACGCGGTTCCGCTCCGCACAGGGGTATTGCCTTTACCGACGAAAACGGTTTGAACAGGTATTTCATGTTTCATTATGACGCGCGAGGTGTTTGTGCGTTTCGATTTGCCGAATTTACAGGCGACTTAACACTTGAATGTTATGATCGATGGGATATGCGTCATATTGAATCGATATCGCCCATGCCGATTTACCACATCCCGTTTTGGAGCAACGGTGCGCCGCTTTACTTGTCAGCAGAGCGTGCATCGGCCTTTGCCGAAATTGTACGCTCGGTAGAAGACCGCATGCGTGATTTTACAACTAATTACACGATGCTTTATCCGGTATTGATTGATGTATCCGGTGATGGCGTTCCGTTGTTATTATTGGTGACGTACAGAGACGGCATTCAGCGGCAAGGTTCTTTTTCTGTATTTTCAAGCAATACCGAATATTCAAACCTGCTCTTTGGGTTTGCCGATGGAGAAGTGCAGCAACTCACATGGAACACGGCAATCAGCATCACAGAAGTCGAAGGCGAACAATTATTGACCGTAGGTTGGGTAAGTGATTTTGGCGGATATTATGATTTTTATCGAATACAAAGCGGGGCGGCAACGTTTGTTATGCGCAAGACCTTTGTTTCACTTCAGACTTGGCACACCGAAGATGGCGTGGCAATACACACCATAAATGATGTAGATTTTGCGCCGGAAGAGTATTGGGAAATACGCGAAACAATTCCAACGACACAACTCATGCCGATGTGGCATTCGGCACAAATATATGTAAGCCCGGAATTTATTCATTATTTATTTGATTTATTCCCCATTGAACGTGTTATACGGACATTCGAAAATTTCGCAATGCGGAATTAATAATAGACACATTTTTTGCAACCACTGTTTCTTAAACGAGACAGTGTTTTTTTTTTTTGCTATACTACGGATAAAATCTAAGATTTTGTCAGAAGGAGCCACTTAAATGTTAACCAAAGACCAAATCAAATCCGGTGTAACCGATATGTTGCGTACCGCGTATCGCAAAACCGTTTCCACGGCCACACCTCAACAAATATATAACGCTTTATCCTTGACAATAAAAGAATACGTGTCCGCACATTGGCTCGCCACGCACGAACACTTCGAGAAATCGGATGTGAAAACCGTGTACTACTTGTCCATGGAATTTCTCATGGGGCGGTTCATGGGCAATGCTATTTTAAATTTATCCTTGCAAGACACGGTGAAAGAAGCCTTGGACGAATTGGGCATCGATGCCAACCTGGCCGAAGAGGCCGAACACGACCCCGGTTTGGGTAACGGCGGTTTGGGGCGTTTGGCAGCTTGCTTTTTAGATTCGCTGTCCACACTGGGGTACCCCGCGTATGGATGCGGCATCCGCTACCATTACGGCATATTCGAACAACATATAGAAGACGGCTACCAAGTCGAAAAACCCGACAACTGGCTGCACTACGGCGACCCTTGGGGCGTGCGTCGCGAGGAATACGCCAAAGAAATCCAATTTGGCGGCCGCGTCAATACGATTAAGGACGAAAACGGCGATTACCGCTTTGTATTGGAAGATTTTCAATCAGTCATGGCTATCCCCTACGATTACCCCGTTGTCGGTTACGACACCAACATGGTTAACACCCTGCGCCTGTGGGATGCAGAACCTGTCAACCGTTTTGACTTGCAAAGCTTTAACGAAGGGCAATACGAACGCTCCGTAGCGGAGCAGAACTTGGCGCGTACATTGTCTGCCGTTTTGTACCCTGCCGACGAACATGTATCCGGCAAAGAACTGCGCCTGCGCCAACAATACTTCTTCATTTCCGCTACCATCCAGCGCGTGCTGCAACAGTTTGAACAAAGACACGGCGCAAATTGGGATGTACTGGCCGACAAGGTGCAATTCCAACTCAACGACACACACCCCTCATTGGCCATTGCCGAATTGATGCGCCTGCTCATTGACGTGTACCACCTGCCGTGGGACAAAGCATGGGAAATTACCCGCGCTGCTTGCGCCTACACCAACCACACAATTCTGTCCGAAGCATTGGAAAAATGGCCGATTGAACTGTTCAGCCGTTTGTTGCCGCGTATTTATATGATCGTCGAGGAAATCAACAATCGTTTCTGCAAGAACCTCAAGGAATGGTACGGCAACGACCCCGAACGTATCCGTGCAATGGCCATCTGTGCCGACGGCATGGTGCGCATGGCACACTTGGCCATCGTGGGTAGCCATTCCGTCAACGGCGTAGCCGCCATCCATACCGAAATCCTCAAAAATATCGAACTCGCCAATTTCTATGAAATTTATCCCGAAAAATTCAATAACAAGACCAATGGCATCACGCCGCGCCGCTGGCTTGCCAAGTGCAACCCCGGCTTGTCGGGTTTGATTACCGAAACCATCGGCGACCACTGGAAGCGCGACCTCAACGACTTGCAAAAATTAAAGCCCCTCGCCGGTGATTCGGCTTTCCAACAAAAATTTATGGACATCAAGCGCGATAACAAAATCATGTTGTCCAATCACATTTTGGATGTATACGGCCACAAGATTGACCCGGATTCGATTTTTGATATCCAAGTCAAGCGCTTGCACGAATACAAGCGGCAATTGCTGAACATCTTCCATGTCATCGATTTGTATATGGTAATAAAGGCGAATCCGCACTTGGATATAGCGCCGCGCACGTTCCTGTTTGCGGCCAAAGCAGCGGCTAGCTACCACCGTGCCAAGTTGATTATCAAGCTCATCAACGCTGTGGCAGACATGATTGACCGTGACCCCATCGTACAAGGTCGCTTGAAAGTCCTGTTCCTGCCCAATTACCGTGTATCCATGGCAGAAAAACTCGTGCCCGCCGCCGACGTATCCGAGCAAATTTCTACCGCGGGCAAAGAAGCCAGCGGCACGGGCAACATGAAATTTATGCTCAACGGCGCGCTCACCATCGGCACGCTGGACGGCGCCAACATTGAAATGTTGGAAGAAGTGGGCGAAGAGAATTTCTTCATCTTCGGTATGACCGCTGCGGAAGTGCAGGCGTTGCGTGCATCGGGCACATATGCCCCGTGGGATTTGTACAACATGGACTTTAACGTGCGCAACGTGCTGACCACGCTCATCAATGGCACGCTGGACAGCGGCAATCACGACTTGTTCCGTGAACTGTACGACGCCATGCTCAACGGCTACGGCGGTGCACCTGCAGATGAATATTTTGTGCTGCAAGACTTTGCCGCGTACAAGGAAGCGCACGAACGCGTAGACGCAGCGTACAAAGACAAACAACGCTGGGCAAAAATGGCCATCATGAATACCGCGTCGGCAGGAAAGTTCTCGTCCGACCGCACCATCCGCCAATACGCCGATGAAATCTGGAATATGCAACCGGTTGAGATTCGATGAAATCAGAAAAAATTTTTTCTGCAATTGCTACGTTTATTGGCACGGCATTGGTTTTGTTTGTTGTGGGTTGGTTGTTTTGGCAATTAATCAGCCCTTTGCTGGACAACGTCCGCAACCGCGACAATAACCAGGTCGTGCTTTTTCACGATTTTTTTGAGTTGGAAGCCGACGAAATTGTTTTGTTATGGCAAGACGATTGGCTGCGTGAATACACGCCCATTTTCCACGACGGTGAGGTGTATTTACCGTTAGCTTTTATCCGCGATTTTATCGATCCGTTTATGTTTTGGGATACGGGAGCGCAAACGCTTTTTGTTTCTACGCGGTATGAGATGCAATCCTTCCGCGTGGGGGATGTGCAGTTGGCGAACGGCAATGTATACGTGCCCGCGTCGTTGGTGATGGGGTTGTATGCGCTAATGGTGTATTTTTATACGGATACAAATGTGGCGCATGTTTTACCGATTGCCAACGTGCCAGGGCGTTTTGCCCATACCGGCAGCGGGCAAACCGCCGTGCGCCACCACGCCAACACTGCCGCACCCATCGCTGTTAACTTGCCACAGGAGTCAACCGTGGCTTTATTATATGAAGAAGCCTTGTGGACGCGCGTGCGCACTGCGAACGGAATCATGGGTTATGTACTGACATCGGCGTTGGATGCAGAAGTGCAGCCGCCTGCGCTGCCGGCCAACAACCGTTTGCCGCTGTTCGGGCGTGGGCATATCGATAATTTTGTGCCGCGCACGCCCAATTGGGATGGCGGCAAAATTAATTTGGCTTGGTTGCAAATAGACAGCGCGGACGATAATGAGCATTGGATGGAAGCACCGCTGCCCGCCAATTTGACGGTTGTTTCGCCGTCGTGGTTCCGTTTTGGTGCGGATGCGCAGGGATTGGAATCGATGGCGTCGGCAACATTTGTGCAGTGGGCGCAAGCGCAGGGTATTCAAGTGTGGCCCAATGTATCCGATGTGTACAACGCGTTGCAAAGTCGCGACAGCGGTCCGATACTGGCGGACATGCAAGTGCGACAGCGCATTATCGAACAATTAGAAAATTATGTCAGCACGCTGGGCTTGGACGGCTTGGTGATCAATATTGAGTCGCTGGGTGATGCCCGGTATGGCGCGTACTACGTGCAATTTATGCGCGAATTGAATCTAGTGTTGGGGCATCACGTCATTATCGCATCGGCCATGAAGGAAGACCCGGAGACCAACCCACATTATCGGCACGATTTGATTGCCAAGACGGCAGATTTTATCGTGCTCATGACGTTTGATGAGCACCACGGCGCATCTCCCCAAGCCGGGCCGGTGGCATCGCTGCCGTGGGTCGAACGGCAAATAACGATGATGCTGGACATGGTGCCGCCCAACCAACTCATCATGGGGCTGCCGTACTACAACCGCGTGTGGCGTACCACTGTGGTAGAAGGTGCGCGCCGCACTTCATTAAACTGGACGATCGATCGCGTCGTAGAGGAAGTGTACGAACGCAACCTAACCCACGAATGGAATGCAACCGTGGGATCTTATTACGTAACATGGATTGCCGTGGTAGAAGGCGAAGCGCTGCGCCATCAATTGTGGCAAGAATGCCCGCGCTCCATTGCGGAAAAAATGCAAATCTACACCGAACATAATCTAGCCGGTATCGCTGGTTGGAATTTAAATTTCACCAACGACGCGATGTGGGATGTCTTGGCTCCTTATTTCCCGATGCGTGCCGTTGTAGCGGATGAATAAAAATTAAGCGAAAAAAGGGGTTTTTGCAAATGCGGATCAAGCGGTTTATGACTTATTTCATGGTGTTTTTGGTGGTGGTCGGAGGAGTGTTGCTGCGCTTTGATGTAAGCGCGCAAACCACACCCACTACGCAAATGCCCACGACGATACGCGTCGGATTGACGCGTTGGTTTGCCAACCAAAATACATTGACAATTAACAACAGTCGCCTGCACGTGGGTTACAACGAAAACGGCACATTCGTGGCAGTGCAGACCGTGGATTCGGCAAGTGGCTTCATTGCGCGGGTCAATGCTGCCGGGCAGGTGGTGCTGTATGCGGGCAATCAAGCCGTATTCACTTTCGCGCGGGCGGGGGCGGAGCCACAAGTGCGTTGTGCCATTGGCGGCATGGTGGTTTTACATCAAGCGACTTGGGGCAACGTTTATTACCGCGGCGTTATCGCCTTGCGCGTAGCGAACCGCCAAATAACCGCGATTAATGTGATATGCCCTGAGGAGTACCTCATGGGCGTGCTTCCGCAAGAAATGTCGCCCAGTTGGCACACACAGGCATTGATGGCGCAGTCCATCGCGTCGCGGACATTTATCATGCATCGGATTGCCAGCAACCGCCATGCGGGGCAGGGTTTTTATTTGTGCGATTCAACTTGCTGCCAAGTGTACCGCGGCGCAGAAAGTGAACATGCCAATACCACTTCGGCAATCTTGGCTACGCGTGGTTTAATGATGTTTTATAACGATCGCCCCATCATGGCGGTGTACGGCTCGTCATCGGGCGGGGCTACCGATAATTCCGAAAACGTATGGTTCGAAGCGCGGCCATATTTGCGTAGCGTTAATTCAATTTCTGAATTTAATGCAACCAGTTTGCAATGGACGCGCACTTTCACCTGGGCGGAAATAACCGCGTTATTGAACAGCGCGAACGCAAACATCGGCACGGCTACAGGTATGGCGATTGCCGAGGTCGGAACATCGGGGCGCGTGCAAGAGATCATCATCTTTGGCACCAACGGGCAGCACCGCCTAATGCGCGAGGGCATTCAAAGCTTTTTCGGCCCAAGTGCCGGAGGCGCGTTGCGCAGCCGTAACTTCCATGTGGTGGAAGCGTTGCCGGTTTTGCCCGCGGTGTGGGTATATGACGGGCGGCAATTGGTGGAAGCACCGCTGAGCATGTTCCACGGGTTGGATCGCAACGGCATTTCTACACCGATGCATCGGGCATTCGTTTATGACGGCACAGCCACGCGCAGCATAACCCCGGCGGTCACAACCTTTACGGGCGGCACGGGGGTTACTTTTGTGGGCAGCGGCTGGGGGCATGGCTTGGGCATGAGCCAACACGGTGCACAAGGCATGGCGCTATTGGGCTTCACGTATCGTCAAATTTTGTTGCATTACTACACAGGAGTTGAAATCAGGTAATGGATAAAAAGGACTTTTTCTACGAGTTGCCCAAGCATTTAATTGCCCAGCAACCCATCGAACGGCGCGACGGTTCGCGCTTGATGAAATTGGAACGCACCACCGGAAAAATCGAGCACCGCATGTTCACCGATATCATCGATTTATTACAACCGGGTGATTGCATCGTCATCAATGATTCCAAAGTGATCCCGGCTCGGTTGATTAATGAGAACGGCGTGGAATTCTTATTGCATGAACGACTCGAAGGCAACCGCTGGACAACCCTAACCAAACCGGGACGAAAAGCGCAACCCGGCGATGAAATCACTTTCGGCGGCGGGCGTCTGCGTGCGCGCGTATTGGAAATCATAGAAGGCGGGCTGCGCGAAGTGGAACTCATGCACGACGGCGACTTGGAGCCGTTGTTGGAAGAAATCGGCGAAATGCCCTTGCCGCATTATATTGAAGAAAAGCAAACCGACACCGCACGCTACCAAACCGTCTACGCCAAGGCCGACGAAGCGGGCGCGTCCGTAGCCGCCCCCACTGCAGGCTTGCACTTTACCGAAGAACTGCTGGCTGCCTTGCAAAAAAAAGGCATAAACATAGCCCGCGTAACACTGCACGTAGGCATCGGTACCTTCCGACCCGTAAAAGAAGACGACATCACTAAGCACCTCATGCATAGCGAATACTGCCGCGTATCCGACGAAACCGCCGCTCTCTTGAATCAAACCAAACAAAATGGCGGCCGCATCATCGCCATAGGCACTACCGGCTGCCGCACCCTGGAAAGCCGCGTAGACGATAACGGCACCATCCAACCCGGCGCAGGAAAAACCGACATTTTCATCTACCCCGGCTACCAATTCCGCGCCATTGATGGCTTGCTCACCAACTTCCATTTGCCGGAGTCCACGTTAATCATGCTCGTCTCCGCCATCGCCGGCCACGAAAATACCCTAGCCGCCTACAATGAAGCCGTGGCGCAGGAATATCGGTTCTTCTCCTACGGCGATGCCATGTTAATTATGTAACGTTAGCCAACACAAAATAATTTAATAGAAAAGGTTAATGCATATGATTGAGCGGATCAAAGAAGCGATTATGTCAAAACCTGCGATAAATTATTCGGTTATACTCCACCCGATTTTTATTTTGTTGGCTTTTCGTGTGGACTTTGGTTTTTATGAAAGAGGCAGTGTTGTTGGCACGGTTGTCTTGGGTATCATCATCGGTTGCTTGTTGTTTGCGGTCGTTGAGCGTCTGCGCATTTCTATGGGGTACATGGAAGGTTTGCTTTTTGCGCTGTGCCCTGTGTTTTTATTTTTATTGACTCGATTTGATATTTTTGAAATCAATCTTAACATTGCCATTGTTTGGGTTTTGTTTGTATTTGTGTATATGATCATGGGAGCGGGGCTGTATATAAAATCCTTACCCCCCAAAAACGAAGAGGATGACTGGGAAGATTACGTTGCTTGTTTTGGCGTGGTCTTTTTGGTTGTATTTCTTTTTATTCAATTTGTTGCGATGGGTGGTACGCGGTACTCTGCTGATTCGTGGGGATTGTATGATATATCCCTACGATTGTTCCGTGATTTCGGCAGTATAACCGCGGTGCGGCAGCATGTAATTTTTACGGATTATAATATTTCGTTCCCTTATTTTATGCCGATGTTGATGGCCGTGGTTAATTCGCTGGCGGGTTTTAGCATATTTTCCGGTAGTATTGTTAATTTTATCGTTGCGTTAGCTTCCATTTATTTCATGATAGCGATATCGGTTAGATGGGTACAATCGCCGTTGCCCGGTTTGATTGTCGCGTTTATGATGATGACCAACCGCGAATATATGGACGAGTTATTTGCTGCTCGATCCGTACCCATGGCGTTATTATTTGCTTTGTTGGTTTTGTACAATATCATCCCCCTGTTTAACGCAGCTTCACCGTTACAAACAAAGAAACATTTATTTTTTGCCGGATTGTTCGCCGGGATAGGAATGGTTGTGCGGTTTGACTTTCTCGCTATTTCCGGCCTTTTGGGTGTAATCTTGGTAATCGTTTATATTAAAAAATTGCATCGCACCGTTCCTTTTTATGTATTGGGCTTGCTGGTCTTTACATTGCCTTGGCTCATATATTCAGTTGCACAATTTGATATGTTATGGATATCCGACAATAGCGGCACATTGTTTGAAGTTTCACCCCTGATTCCTACGCGGGTTTATTTGCCCGATGAAATTGTTCCTACGTTATTTACAGATTGGCGGCTGTGGGCAACGCACCGAGTGCGCGTTGTCACATGGGAGTTAAACGGTTTCTTCTATATGCTAACCCGACCGACAGAAATATTTGCGCTGTTGGGTATCATCGCACTTCATTTGATCAGTAAAAGAAAAAATGCAAACGAAGAAGGTGCGTCAGGCATCCCGCAAAGCGTAAAAATGATCGGCTTGGGTATGTTAATTATTTATTCATCAAAAACGTTGATTTTTATTTTGACCGGGTTTGTACAACGCAGATACCATGCGGGTACGATACTTATCGTGCTTTTATATTTGCTTTGCCGCTACCGTAGCGTAATCGTCAATCGCAAAATATGGATTGGATTTGCCTCGGCCATCATTTTTGCCGTGGCAGCTTTTAATTTGCAACCGGCAATAATCGATGCAAGACCCCGAATGCTGTTGCCGATGATAAATATTGCAGCGATAGAACCGGATGCAGGAACATTGCGCATTCGAGATACCTTGATGGAATACGGCGGTTTTGAAAATAGCAGGGATGTACGTTTGCTGACGACCGATTATGTACCGTGGCCCTATCGATTTGGGCCATCCACAGGCATTATGGTGATTGCAAGCCCGGACAACGCCACGCCGGAGCGCGTGTTGTATTTAGCCGAGCACAAAAATCCCAACTTTGTGGGTATTTCGCATGAAGAAAATGCATGGGCCGAGGTATTAAGCAGCCGCTTTTTACTACGGCAAGTGATGACAAGCCCTAATATGTTTAGCATGACAACTTTGAATGAATTTTCTGTGCAGGCAACGGTGCAACCCGCGCCGATAACGGACGAAACATGGATAAACGGGGTATTAATCAATGGCACGGTGATCCTATTCGAGCATACTCCGGAAAATGCAGCAGCGTTAGAGGGTGCGGCAGGATTTCAAGTTGGCAATGTATCTATAGGCATTGTGCAAGTTAATATTTTCGAATCATGGATTCATGTAATTGCTGAACAACGGATCAATTTACAAACATTTGCTTATCCCAATCACTTGAATGTGCTGGTGCGAAATTCTAATTAATGGAGTGATATATAAATGAAGCTTTCGGTATCCAACATTGCGTGGCGCGGCGAAAATGATTTGGAAATGTATCAATATTTGGCCGACAGCGGAATAACGGGATTGGAAATTGCACCCACGCGAATCTTTCCGGTTAATCCATATGACGATTTAAACAGTGCGGCCGCGTTTGCTAGCAAATTAAAAGAAAACTTCGGCTTGGTGGTATCATCCA
Organism: Defluviitaleaceae bacterium; assembly: GCA_009781755.1. Taxonomy (GTDB): domain Bacteria; phylum Bacillota; class Clostridia; order Lachnospirales; family WQUN01; genus WQRX01. The sequence continues at coordinate 19,757 of WQVD01000018.1, read as the reverse complement.
TGCAAGCTATATGGTATGGTTTGACCGAAAACATCTTTGATGGAGAAAATGAACGGAATCACTTGCTGGAATATACAAAAAAAGCCATTCGATTTGCGCACGCAATCGAATGCAAAAACATTGTTTTCGGTTGCCCACGAAACCGCGCCTACCCCGAAGGCAAAGCCGACTACATGCAAACGGTATACGACTTTTTTAACAAAATTGGCGAGTATGCATTGGCGCTTGATACCTGTATTGCATTGGAGCCCAACCCCGTTATTTACAATACCAATTTTATTAACACATCAGCCGAAGCCGTTGCATTTTGCAAAGCAATAAATTGCCCCGGCATAAAAGTAAACTTGGATTTCGGCACGATATTGGCGAATGGGGAAAGTATCGCAGAAATCGCACAGGACATGGATTGGGTTAACCATATCCATTTATCTGAACCTCATTTGGTGCCGATACTTGAACGGGAAGAGCATATTGCGATGCGGGATGTATTGTTATGCAAGCAAAATACCCAATGTGATATGCCATATGTATCCATAGAAATGGCAAATACCAACCATATAAAAGATGTGCAAGACGCAATAAAATATGTAAGGAGGGTGTTCTGTGGTATATGAAAATATATCGGGTGTCCCCAATTTTATTTGTGATGAATACGCGCCCAAAACAACGAAGTATTGCTTGCTTATTCCCATCATCAACGAAGGGCAGCGTATCCATAAACAATTGAAGCGGGCGATGAATGCGGGCATCCATGAATGCGTCGATATTATCATTTGCGACGGCGGCTCAAATGATGGTTGCACCCATCCCGACTTATTAAAAAAGCTGGGTGTAAACACCGTGCTGATAAAAACAGGAGCAGGCAAGCAAGGCGCACAAATGCGCATGGGCTTGTGGTGGGCATTGCAACGGGGATACGAGGGTTTTATTACCATTGACGGCAACAATAAAGACAGTATCGAAAATGTTCCCACTTTCATTGAAAAATTGGATCAAGGTTACGACTTTGTTCAAGGCAGCCGTTATGTAAAAGGGGGGCGGGCAATCAATACGCCGTTGATACGACACATAGCAGTAAGGTTACTGCATGCCCCGATTATTTCGTTGACGGCGCGCAAATGGTACACGGATACAACCAACGCATATCGGGCATATTCCAAAAAATATATTACGCATCCACAAGTGCAGCCGTTCAGAAATATTTTTATGACGTATGAATTACTAGCGTACTTGTCCGTCAAAGCGGATAAATTGAGATTGCGGACATGCGAAATTCCTGTGACACGCGCATACCCCAAAAGCGGCAAAGTGCCTACCAAGATAACGGGTTTCTCCGGCAATAAACAATTGTTTGATATTTTAATTAAAAATGCGGTGGGATTATATGATGTACGATAGAATAATGATTGGAGCGGGGTTGTACGGTTTGTACGCCGCTCTTTTTTGTGGAAAACGGGGCGAAAATGTGCTAGTCATCGAACAGGATGGTTCTGCCTTCCCACGGGCTACGTATTCCAATCAAGCCAGGGTGCACATGGGTTACCATTATCCACGTTCCATATCTACTGCGCTCAAATCGCGCGGTTACTTCGATAAGTTTAACGAGGACTACGGTTTTTGCATACAAAGCGAATTTGAAAAAATATATGCCATCAGCGCCAACTTTAGTTGGACAAGCGCAGAACAATTTAAAAAGTTTTGCGCAGACTCAAATATCCGTTGCGATGAAGTATCAAGCGATCGGTTTTTTAAGCCGGGCATGTGCGAGGGTACCTTTGTTACCACCGAATATGCCTACGACGCCGCTTTGTTAAGAGCACATTTGCTGGCGGAAATTGAAAAATATCCGAATATATCCATCCAATACAACGCCAAAATCGAGCGCATTATCAACAACGGCGACAGATACACGTTTGAACTGGCTGACGGCAACAAACCCGAAGCGGGGTTTGTCCTAAACGCCACATACGCCAGCGTTAATCAAATCCACGCGATGCTGGACTTCCCCATGTTGCAAATTAAATACGAATTATGCGAAATCATCCTTTGCAAGCCCGCCAAGCCCCTGCACGACGTGGGTATAACCGTAATGGATGGCGCGTTTTTTTCCATCATGCCCTTTGGGAAAACGGGGTTGCATTCGTTAACATCGGTAACATTTACGCCGCATGTGGCCAGTTTTGAATCGGTGCCTACGTTTGATTGCCAAGCGCGATCGGGTGGGTATTGCACGCCGACGCGTTTGGGTAATTGCAACCAATGCCCGGCCAAGCCCGAAAGCGCATGGCCTTACATGAGCAGTTTGGCGAAAAAATATTTGAAAGAAGAATACGGGTTTGAATATGTGCAGTCGTTGTTTTCTATCAAGCCCATACTCAAAGCGTCGGAAATCGACGACTCGCGCCCTACGGTAATCCGTCGGCACAGCGACACCCCGCGCTTTGTTAGTGTATTGTCGGGCAAAATTAATACGGTGTATGAAATAGAAGAGGAGCTGATGGCATGAGTTACAAGCAGCAAAATTTTGTATCGGCGGTAATATATGTACATGACGACGAAAATACCGTAGAGGCCAGCATAAAAACCGTGCATGCCGTTTTGGCCGAAAACTTTGAAAAGTTCGAAATTATTTGCGTCAATGATGCGTCCACGGACAATACAAAGCAAATCATCAAGGGTATTGGCGCAGGCATGGAAAATTGCATGGTGAGCATTCTCAACATGAGTTATTACCAAGGGCTTGAGGCATCCATGCGGGCGGGGGTGGACTTGGCCATCGGCGATTTTGTATTTGAATTTGACAAAGCGGTGGTTGATTTTGAACCGGGGCTTATCATGCAATTGTATAACCGCGCATTGCAAGGGTATGACATTGTGTCTTGCGGCAGTGGAGCAGGGCGGGTATCGTCGCGTTTATTTTATTCAATATACAACCGATTTTCTGCCACGCAGCATATGTTGCAAAGCGAAACGTTCCGGGTCATTTCTCGCCGGGGGATTAATCGGGTTAATTCGCTTAGTGTTACTGCGCCTTACCGCAAGGCCATTTATGCCAACTGCGGCTTGAAAATTGATTATATAAAATACAAGCCCACCCACGCAGGCAGTGGAAAACAAATGCTCAAAAATCCGCAAGATACCGCGTTAAACACATTAATCATTTTTTCGGACATTGCTTATAAAATAACGATGTTCTTTACGGTATTGATGATGCTGCTGACATTGGCTGTCGTGGGCTACGTAATTGCCATATATGTAATGGGCAACCCCATTGAAGGGTACACCACCATGATGATACTTATTTCCGTCTCGTTTTTTGGTGTGTTTGGCATCTTGACCATGATTATTAAATATTTGTCGCTCATGTTGGGTTTGATCTTTAACCGACAAAAATATGTAATTGAATCAATCGAAAAAATCACGGGGTAGTTTTATGGATAATGGTGTAAATCGCAAAAGCGAAATAATCAAAACCCTATTGGTTGTATTGGCTATTTTATTGGCATCGATGTTATTGGAGGCCACGCTTTTTAACCTGCGGCACCTAACAACACGGGCGATTGATTTTGATGATTCGCAATTAGTTATAAACAGAAACAGCGATTATTCGATAACCATATCCAATATTGATCAAGTGGTGCGTACTGTTTATATGGAGGTTGACTTTGGTGAAACCGGCATTCTCAGAACACGCGCGGGTGTAGAACATAGGGACAAAAATAGCCAGCGAACGCATTTTGTTTACTTAATTAATGGATATGATCGAAGTTTTTATTTGACACTGGGGGCGATGGGAGACGTTTCGTTTGTAACCGTTACGCTCCATGATACGAGGTTGACATTACAAAATGTTGTGTTAAACACTTCGATTCCATGGGTGTTTATGTGGCCTAGGGTAATTATGTTATCATTGGGTGCTTTTTTATTTTATTTTTGGAAGAAGCATAAGGTGGGTTCGATATTATTTAATCCACAATCGAAAGTGCAACGATTAGCGGATGCGGGTGTGTTGTTAACAACCACGACCATTATGCTGTTGGCAATGGCTTTTACCGTTAATTTTGGGTGGATACCGAACAGCGACGCGTCTACACCGTGGCAGCCACCGCCGGATTGGGGTGGGCATCACCGGTTAAATGACCGAATGGTTGAATCAATATTGCGCGGGCAATTACATTTGGACATACCTGTGCATGAATCATTGCTAAGTGCAACGCAACCTTATAGTTTGCAATACCGAATAGAAAATAATGTAATTGTTGCATGGGATCATGTGTTTTTTGAAGGTAGGTATTATAATTACTTTGGTATTGTGCCAACGGTTATTGCGCATTTGCCCTATTATTTAATAACCGGAAACCATGTTTCTGCTACGGTAACGACAATGTTATTTTCAGCCATTGCGTTAATCGGCATATATTTTTTGTGGCGAGAAGTTTTTTCGCGATACTTTGGTGATTCGTCTTATAGCTTGTATATCTTTGGATTAATATTTCTATTGTTTGGAACCAACTTGATGGTATTGTCGGCAGATGCCGGGATATACCAGTCGGTAATTGCCGCCGCTACTATGTTTTCGGTTTGGGGCATCTTTTTTATCCTACGCAGCACACGCGATACGGAGCGGCTTAACCGCAAATTTGTATTTTGGGGCGTGTTGTTTATGGCGCTGGCTGTTGGCTGTCGTCCTACAGCTATTTTTGCTTCATTGTTGGTACCGGCATTGTTGTGGCCTTATTTCATAAAGAAAGATTTTGGAAAGAAAACAGTCATCGATTTCATCGCATTGGCATTGCCGTATATGGTGATTGGCGGTGCGCTAATGTGGTACAACTACGCGCGTTTCGGCTCCATAACCGAATTTGGACATAGTTATCACATTACGATTGAAAACCATCAAGTCATCATGCAAGTGGGTTTGTTGGGGTATTTGCAACGCGGTTTTGACGGGTTGTGGGCATACCTGTTTTCTCCTGTTGTTTTGCGTTCGACATTTCCATTTATATTGCCGTCCCACCCAACCGGGTTATTTGCAGGGCATCATGTTAGAACGGCACTCATGGGTGCGTTTGTATTTCCGGCGATGTGGTTTCCGGTTGCTGTATTTTATTTGCGCAAAATGAAAGAAATGCGCTTCGTAATCGCTTTAATCGTAGTTTCTTTATTATTGATGATATTTTCCGGTGTGTTGGTTGGGGTGGCGCCGCGATATAGTGTTGATTTTTATTGGATGCTTTCATTGGCGGCTGCGATATGTATTTGTGCGGTTAGCAAAAAAGCACTTGCGCATAATGAAGCCGTTGGTGCGGTTGTGCGGCGTATTGGCGTAGCTGTATTTGCGGTCAGCGGCATCATGCTTGTTTTGTGGGGAGCGCGGGGCGAAGCTTTTGCTATTTTTCATAACAATCCTGTCGTAATCCAATATTTGATAGATTTGTTTACTATATTTTAAAGACGTGTTGGAAAATAGAACAAAAGCCAAAGGTTATTCACGGATATCGTATGTATTTTGTAAATTGCCGTATCGGTGATTTCGCGATTTCCGCGTGCGTCGCAACCGCGCAATTAACACAATTCTGATGCTGCATGGCATACGTTATTAACCATACAAGCGTACCGCGAAACACCTGCACGCATACACCGGTTTTGCCCATTGTCACGCTTTGGCATGAAAATAACCGGAATATAATGTAGGGCATGGCGGTTCCTGATACGCATGGCAATTTTTTATTATGCCTCTTTTCGGGTGCCGGTTTTGTGGTGCCTCATTTGTTTTTAATTCTATTTTGTATATCGCCGGTTTTATACTTGCGGTCAATTTAATTGTAGTAGCCGGCGGATTTTTTTATCATTTGTTATTTGAGGCCAAGTCGCAATATATTTTACCTTATTTTATTGTGCTCATTCCCATGGCCGCGGTAGGGTTAAATGAATTGTACGTTTTGATAAAAAATAAACAGGGGGTGCGAAATTGATTTTATATATAGTAATACCCTGCTACAACGAAGAAGAAGCACTACCGATTTCTTCCGGGGTGATATCGGAGAAGGTGCGTGCGCTTATCGCCGCCGGTACGATATCTGACAAGAGCCGCATCATGTTGGTGGACGACGGCAGCCGCGACAAGACGTGGGAAGTCATCACGCGGTTGCATGGCGAAAACAATTTGATCACGGGGGTGAAGTTGACGCGCAACCGCGGACACCAAAACGCACTGTTGGCGGGGCTCATAACTGCAAAGGATTATTGCGACGCGGCGGTGTCGATTGACGCAGACTTGCAAGACGACATCAACGCCATCGACGGCATGATTGAAAAATACAAAACCGGTTGTGATGTGGTGTACGGGATACGCTCCTCGCGCGAGAAGGACACATTCTTCAAACGCAATACCGCGCTTGTTTTTTATAAAATCATGAAGAAAATGGGCGTTGATATGGTATATAACCACGCGGATTATCGTTTAATGAGCAAGCGCGCATTGGAAGGTTTGGAACAATTTGAAGAAGTAAATTTGTTTTTGCGCGGCATTGTGCCTTTGATTGGATATAAGCACGACTTTGAAGAATATGGGCGCGGCGAGCGTGTAGCGGGCGAGTCGAAATATCCGCTGTCCAAGATGATTGCATTTGCCATACAGGGCATCACGTCCATGTCCATCAAACCCATCCGCATGATTACGACGCTGGGTTTGTTTATCTTTGTTGCGAGTTTTGTGTTGTTGGTTTATTCGCTGGTTATGCGGTTTATCGGCAATGTAGTGCCGGGATGGACGAGTTTGATGTGGTCGATTTGGGCGTTAGGCGGCTTGCAAATGCTGTCGCTGGGTATCATCGGCGAATATGTAGGTAAGATATATTTGGAAGCGAAGAAGCGCCCCAAGTTTATTATTGAGGAATTTTTGAAAAATTAACGGAAATAGTGCACACAAAAAATCCGGTTGATTAGTGTGGTTAATCGACCGGATTTTTATTAGGCGTTTATTTTATGCGCATACCTTTTATTGTTGCGGGGTGTTTGTTTACGCTTCTTCGTTGTCCGGTGCGTCCTTGGTGAACTTACACGCACTACATGCGCAGATGCGTTTTTTGCGGCCTTTGATCATGAGGTAACCGGTTTCGCAATCGGGGCAAGTCTCGCCGGTGGGTAAGTTCCACGAAATGAAATCACATTCCGGGTAGGTGTCGCATCCGTAATAGGTGCGGCCTTTTTTTGATTTTTTGATGACGACTTTGCCGCTGTGTTTTTCGCCGCAGAGGGGGCAAGCGACGCCGGCTTCTTCCAAGATGGGTTTGGCATTGCGGCAATCGGGGAAGCCCGGGCACGCCAAGAACTTGCCGAAGCGGCCAAATTTAATGACCATGAGTTTGCCGCAATTTTCGCAGGGCACGTCAGAAACTTCGTCTTTGACTTCAATATCACCGATGAGCTCTTCGGCAGAGGTGATTTTCTCGGCCAATTTGGGGTAGAACTCGCGAAGGATGGTCTTCCATTCGCGTTCGCCGGTTTCGACTTGGTCGAGCTCATTTTCCATGCGGGCGGTGAATTCGGTGTCCACAATGTCGTCGAAGTATTCGGCCATGATTTCGTTAACGATTTCGCCCAGTTCGGTGGTGTATAGGACTTTATTTTCTTTGGTTAAATAATTGCGGTGGAGTAGGGTGGTCATGGTCTGTGCGAAAGTGCCGGGGCGGCCAATGCCCATTTCTTCCATGGTGCGCACCATCGAGCCTTCGCTGTAACGCGGAGGCGGTTGGGTGAAATGTTGATCGGGTTGGATTAGGGTGGGTTTGATGACATCGCCCACGGTGAGGGTGGGGATTTTGGTGTCTTTTTCGTTGTCTTCGTTTTTACTGTAGATGGCGAGGTAGCCTTCAAAGTCGAGGATCGAACCGCTTGCGCGCCACACGACGGGGGCTTTTTTGTCCCCGGCTTCCAAGCGGACGGACAGGGTGTTGTAGGATGCTTGCGCCATTTGCGAGCCGATGAAGCGCTCCCAAATGAGTTTGTATAACTTGAATTGCTCGCCGGTGAGCGACGATTTGAGGGCGTCAGGGGTGCGGGCGGCGGCGGTGGGGCGGATGGCTTCGTGCGCGTCTTGAGCGCGGCCGCGGGTTTTGTATTCCCAGCGGGTGGGGGGCAGGTAGTTTGCGCCGTAGCGGTCGGTGATGTGCGCGGTGGCGTCGGCGTAGGCGTCGTCGCTGATACGCGGCGAGTCCGTGCGGATATAAGTGACCAGGCCGACGGCACCTTCGCCTGCGACTTCGACCCCTTCATATAATTGCTGGGCGATGCGCATCGTGCGCGACGGTGCGTAGCTGAACAAACGCGATGCTTCCTGCTGGAGCGTGGACGTGGTGAAGGGTGCGGGCGGCTTGCGTGTGCGTGTGCCTTGTTTGACTTCGCGCACGGTGAATGCGCCTTTGCCGGTGCGCTTGATGATGGCTTGCACGTCGGCTTCGGTTTGCAACTCGAATTTATCATTGTCGGCGGCGTGGTAGCGCGCCGTGAATTTACCCAGTTGCGCTTCCAGCGTCCAATATTCTTCGGGGGTGAAAAGTTCGATTTCCTCTTCGCGCTCGCACACAAGCTTGAGAACGACGGATTGCACGCGGCCTGCACTGGTGCCCTTGCGCACTTTTTTCCAAAGGAGTGGGGAAATGCGATAGCCCACCACACGGTCCAACACGCGGCGGGCTTGTTGCGCGTCCACCAAGTCCATGTCGATGGCGCGGGCTTCTTTGAGGGATTTTTTGACGGCGTTTTTTGTGATTTCATTGAAAGTGATGCGCTCGGTGTTTTTTTCGTCCAGTTTGAGCGCGTGCATGAGGTGCCAGCTGATGGCCTCGCCTTCGCGGTCGGGGTCAGTGGCTAAATAGATTTTTTGGGCTTGCTTAGCCAGCTTGCGCAAGTTGGCCAAGATGTCGCCCTTGCCGCGGATGGTGATGTACTTGGGCTCGTAGTCGGCCTCGACATCTACACCCAGTTGGCTCTTGGGTAGGTCGCGCACGTGACCGACGCAGGCTTCGATTTTGTAGTTGGAACCCAGGATTTTTTTGATGGTTTTTGCTTTGGACGGGGATTCGAGAATTACCAGATTTTTAATGGCCATGTGTGATTCGCCTCGATTTTGTATTTTTAGATAGCGCGGGTTCCAGTCGGATGAATTAAAAACACCCTTGCCGTTGTGGTTTTTTGTCGCAATTCTGCGTCAGTATTTCCTTACGTGCTGCTAGCACGTCGCGTCAATACTTCCTTGCCATGCAACAAAAATCGCACAAAGGCAAGGCTGTTTTTAATTCATCCGACTGTACCGTGCGCCGGGTAATTTCTTGATGAGTTTCTTCAATTCTAATGCGATGCAGATGAGGTGGAGATTGCCGACGGTGAGCCGGGTGCGTTCCATCAGTTCATCCAAGCCGATGGGTTGCAAATCCACGGCATCATATACCAGCTTTTCGTCGGGCGCAAGGGGGGTTTGCACGGGTGGTGTGGCGGGTTCGGCTTCGTCGGTGATGCCCAGTGCGTAAAGGACATCGGTGTAGTCGATGACGGGGAATGCGCCGTCGCGTATCAGACGATTGGTGCCCTCGGAGAGCTTGCTGGAGATGTTGCCCGGAACGGCTAACACTTCGCGGCCTTGGTCTTGGGCGGTGTCCACGGTGATGAGCGTGCCCGACTTGCGCCCCGCTTCGGCCACGACCACGACGTGGGATAAACCGCTGATGATGCGGTTGCGGGCGGGGAAGTGGTGCTTTTGCGGGGCGGTGCCGGGGGGATATTCGGACAAGACGCAGCCGTTGGCGATGATTTCTTTGCGGATGACGTGGGCTTCTGCGGGGTAGCAAATGTCTACGCCGCAGCCCAGCACGGCGATGGTCTTGCCGCCGCCTTCGAGCGCGCCGCGGTGAGCGGCTTGATCGACCCCGCGTGCCATGCCGCTGACAATGACAATGCCGCGTCGTGCCAGCGGGGTGGCCAGCATTTGCGCCGTCTTGCGCCCGTACTCCGAGCATTTGCGCGAGCCGATGATGCTTACTTTATGCAAATCGTCGGTCGGCAATTCACCCAAATAAAAAACCCCAATCGGCGGGTCGGGAATGGCGGCCAGCAGAAGGGGGAATTTTTCGTGATTGCGGGAAATGTAGCGAATACCCTGCGCGTCCAAGTCGCGCAGAGTGGCCTCAATGGCTTCGGGGGTGCGGTTGCGGGTCATGATGGAAAGGGTGACGGGGGTCAAGCCGCCGATTTCACGCAGTTCGGCAGCATTGGCGGTGAAGACTTCCTTGGCTGTGCTGAAGTGTTCGAGCAGTTCGTTCAGCTTGCGCGAGCCAAGGCGCGGCACAAAGGTGGAGAGCCACAGCATGTAAATTTCGTCGTGCATGTACGAATCCCCAATCAAAGGTTGGAATGCATCGTCAAATAAATCGAAAATAGATTTGCCATTACGAAAATGGCGGTAAATTAATTCGCGGGTTTTTGCGGTTCAGCGGGAGTGGTTGGGGTATTGGTCACGGGAGCATCAGGGGTGTCGTTGCTGCCGTTTTCCTCGCCCTCACGCTTGATGTCGTCAATCATGCCCAACTTGCGCACCGAGGGTACGAGCAATACAAAAATACCCGTGCCAATCATGACCACGCCATGTGCAACGATGAGCCACGTTGCATCATCCAGCGTGCGACCGACAATGCCACCCGGCAGCGCCCCGGCGGCTACCGCAGCAGCGATGATGGTAGTTTCCAACGTGTTAATGCGCCCCACCATGTCCTTGGGCGGAATTTTTTGGTTGAGCGAATTGGACAAAATTCCCACCGCATTGCCCACGGCGGCAAATAGAACCGCAATGACCAAGCCCGCAACAAACGATATCGGCACCACAAATGCGAACGGGATGCGTATGATACCCGTCAGCATAAACAAAATGCCCATCAGGTAACCGGCTTTGATCTTTTTGCCCACGGCACCCATGATGGAGGACGCGACAATACCGCCCACCAAACCCACCATGGCAAGGATGATATACCCCTGCGCCCCGGCGTGGTACGCAATGAAACCGGGCATATTTACATACACCATCTGCGCGAAGAAAGCACGAGCGATGAACGCGATGATAAAGAAACGAAGCACATTCCTGCGTAGGAATGCCATGCCGGATTTTAAGTCTTGCAAATAATGGGTGCGGGGTGCATCGGCCTTTGCTGTATGTGCGGAAGGATCGCGCAGGAACAGCGACGACAGGAACGTAATGGCCAAAAATGCCGTAGAAATGCCGTAAATTAAGCGTAAGTCGTCTGCGTTAGACATTTCTCCGATATCACCCATTAAGGTGAACAATATGATGCCCAACACAATGCCGCCACCCATGGCTGCAATATTAATGAAAGAGTTGGCCGGCATGATGTCTTCTTCGCTTACGATTTGCGGCAACAACGCCGAGCCGGAAGGCCCTTCAAACAGCGCCGCAACAGAATACACCGCCAACACGCCAAACATGAAATAAACGCCCAAGCTTTCCAATAACGGCGAAAAAGTGAGCAACGCCAACACGCCAAATTCCAACAAAGTGGTCAAACGCATGATTGTGACTTTATTATTTCGGTCCACCACCGGCCCCACCATCAGCGCGAAAACATGCGGCGCGGTAACCAAGAAGCCAGCGATGCTCGTATACAACACGTTGTTATAAAGCAGCTGCACGCTAAGCAGCATAAAAATTGAAAAAACGCCCCCGCCCAACCCCGAAAATATCTGATACACCAATAAAAAACGGAACTGGCGGTTGGTTGCAAATAACTTACCCATGGTTGAATACCCCTTTCCATTGGGCTGATTGTGCCGCGCCGCTTACGACACGAGGCAATCAGCTTTGAATGTAACATGAATGAAATGTGCTTGCAAGGATAGTCGCACCGTGTTCATACGTGCGCGATTGCAACATATAAATAGAATTGCCGTTAAACAATGTCGTCACATTGTTGTTTCTGCTGAAATACCCGCATGCGGCAGTACTGCGCGACGTGAGGTAATATACACGGCATTGTTTTGGCTGTCAACACTTTTTTATGTAAATATTTTTGCGGATGCAAACGCGGAGTGAGGTGGCGTGGAAGATGGCGGAGGTTTTCTTGTTGTTTTGGTGGTTGACGGTCATCGCCGTAATTTTGATGGGTGTGGATTGGATGGTCTTTTATTTCTTTGAAAAAGAACAAGCCCAGCGCGTGATGAAATTCTTCACAGCAGCTGGGGCTTTGGCGGGGTTTTTTATTCTGTTTCAATTTATAAACGAGCATTTGTTGGGCGAGATTATGGTTTTCTACGAACGGTTCTTCTAAGCCACCAACATGATGATGATGGCTGTCAAGTTCAAGCACGCGCTCACCAAGAAGATGAGTGCTACGGCGTATTTGGGTTTAAGACCGCCCTTGGTCAGCAGGTAGTGGATATGCGTGATATCGCTGGAGGTATCGGCTTCGTAGGGGCGTTTGCGCGCCAATATACGGCGAATGACCACCCGCAGGCCGTCGATAATGGGCACTGCCAACGCCAGCATGGGGATCAAAATCGAAATCAGCGTGGCTTGTTTAAATATCCCGTGTAGCGAAATCACCGCCAGCAAATAACCCAGCAAATACGATCCGCTATCGCCCATCCAAACTTTGCCGCGCAGATTATAATTCAAGAAGCCTGCCACCGTGCCCAAAAACAACACAGACATAATCGCTGAGTTGCCTTGCCCCATCTGCATTGCCACGAGGAACAGCGTGCACCCCGGCAGCAACGCCAGCGACCCTGCCAGCCCATCTAGGCCATCCATAAAATTAATGACCGTAATAAGCCCCACAAACCACAAAATCGTCAGCACCAACTGCACACCGGTGGGAAAAGTCACGTAATAACCGCTGAACGGATTGGTAAACCCGGTGAACCGTATCCCCACAGCAAAAGCCATACTAGCCGCCGTTATCTTCACCACAATACGCGGCCAAATCCGAAATTCGCGCCGGCGCGTTTTCGTATAATCGTCCACTAGCCCAATGCCCCAAATCATCGCTGCGCCCGCTAGCACCGCAGCCATCGCTTGCGTACTCAGTACATCGTCATATGTAGCCGAATCGACATTGAAAAAAACAACAAAAATAATAAAACCTACGATAAACGCCAAAAACATCGCCGTGCCGCCCACAAGGGGGATGGGTACGGTGTGCTTTTTGCGTTCCGTAGGTTTGTCCGTAAAGTCAAAGCGCGCCGCCAAGCGGATTAATAAGGGCATAACGGCCAAAGAGAAGCCTAACGCTGCCAAAAAGGCGATGAGGAATATCATTTGAAAATCACCGTTTCGATGGAAGTGGTTGGTTGGGTTCGGTTGCTTCGGTGCTTCACTATATCATTAATGATTGGTGAAGGCTAGGGTGGGTGGTGGGGCTAAGAATGCGGCTAAGGTCAAAAGATAAAACCCTGGGCGCTGCCAAATAAGGCTTTAGCCGGCACCAGACCCGCGAGGGAACGCGTCCCCTCGACCCCGCTTTGGGCGTCACCCCTTCTCAATCACGGCTGGGATAAAAAAATCAGTTGGTCGCAAATTGCGACCAACTGAAAATTTGGACTGGCCATGCGTTGTGCCTCGCGAAGCACAGCGCGGGTCGATGGGAACGTTTCCCCTCGCGGGTCTGGTGCCGGCTAAAGCCTTATTTGGCAGCGCCCAGGGTTTTGACTTTTGTGGCGTTGGATGGGCGTATGGTTTTGATTTTTTCAGCGTCGAGCCGCGCCTTAACCCTGCGCCGCTGCCAGCAGCGCCAGCCCGGCTTCTAGCCGCTGTAGTGTTTTGTCGCGGCCTAGTAGCGCGGCTATTTCTGTGGCACCGCAGGGGGTGGTGGGTTTGCCGGATAGTGCGGTGCGTATTGGCCATAGGATTTGGCCGTTTTTTAGGCTTGCGGCTTCGGCGGCTTGGGTGGCGGCGGCGTGGAGGGTTTCGTGTGTCCAGTTTTCTGCGGGGATTTGTTGGAAGGCCGCTTGCGCGGCTTGTAGGCCTTGGACGGCGATGGCGGCATCGGTTTTCATTTTTTTGTGCGTGTATAAGTCTATGTCGTAGGGGGGGATGGCGTCGATGAAGTCCACCATTTCTGCGCAGTCGCTTATGAAGGTTACGCGGGATTGGGTGATGCGTGCTAATTCGGTTAGGTCAATATTGGGCGTTTTTACGACTTGGCGTAGGTGGGGCAGGGCCAGGGCAGCGTATTTTTCGGGTGGCAGGGCCTTGATGTGTTCGGCATTCATCCATTTTAGCTTGGTTTCGTCGAAGGTGGAGGGCGAGCGGCTGATTTGAGCGGCGTCGAAGATTTTTATCAGCTCGTCCAGCGCGAAGATTTCGCGGGTGGCGTGGTCGCCGCCGGGGCTCCAGCCTAGGAAGGCGGCATAGTTGATGATGGCTTCGGGCAGGTAGCCGTCGGCGATGAGTTCTACGATGGATTTTGCGCCGTGGCGTTTGGAGATTTTGGTGCCGTCGGGGTTTTGCAAGAGGGGCAAGTGGACGAAAAGGGGCATCGGCCAGCCCAACGCTTCATATAAAAGGACGTATTTGGGCGTGGAGGTGAGGTACTCGCTGCCGCGCACTACGTGGGTGATAGCCATGGCGTTGTCGTCAATGACATTGGCGAAATTATAGGTGGGCATGCCGTCGGATTTGAGCAGGATTTGATCTTCCATTTCGGCATTATCGATGGTGATGGTGCCGAAAACTTGGTCGTTGAAGGTGGTTGCGCCGTCGGGGATCAATTGGCGGATAACGTAGGCTGCGCCGCTGTCGATGCGTGATTTGATTTCTTCGGGCGGCAGTTGCAAGCAGTGGCGGTCGTATTTTTTCAAGCCGCGTTCGTCGGCAAGGGTGTCTAGGCGGTCTTTTTCGCAGAAGCAATAATAGGCCTTGCCGTTGGCCACCAGTTGCAACGCGGGCGGCAGATACGAATCCTTGCGCTCGCTTTGGATGTAGGGGCCGTAGTCGCCGCCTACGCCGGGGCCTTCGTCAAAGTGCAAACCCGTAGCGCGTAGCGTTTCAAAGATGGCTTCGGCCGCGCCTTCGACATAGCGGGCTTGGTCGGTGTCCTCCAGCCGCAAAATAAAAACGCCCCCATCCCGCTTGGCAATCAGATACTCGTACAGCGCAGAGCGCAAGTTGCCAATCGTCATATATCCCGTAGGACTAGGCGCAAAACGTGAACGTACCATGTGAAAAACTCCCTTTTGTGTGTTTGGGTGCATCATAGCAGAAAAATATTGACTCCGCACGGATTTCTCTACTGTATTGCTTTGAGTGGGAGGCCCTTCGGCGTGCGCGGTGTCTGTTTGGCGCTGTGCGAACTAACGCGCGCGTCGGCTCCATCGGGCAAGTGAAATCGCTTGTTTCGCTACGCGAACCTTCTCGATTTCACTAAGCCCGCTGTTCGCCGCCACGCACGTGATTTCGCAATGCGCCAAACAGACACCGCGCATGCCGAAGGGCTTTCCACCCGCGATACTGCGGTAAGAAAAGCGGTGCGGGGGTGCGTAAGGCGGAAAGATTGGATTAGCGAAAGGGGGTTGGGTGTTTTAGTTGGCTCCAAATTGGAACCAACTGAAGTCGGGGTTTTGGGAGTGGCATTTTTCAGTTGGTTGCAATTTGCCACCAACTGGATTCTTTTCCTAGCTATGATTGAAAGGGGGTGCCGGTTAAAGCCTTATTTGGCGACGCCCACAACGTGGGTCAAGGGGGGGCACTTCCCAAATAAGGCTTTAGCCGGCACCCTTGCGGGGTTTGGGGCGGATGCCCCAAGGTCTTGATCTTTTGCCGCCGACCGGTTGCTTTTGAAGCATGCCCACATGCATGTTACTAACCGCTGTGCTATAATTCCGCCGAAAAATGATTTTTGGAGGAATTATCATGGGCGAGAGTATGAAAGGCATGAAGCGCACGCATTACTGTGGCGAATTGACTGCCGCCAATGTCGGCCAGGACGTTACCGTCATGGGTTGGGTAAATAAGAATCGCGATATGAGCCAGCGGTTTTTCATTGTGGTGCGCGACCGCACTGGGTTGGTGCAAGTGGTGGTGGATGCGGAGCGTGCAGTGCAGTATGCGCTGGCCAAGGAAATCCGGGGCGAGTATGTTATTGCTGCGCGGGGCAAGGTCATAGCCCGCACGCCGCAAAACGTGAATCCCGAAATGCCCACTGGAGAAATTGAAATTGATATTGAAGAATTGCGCATACTAAGTGAATCGGACACGCCACCTTTTACGCCGTTGGATGAAGGTGTTGCCATGGATACGCGCTTGAAGTACCGCTATTTGGACTTGCGCCGTGCGGATGTGCATAAGATTATGAAGCTGCGCCACACGGTTGCGCAGACCATCCGCCGCTATTTGACCGAGGAGGGGTATATCGAGGTCGAAACACCGTATCTAACCAATTCCTCGCCGGAGGGTGCGCGGGATTATTTGGTGCCGTCGCGTAATGGCGGGTTTTATGCATTGCCGCAATCGCCGCAGCAGCTTAAACAATTGCTGATGGTGGCGGGCATGGACAAGTATTTCCAAATTGCCAAGTGTTTCCGTGATGAGGACTTGCGTGCCGACCGCCAGCCCGAATTTACGCAAATCGATATCGAGGCCTCCTTTGTGGACGAAGAGGACATCCATGCCATGATGGAAGGTATGATGCAGCGCGTGTTCAAGGAAGCGATGGATGTGGATGTGGCCGTACCCTTCCCGCGTATGACGTGGCTCGATGCCATGGAAAAATACGGTACGGACAAGCCCGACCTGCGATATGGCTTGGAATTGGTTGACTTATCCGCACTGCCCGTCATCGCGGACACGGACTTCCAAGTATTTGCCGCCGCGCTGGAGAACGGCGGGCGTGTGCGCGGCATCAACGCCACCGGCTTGGCCGCATTGCCCCGCAAGCAAATTGACGCGCTGGTAGAAACCGCCCGCGGCGAAAACGCCAAAGGCCTGGCATGGATTAACTTGATGGAGGACGGCACAATCAAGTCCACCATCGGCAAATTCTTCGACGACGCACAAACGGCAGAAATTATTACCGCCATGGCCGCTAGACCCGGCGACTTAATCCTCTTATGCGCCGACACGGTAGAAATTTCCCGCCTTGCGCTGGGCGCGGTGCGCGTGGCGTTGGGCAAGCACTACCTGCCGGAATTGCCCGCAGGCACCTTCCCCACCGACTTCAAGTTCCTGTGGGTTACGCACTTCCCCCTCTTTGAATACGCGCCCGAAGAAGGCCGCTATTACGCCGCACATCACCCCTTCACATCGCCTCTCGAAGAAGACGAACATCTGTTGGAATCCGACCCCGGCGCTGTCCGCGCACGCCAATACGACCTCGTGCTTAACGGCTCCGAGCAAGCCGGCGGCAGCATCCGTATCCATCGCCGCGATTTGCAAGATCGCATGTTCGCGGCACTCGGCTTTACGCCCGAGCGTGCCAAGGCGGGTTTTGCGCATTTCTTGGAGGCATTGCAATACGGTGTACCTCCGCACGGCGGCATCGCGCCCGGGCTCGACCGCTTGATCATGAACATGACTGGTGCCACTAGCCTGCGCGAAGTCATCGCATTCCCCAAAGTCAAGGACGGTTCGTGCCCCATGACCGAAGCGCCCGGCCCCGTAGATGCCGCACAACTGGAAGAATTGGGCATCGCCGTAGTCAAAAGTGAATAATTTCTTCGCAAAATGCAATAATAAAACCGCCGAAAATTATTTCGGCGGTTTTTTGTTGGGGAGAAAGGTTAACAATTGTTAACCTTTCTAGTGCCGCTACATTATTAATGCTATAATCACGGCCGTTATGTTTTTAATTCCTTTTCACGGCAGGAGGGAGATTTGGATGAATTTACATATTAATTTTCGGCGCAAGGTAGCCATTTTGTTGGCGTTGGTGTTGGCGGTATCGTGGATGTCGCCCATGGGTGTTGGTTTTCGCGGGCAGGCATCACCAACCGTTTGGTTTGTTGATGCGAATGGGCAAGTGCAGTTTACGTCTGTTTTTTCGGAAGTGGATTCCAGCTCTATCGTGTTGGGCACGGGCTTACATATATTGCGCGGCGTACAAACTTTTGCAAACAGACTTGAAGTAAACGGCGACGTGAGTTTGATTCTGGAAGACGGCGCTATCGGCACTTTTCTTCAGGGAATACACGTGTCAGTGGGTTCGTCTCTACATATTTATGCGCAAACGACATCGGGCGGTGCCATTGGCGTCCTCACCGCCACAAGCAATAATGGCAATGCGGCCATCGGTGGCAACATGGCGCAAAGCGGATCATTTAATATAGTCATTAATGGTGGTGAAATAACCGCAATCGCAAGCGGAACCGGCGCAGCCATTGGCAGCGGCGGCAACAACAGTGGTTTGGCGCCAAGCGGCGGCAACATCATCATCCGCGGCAATGCCCAGGTAACAGCCAGCAGTTCCGGAACCGCAGCAGCCATCGGCGGCGGGCGCGGCAGTATAGCTGGCGGCGGCGGCGAAAATATCATGATAGTAGGCAACGCGACGGTTAACGCTACGGCAACCGGTATGGGTGCTGCCGCAATTGGCGGTGCGCAAAACGGAATCGTCGGCAACATTACAATTAACAGTGGCACCGTCCACGCTACAACCAATAATACCGGCTCGACAACGGCGATCGGTGCCGGCGGCGGCAGCGGGGGAAGCTCCGCGCCGCAGGGCACGATCAATATAAACGGTGGAAATATTACCATAGCTGTGCAGCTCACCGGTTCGGCATTGGGTAGTTTTGTTGCGCAACCGGTGGATATATATATCACTGGCGGTGAATTAAATATTGCCTCCACGGGGTGGGGTATCGATACACCCGGAAATGTAATTATATCCGGCGACCCTATTGTGAGGGTCGATGCCAGCAGCCTTGCATTGTTTGCCGACGGGCAGCTCATCATCGACGGTGGTTGTGTGGTGTTAAATTCTTCCAACTCAAACAATGCCGTGCAAGCGCTCAATACCACGATTTTATCAGGTACACTCAGGCTTTCTGCTCTCAGCCGTTATTTCGGCAATACCAACAATCCGGTCACGTGGATTCATACGCAGCCGCAAGACGTTACCCAAAACTTCGGCGCGCAAGCCACGGTAGATTTTGTGTGGGGTATACAGCACACTGCACATATCATTAATTATCAAAACATAGAAATTGCATTGGTGCGCGTAACCGACAACTCCGTCGTTACAACGTTTGATGTTACAGTACCCGCAGGCAGTACGAATGCGTCAGCTATTCCGCTGCCGCAAGATTTGCCCGTGGGTGTGCATACATTGCGGATTACGGTGTCTTACGGCGTTGCAACGGTACGCACACACGATATTACCGTAACGGTAAATCCCGCGTTTTCGTTGGAACTGGCGCGCCAACAAGCGCAGGCAACCATCGATGCGTTGACCGCCACCAACGAAACTCTGCTGCTTGACCTATACAACTTGGCTGCAAATATTGCCAATGGACAAGTTCCATCGCCCAGTGTGCCTGTATATTTGCATTGGTTGCCAACGCCTGCGATAACGCCTGCTACTGAAGATGAACCGGGTAGCATAATCGCCATTTTGCGAATGGAATACAACGGCGAATACGTGGATGTAATGGTTGACTTGGAGATTCCCATGTTGCCGCCGACCGAGCCAACTACTACCCCCGCACCAACCACAACCCCCGCACCCACCACAACCCCCGCCACAACCCCACCCACACCC
>WQVD01000017.1 GCA_009781755.1 Defluviitaleaceae bacterium | reverse complement strand
TGATTGCGGCGGTCAACGTGGTTTTACCATGGTCAATATGGCCGATGGTGCCGATGTTGACGTGGGGCTTGTTCCTTTCAAATTTTGCTTTTCCCATGGGAAACGCCTCCTTGGTTTGAGTTGAGGGCGTTGCCCTCTTACTGTAATCGTAGCGTATTATACCAGTATTGCCAGCATTTGCAAGCGTTAAAAATGAAAAAATTGTGCGGGCGAACCCCCTCGGCGGGCACGGGTACGGCAACGTGTCTGCGCTACGCGAACTAACGCACACATCGGCACGCATCGGGCAAGTGAAACCGCTTGTCTCCCGTTGGGAGCCTTCTCGGTTTCACGTAAGCCCGCTACGTACCGCTGTATGCGTGATTTCGCTATTCGCGCCGACACGTTGCCGCACCCGTGCCCGCCGAGGTCGAGCTGGCTGCACTTTTTCGTTTTCGCGCTTAAAGTGCTTTTAGGGCAAAGGATTAGATTAGTTGGGGGTGTGGTGGTTGAGTGGTTTTGGGCGTGAAAAAGCGCACCCGTGGGTAGATGCGCTTTGGTGGTTTGGTATGAGTCTGCTTGTCTTTTGCTTCAATTTTCGTACAACAGTATCTCCTCTTTGCGAATAGTTTGAAGGAAATCGTCATCGAGGCTTTGGGTCGTTAACACATCTACCCGTTTACCCAATCGTTCGATTATATCTTGTTGAAAGCCGGAAAGTTGGAATAGGCCACGCAAGCGGTCTTTATCTATGCGCAAGTCGATATCGCTATTTTCATCGGCTACGCCGCGCGCGTATGAACCGAATAAATATACACGTGCTACGCCGTATTTCTCGGCGATGCCGGCTACGGAATTTTTTATTGCATCCATGTGTAAAATCAAGCGACACCTCTTGTATGTATGCTGTGAAGGGGGATTACGCCAAGCCCAAGTTAAACTCTTTTTTGCTACTGTATGGTCATTCAGAAATCCACCACAAATATCCGAATTTATCTACTATACCGCTTCCTGTTTTAGTATCGTCCCAATCAAGCGGCCTTAAAGGCTCGGCACGAATAGCATCTTGCTTTAATATTTCGTATGCTTTTTTTACGCCCTCTAATCCTAAACCGTCAACAGATAGTTGTGCATATGGCTGAAAGCTATGTGAAGGGATATAAAGCTCATCGGGGTCTTTATTGAAATTATCTCTTGGAACAACAGAAATAAAATGTTCATCGCCATTCATGAGTTTAGAGTATACTAATTTCCCATCAGCACTATGAGCAGTATACCCTTTTGTTAAGCCGAAAGCCTTAATGTAAATTTCGACAGCTTCTTCGTTTCTACTTGTATAAATTGCACTTTCAATTGTCATTTTCTTAACCTCCGCAAATATAAATTTTACGCACCCGACACATTCGTTGTGGTGCAAAAGTACGACCTTGAAAAATTTTCATTCAACCGGTAAAAATATTTTATCACATTTAATGAAGCTATTGTGATGAAATTGTCCAAACTATGCTATGTCTACCCTCCCATAGAGCGCATCATATGATTTGTACCATTCAAAAATAACCGCGTCAACAAAAACGGGTTTCAGTTGGTCGCAATCTGCGACCAACTGAAACCCGTTGAAAATTATTTATGTTTTTCGCTATGCCTTCAGCACATCGCAGGCTTCGCTCAAGATTTTAGCGGCGCAGCGGGCGAAGGGTTCCGGGTTGCCGCTGGTGTAGTACGTAACGCCGCCGGTGGTTACGTTATTAATGGTTATGCCGTTAGCAGTTCCGCCTTGGGACGTTTGTTTTATTGTGGCGGCGGTGCTTTCGGATAAGTCTATCATTTGCACGTTGGGCAGGGTGTCGCGCAAGGGGTCCAGCAGCAATGGATAATGCGTGCAGCCCAACACCAGTGCGTCGATTTTGCCGCGCCAGTCTTGCAAGTAGTGCTCCGCCGCCCATTGCACGGGCGTGCCGTCGAAGATGCCCTTTTCGGCCAGCGGGGCGAAGAGGGGGCATGCGCGGGTTAGGATTGTGCGGTTGGGGTTGTCAGCGCGCAGGAGGTTTTCGAAAAAGCGGCTTCGGATGGTGGCAGCGGTGGCGATGATGCCCAAGCGCGGCGGATCGATGGCGCGTACTGCTGCTACGCCGGGTCGCAGCACGTCTGTGATGGGTACGTGCGGGAATTCGGTACATAGGGTGTCGTATGCCGTGGACGACAGGGAGCCGCAAGCCAGCACAATGGAGGTCGCGCCTTTGCCCAAAAGAAAGGCCACGATTTCGCGGCCGAAGGATAGCAATTCATGTGGAGAACGCCCGCCGTAGGGGGCATGGGCGGTGTCGCCGTAATAGAGGAACCGCGTGTCCGGCATGACCGCACGCAGGGCGCGCAGCACCGTAAGCCCGCCCAAACCGGAGTCGATGACGCCGATGACGGATGGGGTTGTTATACGCATGACAACAACGTCTCGATGAGTTTTGTGCGGGGTATGCCTTCGTGTTCCCACAGCTTCATATACATACTGATGGATGTGAAGCCGGGCATGGTGTTGATTTCGTTGAGGTAGATTTGGCCTTTGTCCGAGACGAAAAAGTCGATGCGTGCCAAGCCGCGCCCGTCTACAGCGTGGAACATCGCCAGTGCGTAGGCTTGTAACTTGGCAATGGTGTCTTTGGGTAGTTTGGCGGGGACGAGGGTTTTGCTGGCGGGTTTTTCATATTTGGCGGCGTAGTCGTAGAAGGTGCCGTCGGGCACGATTTCGCCGGGGACGGTAACGCGGGTGGTTGCGCCTTGGCCCAAGACAGCCAATTCGATTTCGCGTCCGGGGATGCCTTTTTCGATGAGGACTTTGTCGTCGTGTTGGAGAGCGGCATCGATGGCCGCGTCCAGCTCCTTGCGGTTGGTGGCGCGGGTGATGCCTACGCTGGAGCCGCCCACAGCGGGTTTGACAAAGCAAGGGTAGCGTAACTTGCGTCCGATTTTGGCGAGGGCTTCTTTGCGCGTGGCGGGGTCATCGAGTGCTTCTCTTTTATATACCAAATAATCGCCCTGCGGAATCTTGTGCGCCGCGGCTATCAACTTGGCGAAGGCTTTGTCCATGCACACCGCGCTGGACAGCACGCCGCAACCCACATAAGGGATGCCCGCCAACTCGCACAGGCCTTGTATCGTGCCGTCCTCGCCGTTGCGGCCGTGCAATACGGGAATCACCACGTCTACGGGAATCATCTTGACCTTGTCGTTCACCAGCCGGATGAGGCCGCGATTGACACGGTCGGGGCTCAACATGGCAGGTGTGCCGAATTTCTCCCAATTAATACTATCGAGGTTATCCAGTTTGCCGTCGTACATGAGCCATTGCCCCATGCGGGTCACGTACACGGCGATTATATTGTGGCCGCATATCGCATCAATGACCCCCTGTGCCGACCGCACGGAAATTTCATGTTCGCTGCTGACGCCGCCGAAAATTACGCATATATTTTTCATGAATTGCTCCCTCGCTACTAAACTTTACACATCTTACAATATATGCGGGTTGCCTGTAAACGGAACATAGCCGCGTAGCGGCGCAAGGGGACGCGTGGCACGCACACTGTACGGATTTGGGGAGTGAAAGGCACGCGTTGGCTAAGTGCGGCCGTTAGTCTTCCCGCGTTCTTGTGAATAGCGGGGTTTTTGTATGTGCAACTTTACGCGGAAAGCCGAACGGTCTTACTAAGCCGCCACGCACCGTTCACTCCCCGAATCCGTAAGGCGTGCTTAGCCACGCGTTCCCTTGCGCCGCTTCGCGCTTCGCTTCCGCTTACAGGCAATGCTTTTTGCGTTATTAAATTAGTGGGAGGGGGTTATATGATAGGATGCATTTTCCACATTTAATTTGAATCCGCATGAGAAATATAATTTCCTTGCGTGGTCGTTTAACTTATCCACAACCAAATCCACGGACTGCGCGTCATATTTGTCGAACGCAGCGTTGATTACAGCATTCAATAACGCCCAACCATACCCCCTGCCCCGTGCATGTGCGGCTACGGCAAAGACCTCTGCGGTCATGCGTTGTTTATCGGCATATCGCTTGAGTACGCCGTATCCCACAAATGCTCCCTCTTCGTCCAACGTACAAAAAATATCGCGGTCGTTGCTTATGGAGCCGATTAATTCGCTGTCTGTCAAATATGCTTCTGCCCACGTGTCGTTCTTCAAAAGAAGCACGGCGTCTTTGTAACTGTCTTCGAACGCGACTACCGTGTGTTTAATGGGTTGCGGTTTATAATCCGCCTGTGCCAACGACAGCACATATTCATTGTCGTTGCGATGCGCGCGCAATGTTGTCATCAATTCGTGCAAACCCGCGTTGCGCGTGTCAAAGAAAAAGTTAAATCGCGTTGCTCCCGCAATTGTATTTTGTGCATGTGCAAACAACGCCTGCGCCCGTGCTTCATCCCATGCGCCAACAAAAAAAGGGCCGGAACAATCCACCCATCCGTTCTCCGGGTTGAAGAAGCAACCCATTAATCCCACCGGCGCATCCCCATCAAAATCGCCCAGTAAAACACTGCCGACATTATCCAAAAGAAATGCAAAATCGGCATGAATGCCATCGCGCAACTTGGGGCAGTAGGCGCTGTTGTTTTGCGGTTCATTGTTCCGCGCAAATGCAATTTCCACGCATTGCGGCAAGTCGTTGGTGCTGCATATTCGTATCATCGTCCATCACTCCAATAAAAAAGTGCCCAAATCATATCATGGGCACCGCTTACGTCCGTATATAAAATTCCGTTATAACTGTCTTTTCTGCGTCTGTTTATCTACCACTGCGGGCGGCGTCCAACAATGCGTTAAATTGGTTGCCCACCAGCAGGATGATGCAGATTACATTGAGCCAAAGAACGAGAATGAAAACACCCGCGATGGAGCCGTAGATAACGCCCAAGCGGGTGAAGTTGGATATAAAAAAGCTGAACAACGACGACGCCACTGCCCAGCCTGTTACGGCGATGGCGGCACCGGGCAGTACGTCCAACAGGCGGATTTTCTTGGCGCAGGATATTTTGTAGATGATGGACGTGACGGCTGTGAGGACGACCAGCGCGCCCACCACGCGTATGGCCATGAAGAGGAAACCGGGGGCGTTGGGTAGCAACCAATCCCAAATTTCGGCACCGAAGACCAGTGCGCCCACCATGAACAGAATGCTCATGGTAAACAGCAGCATGAGGCCAAAGCTGAGCACTACGCGCCACACGATGTTGCGGGTTTCTTCAATGTCGTAGGCGTGGTTGATGCAGCGTATCACCGCGCGGAAGCCGTTGGTGGTGTTGTACACCGCGAAGAAAAGACCCGTGGACAGCAGCGCGCCGCTTTGTGTCATGCTCAGGTCGCCCACGAAGCCTGTGATGAGGTCGGCCACATCGGCGGGGAAGATGTCGGGCACGTGCGCCATGATTTCGGCCTCGTCCAATTGCAGGAAGCCCGCCCACGCCATCAGGAATATGACAAAGGGGAAGAACGCCAAAAGGACGCGGTACGTAAGTTCTGCGCCGCGCTCCATAATTAAGTCGTGCTTGCATTTTTGTATCAAGTTTAAGATGAAATAAATGAATGTCACGAAGCATCCCCTTCGTTTGCTCGAAATAAAAAACCGCATCGCGGGTATTATCGAATGTATACCGTTGCATTCGATATTATACCCCGCGTTGCGGTGTTTACTACTTTATAAAGGATTATGCCAAGATAAATGGAATCAAGCACAAAATAATGGCGAACACACCCAGCAGGAAGCCGCCGATTTTGGTCAGGCGCTCTAGCGAGCCTTCGATGGTGCGGCCTTTGTTGGGCGCGTTATACGTATCGGATGCGTCGCCCATGCCTGCCATGGAGCCCATGCCGCTGGCAGCGCGCTTCTTTTGCAATAATATGGTGGCGCACAATGCTATGCAGCCCAACAGATATAAAACACTCAAAATTGCGTACAACGGTCCCATGTAAAACAACTCCTTATTAAATAAAAAACAAACTGGCTTGCCACCCTACCACATGAAGCGCAAAAATGCAAGGGTTACTAGCAAATCATTTTCCAATTAATGCATACAACTTCTCCATGGCGTCGTGAAGGCCGCCTACGGCGTTGATGATGCCTTCTTGTACAGCTTGCTCGCCGATGAGGATGGTGCCTACGTCTTGTGCTAGTTGATCGGTGTCCATCATGAGGCGCTGGAGGCGATCGCGGGTTACGGAGGAGTGCGCGGTGATAAAGTCCTCTACGCGTTCTTGCGTTTTTTTGAAATGTTCGAAGGTTTGCGGAGCGCCTACGACGGTGCCGTTCATGCGGATGGGGTGGATGGTCATGGTGGCCGACGGCGCGATAAAGGAATAATCTGCCGCTACGGCCAAGGGTACGCCGATGGAATGCCCGCCGCCCAACACCAGTGATACGGTGGGTTTGCCCAAGTGGGCGATGAGTTCGGACAGGGCAAGGCCGGCTTCTACGTCGCCGCCCATGGTGTTGAGCAGGACGAGCAGGCCGTCCACTTCGTTGTTCTCGGCGCACATGACGAGTTGGGGGATAACGTGCTCGTACTTGGTGGCTTTGCTGGTGGGGGGCAGTACAATGTGCCCCTCGACCTGGCCGATGATGGTCAAAAATTGGATGGTGCCGCGCGGGTTGCCTGCGCGGGGTGGCGGCAGAGTGGCCTCGGGTTGGGGCGCGGGGTCTTTGGGGGCTTCTTCGTTGGCGGGTTCGTCTGCGGCTAGTGGATTTATGCAAAATAACTCGGTTTCGTTGTGAATGGGCATGGGATTCTCCTTGTGTTGAGGCTTTTCATTATATTCCGCATGATTTACCCAAATTATGCATACGGATGCGGGTGTTTTCTTGCATTGGCGGGGATTTCTACTATACTCAAGCACAGATGGTTAAATTGAAGGATGGATGAAATGAAATTTCCCGCGCATCCGCAAATTGCTACGATACCCGAAGCGGCGTTTTATAATTACCGCTTGGGTGTGATTTTTGACGGGTATAAGTGGGATTTGCAAGCGGGTGAACAAAGCACCATTGGCCCGCACGTGGTGTTATTGGAACGGGATACGCTGGATTTCTTGGCGGAGTCGGCGGTGGCGTTGTACCACGAAACCGTGGCCATGGAGCAAGCCCTGCGTACCCAACCGGAATTAAGACAACGCATGGGTATATCCGATGCGTTGACCGATGCGTTGCGCGGGTGCAACTACGACCCCGCCGCGCATTTACGGCTCATGCGGTTTGATTTTCATCCGACAGTGGCGCAAATTCAGTCTGTAACGGACGGTGACAGACTGAAAAATTCTTTGGACTGGCGTGTCTCCGAAGTGAACAGTGACGTACCTGCGGGATACCCCGAGGCGTCGGTGTTGCCGCGGTTGGCGGCGCCTTTTTTTGATGGGTATGCGTCGGCGGTTTGCTTTGGCGAGGTGCTGGCCGAGCGGTACACGCGCTTGTTGCCCCGTGGCGGTACGATTGCGTTCTTGCACGATACGCATACGGTGGAGGATTATCAAATCCTGCGCTACGTGGGCGATATATTGGAGAAACGCGGTTTCCGCGCGGTGTATGTTGACCCTTGTCATGTCCAATGGGAGCGCGGTGTACCCAAGGGCATCGACGCCATTCACCGGCATTACCCCATGGAATGGATGGAGTACGCCCCTGACACGGATTGGCGTGCGTTTGTAAATACTGATGTACCTTCGTGCAATCATCCCGCCGCGTTGTTGACGCAATCCAAGCGGTTGCCGCTGGTGTGGGATGCGTTGGGGGTCAATATCCCCACGTGGCGGCGGTTTTTGCCAGAGACGGTGTGCCCCACGCATTATAAAAACAATTGTGCCGCGCCATGGATATTAAAACCCGCGTTTGGGCGTGTGGGGCAGGGTATAAACGTGCCCGGCACGGTGTCCGATGACGAAAACCGCGCCATCGAACAAGCCGCACGAGCGCAACCCCTGCAGTGGGTAGCGCAACGCCGCTTTGAAAGTGCGCCTATAAACGGCTTGCATTTGGGGCTGGGTGTGTTTGTCATTGACGGGATATTTGCGGGGTTATTTGGCCGTGTCAGCAGCCACCCACGTTTGGATAGCGAGGCAACAGAAGTGCCCGTATTGGTAAAAACAACGCACAACATGCCAGAGGACAGGAGTGATACCCGTGGAAGGTAAGGAGCTCTTTACGCTGTGGGCACCGCAGGACGGCTACGCTTGGACGCGTTATGCAAAACCCGCGCTGTTCATGCACCCGCCGCAATCGGTGGGCGAACCCACCCGCATTAACCCGCTGCCGCAGGATTTGGCGGGGCAGCTGCACGGCGGGAAAACCGCTGTGATCGTGGACTTGATCGGGGCAGCGGGTGTGGCTGCGGGGTTGGATTTGACGGGGATGGGTTTTCGGCCGGTGCCGTTGTACAACGGTATTCATCAACAAGTGCCCGCACCCGGCAGGCGCAACGCCGTGGACAACCAGCCCATTATCGACGCGCTGCACAACAGTGCGTCCGTAATGCAAACCTTGTCGTTGCCAGCGAACGCACCCCCGGCGTTTATATTAGATGCAGCGCGAAACGAAAACCTCGTGCCGACGCTGGACATTTATGACAACCGCTGGACGTTGGACTTGGACGACATGCCTGATTTTATGTACATGCGGGCACAGGGTATTTCCCGCGTGATTATATGGACCGACCGCGCCGTGCAAGAGGACTTGAAGCAAATTGCCGGGCGGTACCAATCCGCAGGCATCGAGGTATTCACCTACATGCAAGCCGCGCCTGTCACTGATGCAGAGTTAACAGGCGCCATCCGCAAATTCGAATTCGCAAAGTATACGATGCGGGTCATTTTTGGCATTGCCATGCTCAATATTTTGGGAATGTTCATCTTCCGCGGCGAACCGTTTTTGTGGACGGCACCCACCGTTATGTGGCTCACTTATTTATGGGTGCCGGAAAGCGTGGGGGATATTATTGCTTTAATTTTGGCGGCGGGATATTTGGGGATTACGATTAACTTGACGAATAAAAGGCAACAAGTCATAACCATTGCGTTGGCAGTAGTGGCGCTGGAAACGGTGATTTTGTTTGTATACGCGGCGTGGTACGGATTGGCGGCGTATACGGGTTATTCGTTTTTGTATGGGTTGGTGGTCTTTGGCGTGCCGGTAACGGCGGTGTTTATTTTTTACCGCGCTTGGCGTGTGTTGCCGCTGGTTATTGACTTGGAACCCGCCCGCTACGCCGCCATCGCCGAAACCTTGTACACGCCCCACATGCGCACGGGTTTCCGTGGTTTCCGCGGATACGGTGGCAGGGGTTACGGGGGATACGGCGGCGGTTATGGTGGGTACGGGGGTTTTGGTGGTTAAGAAGCTATGTTTATAGCCGACAACGGCACCTCGGCGGTCAATTTCCCGCCACTTGTCGTCTATGAACACAGCTTCTAAAATACAAGGAGGTCATATAAATGAAAATTTCTGATTTGCAACCCACACGGTTTTTCACACACTTTGAGGCGTTGAGCCAAATTCCGCGCGGGTCGGGTAACGAGCAAGCCGCCAGCGATTTCGTGGCGCAATTCGCCCGCGATTTGGGTTGCAAGGTGGTGCAGGACGCGCTGATGAACGTCATCGTATACAAGCCCGCATCGCCCGGGTACGAAGACAAACCTGCGGTCATCCTGCAAGGCCACCTCGATATGGTGTGCGAGAAAAACGCGGACACGGTGCACGACTTTGAAAAAGACCCGCTGGATTTGTATTTAAACGGCGACCACTTGAAGGCGCGCGGCACCACGCTGGGCGCGGACAACGGCACGGCCATTGCGCTGTGTATGGCGTTGCTAGAGGATAAAGCTGCCCGTCATCCCGCGTTGGAAATGATCTTTACGGTGGAGGAAGAGACGGGCATGGCCGGCGCGGAAGGGCTGGATGCGGCGCTTTTCTCTGCCACGCGCATGTTGAATTTGGACTCCAGTGACGAGGGCATCATCACCATCGGTTGTGCGGCGGGGGTGACGGTGGAGTATGAATTACCCATCACCCGCGAGGACGCGCCGCAGGGATACAACGCCTACACGCTGGCGGTCAAAGGGCTGCACGGCGGACACTCCGGCGGCGATATTAACAAGGGGCGCGCCAATGCGCTGGTGCTGCTGGGCTGCGTACTGGCCGCGCTGGACAAAGGCTGCGACCTGCGCGTGAGCAACGTAGCGGGTGGCATGAAGTTAAACGCCATCCCCCGCGAGGCCACGGCAAAAATCTTCCTACTCGCCGATCAAACGGACAAAATGGCCGCTTGCATCGCAGAGTGCCAACGCGCCTTCGCGGAGATGTACAAGGCCACAGAGCCGGGGTTGGCGATTACTTACGAAGCCTTCGTCCTGCCTGCCGACCCGCTTCCCATGACTGTTTTGTCCAAGGACACATCCGACAAGCTCATCGCATCGCTGTTGCTGTTGCCTAACGGTGTGCAGGCCATGGGGCAGGACATGCCCGATGTCGTAGCCGCGTCGTGCAACGTGGGCGTGGTGAAAACCGACGGCGATGCCATCATTATTGAATGTTTCCCACGTGGCGCAACGGCGGATTACTTGAAGGGCATGGAGCAACAAATCCGCACGCTGGCTGAGCGCACTGGCGCATCGACGCGCTTCATCCAGCGCAGCCCCGCATGGGCGTTTGATACATCCAGCGCATTGCTCAAGACCGCCGTCGCCGTCTTTGAAGCGCAGTACGGCCACGCACCCAAAGTCACCGCCGTGCACGCCGGGCTGGAATGCGGCATCCTAGCGGAGAAATTACCGGGGCTGGACATCATTTCCGTGGGGCCCCAAACGGACGACTTGCACACGCCAGATGAGCGATTATCGATTTCATCACTACAGCGGGTCAGTGAATACTTGTCTAATTTGCTAGCCGCATTATAATTCGCAAAAAGAGAGGAGAATTACCCATGACAGCAACACAAGCCATCCTACAACGCCGCAGTATCCGCAAGTTTGTATCCGGTGCTGAAGTCACCGACGCACAAGTCAAGGCCCTGCTCACTGCCGCCATGGTTGCGCCATCGGCGTGCAATTCCCGCCCGTGGGAATTCATTGTCATCCGTGACCGTGCCGTGTTGGAGCGCATCCGCACCACGCATCCGTACACGGGCATGCTGGCATCGGCCACGCTGGCCATCGCCGTCATCGCCCTGCCCGAGACACAGGACAAGCAAGAAATATCGCGCGGCTACTATCCGCAGGACTGCGGCGCCGTCACGCAAAACATTCTCATCTCCGCCGTCGAGCAAGGCCTGGGCGCGTGTTGGTGTGGCGTGTACCCCAAAGAAAACCGCATCGCAGAAATGCGCGAAATCCTCCAAACCGAAAAGCTTCCCTTCTGCGTAATCGCCATCGGCGTGCCCGATGAAAACCCCGACCCACGTGGTGGGTATGATGAAGCGAAGGTGACGTACCTGTAGCGCTTCCGTCGGCAACCTTGATGCAAAAAAATCCCCGTTTCAACCGGTGGCAATTTGCCACCGGTTGAAACGGGGATTTTTTTGCGTATTCGCTTAATAGATTGCAGGTTGCCAAGTAACGAACAAGAAAATAATAAATAAAATAACAGCAATCGTCGCAATCGCTAGCAGTGCTATAAATGCGCCTTTCAAATATGCGCTAAATACACGTCGCATCCATTTTTTTGATAATAGCTGCATGGATTCGGCATCATTCAAATTTTGCGCTATGAGACTCATGGAGATTGCTTCACCCATTGCTTGCAACGCCGCTTTGCAATGTTCACACTCGGCAAGGTGCGCTTCAACCATTGCTCGGCTTTCACTGCTGCATACTTCGTCATGGTATAAAGGAAGCAAATCCCTTGCGATTTTGCAAGATGTATTCATTTCAAACCCTCCTGTAATTGTTTTTTGCTCTGTAGAAAATCAACCTAGCCCAACTGTCTGTTTTGTCAAATAATTCCCCTATTTGCGAAAACGGCAATTCGCCAAATGTGCGCAAAGTGAAAACCTCTTTGTAAGGTTCATTCAGATTGTGGAGCAAAATATGCAACCGTTTTGCAATGTTCTTGTCGAGATAATCATTCTCAATGTCATGCGTAATACCGGACAAAACAGCATCATCAACTGCTGTGTGCCGGCTTTGTTTTTGGTGCAGCGTGAAATACGTATTTTTCGCAATTTGACAAAGCCATACATATAATTTGCAAGAACCGTTAAATTGGTCAATTTTCCGCAGGGCCTTAAAAAAAGTTTCCTGTGTAACTTCTTCCGCAATGGTTGCGTTACGACTAAGAGATAACACATATTTGTATACATCTGTAAAATGCGCTTTGTACACTTGCTCAAAGTCTAATGCCACATTCATCACCTCCTGTTCATATATAAGACTGCGATAATGCAAAAACGTTTCAAAAAAGCCCGTACAGACAAAGTACGGGCTTCATAAAAATGATTGGGATTTTCTTATTGGTTTTCGTCCGCGTCGGCGTTTTCTTCGTCATCGTCATCCACCAACATTTCGCCTTCTTTGATCGACTGCTGGACATACCGCTTGCCGCCGATGAACAGCACCGCGATGCCGATGGCTATACCCAAATTAATAACACCCATGTCGTAATACAATGTAAAGCCCGCAAACTCGGCAAAGAGATAATCATCAAAGAAGTACACGATGGCATCACCAAACGACCGCCCGCCATCTTGATATACATACACACTGATGCCCAGCATAAAACCCAACAACGCCGAAACGCACGCCATGAGAATCGGGTATATGGGGAATGTCTTCTTGGCAATGCCGCCGCCCAGCTTGAAGCCGCCGACAATGCACACGCCCACAATCACCCCCGCGACCAAGCCGTCTACATAATTGATGCGCCCCACCGTCATCAAGTAAATCATTTGCAATGGAATTGCAACTAACGCGCCCAACGTCGCCAGCAAGTAGCCGAGCGTGTTGGTAGGCGTGTCGTTCATGTAATTGTTTTCGGGCATAGTAATCGCCTCCTGATGATTTTTGTGAATTATATCAGGTGTTGACCCACTTATCACATTGTTATACGATGGTTATATTACATATAAATGAAAGGGTGACTGCCATGAATGGCAAGCTGATCCATCCCTCTGCGCACCTCTTTTTGCCGGCAGAAAACCGCCGCGTGACCGACATGGGCGAAGCACACACCGCATTGGCGCGTACCACCGACCTATGTATCGGTGCACACCAAGACGATATCGAAATCATGGCCTACGGTCCCATCGCGGCGTGTTACAGCGATGCAACGCGCCACTTCACCGGCGTAACCGTTACCGACGGCGGCGGCTCGCCTCGCACCGGTATATACGCCCACTACACCGACGATCAAATGAAAGCCATCCGCATCGAAGAGCAAAACCAAGCCGCATGGATTGGCCGCTACGCCGCGCAAGTAAATCTTGCCTACCCTTCCGGCGAGGTCAAAGACCCGCACAACCGCGCTCTCATCGAGGAACTCAAAACCATCATCCAAGCCGCCGCGCCCCAAGTGGTGTACACCCATAACCTCTTCGACAAGCACGATACCCACGTAGCCGTAGCTCTACGCGTCATCACCGCCATACGCGAACTCCCCGCTCCTGCCCGCCCCCGCCTAATCGGCATGGAAGTATGGCGCGCGCTAGACTGGCTTGCCGATGCCGATAAAGTCGTACACGATACGGCGCCGCATCCCAACTTATCTGCAGCCCTGTTAGGCGTATACGACAGCCAAATCACCGGCGGAAAACGCTACGACCTAGCTTCCCAAGGCCGCCGCCTAGCAAACGCGACCTTCTTCGCCAGCCACGATGTAGATGATGTAGAGTCGGCGTCGTTCGGCGTAGATATGTCGGCGCTGGTGGCGGGGGAATGCGGTAGCTGCAAAGCAGCGGCAGATGCGGCTGCTTTTGTTGAGGGGCATATTGCGGCGTTCCAAGCGGATGTACTGGCGCGGATGGCGCGGTTTTAAAGGCCAATGTCAAGGGTTTTAAATCTTTTGAGCTTCCATCTTTTAATCATCAATCACACGACCTCAAACCTATACAAAAAGGAGCGATTCGCATGACCACCATCAACCACCTAGGCATCGAAATCAAAACCGCTAACACGCCCGTTTATGATCCCGGGTATGTCCCGATGGCAAAATTCAACGCGGCTTTTCTCGCACAAGCTAGCCAGCCCATCAGTATCGCGGTCGAGCGCAATGCCGGGCTTTGTGCCGTATATGACACGTTCATCACGGGCACGAATGAAGCAGCCGATCGGTATTATATCGAGCGGCTGGTTAAGTATTTGCTTTGGGCGAAGGGCGGTTTTCGCGTGACGGTCTGCGGTTGTTCGCAGATGGGCGCTTATATCCAACAGGCTTTTTCACCTGCGGGTAAGTATGCGTTTGACAATGTGACGATGGCGCGTGTTTATGAGCAGCCGTTTGAAGTAATTTGTGTTCCGTTGGAACAAAAACCGGCGGAAAACGAGCAGGCCAAGGAAGTGGGCGGCAAGCAGGGCGGCTGTCGGATTGGTTTTGATGCGGGCGGCAGCGACCGCAAGGTGAGCGCGGTGGTGGACGGCGAAGCGATCTTTTCGGAGGAAGTCGTTTGGCATCCGAAGGTTACGGCAGACCCGCAATATCACTTTGACGGTATCGTTAGTGCCATGAAAACAGCCGCATCCAAAATGCCGCGCGTGGACTCGATCGGTGTTAGCAGCGCGGGGATTTATATTGATAACCGGACGGCAATTGCGTCGTTGTTTTTAAAGGTCAGTCCCGAGGATTTCCAAGCGAAGGTGAAGGATATCTATATTCGTGCGGCGGCAGAAATTGGCTCGGACATTCCGCTTTCGGTCGTAAACGACGGCGACGTGACGGCGCTGGCGGGTGCGATGGAATTTGGTGACAACAATGTGCTGGGTATCGCCATGGGTACCAGTGAAGCGGGCGGTTATATCGACCAGAACGGCCGCATTAAAGGCTGGCTCAATGAATTGGCGTTCTGCCCGGCAGATGCAAGCCCCACGGCCATGCGCGACGAATGGTCGGGCGATATCGGCTGCGGGGTCAAGTACTTCTCCCAAGACGGCGTCATAAAACTGGCACTGAACGCGGGCATCCAACTAGACACCACCCGCCCCCCCGGCGAAAACCTCAAAATCGTACAAGACATCTTCAAAGGCGAAACAAGCGAAGCTGCCGCCCTGTACAAAGGCGACACGCCTCTAATAGATGTGGTGCGCGGCATTTTCGAGTCCATCGGCGTGTACCTTGGCCACACGCTGCCGTACTATTTTGACCTATATGGCTTCAAACACGTACTGCTGCTGGGCCGCGTCATGAGCGGCGAAGGCGGCAACATCATCCTGGCCACCGCCAAAAAAGTCCTGGCCGAAGAATACGCCAACTACCAAATGAATCTACACACCCCCGACGAAAAAGCACGGCGTGTAGGGCAAAGTGTAGCGGCCGCGACTTTGTAAAAAAATAAATTTACATTAAAAAACCGCGTCCTTTTGAAAAAGGCGCGGTTTTTATATTCGGTCGTGGAATCTCGGCGTATTATTCGTTGGGAACGTCGGCGTGAATATAAAGTTGTTTCTGCTTCGTTTTTTCAATGTAACAAAAATACCATATCATGACTACGGCGATGATTAATATACCTACAGATATTCCTTGGATAATATATGTTATCATTATCCGATTTCTAATGATTATATATTCTAACCAAGCATCAATGGACAAATTCGCATTCATCAAGCGAAATCTTATTTGCCCCCAAATATAATTTACTATCGGGGAAATAATAACTGAAAATATAATAAATAAAATCGAAAGTATTTCTAAATGTTGAATGCGGATGTTTTTTGGTTGTATCATTTTTATGAAGGCGATTGATATAACGCAATGGAATATAAGTGAAATAAATAACGGCATTAATAATGTTATCGGTAGTGATATAAAAAAAGTTTCGCCATAATCGTTTATTCCGGCGAACAATGGCCATACGGGTCTACGAAAAAAAATAATCAATAATATTGCAATAAACACTGCCGCAGCGTGCAGTGCCATAGAAATGATTAAAAGATATTCTATGGGTTTTAACTTTGGATTCATGGTTTGCACCCCTTTTCATGTGAAATCATAACACCGGCATCATGCGACCGCAATAACAACAATTGATACCGTTTTACAACGGTGGTAAACTCGCGTTATCAAACTGTAATGAAAGCGGGGTGCCGGCATGTATGATGTAATCATCATTGGCGCGGGGATTGTGGGATGTGCTGTGGCGCGGGTTTTGAGCCGGTATGCGCTGGATATCTTGGTTATTGAGAAGGGCGCGGACGTGGCCGTGGGCGCTACCAAGGCAAATAGCGGCATTTTGCATGCGGGGTACGACTGTGTGCCGGGTACGTTGAAGGCCAAAATGAACGTGCGCGGCTTGCAATTGTATCAAACGCTGGTGCAGGAGTTGGCCATCCCGCACAAGATGAACGGCGCGTTGGTGGTGTCTACGGTTGATGGCACAACGGATACCGATGCGGGCATTGCGAAGCTGCGCCAACTGTACGACCAAGGCATCGCCAATGGTGTGCGGGGGATGGAATTGCTTTCTGCCGCGCAAGCACGCGCGTTGGAACCTAATTTGCACGCTTCGGTGAATGGCGCACTGCGGGCGGCCTCGGCGGGCATTATATCGCCCTACGAAGCCGCGATTGCCTTTGCCGAAAACGCCGCCGCCAGCGGCACGCGCTTTTTATTGGAAGCGTCGGTGACTGCCGTTCGCAAGGCGAAACATTTACATGACCGACTTGACCGCGTTGCCCCCGATGCGTCGCAATCTGCGATGGGGGGGGCATCTGCGGACGGGTCGGTTTTTGATTGGGGCGCGGGCACGACACCGTGCTTTGTGGTAACAGCCGAACGCCACGGCATCGCGGGTGAATACCGCGCGCGGGTGGTCATTAACGCCGCCGGTATCAACAGCGGCGTGATGGCTAATTATGAGCGTGGGTTGTCACACCGCGTGGCGGATGCCGCAGCAGGCAAGTGCGAAGCCGCTTCCGCGCCGTCGGTGAAGATCCAGCCCCAGCGTGGCCAATATTACCTGTTGGATAATACCCAGCGCGATTTGATCACGCATACGATTTTCCAGTTGCCGACGCAGCTGGGCAAGGGCGTGCTCATCGCGCCTACGGTGGACGGCAATGTCCTGCTGGGCCCCACCGCCGAAGCCATCGAAGACCGCCAGCGCACCAACGACCCCGCCGCTACCGCCACCACCAGCGACGGCCTGGCCGAAGCGCTCGACAAGGCCCGCCAGACCCTAGCGCACATTCCCATCGGCGACCGCATCACCGCCTTCGCCGGGGTGCGCGCCAAGCACAGCGGCGGGGATTTTATCTTGGAAGAGATGCCCGATGGCTTCATCCACGCCATCGGCATTGACTCGCCCGGGCTCACCGCTGCCCCCGCCATTGCCGAGCGGCTGGCAGAAATGGCACTGGCACGGCTGGCCGAAATGCCCCACGACGATAAGAAAAAATACCGCGAGCCAACGCTCAAGCCCGATTTCATCGCTCAGCGTGAAGCCATCCTGCGCCTGCGTGATTTGCCCGAAAGCCAACCGGTGGCAAATTGCCACCAGTTGAAACCCGCCAACCCCGCCTACGGCGCGGTTGTATGCCGATGCGAAACCGTTACCCAAGCCGAAATCACCGAGGCCATGCGCCGGTTTGCATTACTGCAAGGCAGTGGTCAAGTTGCAATTTTACCTGTGCCGCAAGACGCAAGCGCCCACGACCCCACGCTCCCTCCCGCCATCCCCGCCAATTTGGACGCCATCAAGCGCCGCACCCGCGCACAAATGGGGCGTTGCCAAGGGGGCTTTTGCACCGTGCGGCTGATGGAGTTAATCGCCCGCGAATACGGCCTGCCAGAAGCTGCCGTCACCAAAAACGGCCACGGCACAGCCATATCAGCAACACACAACGAGTAGCTACCCTATCTGCCCAAAACCACCAAACCACCGTCACCAAAACAACCAAGCCGTCATCCTACCCTCGGAGGAAAATCAATGACCTACGCCATCCTACTGCACCCGTCTTTCCTGCGTCTGTACCGCGACGCAGCCCTGCGCATTGCTGTCAACGAACTCACCATCCAATACCCACAAGCACAAAACACAAAACAAGTAGCCATCGGCGGTGTACCGTATCTGTGCTTCGATGAAATCGGCGTACATTCCCATACCGGCGATGCGTTGCGCACGTTGTCGCGCTTCACTTTCACGCATGCGATTTTTACCGTCGAAGGCGATATCCCTTCGCCATCGACGCAGGATATACAATGCATCCTGCGCCCGCTGGAAAAAAACGCCGCTTATTTCATCGACGACGCGTTATCGGCCATGCTCAAGTACACGGGCAAAACCAACGAGCGGTTCACCCGCCTGCTGCTGCACCTGGCTGAAATCACCGCAAGGACACCAACAGCGCATTCAACACCCCCATCGCCACTACTTTCGCCCCCACCCCTGCGCATCCTAGACCCCCTAGCCGGCAAAGGTACCACCCTCTACGAAGCCCTCCAACACGGCCACCACGCCTATGGCATCGAGGCCGACGCCGCTTATCCCGCCGAAGCCGACCGCTACTTGAAAAAATTCCTCGAAACTGCACGATACAAGTTTACCACCCACCAAGAACGCATCAGCGGCCAACACCTCCCTGGCGCAAGCACCCCCAACAAGCCACAAAAATTCACCGCCACACGCCACCAAATTACGACCGCCCCCGACAAAGACACTTTCAAATCTGCGCCCCGCCAATTCGAAATCATCCAAGGCGATACCCGCCACGCCGCGCATTTTTACAAGAAGTATTTCTTTGATGCCATCGTGGCCGACTTACCCTACGGCGTACAACACGGCGCGAAGCCCGGTGCAAAACCTAACGCCAAAAACCCCGGCAGCTCCCTCACCCGCAACGCCGCCCAGCTCCTACATGAAGCCCTGCCCGAATGGCGCAAAGTCCTGCGCTCCGGCGGCACCCTCGTCCTATCTTGGAATCGCTTCCTCATCCCCCGCGCTCAAATGGAGGCGTTGCTCGCCACCCATGGCTTCACCCCACCCGAAGCCCTCGCTGCCCTCGACTTCGCCCACCGCGTAGATCAAGCCATCGACCGTGATGTAATCGTGGCGCAGTTATAACGTAAAGCACTTCTTGACATATGTAGATAGCCTACCTATAATTCTAATAGGTAGGCTATCTACATATTGGGAGGAAACCATGCCATCCGCTAAAACCATGCCCTCGGGCAACACCGCAATGCTGGTCTTGAAGCTGCTGGAAGCAAAGGACATGTACGGGTATCAAATCATCGAGGAGTTGTCCAACAAATCGGAAGAAGTCTTCTGCCTTAAAACGGGAACGTTATATCCCCTGCTGCACAGCTTGGAAAACGACGGCATGATTACCTCCTATGACGAAAACGCCGACAACCAACGCATCCGCAAGTACTATCAACTAACCGCCGCCGGAAAGGGCTTATTGCAAAAAAAGCAACAAGAATGGACGCAATACACCCATGCCGTGAGCCTCGTCATGGAAGGGGGTGCCGGTTATGCGTTCGCTTGATGCGATACACGAATATGTAAACACAGTATGTCGGCAAATCCGCTGGAAAAAAGCACACGCGCGCATTTCTGAAGAAATGTTGAATCACATAACCGACAGCCGAGATACTTACCTACAGCAAG
Organism: Defluviitaleaceae bacterium; assembly: GCA_009781755.1. Classification (GTDB taxonomy): domain Bacteria; phylum Bacillota; class Clostridia; order Lachnospirales; family WQUN01; genus WQRX01. The sequence continues at coordinate 35,704 of WQVD01000017.1, read as the reverse complement.
GCTTGGACGAAGAGGAAGCTACCCAAAACGCCATCACCGACGCCGGTGACGCGCTGGTAATCGGCACGCAACTAGACCGCATCCATCGCCCCAAGCCGCAATGGGGCATGATGCTTAGTGTGGTAGGGTTTGCATTGTTGGGGATTATTTTGGGTCATGTCCTCTTCCCCGGGATGGATATTTTATACGGCAGACTGTTTTCTCAATTAATTTGGTTGATTATCGGTACGGCATTCATGTTTGCCGCTTATTTCGCAGATTTTACAATTTTGGGTAAATACCCTTGGCGGATTTTTATAACTGTTTCATTAATGGCTTTTATACTCTTCTATTTTGCTTCTCGACACGGGCAATGGATCCGCATCCCTTATTTGGGTAATATCGAATTTCGTTACATCTCCTTGCTTTTCCCTATAACGCTGGTGCCTGCTGTTTATGCCACCCGAAATAAGGGGTATGTCGGGTTAATTATCGCTTTATTTGCGTATGGCTTCCTTTGTTTGGTTGCCGTTGCCGCGCCGCCGATCGGGGTTTCGGGATTTATGCACTTTATGCCGGTGGGTTTGGCATTAATGATCTTCGCGGTGATGCGGGGTTGGTTTGGGATAAATAAATGGCGGGGTTTGTTGTTGGTTGCGGTACCGCATGTCAGCATTTTTACATGGATTCTTTGGGAGAGCCGGCATAGAGATTTTTATCAATTCAGGCGGATGATTAACCCCCATCTTGACCCCACCGGGCGCGGCTTCTTCCCATTGCAAGTAAGGCGGCTGTTAAACAACGCTACCCTATTGGGTGAAGGCACCACCGAATATACACGTTTTTGGCCTATACGCGACATGCCGGAGATGTTATACGAAGATTTTCTGCTGGCAACGGTAGCATTTCGCTTGGGTTGGCTGGCTTTCGCAGCGGTTTTATGCGCGTTTATTTTCTTTATCGCACATGCCGCAACGCGTTGTTTCAAGCAAAAAAGCGGGCTGGGTTTTTTCGTATCCATTGCCATTATCATGACTTTTGCCATACAAGTATTTTCTTATGTAATTTCCAATCTTGGATTTGCTTTTATCAGAACCTCGCTGCCGCTTATATCGCCCGGCAACAACGCCATTGTCATATATATGGCATTGTTGGGTTTTATGCTGTCGGTTTTTCGCACCGGTGATGCCGTTGCGGATAAATATAGCGATCCCCATACACAACGCACCGGTCCGATTTCATGGCAGGATGGAAAATTAATTATCGATTTTAATAAAAAAGTAAAATAAAAAACCGCCTGCGAGATTTGCTTCCGCAGGCGGTTTTTTATGATTTATGCCATGTTACTTAGCTTGTTCATTTTTTTCGATCGCTGCCACTCGATCCGTCAACGGCGGGTGCGAGTACTCCAGTTTTACCACCAGCGGATGCGGGGTCAAGTTGCCGAAGCTTTCGCGGTACAGCGTCTTGAGTGCGGATATAGCCACATCTGCACCGGCCAATTCGCGGCTGAATTCATCGGCTTCGTATTCATACTTGCGCGACAAGGCCGACGATGGAATGCCCAGCACCACCATCAGCGGCGCCAGCAGGATAAACAATACATAGATACCAAAGGCCACATTCGCCTCGGCGAAACCGAACGCCATGGCCACCTCAGGCATGGTGACAATAAAGAACGCCGCACCCAGTGCAATGGCCATAATCAAGAACGACAGCGGCGCGGACTTGAGGATATGGCCGCGTTTGGCGTGGCCGATTTCGTGCGCCAGTACGCTGATGACTTCATCCTCGGTCATTTTTTCCACCAGCGTGTCAAAGAGGCCGATGGTCTTGGTCTTGCCGTAACCCGCCGCGAAGGCGTTGAGCTTGGTCGAGCGTTTGGATGCATCCACCATGTAAATGCCCTTGAAAGTGTAACCGGTTTTTTCCGCCATGGCTTGGATTTTATCCTTCAACGAGCCGTCCTCCAACGGGGTCAGCTTGTAAAAAATACGAATCATCAACGGCGAAATAAACCGCATAAACAATTGCAACACCAGCAGCACAAAGAAAAACACCAAGAAAACCCACTGCCCCAGCCAGTTATACATAAGTAGGAACAGCGTCAGCAATCCGCCACCCAATATCGTGCCGATGAGTAAATTCTTGATAAAGTCGATGATGAATGTCTTTTTCGTCGTCTTGTTGAAGCCGTACTTCTCTTCAATGACAAAGGTGTCGTAAATGCTTAGCATTTGGTCAATCAACGCGCCCACCAAAATGGGTACACCCAAGATGAACAGGCTCGTCAAATACACATTTTCCGTATGTCCGCCAATCCAATCAAATAACCGCGCATGTACATTGAAAATCAAAATAAACAGCGAAACCACCATGCCGATGATGCCGCCGATGGTAGAAAATCGAAGGTTCTCCATTTTGTACGCTTGGTTCTTCTTGTAGCTTGCCTCGTCAAATACATCTTGCACATTGCCGGGCAAGGGCGCGTTACGGCGCGAGTACGTCAAAAACGCCAAAAAAAATCCGAACGCAGTAGTCACCGCATACACGGCGATGATGATGACACGCATAAGTTCCATTTTAATACCTCCGCTTACATATTTAAGTAATCAATATTGTGGGGTATTATATCATCGTATGATACAATGTCCTACCAATAAACAGCTATATTCCTTGTTCCGCCGGATAGAAAGGATTTTATCATGCATGAACGCAACAAAAGATGGCTTCGCCGGTTTATTACGGTTTTGATATTCATGATGATTTTTATATTATTTGCAATGCCTGTGTACGCGGGTGTCATTCCTACCCCGCCGCCACCGCCGCCTATGCCTACGGGGCGCGGATTGGACTGGTGGGTTTTCGCCATGAGCGGCGGATTGTTGGTTTTGGTCATTGTGGTTTTTGTGCTGTTTTACAAGCCGCAGGTGAAGGTTTTTACGGGGTATATGGAAACCCGCGCTTTGTTAAAGGACGGCAAATATACCGACTTGGAAATATCCGATCTTGATACCTTCGCGGGGAAGACGACGCTTGCGATTTTTCTGCGGGATTCATTGAACATACAGGGCGAGCGGATTATGTTTGAAATTGACGTGGGCAACATTATTATCACCCCCGCGTTAATCGAGGGCGAGCATGTGTTGCGGCTGGTGAATAAGGGCAATTGTATTGTTTGGGGTACCGGCGATGTCACCGGCGACAAAATTGTTTGGCACGATGGGCAGCAGTTGATCTTCTCGAATGAGGACAGCCCCGCGCGGTTGGAAATGACCTACCGCGTGCCCACAGAAGAAGTGGAATAATATAAAAACGCCGGTTCATGTAGGCTCGGCGTTTTTTTATTAAAAAGGAATGAATTAACGTGCGGGCATGGCGGTGTTGCGGATGACCATTTCTGTGGGTAATACGAGCCCTAAGCGGCGTGCTTGATCGATAACGTAGGCATCGCTGCCGATAAATTGGAATTGCCGGAGTAGGCGCTCATGTTCGATGGCGGCGGTTTCGGTTTCTGCCCGCAGGCGTGCTAGGTCGGCTTGCAGCTGCGAATACTGCCCCGCTTGTGCCAATGCCAAAAAGCCAAACGATGTCACCAACGCCAGCCAAAACGCCAAATAAAACAGCCACTTTAAACGGCGGCTTTTTTTTGTGGGCGGGGGTTGGCGGGGTGCTCTTTCTTGCATGTATTACACCTTCTTGCGCATGATTTGGCGGTTGCGTTTGACTTTGTGCCATTTGATTCTGCCATAACGCTGTACGCGGCGCAAGTATTGGTTGCTTTTGTGTGCGGCTTTTTTGGCATGGGGGGCGGTGAAGGCCAGCACCAGCCGCAATGGCAGCAAAATAATACGCACCATCGCGCGTATTACTTTTTCTACAAATTTGACCACGGTTACAGTGATTTTGACCACCCAGCGGCTGAGGGTGGCAAAGTACAGTACCGCACCCGTTACCATACCCACCAACATAAATGGCCGTATCTCGCCCGAGTTGCGGTGCAGCAGATAATAAAAAATCAGCACCGTAGCTACCAGCCAAAAAAGTAAATCTTCGATATGTACCAACCAACGCGGGTGCCGCCAAGCTCGCCGCAACACGCGGAAGAAATCATAAAATACGCCTGCCGCCGCACCCGTACCCACCGTAGCCACAAACAACCACGCCTGCCCCGGCATGGACAAAATCATTTTATGCCACCCATTCCAACGGGCACGGATGCGGCATTATTTAAACATCCTGCCGAGTAAGGACTTTGCCTTGGCGGGGCCGCCTGCATTCTCATATTGGATGCCGTCAATCTCGCCCGAAACACAGAGCTCGCCCGAGTCCAAGTTAATCTTGCTCACGTGCAAATTGCCGCCCTTGATGATAATCACGCCCATCTCCGTTTCGCCGATAACGGATTCTTCGTCGAATGAAATTACATCGACCAAGCCGGTGACGGTGACTTTCTCGCGTGCGTCTATTTGTAAGGCATGGCGGGATGCGCTGCGTTTTTTGGGTTCGGGCGGGGATGTGGGGCGGTGGGGGGTCATGGAGGCCTCCTGATGGTTGGGGTGTAGCTATGTATATGCGGAGTCGGGAGCGATGATTCCGAACCATGGGACATTTGGATGGTGGGGTTAATACAATTACACACTGTCATGTTATAATCAACGATCTGAATTGTATGCAAAATTTATATTATCAGGCGTGTGGAGGGTTCAAATGGACAGTAGAACCATAAAAATAAAAGAAAAGTGGGAAAAGCTTTCCAATGATTGGAATAGATTCAGAACAGAGCAGATTATTGAAAAAATCATAAATGAGCCATATTCGTACTTTCGTGTTGAACTTCAAGCCATTTTTAAGCGATTTGTCGGTGATTTTGCAGACAAAAACGTCCTGGTTATCGGCAGCGGTTCCGGTCGTGCTGCTTTTGTTTTTCATCTTTTAGGGGCAAAGGTAACGGTGTCTGATTTATCGGAAAAACAACTTGAATATTCTGCCGAAGTTGCCAAGCGGCATAATTGGGATATGGATTTTATAAGTGATGATGCAGTCACGCTATCAAAAATAGAATCCGACAAATACGACTTTGTTTATATCCCAAACGGTGTGATGTTTTGGATAAATGACTTGCAAACCATGTACGTTAGCATTAAGCGTGTGTTAAAAGAGGATGGCATTTATATGATGTATGATATGCACCCATTTATGCCGCCCTTTGAATTTGACAACACTGAAAAGCTCGTATTGAAAAAGGATTATGATGCAGTCGGGCCTTTGGGTGATATGGAAGTATACAACTGGCGTTTACAAGATTTTCTTAACGCTATGGTTTCTGCCGGTTTGAATTTTGTTCATATGGAAGAAATGAAAGCCGCATACGGCACATTTTGGGTTGATGAAGATAAGGCTGATGCTATGCCAAAGGACGAACTGACAAAGTTTTATAATAGTAAAACCAATCCAATATATGCGCTTCCGCAGTGCTTGTCGATTGTGGCTCGCAAAAGCACGGTATATTTGGATTTGAATACATAAAGTTACGGCAAAAAATCTTAGAAAATGCCGAAGGAATTGGCAACAGATGCCCGATATACTGCACTTGCAACCGAAACAAACGTTTCTACGCCATGGACGGGTTATGCCACCTCCGCGAAGGCCTTGTGCCTTGTACGGACCGCACCGCTCCCGCTTTAACCTTTGTTGGAGGTTGCACAAGCAACACCTTGCACCACCCGCCGCACATATGCAAAGGGGGTAGCACACCGCGCTTTGGATCCGGCACGGTTATGCTACCCACGCATGCACCTTTGTAAAACAAAGCGGCAAACACCGGGGGCCCGGGACCCCAATTTTCATTACAACTATAAAACTACATAATCACTAAGCAAGATGAGAAAAGCGCATTGGCAACGCAGGCTGCCAATACGCTTTTTGTTGTTAACTTGTTGGGGTATTAAACAATTATATAATTGAAGCAAGCAAATCGATCGATTCACATCACCGGCGCGTATCGTATTCGCATTTCAGGTGTTTTTTGCATCGTTGTGCGGTAGTTTGTTTCCCAACCATCGCCCTGCCCGGGGTCGTTTGTGCCACCGGGCGGCGGCGCAAAGATGCGTAAATCCATTGCAAAACATGCATCTCCTGCATCGGATGAAAGGTTGTTATGTTTCGCATTGCTGTTGGTTGCAAAAAACGCGGGCATTAAATCGATGCTCGTCACGTCGGGTGCTTTGTAGAACCAACGTCCGTTGATTTCTAACATAAGGTTAAGCGGCGCATCCTCGTTTGCGAATGTGATTTCGCAAAAAGTCGGCGATTTTTCAAATTCCAATACCAATGCTATACCGTCGGCATCCTCGCTGCCGCCCCAACGTAGGTTGGCGGGAAAGAACGCGCAACCGTTGTGTGCAGCATCTTGTGTCGCAAGCGATTCATGATATTCGACACGGTCGGTGATGGCGGGTAGGTAAGGCGCAGTTTGCATGATGGCTTTGTAAGCTTCCAATATGGGCTGCGCGTAACCAACAGCAGGATTGGACGGGTCTTCAATTTCCAACCCTAAGCGGCCGCGGTCGCGGAATTGGTAGAGGGTTACGCCGGTGATGAAGGGGGCTTTTACGGGCAGTTGGCGGTAGAAGTCGGTTATTTGGGTGGCCTGTTCGTAGGGGCCGCTTACGTCGCCGTCGGCGTTAAATTCGCTTAGGACGAAGTCGCGGGTTTTGCCTTCGCCCCGCGCCATGAAGCGCTCGTATTCGAAGTTGAGCCCTTCGAGGATGGCCTCGTTGGTGACGCGCTTGTGGCTGTTGCCGCCGGGCTCGGCAATGTCGAAGGGCCAACCCCAGTGCAGCGACAGGTACGTGTCCGCGCTCCACATATCCGCCACGCGTATGGCCTCGGCAAATTCGTCCTCATACTTGAGCCGCCCGGTGGGCTGCACATGCCCGTCACCCACACACAACACCGTGCGTATATGCGGCGCACGCGCCTTCAAAATCCGATGAAAACGCACGAAGAAATCCCCCACCTGCTGATACGTATACCGCTTGTTGAACGCGAACCACTGCCCCATCGCTTCATGATTAATACGCAGCATTAACCGCCCGAAAGGTGCGAGGTCGTCGGCAATCCGCTCCAGTTGCGCATCGGAAACACCACAGTCCATGGCCAGCGTCAAAATCACATCCTGTCCATGGCGGCGCACATCGCTCATCTGTTGGAAGACCTCGCCCGTGGTGTCGCCTTCCAACCCGCCCGTGTACGGGAAATAATCGTCATAAGCATAATCCCATGCGTACCCCACCTTGCCGCCGTCGGGCATCGGTAAAGTCGAAGCCCGCGCAGGCCACCCCTCGTCCAGTGGGTAATAACAGTACATCAAATTAATAGCGCGATGCGGGCGACCCAGCGTGTGCAAGATATAGTCTTGGTTTACATATTCGCCGCGCTCGCTGCCGTCGCCCAAATCGCAAGCAATTTGCGCCGGGCCTAAGTGGATTTTTTTCGCCGTCATTTTAATTGCTCCATTCTTTGTCTAAAAATTCAGAAAATCGCTTTAAGGCATTTATAACGGCTCTGTGCGATTTATTTCCAATATCTTCCTTAGCACCACCAATATCATACATTTGAATAAGTGATGAAATATTTTGAGCAGCTTCATCCCATGACATATTTTCCCATTCACGAATTTTTTCAATTCTATAGGGATAAACATATACCGTACTTTTTTTCCGCTAGGCGTCCATTCAGAATAACCATGTTCTTTCAACCATTCATATATTGATCCTTCATCATACTCGCTCCTCGAATAAATTTATTCTATATTTTTTAATTGAATCATTGCCGCGAACTCCGCCAAGTCCTCTGCCGTCACGGTCATAGGCTTGCCTTGCCGCACCGCGTCGTCACCCTCCCACCGGGGGATTAGGTGCATGTGGTAATGGAAAACGCTCTGCCCGGCAGCCGCGCCGTTATTCTGTATCACATTCAACCCGTCGGGTTGAAAAGCCGCGCGTATCCGCCCCGCCAACGCCTGCGCCACAGGCAAAATCGCCGCCGCCGTTTCCGCAGGCAAATCAAAAAAATCCCGCGCGTGCGCCTTGGGCAATATCAACACATGCCCCCGCGTCGTCGGGAAAACATCCAAAATGGCCAGTAACCGCTCATCTTCATACACCTTGTGCGACGGGATGTCGCCCGCAATGATTTTGCAAAAAATACAGTCATTTAACATGGCGTGCCTCCGCTTTTATTGGTGCAAGCATAGTATCACACCGCGTAACCCAGCGAAAGATTCGCGCCCAACAATAAAATTCCTGCACACATCCTCCCCTTTGCCCATCAAAAAACCCGCGTGCTTTCCGCGGGTTTTTCATCAAAGTTTGGTCGAGCTTTTTAAAGCTCGCGGGTTTGGGTGCCGGCTAAAGCCTTATTTGGCAGCGCCCAAGTTTTTATCTTTTGATCTTAATCTTTTGACCTTAACCACCTAGCGCGCGTATTCAACCGCGCGAGTTTCGCGGATTAGGCTTACTTTTATCTGCCCGGGGTATTCCATCTCATCTTCAATCCGCTTGGCAATATCCCGTGCAAGTAGCGTAATCGTAGCATCATTGACTACATCGGGTACAACTATGATGCGCAATTCGCGGCCGGCTTGGATGGCGAAGGATTTCTCTACGCCTTCGAAGGATTCGGCGATGGCTTCGAGGTTTTGTAGGCGCTTGATATAGGACTCTAACGTCTCGCGGCGGGCACCGGGTCGGGCACCGCTGATGGCGTCGGCGATTTGCGTGATGATGGCGATGATGCTGGTGGGCTCGACATCACCGTGGTGCGCCTCGACGGCGTTGACGATGATGGGCGACTCCTTGAAGCGTTTACACAGGGCGGCACCGATGGACACGTGGGAGCCTTCTTGCTCGTGGTCTACGGCCTTGCCGATGTCGTGCAGGAGGCCTGCGCGTTTGGCGAGGGTTACGTCTACGCCCATTTCCCCGGCAATGAGGCCGGACAGGTAGGAGACTTCCATGGAGTGTTTGAGCACGTTTTGGCCATAAGATGTGCGGAACTTCATCTTGCCCAGCAGGCGCACGAGCTCGTGATGTACGCCGTGTACGCCGGTTTCGAAGGTGGCGGATTCGCCTTCTTCTTTAATGTTGTTTTCGACTTCTTTTTTGGCTTTTTCCACCATTTCCTCGATGCGGGCGGGGTGGACGCGGCCGTCAATGATGAGTTTTTCCAGGGCGATGCGGGCAATTTCGCGCCGCATGGGGTCGAAGCCGGACAGGATAACGGCTTCGGGTGTGTCGTCGATGATGAGGTCGATGCCGGTTAGGCTCTCCAACGTGCGGATATTGCGTCCTTCGCGGCCGATGATGCGGCCTTTCATTTCGTCGGACGGTAGGTTTACGACACTGACGGTGGTTTCTGTGATGTGGTCTACGCTGCAGCGCTGTACGGCGGTGGCCAAGATGTCCTTGGCTTTTTTGTCCGCTTCCAGTTTGGCTTGCGATTCAATGTCGCGTACCATTTTGACGGACTCGATACGTGCGTCTTGCTCGATGGCGACTTTGAGCGCGTCTTTTGCCTCGGTGGCGGTCATGCCTGCGATGCGCTCCAATTCGCTTTGATGCTGCGCCAGTACGGCTTCGGCATCTTTTTGTTTGAGTTCTAATTGTTCCTTCTGATCTTGCAATTGTGCTTCTTTTTTCTCTTGGTTTTCCAGCTTGCGGTCCATGGTTTCTTCTTTTTGAATTAACCGTTGTTCCAACCTTTGTGCTTCTTTTCTGCGCTCCTTAGCGTCTCTTTCTGCTTCATTCTTGGTCTTTATGCTTTCCTCTTTTGCTTCCAAAAGCATTTCCTTGGCGCGTGCTTCTGCTGTTTTTTTCGCTTCGGTGATAATTTTTTCCGCTTGTACTTCTGCGGCTCCCAGTGCGGATTCAGCTATGCGCTTGCGATGCCATACGCCCATGAAAAAACCAATAATAATGCCAACAACAAGAGCGACAGAACCGACAATAATCAGTCCAATCACTGCTTTACACCTCTTTCTGCGCCTATTTTGACGCGTACCGTAAATAATAGACTTTTTTGGGGAGGGTGTCAAACGTTCCCGCGTGGGGATGGCATGGGTTTGGGTTACGCGGACTAACGCGGGCATCGGCTCCATCGGCGAAGTGTTTCCGCTTGTCTCCCGTTGGGAGCCTTCTCGGAATCACTAACGCCGCTGTTCGCCGCTACCCACGTGATTCCGCTATCAACCCAAACACATGCCACCCCCGCGCGGGGGCTCCCACCCTGCCGGAAAAAGTAATAAATTAGTGGGAGTAATTTTCAGTGGGTCGCAATTTGCGACCTGCTGAAAGATGGCGGGAGGGGTTTTGTGATTAAAATAACAAAATTCAGTTGGTTCCAAATTGGGGCCAACTGAATTTTTGTGGGAGGGATTTTGCTTGCTGTGCTGTAAGATTTCCAACCGGTCGCTAGTTGCGACCGGTTGATGAATGCGTGCGGTGGTTTTCAGTTGGTTGCAAATTGCAACCAACTGAAATTGTGGAATAAACACGTAGCTTTGTTTGCGTGGGGTTGTGTATGACAGTACAATGAGCACGTTTAAAATAAATTATGGAATGGGTACATGTTTATGAAATATGATTGTTTGATTGTGGACGACGAGGTTGTTTTGTCGGAGAGTACTTGTGAGTATTTTAATATGTTTGATGTTAAGACGGCTTGGGTGGCGGATACCGGGGCTTGTTTGGAATTTTTTGCGGAGCATGAGGCTAGTTTGATTTTGTTGGATATTAATTTGGGGGATGAGTCGGGGTTTGATTTGTGCAAGCATTTGCGCAAGACGGTGGATGCGCCTATTTTGTTTATTAGTGCGCGGACGAGTGATGACGATATGTTGTTGGCTTTGAATATTGGCGGGGATGATTATATATCTAAGCCTTATTCGTTGGCGGTTTTGTTGGCCAAGGTGAAGACAGTATTGAAGCGGTATGCGAGTGCGGTGGTGGTGACGGAGGCGGATGATTTTGCTTGCGGTCATTTTCGGATTGATTTTGATGCGGGGTTGGCTTTTGTTGGGGAGCGGAAGTTGGAATTGAAGGCAATGGAGTATAAGTTGCTGGCTTATTTTGTGCGCAATCGGAATCGTATTATTACGAAGGATGAGTTGTTCAAGCGGGTTTGGGAGGATACCTTTGTCAGCGACAACACATTGAATGTGCATGTGCGTTACTTGCGAGAGAAAATTGAGGACAATCCCAAGGAGCCGCGGTATATCAAGACCGCTTGGGGTACGGGATATATATTTGAAGCGGGTGACGCGTGAAAAAACTGGCTTTGTTCTTTCTTCTGATTGCGGTTTTTGGGGTGGGTTTGGTTGCCGTTCGTTTCCGCAGTGTTGCGCCGCCGCCCAGTGCGGTGTTGATTAACGATACGGTGATGACGGTTTCGGCTATGTCGTATGAAGAGATTGCTGCGGCGGGGCCGTTTTTGACGGCGCAGCTTAACGCCGCGTTTCGCGAGATGGATGAACTGCGTGAAAGCCGCGACCAAGCGATGCGGCGGTTTATGTATTTGTTCATTGCGGCGTTTGCCTTGGCGGGGGTTGCGGCATTTATGTATTGCGAGCGGACAATTTTGTTGCCGTTTCGTCGGATGAAGGATTTTTCGCGCAGTGTGGCGGAGGGGGATTTGGACGCGCCGTTGGCCATGGATAAACAAAACCGCTTCGGCGCGTTTACCGAAAGCTTTGACATCATGCGCGAGGAGCTGCGCAAGGCCGTGCAAAGCAAAAAGGAATTGGTGGCGACCCTGAGCCACGACATCAAGACGCCCATCGCTTCTATTAAAGCCGTAACCGAATTGATGCTCGTCACCACCGCAGACGAAAAAGCGCAAGCGCGGCTCAACACCATCACCGCCAAAGCCGAGCAAGTCAACGCGCTGATTACCAATATGTTCCACGCCACCTTGGAGGAGTTGCAAGTCCTGCACGTGACCCCCGAAGAATGCGGCAGTACCGAAATCGCGACCATGCTAACCAACGCCGACTACGAGGGGCGGGCAGTAATCGCCCCCATCCCCACCTGTTTAATGGTGGCGGACATGCTGCGCTTGCAACAAGTCTTCGACAATGTCATCAGCAACGCATACAAATACGCCGACACATCAATCGCCATCAAGGCTTACTTCGCAAATGGGCATTTGGTGATCGACATCCAAGACTTCGGCAAGGGCGTACCGGACGCGGAGTTGCCGCATCTATTCGATAAATTCTACCGTGGCGGCAACAAAGACAAAATTAGCGGCCAAGGATTGGGGCTGTACATCTCCCACTACTTTATGAAGCAAATGCAAGGCGACATGGTATGTGAAAACCGCGCAGACGGCTTCGTGGTGAAAGTCTTAATCAAACTTGCATAATTAAGAAACAATTAAGAATTAATTAAAGACCGGTTAAGAATTGGCATTGTAGAATGGGTTTGCGATTGAAACAAATCAGCAAACCCATTTTTTTATATAACTAGGAGGCAATTAAAATGCAAAACACAATCTTGGCAACGAGCAAATTGTGCAAGACCTTTTCAACCGGCGGTGTGCAGCAGCATGTGCTTAAAAATTTGGACATGGAAATTTACGAAGGCGACTTTACCGTCATCATGGGGTCATCGGGCGCGGGCAAGTCAACACTCATGTATGCACTGGCCGGCATGGACAAACCGACGTTGGGGCAAGTCATCTTCGCGGGCCGGGACTTGAGCGGATACAGTAACGACAAGTTGGCGGTTTTCCGCCGCGACCACTGCGGTTTTGTGTTTCAACAAATGTACTTGCTGGACAATATGAGCATCATCGACAACATCATGGCATCGGGGCTGCTGGTGAACAAAAACCGCAAAGCCGTGGCCGCCAAGGCAAAAGAACTGTTACAACAATTCAACATAGACGAAAACACTTGGCGCAAATTCCCCGCGCAAGTATCCGGCGGGGAAGCCCAGCGCACCGCCATTGCCCGCGCGTTAATCAACAACCCGCAAATCGTCTTTGCCGACGAACCCACAGGCGCATTAAACTCCGCCAACGGCGCGGCCGTGCTGGATGCGCTCACCGCCGTCAACCAAAGCGGACAAAGCGTAGTCATGGTAACGCACGACCTCAAATCTGCCCTGCGCGGCAACCGCATCATCTACCTGCGCGACGGCGGCATCTGCGGCGAGTGCAAATTGGAAGCATACAGCGGCGACAATACCGAACGCCGCACGCAAGTAAATAATTTCTTAGCGGATATGGGGTGGTAATGGTGAAAAATTCAATCTTGTTGGCCAAAGCCAATTTGCAAAAAAGCAAGGGTAATGCCATCGGCTTGGTCGTGGTCATGTTGTTTGTGGCGATGTTTATCAATATTGGTTTTGTAATGTTATTTGGCATCGGCACCTTCTTTGAGCGCCGCGCAGAGGAATTAAACAGCGGGCACATTATTACGCACCTGTCCGAAGACGAAACCTTCGCCGCAGCGCAAATGCAATTTCTTACCGACGACGACCGCGTAAAAGTCATTGAGGTACAAAGTTTTGTAGCGGGCGATGGCGAGGTTATGTTGAATAACTTGCCCAACCTCGGTTACCTCATGTTCTCGCGCGTGTATGAAAATCAGGTGTTGAACCCGCTGACCATGGTGGGCGATTATCTGCCCCTAACGGGCAATGCGGTGTATGTACCGCATTACATGGTGCTGTTGGACAATCTGACGCTGGGTGACACCATCGTCCTCAGCTTTATGGACACCGAGTTGGAATTCACCTTCGCGGGCAGCATCGACGAAATCATGTTTGGCTCCATCAATGCTTTTAGACGCCGCTTGTATGTATCCGATGCAATGTTTGCCGAGTTGCAGCAACAATTCCCGGACGAAATGACGGAAGTGGCCGTGGTGCAATTGCACGATGTTGCCGATGCAGGCGTGTTCAACGGGGACTTCATCCGCTATATGACGACCCTGACCCCGTCATCGGATGCACACTGGATCATTTCTTTTACACAGGATTTCTTGGTGGCGCGTGCGTCGCATACGCTCATGCCTACCTTGTTGGGTTCGATTCTGGCGGTTTTCGCCATCGTGTTTCTGGTGGTGAGCTTGATTGTTATCCGCTTCCGCATCAATAACAGCATCGACGAGGGCATGATTAACATCGGTACGCTCAAAGCATTGGGCTACCGCAACCGCCAAATCGTCGCGTCCATTCTCATGCAATTCGGTTTTATTGCTGCGGTGGGCGGAGCCATTGGTTTGGCTTTGGGGCATCTTGCCATCCCGGCAGTGGTGAGCATCATGGGGCCGATGTTCTCGCTGCAGTGGCAGCCCGAAATAAACTTGCCTGCCATGCTCATCATGCTGGCGTTGATACTGCTGTCGGTCATCTTGTTCTCGTTGCTTTCGACCAAGCGTATTTACAAGCTGTATCCGTTGGTTGCACTGCGCGGCGGTTTCGCTACCCACAACTTCAAAAACAACGCCTTGCAACTGGATAAAATGGGCGGCCCGCTGCCCCTGCTGCTGGCAATCAAAGACATCCTGCACAACAAAAGACAAGCCATTGCCGTGGGCATCATCGTGTTGGCCGTTGCGTTTACCGCAACCATCGGGTTGGGCACCAACTACATGATTAACGTAAACAGCGACGAATTCCTGAACACCATGGTAGGCGAACCCTTCGATTTGGCACCCATCCTGCGGTCTGCAGACAGCTCCGAATCCTTGGCACAACGTCTGTATGACAGCCCGCAAGTAGATCGCTTCACCGGTTACATGAACAATTTCCTGCTTTCCATCGAAGGCTTAATAATCAGTGCCGATGTAGTAGAAGACCACGGCGTATTGCACGGCCAAACCCTCGTAAACGGCCGCTTCCCCATACATGCCAACGAAATCGCCTTAGGGCGCGTAGTTTTGCGGGAGCTGGACAAAAACATCGGTGACACGGTTTATATCCACAGCGGCGGTGCGTATTTCCCCTTCATCATAACCGGGCAAACACAAAGCACGGACAGCGGCGGCTTGGTTGCCAGCATTCCCTTCGCAGGGGTGCACCGCATGCATAAAATGGACATCCAAGCATTCCTCGTTTTCCTCCACGAAGGCGCATGCGGCATCGAATTTGCCGAAACACTGCGCGAATCCGAAGGCGATGTGTTCATGAACATCTTGGTATTTGATGAACTGGCAGAAAGTTTTATTGACTCCATGGGCGGCATATTTGCGGGGGTAGCCGTGGCCATCCTTATCGTAGTTGCGGTCATTGTCATGGCCACTATGTACCTGGTCATCAAAACCGCCATCCTGCGCAAGCGCAAAGAATTGGGCATACAAAAAGCCTTGGGCTTCACCACCTGGCAATTGATGAACCAAATCGCGTTAAATCTTGCGCCCGCCATCATATTGGGCGCAGCAGCCGGGGCGCTGGTGGCATACCACATCTTTGACTTCTTCTTTACCTTAATCATGGGTATGTCCGGCGACATCAGCGTGAGCCTGCCCATGTCGATCGGCATGACCGCAGCAGCGGCAGTAGGCATTGTAATACTGGCCTATGTAGTGTCCATGCTGGTGGCATGGCGGATAAGAAAGATATCTGCATATGCGCTGGTGAGCGAATAAAAACGCGGCGCAGCGCGCAACGAAAAAAGAGGTTCGGCGTGTGCCGAACCTCTTTTTTGGAATATTGACAAACAAAGTCTTGCAATCATACAATCCTTCTTGTAGTTAAAATATAATAGTGGGAGGCATTTATGTTTGGATCGAACAGCAAAGTAAACATCTTTGTTTGGATAGGCTTTATTTTAGACTTGGTAGGGTTTTTAATTGCACTGTTCTTAAACTTCAATCTCGGTTTAACTTTGGTATTGCTTGCTTTGGTATTCTCCGTTATCGGGTTGGTCATCTGCATAAGGCGAAATAGCGGTATCGGAACAGCCATTCTCTACATTGTGCTGGATATAGCGTTTTTAATTTACCTTTTATGGTTCTTTTAAACCCTTAAAACAATAAAAAAGCCGCAAAATTTGCGGCTTTTTTATTTAAGTGAAGCTACTGGCCGGGATTGAACCGGCTACCTCGTCCTTACCAAGGACGCGCTCTACCATTTGAGCTACAGCAGCACGGCGCCATCACATGCGGATGTCTCCGCCAAGCGCGAAAGGGACATTAGCATACGGGGGCGGGGGTTGTCAAGAATTTTGAAAGGAAATCGCGTGCGCTTGTTCCTCGCACGCGCCGAAGAAATTCAGTTGGTTACACTGCGTAACCAACTGAATTTCTTCGACTCAATCGTCGTCGCGTGGTTTTTTTTTGGTTAATGCCAATGTAAGTGCGGTTACATGTTGTGCGCCGCTGTTTTGCAGGGTGCGGATGCACTCGTTCATGGACGCGCCGGTGGTGTAGATGTCATCGATTAAAATGAAGGACTTACCCGCTACGGTGCAGCTCGGGTTGATTTGGAATGCGTCGGCGACATTTTCTTTGCGGCGGGCGGGGTGCAGGCCGGCTTGGGGCGGGGTGTCGATGACGCGGCGCAGGGTGTTTTCGGTGGGCATGCGCCATGCGCGTGATAATTCTTGCGCCAGCAGTTCGGCTTGGTTGAAGCCGCGGGCGCGTTGTTTGTTGGGGTGCAAAGGCATGGGTACGAGGGTGGTGTCACTGAATGACATGGGAGGTATGCGACCCATGGCATTCGGTTCACAAGGTGCGGGCATATAACGCGCCCACAGACGACCCAACGCGCGGGCGTGGTTTTTGCGGTGGCGGAATTTTATGTCGCGGATGATATCGCGTAGGATACCTTCATATGTAAAGGGGGCGATGGCGGGGTCGGGGGAGGGTTCGAACAGGGATTCGCAGCTTTCGCATAGCCGTATGGCGGTGCGATGGGGGGCGTTTAGCGGCAGCAGAGTTTTGCACGCCATGCAAACGGGTGGGTATAGCCAGTCCAAGCACGCGGCGGCGATTCTTAAATAAATAGCCATCGAAACCTCCCGTTGTATGTGGTGGCATGATTATATATGCATATCGCGCATTTCTGCCAATTCTTGCAAGCGCAGGGTCAGTGCCGTGTAGCGGCGGGTTACGCGGTTGTTGTCTACCATGCGATGCATGGTGTCGGGCAGGCCGACGAGTACGCACAGAGTACGTGCACGGGTGATGGCGGTGTACAGCAAGTTGCGCGTCAGCAACATGGGGGGGCCGCCGTACAGCGGGATGATGACTACTTTGTATTCACTGCCTTGGGATTTGTGTACGGTGACGGCGTAGGCCAGCTCGAGATCGTCCAATTGGGAAAATTCGTAGACGACGCGGCGGTTGTCGTCGAAGAGGACGGTTAAGTTTTCTTCGTCGATGGACGTGATGATGCCCATGTCGCCGTTGTACACGCCGGTGCCGCGGTCGATGATGCGGGGTGGGCGCGTCGCCGCTGGGCGCGCGGATGATTTTGAAGCCGTCTCGAGCAACTCCCATGCCGCGTCATAATTATTGCGGATTTGCATGACTTTATCGCCCGTGCGGAATAGGGTTGCGCCGGATTCGCGTTCGTTTTTGTTTGGGGCGGGCGGGTTGAGGCGGGCTTGCAACAGGGTATTGAGGTGGTTGACGCCCAGATTGGATTTGCGCATGGGGGTCAGGACTTGGATGTCGGTTTTTATATCTTTGATTTCGCCCGGCAGGTAGGCGGGCAGGCGATTGATGACCAGATCTACGACCGTTTCCGCCACCGCGTCAATGTTATTGCGCTGGACGAAAAAGAAATCCTTCTCGCGCTCGTTGGTGGCGGGGTATTGGCCTTGATTGACACGGTGGGCGTTGGTGATGATGGCGCTTTCCTGCGCTTGGCGGAAGATTTCTGTGAGCCGAACCACGGCTACCGCGCCCGAGTCGATGATATCGCGCAGCACCGACCCCGGCCCCACGCTGGGCAGCTGATCCACATCACCCACCAAAATAAGCCGTGTGCCCAATGCCACGGCTTTTAACAAGCTGTTCATCAGCAGCGTGTCGATCATGGACGCTTCGTCTACGATAAGTACATCGCACTCCAGCGGATTTTCGTCGTTGCGGTTAAATACGACGCGCCGTGCGTCCTCGGAAATGAAATTGACTTCCAGCAAGCGGTGCAAGGTTTTGGCCTCGCGGCCGGTGGCCTCGGTGATGCGCTTGGCGGCGCGGCCGGTGGGCGCGGCCAAGACAACGGTGTTGTCGTTGCGCTCGAGCAGGCCGATGAGGGTATTGATGACGGTGGTTTTACCGGTGCCGGGTCCGCCGGTTATTACTAGGACGCCTTGGGTCATGGCGGCGGCGATGGCTTGGGCTTGGCCGGGGGATAAGGCGATGCCAAAGTCAAAAGATAAAACCTCGGAGCGCAGCTCCGAACCTCGCGAAGGAGGCACAGCCCCCTTTGATCCCCCATGATGGGAGGAATCAATTTGGGCCGGGTCATTGTTTATGGCTGTGTTTCCCCAAGAACTCGCATGGGGGGAGAGGTCGTTTTTAACGGGTGCTGCTTCTGCATTTAATTCGGTGGGGGAGCGTGACGGTGCGCTGGCCATGGTTAGGGTGTTTAACATTTGGGCTACGCCGCGTTCTGCGTAGTATAGGGCGGAGACGAATACGTAGGGTTCGTCGGCTTCGTTGGTTGTGGTATTTGATGGGCGGCGGGGTACTTCGCGGATGATAAGGCGTTCCATTTGCATGCGGATGAGTTCGTTTTCGATGACGGGGGTTTGGACGTTCAGCAGGGTGCAGGCTTGTTGTATGAGGGTGTTTTGGGGTAGGTAGGTGTGGCCTTCGTTGGAAGCTTCCCAAAGGAGGTAACGGACGCCTGCGCTGATGCGTTCGGCGGAGTTGATTTCGCAACCCAAGCGGCGGGCGATGGCGTCTGCGGTTTTGAAGCCGATGCCGTCAATGTCGTCGGCCAGGCGGAAGGGGTTGCTGCGCACCAATTCGACCGTTTCGTCGCCGTATTTTTTATAGATGCGCATGGCCAAGCCGGGGGTGATGCCGTATTCCTGTAGGAAGAGGATGGCTTGGCGTTGTGCCGTTTGCGCGTGGAATGCTTCGCTGAATTTATAGGCCATTTTTTCTGAAATGCCGCGCAGGGAGGCCAGCCGTTCCGGTTCGTTGGCGATGATGTCAAACGTTTCTGCGCCGAAGCGGGCCACAATGCGCTTGGCCGTGCGCTCGCCCAGCCCCTTGATGATGCCCGAACCCAAATATCGCTCAATCGAGGCCAGCCCCGTAGGCTTCAACCGCCGCGCATGCCCCACCGCCAATTGCCAGCCATAACGTGCGTGATTAACAAACCGCCCGTTGATATGTAACCGCTCACCCTCGTACAAATTGGGAAAATGGCCCGTGCAAGTCAGGCAGCCTTCTTCCTCTGTCATGTACATCGCCAGCGAAAGTTGCGCGTCTTTTGGGTCGCTCTCGTCGTCAATACGTAAAATAAACACCGAGTATCCGCTGTCCTCGCTGTGGAAGATTACGTTTTCTACGGTGCCTTCGAATTGGTGATTGTCTGTGTGGGCGTTTTGTGGGGTTGTCATGGGATATTAACGAAATCCTATGTAATTGTTGAAGCCGAGCATATATAACGCCATCGCAAAGGTGCTTTGGCATGTTTGCGCAACATCGTTTAATTCATTCATCACGCTGTCGTCGGGAATCAAATGTGCGCCGCTGTTGGCAACAACTTTTTCGATAACCGATGGTAACATCAAGCACATTTGATAAAATGCGTCCGCTTGCCCCGTCACCAAGGCATAAAATTGATCAATGCTTACACGGCGGATGCGCTTGTGCTTTTTTTGTTGGCCGTCAACGGAAACCGCCCACGGAATGTTTTGCGATTGCTTTGCGATAACCTCAACCAAAAAACACGCGCAGTCGTCATCTTCCAATAACTGCGATTGCATGTTGATGTAAGTCTTACCGGACGCAGAGGAGTTCATCGTGTTGTGTTTATTTTTCATTTCCACAAAAACACGGCTTACTATGTCGTCGTCAGATATCTGTATGCCTGTCGGCTTTGTAAATACGATATCCCATCCTTTTTTGGGAACGGAACAATCGGTTGCGTATTGAAAAATACGTTGGTGAAAATATCCGATATCGTTGTTGCTGGATTTGTCACGTTGGCGGAAGATTTCGTTTTTTACGATGGCTTCCCAAGAAAAACCGTAAACGGTTTTGTCGAAAATCAACTTGATGGGGTCGATGAGGTTTTTATTGAATTTTTTTGTATTGAATGGCGTTAATTTGTCGCCGTATTGACGGATGGTTGCTTCAATGTGTTTTGTAAAATCGGCATCTGATATAAATGACAATGGCCACATCACAATTGTTCCAATCCGTTATAAATAGTTTTTGCTACTTCGTATGCGAGGTTGACGGGTACGGCATTGCCCACTTGTTTGTACTGCTGCCCCACCCCGCCCGAAAATACCCAATCATCGGGGAAACATTGGCAGCGGGCGTTCTCGCGCACGGTAAAGGGGCGTGCTTCCAAGGGGTGGCAACGGTCGGTTTGTTTTTGGGATGGTGAAGTGAGGACCGTTAGCGAGGGTTCGTCCAAACTTAAACGCCGCAAGATGCCTGTGCGTCCGCCTTCCATGTCCCAGCAGCTTTTCATGTAGTTTTTTGCGATGTCTGCAGGAATGTCGCGCCAATAACCTCCGGGCGGCACCATTTCAAAAATTTTACGCTTGTATTCTGAATACGATGTGCCTGCGCTTGTGGGTACATCGTGCAAGATATCACGTAAGACGGGTTTGTAACTGTGCGGTACGGGGGGCAAAATTTCTATTTTATCCGCAAGGTCGTTGCGGATGCCAATCATGATTAAGCGCTCGCGTTTTTGCGCCACGCCGAAATCCCATGCGTTCAAAACAGAGGTCTGCACGGTGTAACCCTCGGATTCAAAAATATCCAAAATGGTTTGGTAGGTATGCCCCTTGTCGTGCGAAATAAGCCCGCGGACATTTTCGAAAAGGAACGTCTTGGGCTGCAATTTGCGTAGGAATACAGCGTAGTGATAGAACAATGTACCTCGGGCATCGTCCAAGCCCAATCGCTTGCCGGCATAGGAAAATGCTTGGCACGGTGCGCCACCTGATAAAAGCGCCAGTTCGTTTTTATGTATGTTGAAATGCGATTCCAAATCCAATGATGAAATATTTGCGATATCATCGTGGATGACGTTCCAATGGGGGCGGTTTAATTTTAAGGTGTTGGCGGCGTCTTTGTCATATTCGATTAAACCGATCGTTTCGAATCCTGCCATTTCAAGCCCTAGGGCTAATCCCCCGGCTCCGGCGAATAGCTCGATGGATTTGGGCGTGTTGGAATTGTGGGGGATTGCGGTAGTACGCGGCTCATTTGTATTGAATATTGTCAACTGCATTGCGTGCATGGCTACCTCCCCTTTTTGTATTATATGAATTGTACCCCCAATCCATAAAAATGAAAAGGGCGACGATTTTAAACCCAAGTGGTTAGCCCCACTAACCACTTGAATTTGCCTGTGCGTACACTTTTAATATTTGTACCGATACATCAGCCCATTTGCGCCATATACATGTCGGCGGTTGCGTTTACGGCGTGTAATCAGCACCAACGCAGAAAAGGACAACCCTGCGACCAGCAGCCCCAATGGAATGATGAGTGACGTCCACTGTTCGCGGTGTTGTGTGAAGCCTGGTAGGTTGGGATAGGCGAGGGGGTAATGCATGGCGGCGTAGGGGTCGTATAGGACGAGTTGCGGGTAATCGGCGTCGGG
Organism: Defluviitaleaceae bacterium; assembly: GCA_009781755.1. Lineage (GTDB taxonomy): Bacteria > Bacillota > Clostridia > Lachnospirales > WQUN01 > WQRX01. Next base: position 13,901 of record WQVD01000017.1, on the reverse strand, counting down.
CGTGTCGGCAACCGTGTTGCCCGTGGCGGGGGCGTTATTTGCGGCGTGTGGGTTGTTTGTATCGGGTGAATTGCCCGATGCGGACGCGGTGGCGGCGTTGTTGTCTTGCGTATTGGTTGGCGCGGCGGGCAGGGGTACGGCGGATTGCGCCAACAATGCGACTTCGCCCAGGCGCACGTTTTGTACATAGATACCCACGGTGCCCAATCGGTCGCCGGCGCGGATGGGTGCGGTGATGTTTTCTTGCACGGTAAGGTTATAGCGCAGGCGCGTGAGGTCAAAGTTGGCGGGCAGGGAAGCGGTTTTGTCGTTGGGGGCTTGTAGGGTTAGGCGGTAAATTTCGGTGCGTTCATCATTGACGGTGGCGTAGACGGGTACGATGCGGGTGTATGTGGCGGCATTGAAAACGACGCGGTCTTCGTATTCCAACGCGAAGGCGAAGTTGAGTAGGGCGGTGGTTTCGCGGAAGGGGTCGGTGCCGTTGCTTTGTAGGATGGTGACAATGAGGCGGCGGCCTTCGTGGGCGGCGTAGGTGACCAGCGTGTTGCCTGCGGCGTGGGTCCAGCCGGTTTTGCCGCCGATGACGCGGTCGTCAAAATAGGGGCCGGGGCGGATCATTTGGTTGGTGGTATTCAAAAAGCGCGTTTCGGGCTGGCGCTCGGTGGGGGGGATGGCGAACTGCGGCGTGGCAATGATATTGGTGTAGATGGGAAAGAGCCGCACGGCCTCGCGCTTGATGAGCGCCATGTCGTAAGCCGTGGTTACATGCCCCACGCCGGGCAGACCGGTGGGGTTGGTAAAGTAAGTGTTAACCGCACCCAACGACTGCGCGCGCGCGTTCATGAGCCGCACAAATTCTTCTTCCGAACCTGCCACGTGTTCTGCCAAGGCAATCGCCACCTCGTTGGCGGAACGAATCATCAGCGCATTCAACGCCTGATTGACCGTCAGCGTCTCGCCCACGTCCATAGAAATATGGCTGGAATTGCGCGGAATGGAGAAGATCGAATGGTACGAAAATTCAATGCGCTCGGACAAATCCTGCACATGGTCCAGCACCACCAACGCCGTCATAATCTTGGTGATACTGGCGGGGTACAGCGTCGTATGGTATTCATGCCCGTACAAAACCATGCCCGTATCCGCGCACATGATAACCACCGCGCCTGCTTCATACGGCGGCGGCTGGTGAAGCGCGGGCACAGCGGCGATGTAGGGGTTTTCGTCCATATAGTCGTATGGTAAAATGTAGGCCGTGGCAAGCAATAATATTGCCGCAGCCAAAATAACAAAGCACGTTTTTTTCATTAAGTATCTCTCCTTGGGAATTGGGGACGATGGTATGAAAGAATTTATTAAACAGCATGTGTACATAATATTGGGCGTGGCTTTGATTCTTTTAATGGGCGGGTTGTTTGTGATGAACGGGCAACGCGCTTCTTCGCGTACAGACAACGGCAGCCGCGAAGTGTTGGTGAGCGCATCCGACGGCGGCGAATTTTCCACACAACCCACGGCTGATGCCATTCAACCTCTGCCAAATGCGCCGTCCTACGTAGTCGTCGATGTAGTAGGCGCGGTATACCAACCTGGCGTGTTCACCTTACCTGCCGATGCACGCGTCATTCACGCCATCGAAGCCGCAGGCGGCTACACCGCCTATGCCTTCCGAGCCGGCATCAACGGCGCAGCAGAAATCTTCGACGCGATGCAAATCTACGTGCCCACGCTGCTGGAAGATGGCACCGTCACCGGACACATCGCAATGCCCGGCGCTGCAGGCGCAGTTGTTGACGATGGCTTGTTGTGCTTAAATACGGCCACCTACGCGCAACTCCGCACCTTACATCAAATAGGCACCGCCCGCGCAACGGCCATTCTCAATCACCGCGAGGCGCTAGGCGGATTTGCCAACGTTGATCAGCTATTGGACATCACAGGGATATCGCACGGGATATTGGATCCGCTGCGGCCGTACATCATCGTGCGATGACGGGGCGCGGCTAAGGTCGCGGCTAAGGTCAAAAGCAAGACCTTGGGGCATCCGCCCCAAACCCCGCGAGGGGTGCACAGCCCCCTCGACCCCAGTTCTTGGGCGTTGCCCCCTCTCAATCATGGCTAGGATAAAGATCCAGTTGGTGGCAATTTGCCACCAACTGAAAATTTGCACCAGCCAATAATCCAAGCCTCGCGAAGCAAAGCGGGGTCGAGGGAACGCGTTCCCTCGCGGGTCTGGGTGCCGGCTAAAGCCTTATTTGGCAGCGCCCAGGGTTTTACAATCCTTTGACCTTCAATCTTTTGATCTTAACCACACGACCTTCATCTTTTATCCCCCGGAAGCGAGGAATTAAAATGGCAAGCATTTTGGTCGTCGATGACGAGCGCAACATCGTAAAAGGCATTAAATTCAGCTTGGAGCAGGACGGTATGCAAGTCGATGCCGCCTACGATGGCGAGGAAGCCTTGCAACTGGCGCGGGCAAAGGAGTATGACGCCATTATCTTGGACGTGATGCTGCCCAAAATGGAGGGCACGGAAGTGTGCCAGCAAATCCGCGAGTTTTCGGACGTGCCGGTCGTGATGGTGACTGCCAAAGACGACGACATGGACAAGATTATGGGGCTGGAATACGGCGCGGATGATTATATTACAAAGCCATTTAACATCTTGGAGTTAAAAGCGCGGATCAAAGCAATTTTGCGCCGGTCATCCCGCGTGGCGGCCAGCGAACCGGCCAAAACGGAAATGCTGACCCTGCGCGAAATCAGTTTGGACATGCAAGCGCGCCGTGTATTCGTGGGCGAGCGGGAAATTAATCTAACCGCGCGGGAATACGATTTGCTGGAATTCTTTATGCATAACGTGGGGCGTGTGTTTGAGCGGGAAGCGCTGCTGGCGCATATTTGGGGGCCCGACAATACAGGCGATGTGCGCACAGTAGACGTACACGTCCGCCGCCTACGCGAAAAAATCGAGGAGAACCCCAGCGACCCGAAATACATTTCCACCAAGTGGGGGGTCGGTTACTATTTTAGATAGGGTTCGTTGGTTTTCATCCCTGCGCTTGAAGCTGGCGCTTAGTTTCACCGTGTTGAGCCTGGTGCCGCTTGCGGTGTTTTTTTTCATGGCAATTTCGCATATCGAAGCGGAATATATCTATGAACGCGAAGTTGAAATACAGCGATACATGTTTTGGGCGCATGATCTTACGACCGCGCGCGGGTTTGATTATTTGGATATTTCTGTACCGCCTTGGATCGCTGGAGGCGTTGTCGGGTTGCGCAGTCAAATCAATACCCGTTCTATCGAATGGGGCTATCGCGTGCTGGTGATTAACGACTCCTTGGAAATCATCGCCGATTCCGCCGGGACACGGGTGGGGCAGACGGCCATCATCCCCGAAGTCATGCAAGCCATCGCCGAGCAAACCATCGTCACCAACGTAAGACGTGACGAAGGCGTTATTTACATGGCTACTTTTGTAATAAGCCGCAGAGACACCACCGAACGCGTCGGTGCCGTGCTGCTGATTGACAATGTCGAAGATATATTTGAAATGATAGATGACTTGCGCTCGACACTGCTGACAATTATTTGGGTGGTGGCGTTGACGGTGCTGGTAGTGGTGTTTATCACGGCCAATACGCTGATACACCCGCTGCGGCGTATTTTGCGCGTGGTACAGCGCATGTCCATGGGTCAATTGGATGCACGCATTAACAACGTAAAAGGCCACGACGAATACGCGCTACTGGCCAGCAATTTCAATACCATGGCCGAAAAACTCGACGCTGTGGAAAAAACGCGCGAAGAATTCGTGTCCAACGTATCGCACGAGTTAAAAACACCGCTGTCCAGCATGAAAGTGTTAAGCGAATCCATCCTATTGCAAGAATCTGCGCCCGAAGCCATGTACCGCGAATTCTTGCAAGACATCGTCAACGAAGTAGATCGCATGACGGGCATTAACAACGACTTGCTGGCACTGGTGCGTATCGACCAACGCGAACAGGGGTTAAACATCTCCTCCTTGTCAGTGAATGAAATGGTCGAGGGCATCTTGAAGCGTTTATCCCCGTTGTCCGAGCAAAAGAACATTGCGCTCATCTACGACGACGTGCGCCCCGTGCAAATCGAGGCCGACGAAATCAAGCTAACCCTAGCCATCTCAAATATCGTCGAAAACGGCATAAAATATACCCCCCACGGCGGCTCGGTAAAAGTCGCGGTGGATGCGGACCATCAATTCACTTATGTCAGCGTACAAGATACAGGCATGGGCATCGACGAAGCAGAACAAACCAAGATTTTCAACCGCTTTTATCGCGTAGACAAAGCCCGCGACCGCGAAACGGGCGGAACCGGTCTGGGGCTGGCCATCAGCCACGCGGCAGTCGTGGCGCACGGGGGCACAATACGTGTCACGTCCAAGCCGGACGAAGGCTCGGTATTTGTCGTGCGCATTCCCATACGGAGGGGGGCTTGATATGGCTTATATAAAAAAGAACCCGCGCTTGGCGATTGCCGCGGCGGTATTGCTGGTGCTGGCGGTGGGGATCGCGGCATGGGTGCTGATCTCCAACATGCGGGAACAGCGGCGCGATTCCATCGTGGGTTTGCGGGTGTATACTTTTGATGCCGGCGCGGGTTTGTTGGTGGCAACGCCCACCACCATTCCGGCGACCGGTACGCACGAGGCGCAATTGCTTGAGTTGTTGAATCGCTTTTGGAACCATAACCGGCGACCGGGGGGCTTGTGGCCGCCGGAGGCTGGGTATGTTGATTTATATTTCAGTAACGGAACGGCGGGTATTGCGTTATCTGCCGCACACGGTAATATGCCCGCGTTTCAAGAGGGATTGTTCCGCGCTGCGCTGGCGATGACTTTTTTGGAACTGTGGTTTGTGGAGGAAGTGCTGTTTTGGATAGATGGCACGGGCGATAAAAACGGCGTACCCTTCCGCACTTGGCTGGAACACGAAGAATACCGCGACAACTCCGCCATCCGCATCGAAAACGCGGATACAGTAGACAACAACCCCTCTATTTCCCCCGGGGTCATGCGCGAACGCGATGTTACGCTTTACTTCTTGAATCCCGATGGCACCGGACTCATCACGGAAACATTGATCGATGTATATGTAGACATCCTACGCTGGATCGAATTTACGATAGATATGCTCGTTGCAGGTATTGATGACGATTACTTTATGCGTGTGATTCCATCCGAAACGCGTGTGCGTTGGATTACACGTGACACCGATACACGCAGCGTGTATGTAGATTTGTCCGAGGATTTTATGTCGCAATTTGAAGGTACGCCGCAGCAAGCGGGATTGATGTTGCAAAGCATTGTTAATACATTGACGTTACAAGATAATAATCCCGATACAAGCCATTTAACACATACACTCAATCCTCAACAAGTGAATCAAGTCTTTTTCTTCATCAACAGCGATCGGCACGAAACCTTTCATGGCGTACTCGATTTTGACTTGGCGTTCACATACAATCACGAGATCCTCTTCGAGCGGCCCTACGTACCCGAACCCTATGATCCGTACTACGACCCCTACTACGAAGATGAGCCAGACATAGGCCCGCGCGGCGACGATGACGAGTAGGTCCTCGTTTTGAACCCCACCCTGCGCCCTGCACTTTGGTGCGCGGGTTTTATTGCGGTGGGGGTGCTGGTGGGAACAGGTACGTTTCCGCTGGTGTTTACGCCCGTTATGTATGTGCTATTGCTGGCATTCGCGGTGTGCGTGTGCGGCGTGTTGTATAAGAAATACCGGTATGCGCCGGTATTTTTTTTCGTGCTTTTTTTGACGTTGGGGATGTGGCGGGGTGCGGCACGGATGGAGCCCTCCGCCACAGTTATGCATCCCGGTGTGCAAGATTTTTATGGGCTGGTGCTGGATACAGAAGGGTGGACTGCGGGAGGCAACCAGCGGGTTGTGGTGCGTGTTTTCCACGCAAGGCACGATAACGAATCATTGCGCTTGATGGTGTATCTGCGCCCACATTTGCCCACCGTTACAATCGGTCAATCCATACAACTTACGGGCGAAATTCTGCCCTTGGAACGTGCCCAAAACCCCGGCGGCTACGACGCCTTCCTGCACCTGGGCACGCAGAAAATCGACGGCATCTTATGGCCCATCCACGTAGAAGCGGGCGAAGTGCAAACGAATTTCTTCACCCTGACCCGCCAAGCACGCAACGCCATGGCAGCCGTGTTTGACGAAGTCCTGCCCCTGCGCGAAGCGGGCGTCATCCGCTCGATGGTGCTGGGTGACCGCGATGATTTAAACCGTGACTTGGTGGAAATCTATCGCGTGGCAGGCATCCGCCATGTGTTGTCCATTTCGGGCATGCATGTGACGATACTGACCCTATTCGTTAACGCGTTGCTGGGCAAGGTATTGAACCCGCGCCGCGCGGGGTTGGCGACGCTGGCCATCATGGTCGTGTACTGCTTGATGACGGGCGCGGCGATTGCTACGGTACGGGCGGTGTCGATGGGCGCGGTGCTGGTATTCGCCCGGGTGTTGTACCGCGATTATGACTTGTTAACGACCATCAGCTGGGCGTTTATTGGGTTGCTGGTGTGGGAACCGCTGATGATTTACAACGTGGGCTTCCAGCTATCGTTTAGCGCAGTGTACGGCATCGCCATCCTGACCGCGCCGTTGGAACGCCTATTCGCACGCATCAAAATGCCCGCCTATGGCAAAATCCGCAACGGCTTGGCAGTAAGTTGCGCGGCGGCATTTTCGACCTACATCGTGTTCGCGTTTCATTTTTATGAAATCCCGCTGTACAGCATTGTCGCGAATGTACTGCTGCTGCCGTTTATGCTGGCACTGTTGGTGATGGGTGTGGTGACGGCATTGGTGGGGTTGGTGTGGCTGCCCGCCGCCACGATACCCGCGGGCGTAGTGTATTTCATCCTGCGTCTGTATGAAACGGTGAGCCGCTTTTTCGGGTCACTACCCCACGCGCTAGTACCCACCGGCGGCGGAAGCATCCCCGTTGCCGCCGCAAGCGTGGCGGTGCTGTTAACTTTTGCTTATGTCATGCATGGCTTCGGCCCGCAAATAAAAAAACGCCTGCCGTTGCTGCTCTTCGCCACGGCGGCGCTGCTAGGTGCCATCTATGTACAAAACTTCCCACCGCGCGTACAAACTACGCACCTACATACCCCAGGCGCATACACCATCACCCGACACCACGCCCAAGCCGCTATAACAGGCACAGGCCGCGGCGGCGAGCGTGACTTGGAGCGTTACCTCAACCGCCGCAACATCCGCCGCGCGGATTCACTCACCTTAACCGAATGGCCGCGCCCGGGCGATGCCACACGCCTGGCTCCATTGATGCCGCGCATACATACCCTGTACCTACCCGCACCTCAACGTCCACTGCCAACACAATTACAACGCGCAGTAGAGGAAAACGGTGTGCGTGTGGTGTTCATGGAATTATTCTGATTCGCTACGTTTCTCCGCCGTATCCAATATGAGCGTAACCGCGCCTTGGTTGAGGGATAATTTCTTGGCGATGTCGGGAATGATCATGCCCTGCGCGCGCAGTTCCAATACTTTTTGATGCTTGGACGTTTGGGATTGCTTGCGTGGGATGGGTTTGGGTGCGGGGGCTTGGACGGGTGCGGTATCAAAAACAGAATCGGCATCACGCGTATGGGTTGCCGCTTCGTCCAATGACTCCGCGGGTGTGTTGACGACGATGGGCGTTTTGCGCGGTCTGCCGCGTCCTCTTTTTATAGGAGGGGCGATTTCGTTTAACGTGAACAAGGAGGGATCGTCGGTTGCGTGCAATACGGGCTTGTATTGCGACAATAACGCCTGCTTCTTCATGTCAATTTCCTTCAACGCGCGGTTGAGCGCATCTTCCAACCGCAGCAGTGTATCGGCATTTTTCATGGCAAAATCTTGCTTCTGTTCTTGACGGCGCATCCACAGCATCGCCACCACTGCAATCGCCGAAACCAATACCAACCCTACCGCCAAAATAATGACAATAACGATTTCCACTATACAAGCCTCATTTCACCCATAATCCGCAACAATGTGCATGATTGGCATCATAGCCGATATAAACACCCGCGACAAGCAATGAATACAAAAAATGATTGACACCCCCCGTATTTGACCGCATAATAACGGGCAGCACAATCCCCACACGCCCGAGTGGCGGAATTGGTAGACGCAAAGGACTTAAAATCCTTCGGTCGCAAGACCGTGCCGGTTCGAGTCCGGCCTCGGGCATACTCCGGCGAAGCCGGTGACGCGGAAGCGTCAGGCCGCCCGGCCAGCAATCGAAGATTGCGAGAGGGCATATTTAAACGCAGAATCCAAACGTTTTGGTTGGAACGATGCGTTTATTTTTTTGAAAAAGGAGCGATAACATGCGCGAATTACAAGGCAAATACGTCACGGCGAAGGTGTTCACCGACGTAATCGAACCCGGCGCGTTGCAACAAATTGAGCACTTATTGAATCAAGAATTCATTAGTGGCAGCAAGATACGTATCATGCCGGATGTACATGCGGGCATGGGTTGCACCATCGGCACGACCATGACCATCAAGGACAAAGTGGTGCCCAACCTCGTGGGTGTAGATATCGGTTGCGGTATGGAAACCGTGCTGCTCAAAGACAAACGCGTGGATTTGAACCAGCTGGACAAGGCCATCCACCAACACGTGCCCGCCGGATTCAAGACGCGGAACGAGCCACACCATTACAACGACGACATCGACTTGACGGCATTGCGCTGCGCCAAGCATGTAGACATCAACCGCGCCCAACATTCGCTGGGTACGCTGGGCGGCGGCAACCACTTCATAGAGTTGGGCACGGCAGAAAATGGCGATATGTACTTGGTCGTGCATTCAGGCAGCCGAAACCTGGGCAAGCAGGTATGCGAATTTTACCAAAACAAAGCCGCAGACACCCTGATAAAAAAGACCAACGCCGACCGCAAGAAATTTGACCGCGTGCTGGCGTATTTAGAGGGCGAACCCTTCCACGACTACCTGCACGACATGGCCATCATCCAACGGTACGCATCCCTCAACCGCCAAGCCATCATCAACGTGTTAGAGAAAAAGGCAAAGCTCAAAATCGCCGACGCGTTCACCACCATCCATAATTACATCGACCTCGACGCCATGATTTTGCGCAAGGGGGCTATATCGGCACAAGCGGGCGAGCGGGTACTCATCCCCCTTAACATGCGCGACGGCAGTCTCATTTGCATCGGTAAGGGCAACGACGATTGGAACCGCTCTGCCCCCCACGGCGCAGGTCGCATCATGAGCCGTACCGAGGCCAAAAACACCATCACCCTATCGCAATACGAAAAATCCATGAAAGGGATATTCTCATCCACCATCAACCGCAGCACACTGGATGAGGCACCCTTCGCATACAAGGCTATGAACGACATCGTGCAATATATCGGTGATACGGTGGACATCGTGCAAGTGGTGAAACCGCTATATAACTTTAAATCGGCAGAGTGAAATAGGATTTGACGGCATGCGCACGGCAGCATCGAAAGTTTTGAACCTTTTTCTTAGAAACGGGCAAGCGCGAGGTGTTATACTGCCCCCAAGTCATCGGCGTATCCTAGACATCCGCAACATGTAATTTCGGCTCTCACGGCAAACTTATGCAAAAGTCACTGCGTGCATCCCGTACAACACATGCTTAAAGATCGAATCGTTACCACCGGACTTAGACTCACAAAAATGCCGGCCGGCACTTGCAAATCCTATGGATTTGCTTGAGTCAACACAGGAAGTACTATAAAGGGCAGCCCGCCTACTTTTCCGCATAATTACAAACGAATACGCAAGTCTATGAAACACCAGCGGCGTAACATAACCCATGTTGCCCGCATGCATCGCAATTACTCCGCACTTATTTGTGTGGAGTTTTTTGTTTGTGGTTGTATAAGAAGCTGTGTTCATAGCCGTTAACGATGCCATGACGGTCAATTTCCCGTCACTTTTCGTCGGCATTTCCTTGCTTGCCCCTCGGCAAGCCGCGTCAATACCTCCTCAATTGTCGTGAAATTATCGCGCCATGTCACCATTGCCGTCTATGAACACAGCTTCTAAGAATTATCCCAACAGTCGGCGCATATATGTTGCAATGTATGAACATAGATGTGTGCGGGGGGGCAATTATCATGGATGTTATGGGAACACGCAAAGGATTCAGGCGTTTTCAATTAAAGTCGATGGGGGTCATTGCCATTTTCATCGGGCCGGTGGTGCTGTTTGCTACAATGGTGACGCATGGGCTGCCGTTTCCGCTGTCTATATCGGAAACGGCGACAATTGCAAATCGGACTGCGCCGATACTGCCGTTTTGCTTGGGTGCGTTGGCATTGTTTGCTTTGACTTATGCCATCGTGTATGCCCACGACCGAATGGATCGGGTTGTAACTGCCGGGATGTTTGCGGGGTTTACGGTGGTAGCGTTGCAGATGTGCGCCTCCCCCTACGTGGATGTTGAACGCGTGGGGCTGCTGGGCGTGTCACCGACGATGTCCGGTATTTTACATAACATTGGCGCGGTTATAGGGTTTGGCTGCATGATTGTTTGGGTCATGCTGTGCTTCACCAAATCCGACCGGGAAAAAAATAAACGAACAAAGGAAAAACGAAAGCGCGATACCGTTTATTTTTGGCTCGGTATCGCGATGGTGCTTTCGTTGGCTTTGTTCGTTTTTAATAAAATGGGGTTGCTGGGGGATGACTTTCCCGTTGTGTTTGTGGCGGAGTGTTTTATGCTTATGTTTGGGGGTTTGGCTTGCTTGTTAAAGGGTGGGGTGGTTTGGCGGGATAAAGTAGTTTATGAAATAGCATCGGCGGTTAACTTTTTGCACATGTAGTACCTGCGGTGCCCTTCGGGATAATCATCCATAACGCCGTAAACGGTGTAACCCAATTTTTCACACAAGCGTTTCATTTGCGGATTAAATGTTTCAAAGTAAATGATGGTACGGTTATTTTCTTTCGCAATGCTTTCTGCTGCGTTTAACAATGCGGTGCCATAACCTTTGTTGCGAAATTCTTCCTTTACCCAAAGTGCTTCCACAACCGCCATATTCCAAAATGCATACGCCAATATTCCGCCCACAACTTCGTCGCCCACTTTGATGCAGCGGTTAAAACCAATGGACATGGGAATGCAGTCAAATCGCAATTTGCTTTTGTTGTATTCTTGCAAGCCGATGCTGAAATCTTCCAATTCTTCTTCCGTTGGTTGGTGAATTTTAATGCTTGCGTCCACGGCATTGCGCGCGGTCAACTTTTTTTGCATGTAGTAATCCTTGTACTCCAACGGCACATCGTCCATATAACCGAAAACCGTATAACCCAATTTTTCGTACAAACCCAACGCTTGAAATTCGTAGGTTGATACGTGACTAAGTTTGCAACCCTGCGTCATGCCCAAATTTTCAATATGATTCATAAGTGCCGTGGCATAACCTTTGCCGCGGCATTTTTCATGTACCCATAAAATATCGATGAAAAGCACGTTGCCAAAATGGATTTCGGCCATGACTTCGCCTACGATTTCATCGTTTTCTTTTATGCAAGCGGCGAGGTACTCGGTGGGGACGGGCGGTACTAGGTTGTTGTTGTACGCCTCGATGCGTGATTCGATGTATGCCACGTCCGCGTCATGCGCTTTTAATATTTCGATTGATTTCATGATTTTATCCTTTCGTCTTGGGGAGGAATTTTCAATTGGTGACAAATTGCCACCGGTTGATTTCCAAAATCATTGCATACCGGCGATTTTGCCTTGCATCAGGGTGAAGAATTTCATGTTAACGTTCTCTTTTATATCGCTCGGAAGTGCTGCGATTTGTTCTTTTGCGAGCGTTGCAATCATTTTAACAGCAGTGAGTACATGGGTTGGCGTGGCATTTTCAAGGATGTTTTCAAAGTTTGTGCGGAGGTGAACCGGCAGCACTTTGTGCAATCGCTTTAAGGCAAGCTGTGCGTTGTCTGCGTCGTGTATATACCGCGCGACAAATGAAAGGTGCGCCAATAATGCATAAAACAGCCGTATAGACCAAATAAAATCTTTTCGCATATATGCGGCTTCAAACTCCAAAAGTACGAACGTAAATTCATGCACATTCGTCACGACATCGGCGGGCGATATGCCAAGTGCTTTTTGTTGATAGGACGCCAGCACGCCATTTTTGTCATACAATATTTTAATTGCATCGGTTTGTGGTATTGCGTCCGGCGCAACCGTATACAAGTCAAAATGCAGCGCGTTTTTAAAGACAGCGACAATTTGCGGGCCGACAAAATCGGATTCCGACCAATACACCAAGGGCATGTAATGCGTTAAATATTGTATTCTTCTTGCAAGAAATTTATCGCGATTTTCATGAAACACCACGGCATACATATCAACATCCGAATAATCATCGTCCTCGCCACGTGCGATGGAACCTTTTAAGAACAAGGCTTCAACCAATCCGTCGTTTAGTATTGCTTTGCTTACCGCTTCTACGGCTTGATAACGTTTCATGTTTTCTTAACCTTCTGCCCGGCGGCTTTTACTTCGCGTAAAATAATTTGATTATAAAACGCCACGTCCTCCGGTTTATAATCGGCAATGTCAAAATAATACATATATCCGCACACCGCATAGGTTATACCTTCAAACGTCCAAGTAAAAAGGTTCTCACATGGTTCTTTACATAAACGGCAGTTGGATTCGCGGCGGAAAATCTGCTTGACCCGCTCGGGTACGGTTTCGATGTAATCGGAGTAGCTGTTTATATGACGCAAACGCAGACCTATACGTAGCGTCCCATGGTCGGAATGAAAGCGGATAAGAATGGGTTTGCCTTTGGGCATCACATATTCACGCCTAAATGAGATATTGCTGTAATCATCCGATTTTCCTACCACCAAATCAGTGGTAAGCAAGTGCCTGTTAAAACTTTCGTAAAATTCCCGTTCCTCTCCCGCAAGGTATTCGGCGAACATTGACATGCTCCACGCATCAGACCATGTGTCCTGCGGTGTTGCCAAAAAGTAATTCAAAGAAAAAAGTGCGTACTTGTATAGCCGCACATTCGACATGTAACCATATAACGCAGGGATGATATAACCACCGTCTGCGTGGGAGATGGTGAATGTTTCGCTACCTTGAATGATAAAACCGTAATCGCATAATTTTTTCAATATCATAGGGGTATTGGAAACGCTATAATTCTTTAGTTTTTTGTTAGTTTCCGCAAAAATTTTTTTATTGACCGCAATGCCTTCACCCGTCAGTTCTCCGCATTGCACCATGTTGTGCAGGGTCGTCACCAACCTAAATGCGGAATACCACGATGCTCCGGCTTTTGGGTTGTATTTTTCATATTGAATGTCCTCTACCAGCGGCAAACCATATGTTTCAGTGTTTTGTATCATATCAATGTACATGGCCTGTATGATTTCAGTAAAGGCCTTTAAGCCATTAATAAATTCGCTTTGGTCTAATCCGTGAAGGCATTTGGGGTCAACATTGAAGTCATCGGGAACGGGGATGATGTGGTCCAAGAAATTTTGTGCCGCATTTTGACAGCAATAAAGGTGTTTGTTCATTAATACATCCTCCTGCAAATGGATGGTTAGGATACAATCTGTGAAGGGTAGAAATAACGCTACTCATACCTATGGTGGAACATATCATAAAATTAACCTATACACCTCGTACTAACTTGAGATATATCCGCATACCATCTTCTTCATCTTGGTGATATGAAAATCCAAAATGTTCTGCCACGGATAACGCCAATGGTGGGAACATTTCGCACATAGTATCAATCGCTTTCCATATATT
>WQVD01000016.1 GCA_009781755.1 Defluviitaleaceae bacterium | reverse complement strand
TGCGTATGCGTTCTGCCAGTTGGCGGTCGGTTTCTTGTAGGGTTTCTTGCGTGGTGCCGAGTTGCCGCCGCAGTGTGGAAGTGCCGGTTTGCAAGTCATCAATGCCGCGTTGTAGGTTCATTATAGCGGTTTGCAAGGTAGAAATTCGTCTTTGATATTCATTCATTTGTCTTTGCGCGGCCGCTCTTGTGTCTGGGCATGAGGCGGTGTTGGCGGTAGCAGCTAATTGAGAAAGGGCGTTTATCATACGGCCTATTTCGCGGTTGTGTGCGGTAATGGTGTCTTGCATGTGGGGTGCTTGCGCGTTAAGAGTTTGCTCTATTTCGCGCCATATTCCATTGGCGGCGGATGCGTTCCATGCCATATCCACTTGGTGGCCGGTGGGATCTTCCGCAAGGGCACCAGGGATGCTCCGTACAATTCCGACGTATTCATGACGCAGGTTGTTAATATTATTTAATGCAGTCATTAATTGTGCCGCGGTCTCCTGCACCACCGGGGTCGTGGCAGGCAGTAGAAAATCAGTACTGCAAATCTGCTGTACATACATAAGGGCCTGGTATATCGATTCGCCATTGGCTAGGTTGGCGTCTGTCGCGTATTGCATGGCTTGCCAATATATGTCCCGGTCGGCCACGATATTTTCACTGCCGCCGCCGCCGCCACCGGACAGGGCTTGGTCGGGGGTATAGGGCAGCTCGCGTTCGTTGGTGATGGATACGCCGTGTGCATTACGATTGTGTACGCCGATGGCGGCGTTAAGTACAGCTTCGGCCCGTGACAGCCATTGCTTGGCGGCACCGCCTACAAATCCGTTGAGCATGATGACATCCTCCTATGGGTTTGATTATTGTAAATCAAAACTTTTGGCAATGATACCCTCTTCGGCTTGCAGATGTTGTGCCGAGCCTACTATGGCGGTGATGAAGTGATTGACAGCCTCGACCATCACGGTCGTGCTGCGTTCAAACAGTTCTATGCCTTCTTGTGCGGTTTGGTTGCTTACACCACCCAATTGCCCCATTTGACTGCGCGCTCTTTGAAGCAGGTTGTTGGCATGCGAAGTTCCGTTGGATATGTTGTTTGGGGCTTGGCCCATGGTATCAAATACGTTGTTATAATTTACATTTATGATTGACATGTCAAATCTCCCTCCAATAAATCCATTGCTGAAAATAATTGATTCAACATTTCCTTGGCTTTTGCCTGTTTTAATTCCATTATTTCTAAAATTTGACTTCGCTCTTGCTCTTTACCCGCTATTACAGGGAGTACGAGTTCCAACTCCATATCGCTGAGTAGAGATGCGTGCCAATCGCCAATTAAATCTTGGCGCATGGTTTTAATTTCTTCCAGCATTTGCGCTCTCGTTAAATGGCGCATGGAATCACCGCTTTCTTGTTTGTTGGCCATAGAATACTATGTGAAAAAAAAAAACAACTTATTACTGAAGCTTTTTGTCGTAAAATAAAAAAGCCCCGCGCGGGCTGCGCAGGGCATGGATAATACGCGTTTCCTCATGGCTTGAGGCAACGCCGGGTGATTCAGTTGTTATGTTGCCATTGACTACGTGGTTTGCAGCTTGCGGCTTTTTATATTTGGTGCGGTGGTTACAGGCGGGCAGCCCATTATAGTACTTCCTGTTGTTGACTCTCTCTGGCCAGAGGTTTTTGTGAGTCTAAGTCCGGTGGTAACGATTCGATCCTTAAGCATGTGTTGTACGGGATGCACGCAGGGACGTTTGCATACGTTTGTCATGAGAGCCGTGTATACATGTGCGGATGTCTAGGATACGCCGATGACTTGGGGGCAGTATAGCGTGGATTTTTGCGTAGGTTTGTTTTGACATGTTTTGCAATTCATGATAGATTCCGCGGTTATGCTTCGCTGGGTTCGTGTGGCTCGCCGGGTGGCCTGGCGGGGTTGACGTGTACCATGCAGTGTTTTACTTTGGGGAAGGCGGCTTCGATTTGGTCGTGGACTTCTTCGGCTATGGCGTGGGCTTCGCTTAGCAACAGCGTGCCTTCTAATTGGATATCGGCTTCTACGAAGATTTTGTTGCCGAAGAGGCGGGTGTCCAAGCGGTCGATGCCTTGGACTTGGGGATGGGTGGTGATGACGGTGCGCATGGCTTCTTGGGTTTCGTCGTCGGCGGCTTTGTCGGTTAGTTTGTTAATGGCGTCGATGGCAATTTGGAAGGCAGTTTTGAAGATGAAGAGGCAGATGATGAGCGCGGCGACGGCGTCCATGATGGGGAAGCCCAACATGGCACCACCGATGCCAATGAAGCTGCCGATGGAGGACAGGCCATCGGCGCGGCTGTGCCATGCGTCGGCCATGAGGGCTTGGGAATCAATTTTGCGGGCGGCGGCGCGCACGTACCAAAAGAGGCCTTCTTTGACCACGATGGAAATCGCGGCTGCAATGAGCGCGATGAGGCCGGGGATGGGCAAATAAAATTCCCCCGTGCCGCGGGCAGAGAAGGCTTCCCATACGGTTTGCAAGCCCGACCAGCCAATGCCCACACCTACATAAGTAACCAAAGCCACCAACACCAACGTCGCAATGCATTCAAACCGTTCGTGCCCATAAGGATGGTCTTTGTCCGCCGCCTTGCCCGAAAGCCGGATGCCAATAATCACCACCACAGTACTAATCAAATCCGTAATCGAATGCACCGCATCCGAAATCATAGCCGCAGAATTACCCAAAATCCCCGCTGCCAACTTAAAAGCCGAAAGCAAAATATTAACAAAAATCGAAACCCGCGCAGCACGCATGGCCGTTCTCATCGTAGTTTCCATGTCGCATCACCTATCATTAAAATTTTTTTATCATAAAAACCGCGCGTGCGCGGTTTGTGTTGTTTTTATATTTGTGCAATACAACCGTCCGTGGCGGCGAAGCCTCATCAGGGGTCAAGGGGCGCTGGTGCCCCTTGCGGGTCTGGGCAGCGCCCAGGGTCTTGCTTTTGACCTTGGCCCCGACCTTAACCGCGCCGCCGCAGTATAAGGCCGCTTTTTAGCACCGTCAAATAAGTTGTGCTATACTAACCGCATGAAAATTCGATTGCAAAAAATCCTATCCCCCACCGCATCGCGGCGTAAAGCGGATGCGTTTGTGGCAGAAGGCCGCGTTACGGTGAACGGCGTGGTGGCAGTGCCGGGTACGCAAGTCGACCCCAACGTGGATGTAATCTTGCTGGACGGCAAGCCTATTCAAGTGGCGACGGCGCATGTATATCTTATGCTGCACAAGCCAGAAGGTGCGCTGACGACAGCAGACGACCCGCAAGGCCGGCCGACGATTTTTGATTTACTACCGGAAGAAATGCGGCCGCCGTTGGGGCGTTGCTTTAGCGTGGGGCGGTTGGATGCGGATTCGAGCGGGCTGCTGCTGGTTACTACGGATGGTGATTGGGCGTATCGTATTACGCATCCGTCGTTTGTATGTAAGAAAAAATATATTGCGCGGGTGCAAGGCGTGCCTAGCGAGGATGCGATGAAGGCGTTCCGCGCAGGGTTGGATATCGACGGCAAACGCACCGCGCCGTGCGAAATTGAACTCATAAAAAAAGAGCGCGACGCACGGGTGTGCGTGACGCTCCATGAAGGCCGAAACCGTCAAGTACGTAAAATGCTGTTAGCCATCGGCCACCGAGTCATCACGCTCAAGCGTGTGGAAATCGGCGGCGTGCGGCTGGGGGCGTTACCGAAAGGTCAATGGCGGCTACTAACCACGCAAGAGATTAATCAACTCGGCTAATTTTTCGCGCTCGTCGTCGCTTAGCATTAAATCTACGGATGCGGTGGCTTTGCCTTTCGACGTTGCTTTGTCTTTTCCGGTCAATAAAAAATCTGCGGTGCACCCAAAATAGGTACATACTTGCATGAGGCGGTCTACGGTTATGCCACGATCGCCTCTTTCAATTAGCCCCAAATGTCCGGGGGTGAGCCCCAATTTTACCGACAATGTGTCGATGGATAATCCACGGGCTTTGCGCAATACGCGCACGCGGCTGCCCATTTCCTTGCGGATGTTTTGCTTGTTATTCGCCATGTCTACCTGCTTTCGTTACGCAATGTGCGTTTAAATTTGATTTATATTCTGAATGTATTGTAATCAAATAGCGAAAAATAATCAAGCTAGTACAGAATAGATTGCGTGCTGTGCGTGTAATGCAGATGAAGGATATTTCCCGCTCGTCCGCGGTTTGTGGTATAGTTGGGGGTGGAGTTAGTTGGAAAAGAGGGATTAGCAATGGCAAAACATTTGGACTACGGAAATGAGTCGATTACGCAATTAAAGGGCGCGGATCGTGTGCGCAAGCGTCCGGGCGTTATTTTTGGTTCGGACGGGATTGAGGGTTGCCAGCATTCGATATTTGAAATTATTTCAAACTCAATTGACGAAGCACGTCAGGGATATGGAAAAAAAATTGAAATCATCCGCCACAAGGATTTCTCGGTGACGGTCATTGACCAAGCGCGTGGCATGCCTGTGGATTATAACCCGATTGAAGAACGCTACAATTGGGAATTGTTGTTTTGCGAATTGTACGCAGGCGGCAAATATGACAATAACGATGAAGCGGCGAATTACACGTATTCGCTGGGTTTGAACGGGCTGGGCTTGTGCGCTACGCAGTATGCTTCGGAGTACATGGAGGCGGAAATTTTCCGCGAGGGGTACCGCTTTACGTTGCGGTTTGAATCGGGCGAAAATATTGGCGGCTTGAACAAGGAGCCGCATGAGGGGCGCAAGACGGGCACGCGCATCACTTGGCGGCCCGACCGCGCGGTTTTTACAGACATTAATGTACCGGCGGAATGGTATGCGGACATGCTTAAGCGGCAGGCCATCGTCAACGGCGGCCTCATTTTCGTGCTGCGCGACGAAGAAAGCGGCACCGTGCAAAAATTTTGCTACGACAACGGCATCGCCGACTATATCCGCGAACTGGCGGGCGAAACCGCGCTCACCACGCCGCACTTTTTGTCGCACGAAACGCAGGGCCGCGACCAACCCGACAACCCGGAGTACAAGCTCAAATTTGACATCGCGTTCTGCTTCACGCCCGACGGCGGCACACTGGAGTATTACCACAACTCCAGCCACTTGGTGTACGGCGGCGCACCCGACAAGGCCGTAAAATCGGCCTATGTTTCTGCCGTGGACGCCTACCTCAAAGCCAACAACCATTACAAAAAGGACGAGAAGAAAATCACCTTCGGCGACATCGAGGAATCACTCGTGCTCATCGTCAACTCCTTCTCCACCATGACTTCCTTTGAAAATCAGACTAAAAAATCCATCACCAACAAATTCATCCAAGAAGCCATGACCGACTTCTTGAAAACGCAATTGCAAATCTACTTCATCGAGCACAAGGCCGACGCGGTCAAGTTGGCCACGTCCATCCTCGCCAACAAGCGCAGCCGCGAATCGGCCGAAAAGACCCGCGCCTCGCTCAAAAAGAAACTCACCGGCTCCATCGACTTGAATAATCGCGTCGAAAAATTCGTCAATTGCCGCACCAAGGACGTGAACAAGCGCGAAATCTACATCGTAGAAGGCGACTCCGCCCTCGGCTCGTGTAAGCTGGGGCGCGATGCAGATTTCCAAGCCATCATGCCCGTGCGCGGCAAAATCTTCAATTGCCTTAAAGCCGACTACGACCGCATCTTCAACAACGAAATCATCACCGATCTGCTGCGCGTTCTGGGCTGCGGCGTAGAAATCAACCGCAAAGCGGGCCGCCGCAAGACCACCAACACCGACGGCACCACCCCCCGCGCCGAGAAGAAAAACGTGAGCGAATTTGACATCAACCGCCTAAACTGGCGGCGCATCGTCATCTGCACCGACGCCGACTACGACGGCTATCACATCCGCACCCTCATCCTCACCATGCTGTACCGCCTGACCCCCGCCCTCATCGAGGCCGGCAAAGTCTTCATCGCCGAATCCCCCCTCTACGAAATCACCGCGTCAGGCAAAGGCAAAACCGAGACCCACTTCGCCTACAGCGAACGAGAAAAATCCGACATCCTCGCAAAAATCGAAAAAAACAACCAAAAATACACCATCCAACGCTCCAAAGGCCTGGGTGAAAACGAACCCGAAATGATGTGGCAAACCACCATGAACCCCGCCACCCGCCGCTTGGTACAAGTAATCCCAACCGACGCCGCCCGCACGCAGGAGATGTTCGAAACCCTGCTGGGCGACAACCTGCGCGGCCGGAAGGAATTTATTGAAGAAAACGGGCATTTGTACCTTGATATGGCGGAAACTGGGTGATTATAATTTAATGAATTGCAATGCAAAAATAAAATTTTGTACAGTGCTTATTATATATAATGAAAGGAAGATAATTATGAACATTGAAATTATATTAACGATGATAACTGCTTTCACAGCGGTAATTGTTGGAGCTGTTTCAATTTATTTTACACTCAAATCAATCAGGCAACAGCATATACACAACCAAAATAGCGTGATGCCAATATGCAATATAAGGCTTTCAGCAATATCAAGCAAAACGACAATAATTATGCATAATGTTGGCACTGGTCCAATGTTAATAAAAAAGCTAATGTATTTATCTGATGATGGTCAAGAATCAAGAAATATAAAATCATTCATGTTAGGAAAAGTGCCAAGCGGATGTACAACACAAAGTTTTGATAGTTTAGATGTTGGAGTTGGAGAAGAAATCAGGCTTTTGCAATATAAACAACCTGATGACGTTAGTGATGAAGATTATCAAACATATAGATTGCAATTATTAAAATGTTTGGGATTGCTATCTATTTATGTCGAATATGAAGATATATATGGCAATCCAGTTAAGCATAAAAAAGAGTTGAAATTTTTTGATAATGTATATAAAAAGAAAGCAAAAATTCAAATGAATGATAAAATCACAAATGATTAAGAAGCTGTTAATAATCTTCGGCGCGGGCGCGGTAGGCAAGATGACCGTCGGCCAAGCCCTGACTCGCATCACGCCACTGCGCCTATACCACGGCCACATGGACATCGAGTTGGGCATCGACATTTTCGGCTACCGCAAGGCCGCTTTGGACAAGCGCATCCGCGAAGCCGTGTTCGAGGAGTTCGCCGCCGATGACCAACAGTACGGCTTAATTTTCACCTACATGTGGGCACTCGACCGCCCTGAAGATTGGGCGTATATCGACGGCATGGTAGACATTTTCCGCCGCCGCGGTGCGGATATATATTATGTAGAATTGGTGGCTCCGCAGGCCATCCGCTTGCAACGCCATACCGTGGACAACGAAAACCGGCTGGCCAACAAGAAGTCCAAGCGCGACTTAGCGTGGTCGACGGCGTTGCTGAAAAATGAGGACGAAAAATTCCGGCTGTTGAGCAACGATGGTGAGATGCCGTTTGAGAATTATATGAAAATCGATAATTCGGAATTATCGCCGGATGATGTGGCGGCGATGATTAAAGAGCGGTTTGATTTGTAGTGCAAAAGACTAAGACCCTGGGCGCTGCCAAATAAGGCTTTAGCCGGCACCAGACCCGCGAGGGAACGCGTCCTTCGGACCCAGGGCGCATTCGCGCCCGTGCTAAACGCCTGCCACTGGCAGGCAGCGCCCATTGACCCGCGCTGTGCTTCGCGAGGCTTGACGGGTGGCGGGTGCAGAAATCAGTTGGTGGCAATTTGCCACCAACTGAAAAATTATTTTTTGCGGTTGAAAATAATGGTTGCAAATTATTGAACACGATTGGGGATAGGTATGATTCGTTCGTATAAGGATTTTGTGGATACGCTGCTGGATGCGGGATTTTCTATGGCTGGTGGCAACGATGAAGGTATTTATTCTTATATTCATTGGAATTGGAATGACCCGGTGCCCGATGGTTCGCCCATTGCGTGGCATACGGGCGATGCGGAGACCGATCCTTGGGAGTGGCGGATGCGCGTGTTGGACGAGCGTAATGACATTGCATATGCGAAGTTGTTTTTCAAGAAGAACGGTTATATTGCGCGGGCTTGGTATCCGTTTTTTTTGGCGGCGCGACGCGGGAGTGGCGGGCGCGGCCTCGCGACTTTCTGCGAATTATATGAAGCGGGGCAAATCAGTTATGCAGCCAAGCGTGTGTACGATGTCGTGGCACAAAACGGCGCAACCCCCACCCACATCCTGCGCCCTGAAGCGGGCTTCGCCGCCAAGGAGGACAAGGCCGCTTTTGACCGCGCGTTGGTGGAGTTGCAAATGCGCATGTTCCTAACCGTGTGCGGCAAGGCCTACCGCCACCCCCTGCGCGAAAACAACGAAAATTGCTGGGCATCCACCGTCCTATGCACACCGGAAAACTTTTTCGACGAAGCAACCTTCGCCCAAGCCGCAACCCTAACCTCCAACGAAGCCGCGCAAAAAATCACCGCGCAAATCCAACACCTAAACCCCAACGCGCAGGCGAAGAAAATCGAAAAGTTCATCTTCGGAGCGTGACACTGATGCGCCACATGAATAACGTACGTTGGTCAAAACCCCCGCAGTACGAAAAAAACGGCACGCCCTATTTCGGCAGTGACCGCGAGGGCGACCAATTCGACGAAGCGGATATCGCATCGTGGACAACGGGCGGACGATTCGCGCGGCGGTGGCAAACGCGCGGCGCAACCGGCGATTACAACAACGCGGTATACCACGCCCTGTGCCAAAAAGCCGCCGACACGCATTTGCCGCTGATGGAAATCGCCTGCGGCCCCAACTTGGGGCTGCTGCCGGACATCCTAGCCATCCGCCCCGACGCACAAGTGCTGGCCACCGACGCTTGCCCCGCCGTCATCGAAAACTGGCAAGCCTTCATGCAAACCAACGCACCTGAAGCACTCATCCAATTCGCATGCTTCAACGCCGCCAACATGCCGCTACCGTCCAACACCATCGACGCAATCACCTCCAACATCGGCCTGTCGTCCCTGCGCTACGCGGGCGATGACCAAGCGAACGGCATAAGCGAAGCATACCGCGTACTAAAACCCGGCGGTCACCTCTTCACCATCGAAAACGAACACGAAAACAAAGCCATTGTCCAAGAAGTATTCGACCGTTGGGGCAAAAAAAATTGGTTCCGCAACGACAAACTAACTTGGGACGAACGCTTCACCCGCGCCGGTTTCATCATCGAAGAAAAGACTCCGCACTACCGCCGCGTAGAAAGCACCGACTGGGAGCTAGGCGAAGCTGCAGCATCCTTCGGCCTAGAAATCGTCATCACATCCTATGCCTACATCCTACGCAAACCCTAAAACGCCCACCTGCCAAAAACAACGCCAATTACCCCAATAAACCGCTTGCGGTTTCTTACAAAAAGTTTGGTCGAGCTTTTTAAAGCTCGCGGGTGTGGGCAGCGCTCACGGTCTTGCTTTTGACCTTGCCCTTGATTTTTATTCCAACTCAAAAAGGACTGAACGCACGTGCCAAAAAAACTCTCCCCCCCCGTAGCCGCGCCCGAAGCCGAAATCATCGAACAAGCCATTACCGACGCGTTGGAAATCAATTTTATGCCGTATGCGATGAGCGTCATTATTTCCCGCGCAATACCGGAAATGGATGGGTTCAAACCGGCGCACCGCAAACTTTTGTACACGATGTACAAAATGGGGTTGTTGTCATCCACGCGTGGACGCATTAAATCGGCGGATATTGTCGGGCAAACAATGCGGTTAAACCCGCACGGCGATGGGCCTATCTACGAAACGATGGTGCGTCTGACGCGGGGTAATGACGCGCTGCTGCACCCGTTTGTGGACTCGAAAGGTAACTTCGGCAAGCATTCGTCGCGGGATATGGCATATGCGGCAAGTCGCTATACCGAGGCCAAGCTGGATGAAATCTGCCGCGAAATTTTTGCGGATATCGACAAGAATGTCGTGGATATGGTGGATAATTATAACGGCACGATGCAGGAACCAACGTTGTTGCCCACGACTTTCCCCAATTTGTTGGTGACACCCAACCAAGGTATCGCGGTGAGTATGGCCAGCACGGTGGCCAGTTTTAACCTGCGCGAAGTGTGCGAAACGACGATTGCATGGCTGAAAAACCCCGCGCATGACATCACTAAGACGTTGCTTGCGCCCGATTTTTCAACAGGTGGCGAGCTGCTTTACGTACCGGAGGAAATTAATAATATCTATGAAACGGGGCGCGGGTCGTTCAAATTGCGTGCGCGGTACCGTTTTGACAAGAAGAATTCGTGCATCGAAATTTATGAAATTCCATACACCACCACGGCGGAAGCAATTATCGACAAAATCGTGTCGTTGGTGAAGCAAAACAAAGTGCGCGACATCCAAGATGTGCGCGACGAAACCGACCTGCACGGCCTGAAAATTGCCATCGACATCAAAAAAACCGCCGACGCGGACGCGATTATGCAGCGTTTGTACTCGCTGACGACGCTACAAGACGGCTTTAATTGCAACTTCAATTTCTTGGTCAATGGCCGCCCGCGTGTCATGGGCATTGCGGCCATTTTGGAAGAATGGACGGCTTTTCGCATGGGTTGCATCAAGCGCGGCTTGGCCTACGACATTGAGAAAAAATCCGAAAAGCTACACCTGTTAGAAGGTTTGGCGAAAATTTTGCTGGACATCGACAAGGCCATCAAGATCATCCGCGAAACAGAGAAGGAAAAAGACGTTATCGCCAACTTGATGCAGGGTTTTGACATTACATTGCTACAAGCCGAATTTATTGCAGAAATCCGCCTGCGTCACTTGAACCGCGAACATCTGCTGGGGCGCGTGGCCGAACGCGAGGACTTGCGCAAGGAAATTGACGATCTCAAACTCACCCACGGCAGCGAGGTCAAAATCCGGGCGCTCATCATCACGCAACTCAAGGAAATCATCAAAAAATACGGCAAGCCCCGCCGCACGGATATCATCTATGACGCGGTCACATCCACCCCCACCGAGGAATCCTTCATTGAAGATTACAACCTCAAATTGTTCCTGACGCGGGAGAATTACTTGAAGAAAATATCGCTGGTGTCGCTGCGGTCGGCGGGCGAGCAAGCGCTCAAGGAAAACGACAGCATCGTGCAGGAGTTGGATGCCACCAACCGCGATGAAATGCTTTTCTTCTCCAGCACCAGTAATTGCTACAAGATGCGGCTGTACGATATTGCCGATTGCAAGGCGTCGTCGCTGGGCGAATACCTTACTAATGTGCTGGGCATGGATGCAGGCGAGCGCGTCATCCACATGGTGCCCGCGCGGGATTATACCGGCTACATGGTGTTCGCCTTCGAAAACGGCAAGTGTGCCAAAGTGCCGTTATCCGCCTACGCCACCAAGCAAAACCGCAAGAAATTGGTGAACGCCTACAGTGATAAATCGCCGCTGGTGGGCATGGAGTGGCTGGCTGCTGACGCAGACTTGTACCTGCAGCGCGGCAAAGACAAAGCCATGGTGCTGCATTCGTCATTAATACCGCTCAACGCGTCCAAGTCATCCGGTGGCTTGACGGTGTTTACGCTGCTGAAAAGCAAAAAATCCGCACTGACGGAAATGCGGTTGTTGGAACCGGTTGTGGCGCAGGATGTCGGAGATGCGAACGCGGGGGATGCAGGAGCGGTGGCAAACACCGTGGCGGCAGCGGATACTGCGACAACTTCAAAAGATGGCGCGTTGCCGGGTAAGTTCAACTTACCCCCCGATGACCGCGAATATTACCGCGCAGACAAAATCCCCACCGCTGGGCATTTTATGAGGAGGTAGTCGCATGAATAAAATCACCATCACCCGCATGGCCGACATCCTAGCCAAACATGTAGACGACCACCCCAAGTACGGTTTTGCCAAGCAGGCCGTTACACCAAGTGTGCACAAATACGAAGTAGCTAGCCCGCGCGAGGGTAACCAAACGGTCGTCGCGTTCTACACGTTGCCGCCGGGCAAGTCGAATTACCCCTTCCACTACCACACGACCAATGAGGAAGTTTTCTACGTCATAGCGGGTTGTGGTGAGCTGGAATCGAATGACGGCATGTTTCCGATAACGGCGGGCGATGTAATTGTGTGCCCGGCGGGGGAAGCGGGTGCGCACAAAATTACTAACACGCACCCAACGGACGCGCTGGTGTACCTTGACGTGGATACGAACCAAACGCCCGACATCGCGTATTATCCGCGCACGGGCAAAGTTGGCATCCGCCACGCGGGTGGGATGCGCGATAATTTTTTATTGGGCAGCAATGTGGCATATTACGATGGTGAGGACGAGTAATAATATTTCACGCAATCTCCCGACGGCCGCGACTATTACCGCGCGGACAAAAATCCCCACATCGGGGCATTTTCTGAGGAGGCAAATCTATGCATATCGCGAACAACATTTTGAAGCACAGTTTGAAAAATGTATATTTCCTTACGGGAACCATATTGGCCGGAAAGACTACAATGGCAAAAGTCCTGGTCGAAAAACATGGGTTTGTTTGGTTTGATTATAATCATAACGGCAAACCCTTTAAGCAGTATAAATCGTTTTGCGAAGAAAAATATCAACCGTTACAAATCGCAGGTGATAATCGCTACAAAGAACATGGGGGGTATGATTGGGATGCCCACTTTGCACGACCCGCTGAGGAGATCATCGCAGAGAGCGACGGGCGTAGTAACAATGATGAATTTTTGGAATTTGTAATCATTGAGCTTGTGAAATTGTCGCAAAACAACAAAGTCGTCATAGATTACTGTGCATCCATGGATCTGCTCGTTGAAATTGCCAATTACAATAAAATCGCTTGTCTTCTGACCGCTCCGCACTTAATTTCTTTTGATAATTACGGTGCGCGTGATGACCATAAAGACCATTATGAATGGCTGATGTCGTTAAACAACCCGGAAAAAAAGAAGGCGAAACAAGATGAAATATTCAAAATAGGCGCAGAAAATATTTATAACGAAGTCCGCAAACATAATCTTTTTAACATTGTGCGCACAGAAAAAAGTACGATTGAGGAAACCTTGAAATTGCTGGAAGCGCATTTTGGGCTGCCGCACTAGAAGGAGCAATAATGGAATCCGTATTCATCCAAGGCGTGGAAATCCGCGCGGAAGTATCAGAGAATTACATCCAAATTAACGATGTAAGCGAGGCCGATTTGCGCAAAATCTGGTCGGAAGTGTGTGTGCGGTTTGCGGGGTTTGAGTTGAATTTTTGCTTTCGCAATGTGGCAATTCCCGAAGCTGCGCTGGCGGAAATCGGTGCGGAGGTGCTGGAGGATTGCTTGCGGATGGTGTTGGCACCGGCGGATTTTGTGCCGGCGTATAATTATTATTCGGATTCGGATTATTGCGGGGTTGAGCCGCTGGAGGACAAAGATTTTGACACCTTCGCGCGGATGCATGATGCGTTGCCGGATATGTATTGGACCAGTGCGCGTGTGCGCGACAAGCGGGATATTTGGGGCATTTTTGTGCTGTACAACATGGGTATAATCATCGGTTATTCGATGATCATGACCCAAATGCGCGACGAAACGATGGCTGAAATATTTGCTGTGGAAACGGCGGAGGGATATCAGCACGTTAATCCGCGCAGCGCGTTGGTTTCTGCCGCGGTGGCGCATGCATTTAAGTTGGGCAAGCAGCAGATTATTTATATGGTGGACAGCGACAATCCGCTGGAAAAAGAAGCTGCCGAAGCCGTGGGATTCACGCAGGCGGGTTTTTATATTGGGTATACGGTGCGGAAAATTGGAGGTTAATGATGCGTATTGACGCGACCAGCAAGCAGATAGAAATTCCTTATTTGCTGAAAATCGGCAAGGGAAAGATGAACAAAATGGGCAAATATTTGTCCGACAAGGGCTTGACGCGCATTGCTTTGTATTGGGGCGAGGGCATTGAGGCCGTAGTGGGTGCGCCGCTGCGTTGCAGCTTGGACATGTTTGAAATAAATGTGTCGCATGAGCTGGTGGTGACGGAATTGGATGTCGATGCGGTGACGCGGTCGGCGTTTTTTTTGCCTGGGGTGGCGGCGATTGTGGGGGTGGGCGGCGGCATGGCGTTGGACTTTGCCAAGTATGCCGCGCACTTGTTGAAAATTCCGTTTATCAGCGTGCCGACGGCCATTTCCAATGATGGATTTTCCAGCCCGTCGGCGTCGCTGACGGTGCAGGGCAAGCGTAAAAGCGTGAAGGCCGGTTGCCCCTACGGCGTGGTTATCGACTTGGACATCATCAAAAATAGCCCCGACGCGTTGTTGTTTTCCGGCATTGGCGACATGGTGTCCAAAACCACCGCCCTGCGCGATTGGCGCACCGCCCGCAACAAAGGGCTGGCGCGGTTTGTGGACTTGGCCGGGGTGTTGGCATACAACTCGCTGGACATTTTATTTCTGAAGCATTCGTTGGATATCCACGGCGAATCTTTCCAACGGAGCTTGGCCTCGTCGTTGACCATGAGCGGGCTGGCGATGGAAATTGCGGGGTCGTCGCGCCCGGCTAGCGGGTCGGAGCATTTGATTTCCCACGCGCTGGATGCTATCAGCGCGAAGCCGCGCCTGCACGGCATTCAAGTGGGTGTGGCCACGTACCTGTGCGCGTTGTTGCAAAATAACACCCACACCGCCGACGTGCGGATCGTGTTGGAACAAACGGGCTTTTTGGCGCATGTGCAGGCGCAACCCTTCCCGTATGACGAATTTATGGAGGCCGTGCGGCTAGCGCCCACCATGAAGCGCGATTTTTACACCGTGCTGAGCGAGGCCGATAGCTTCACCCGTGCGGTAGAATATGTGAAGAGCGACGAATTTTTAAAGGTTATGATTCGAAAGGAGGTTAATCAATGCTAAGCGTAATTTCCGACATGGACGGTGTCATCTATCGCGGTTCGCGGCTCATTGATGGCGCGAATGATTTCATCGACCGCATGATAAACGGTGGTGTCAAGTTCTTGTTCCTAACCAACAATTCCGAGCAAACCCCACGCGACCTGGCGCAAAAACTCGCGCAAATGGGCATCCGTGGCCTGTGCGAGGAAAACTTCATCACTTCCGCCATGGCCACCGCCATGTTCCTGCGCCAGCAAAAAGAAAACGCCACTGCCTACGTAATCGGCGGCGGCGGCCTCATCAGCGAATTATACAACGTAGGCTTCACCATATCCCACAACAACCCCGACTACGTAGTCGTAGGCAAAACCCGCACCGGCTTGAGCTTCGAGACGCTCAAAACCGCCATCGACCTCATCAACGCCGGTGCCAAATTCATCGGAACCAACCCCGACATGGTGGATCCCACTTCGTCGGGCAACGAACCCGCATGTGGCGTAATCCTAGCCGCCATAGAAGCTGCCACGGGAAAAAAGCCCTACATCATAGGCAAGCCCAACTCGCTCATGATGATGATGGCCGCCCGCAAACTTGGCGTGCATCCCGAAGATACCGTCATGATTGGCGACCGCATGGATACCGATATCGTAGGCGGCATGGAGGCGGGCATGCGGACGTGCTTGGTGCTGTCCGGGGTGGCCGGAAGGGATGATTTGGAGTTGTATCCGTATAAGCCGGATTATGTTTTTGATAGTGTGGCGGATATTGATGTGGTGGGGTTGCGAGGTTAAAGTCAAAGGACAAGACCCTGGGCCGCTTGCCCAGACCCGCAAAGGGGCACAAGCGCCCCTTTGATCCCCTATGCGGCTTCGCCAAATAAGGATTTAACCGGCACCGTCGCCGATTGCTGGAAGGAAGCTTAAAAACATAAAAAAACCGCCGCGGCGGTTTTTTTGGTTTTATTTTTGTACTTATAATCGTCGGTCCTCGCGAAGCACAGCGCGGGTCAAGGGGGACGCTTCCCCTTGCGGGTCTGGGCTGCGCCTAGGGTCTTGATCTTTTGGCTGCCCAGATGCACGTTTGGCTTGTTCGTAGCCCATGCGCACAATCGCTGCGCGATTCTGCTTATGAAGCCTAGCGAAGTTAGGCTTCAAATAACGCCCGTGCAAAATCTCCCGCTTCGAACGGCTGTATGTCATCAATGCCCTCGCCTGTGGTTATGAATCTTACCGGTATGTCCAACTCTTTTTTAATGGCCACGACCATACCGCCTTTGGTCGTTCCATCCAGTTTGGTTAGGATGATGCCGGTGATGTCGGCTACTTCGCGGAATAGCTTGGCTTGTTGGATGGCGTTTTGTCCTGTCGTTGCGTCTAGGACGAGCAGCACTTCTTTGTGCGCGGTGGGGTGTTTATCATTTACGATGCGATGAATCTTTTTCAACTCGTCCATGAGGTTCTTTTTGTTGTGCAGGCGGCCTGCGGTGTCGCATAGGAGCAGGTCGGTGTTGCGTGCCTTGGCGGCTGAAGTGGCATCGAATACAACGGCAGCGGGGTCGGAGTTTTCGCCTTGGCGGATGAGCGGCACGTCGGCGCGGTCGCACCAAACGGCCAATTGGTCGATAGCGGCGGCGCGGAAAGTGTCGGCGGCGGCCACGAGCAGCGTCTTGCCCTCGGACTTATACCATTTAGACAGCTTGCCCACGCTGGTAGTCTTGCCCACGCCATTGACGCCAATGATAAGGAAAACGGCGGGGAAAGTAGGCTCGAACGGTGCAACATCGGTGGTCATAATACGTGCGATTTCCTCGACTAGCAGGGCGCGCACGCCATCAGGGGTGCTGATACGCTGGAGCTTGACTTGTTCACGCACGCCGGCAAGGATTTCCAACGTAGTCTCCATGCCCATATCCGCCAAGATAAGGGCTTCCTCCAATTCTTCAAATAATTCCTCGTCGACACTATGAAAAGCCGCAAAGACTTGATTGATGCCCGAAGCTAGGTTCTCGCGGGTTTTGGTCAAGCTTTGCTTGATGCGCGAGAAAAGGCCTGCTTTTTGTTCAGGCGGGGTGGGGTCAGCCGGGAAGTCGTGCTGTTCGGTTGAGAGGTCGTGTGATGTCATAATGTGTGAACTCCTTATGTTATGCAGGATGATTTTTCGCGAGTGATTAAAGTCAAAAGATGAAGATCAAAAGACAAGACCTCGGGGTGCTGCCCTGAACCCCGCAAGGGTGCCGGCTAAAGCCTTATTTGGCAGCAGCCCAGGGTCTTAATTTTTTGACCTTGGCCCCGACCTACGCCCCTTCGCCGCCAACAACCCGCCCAACAATATACCGCGGCCGATGTTTTATCTCATTATAAATCTTGGCAATATAAATCCCAATAATGCCCAGCGTCAGCAGCAAAATGCCGCCAATGATTAGGAGTAACAGGATGACTGTCGTAAAGCCGGCCACGGCGTTGCCGATGAAAAAGTTGACCAGCGTATGCACGCCCAGCACCGCCGCAAATCCGCAGAAAACTAAACCCATAATGGTGCTAAACATGAGCGGCACGGATGAATAGGACACGATGGAATCCAACGCCAAGCGGAAGAGGCTGCCCCAACCAAACTTCGTCTCGCCGCCTGCGCGGGGGGCGGTTTCGTAGTAGACGGTGGCAGTGGATAAGCCTGTCCAGCCGGTGATGGCGCGGAAGAAGGTTTGGCGTTCGGGCATGGCGCGGACGGTATCGATGGCCTTGCGGCTCAGGAGCTTGAAGTCGGAAGCGTTTTTGAGCGATACGCCGGATAATTTTTTGAGCATGGAATAAAAGAGTCCGGCAGCGGCGCGGTTGAGCAGGCCTTCTTTTTGGCGCTGCGATTTCATACCTTCGATGATGTCTACATCGCCTTGTAGCCAGCGTTCGTACATTTCCAGCGCGGCTTGAGGGGGATGCTGGAGGTCGCCGTCCATGATAACGGCGCAGTCGCCACGGGCGTGGTCAAGCCCCGCAAACATGGCGGCCTCCTTGCCAAAGTTGCGGGCGAAGCTGATGGCGCGCAGGGTGGGGAAGTCGGGCACGAGGGCTTCAATGGCCGCCCAAGTGGCATCGCGGGAGCCGTCGTCCACCAAGAGGACTTCGTGCGGGGTGTGCGCGAAGGTGTCGGTCACAGCCTTGACGGTCTGCGCGACGACGACGGCCTCGTTGTATACGGGGATGATGATGCTGATCATTGGATTTGCTCCTTCATCATTGCCAGCCCCGTCGCCAGTGCTGCGTCGGCTTGGCTTGCGTCTTTGCCGCCGGCTTGGGCGTGGTTGGGGCGGCCGCCGCCGTTGCCCCCGCAGATTTGCGCGGCGGCTTTGACGATGTTGCCCGCGTGTAAACCCGACTTGACGGCATTGTCCGTGGCAGAGGCGAGGAATTGCACCGAATCCGCTGATGTGGCGGCCAGCAATAGGCAACCGCCTGATGCGAACGCGGGCGCGGCCTTGATTTTGTCGGCCAGGTTGCGCAGGGCTTCGATGTCGTAGTTGTCCAGCTTGGCGGTGATTAGGGCGTGGCCGTTGTGCTGGGTGGCTTCGGCCAGCAGCTTGGCGGCGACGTCTTCGAGTTGGCCTTTGGAAGCCTCGGCACGGGCGCGATCGGCAGCTTTTTTTAATTCGCGATTTTCGGTGGATAGTGCAGCGATGCGGGCGGTTAAGTCGGCTTGCGGGGTCTTTAATAATTCGGCCAGCTCGGCGACTTTGGCGGAAGCGGCGCGATATAGGTCAATGGCGATGTAGCCGGTGACGGCCTCGATGCGGCGTACCCCGGCGGCAATGCCTGACTCGCTGATTAGTTTGAACGCGCCGATTTCAGACGTGTTGGCCACGTGGGTGCCGCCGCACAATTCGACACTATAGTTATCGATGTGCTCGTGGTTGGGGGTCGTGCCGCCGATGGTAACCATGCGCACGGTATCGCCGTATTTTTCGCCGAAGAGAGCCATTGCGCCGGCTTGGCGGGCTTCTTCGGGGGTGGTTTCAAGGGTTTGTACGCGGTGTGCGCCCAAGATGATGGCGTTGATGCGGGTTTCCAATTGGTCGCGTTGATCGGGGGTGAGCGGGGCGTGGTGAGTGAAGTCGAAGCGCAGGCGTTCGGGCGTGACTTCCGACCCGGCCTGTTCAATGTGGTCGCCTACGACTTCGCGCAGGGCGCGTTGTAAGAGGTGCGTGGCGGTGTGGTTGCGGGCGGATTCGAAGCGATGGGGGTGGTTGATGATGGCCCGCGCAGGGTCGCCCATGCGCACCGTGCCGTCCATAACGTAGCCGATGTGAACAGTGTTTCCGCCTGCGACCTTGACGCAATCGGAGACGGCAATTGTCCAAGCATCACCGTTAGTGATGATGCCGTTGTCGCTTGCTTGCCCGCCCGACGCGGCATAAAACGGCGTGCGCGAAACCACGACGGACACTTTCTGCCCTTTGTTGGCGGTCTGCGCGATGGTGTCGTCGGCGATGAGCGCCAAGACTTCGCCTTCGGCAACAATGTTGGCGCGGAAAGCGGCAGGGTCGGGCGCGTTGGGCGCATAACCCGTAAATTCCGTGGGTAGGTTGGGCGGTAATTGGTGATAAATCGTTTCCTCTGCACCCATGTAATTGCTCGACCCACGCGCGGCGCGGGCGCGTTCCTTCTGCGCCGCCATTTCCGCGTCGAAACCGTCTTGGTCGAAGGCCAAACCCGCTTCGGCCACGATTTCCCGCGTGATATCGGGCGGGAAGCCGAAGGTGTCGTACAATTTAAACGCATCCGCGCCGGGTAATTGCGATGCGCCGGATTTTTTCAATTCGTCAATGTGTTTTTGCAACAATGCCAGCCCGGTGTCCAGCGTCTCCAAGAAGCGGTTTTCCTCGGCGGCCAAGGTTTGCAAGATAAAATCGGCCTTCTCGCGCAGGGTGGGGTAGGCGTGTTCGTAGTCGTTGATGATTTTCTCTGCGATGATGCGCACGAATTTGTCCAGCCCGATGGACTTGCCGTAGCGCACGGCGCGGCGCAGTAGCCGGCGCATGACATAATCACGCCCATCGGCACCCGGGCGCACCCCGTCCGATGCTAGGAACGTGACGGCACGCAAATGGTCGGCGATGATTTTGAGTGCTAACAATTCTTTGGGTTCGTGGGTGGGGGCGGGCATCAGCTTGCGCACGTCATCCATGATGCGTGCCATGTTGTCGATTTCGTACACGCTGTCTACGCCTTGCACGACCATGGCCATGCGCTCCAAGCCCGACCCCGTGTCGATGCCCGTCGTCTCCAACGGTGTATAATTGCCTGCCGCGTCCTTGTTTAATTGGATGAACACGAGGTTCCAAATTTCCAAAAAGCGGTCGCAGTCGCAGCCCACGGCGCAATCGGGTTGCCCGCAGCCCGCGTCTACACCGCGGTCATAATGGATTTCGCTACTGGGGCCGCAGGGGCCGACTTCCAGCTCCCAAAAGTTGTCTTCGCGGCCCAACCGCACAATGCGTTCAGCGGGCAACCCCACATCACGCTGCCAAATTTCGGCGGCTTCATCGTCCTCGTGGAACACAGAAATCCAAAGCTTGTCCACCGGAATCTGCATCTCCTGCGTCACAAACGCCCACGCCCAGGGGATGACTTCTTTTTTGAAATAATCACCGAACGAGAAATTGCCCAGCATTTCGAAGAACGAAACGTAACGTGCTTTGTATCCTACGTCGTCGATATCGCCCGTGCGTACACACTTTTGTACCGTGGTAACGCGTGATGCGGGGGGTGTGGCCTGCCCGGTGAAAAACGGCTTCATCGGTGCCATGCCCGCGCCGATGAGCAGCATTGAATTATCATTCTGCGGCACCAGCGGGAAGCTTGGTAGTTTATGATGCCCCTTGGCAATAAAAAAATCCAAGAACTTGGCTCGGATTTGGTCTACGGTCAAATATTTCATTGGTATCAGCTCCTGATAAAAGGATTAATATAAAAAGCCCGCCGAAACGGTCATTCAGCGGGCAGTATAATGAAAGGATGCAAATTTTGTCAAACGTTACCAGTGAACAATTGCGAGGCGGTCCACCTGCAATTGTGAATGGGGCAATTCCGCGAAAGCGGAATTTTTCTCAACAAAATCTATTAACGATAATTTACGTGAATATTTCCGCTGGTGGTGCGCACCTGTACATAGAAATTGGCTGTGGCGGAAGTGGCATTGCTGTTGCCGCGAATGCGCTGGCCGTTGAGGTTGATATTGCCCGAATGTGCGCGCAATTCGTGGTTGTCGCGGATGCCGCGCAGGGGGGCGTCAGCGCCGTGCAACGTAAGGCGAATCGTGCCGCTACGTGCTTCAACACGAACCGATCCGTCTTGGCGGGCAGCTGCATCCACCGTAATGTTGCCGCTGTTGCTGTCGGTTTGTAAATGGGTAAACGTACCGCCGTTGATAACCGCATTGCCGGAGGACATGGAAATGGTGATGCCCGATATATCCGAATCGTTGATCCGTACATTGCCGCTGTTGCCGTTGGTTGACAGCGTGTTGCTGGTCATGTTGTTCACCGTGATATTGCCCGAATGCACCTGCATGTTAGCAAGAATTACATCAATATCGGATACACGGATATTGCCGCTGTTGGTTTGCAATGTTAGTTCCCTGCCGGCGAAGTCTTCAATGGTGATGTTGCCGGAAGTTGTCCTAGCGTCAATGACTTGTACATTCGTGTTGTGCGGTAGATACAGCCGAACTTCGCGCCGGTTAAAACTCCCGCCGAAAATTTGAATGCCGCGTGTTTGGTGAGCAGGTGTTTCGATGGACAGTGTACCGTTTGCATAACGAACCGTATGATCGACATCGCCGTATACGACCAGTGCCATGTTGCCGTTGGTGGGTACGATGGTAAGGTTGGCCGAGCGGATATTCAATGACAGTGTAAGCGCATTGGCCGCGTTGGCGGGTAGGGTTACTTCTGTGCGGTTATCCCCGCGACGGTTGGCGGCGCTTACTCGAAAACGACCGTTTTCCCAATAGATGCCGCCGCCGCGTGCGCCGCTGAGCCACGCCCCACCAAACATCAAACCGCCCATTACAATCAATACCAAAGCCAAGGGAATCCAGCGTATTTTGCGCCGTCCGCTGCATGGCGGTGTTGCACCATATGCGAAATGTGCTTCTTGTTGAATATCCTGCTGAATGTCTTGTGCTACGTTTTGCTCCACATGCGCCCCTACGGGGGTGCCATCGTTATTAAATCTTCTATCGTCCATGACGAATACCTCTTTTCATAATTTTTTTGCTTACAAAGCGGGCAATCCACGCGAAACCGCTGGCGGCTTTCCAAGCAGCACCCAGCATCAAGATGCCCATGCCGATTGCTGCCAGCCCCATGCCGGCCTGCATCAGCGCGAAGCCGCTATCACTAAATAGTACAAACGGAACCGTTATCAGGCTGATAATCCCCCCAATAATGCCAATCGCGCCGCCCAAACCCAACGAAAAAACGACCATAACCAAACTGATGAACAATCCAAACGCCGCCATCGCCACCCCAATGGCAATCGGTAGCCCAATCGGCACCGCGAACAATGCCGCAATAATCACCAGCGCATTGCGCATGCCAGAACGGCGGGGCGGCGGATAATAATGACCCGCAGTGGTGGGGTAGGGGCCAGCCGTTGCTTGCGGTACGGGGTCTTTGGCCATGTATTCTGCCAAAATCATCGCCGCTACTTCTCCCGGGGTGCCCAATTGCGCCAACGCTGCTTCTTCGCTGTCCGCATCGGAAATGTAACCCTCGTAGTAATCCAGCGCATCGCGTCGTTCTGCCTCGGGCAAAACACGCAGCTTGTGCGCCAATTGTGCAAGAAAATCCGATTTGGTCATTGTGTGCCACCTCCGCTAAATATGATGCCGTCGATGCGCCCCTTGAAATGTGTCCACGCTTGCTTGCAAGCCGCATGTTGTGTGTGCCCGCGCTCAGTAATGCGGTAGTAACGGCGGTTGCGGCCGTTAAATGGCATGTCGTATGCGGTCAAACAATCGTCCGTTTGCAAGCGGCGCATCACCGGGTACAACGTAGACTCCGAAACGCCTAATTCATTTTTTACCCGCTGCGTCAAACTGTAGCCGTATTCATCCCCGGTGGACAAAACTGCCAGCACGCAGCCCTCCAGCAAATTGCCGGTTACTTGTATGGTCATAAATTGCCTCCTCTTTCTGCCAACAACTGCGGAACGCGTCAACCGCCGTTGCACCTTTGTGCAGATGCGATATCTGTTACTTGCCAATAATATAGCAGATATAATATAGCGTGTCAACACTTATTTTAAAAAAAATAATATTGCGCCCATTTACGCCAAAATCTTAGAACTTGGCACCCCACCCATGCTACACTTCCCACCAAGTCATCGGCGTATCCTAGACATCCGCACATGTACACACGGCTCTCATGACAAACGTATGCAAACGTCCCTGCGTGCATCCCGTAACCCACATGCCCCCGGATCGAATCGTTACCACCGGACTTAGACTCACAAAAACCTCTGGCCAGAGAGAGTCAACCATTAGGTAGTACTTTAAAGGGCAGCCCGCCTAACCCATCTTCACACATACAAATAAATAAAAACCGGCAAAGTAATTTGCACAGCCCAAGTAATAAAAAAGCACGCGTACCCTGAGAAGGGAGTCTACGCGTGCTTGTTTTTTTATTTTGCGGTTTGCGTTATACGATGTCTCCACCGTGAAAAATACATTCATGTTTACGATCCTTCATTTTCACGCTCCTTCATTTTCACGCTCCTTCATTCTCCCCCAGCACCGTCTCCGTTTCGCAATCTACGAGGATGATATCTTCACCAATCTTGACGATGTTTTCCCATGGGATGCGGTATTCTTGGTCGCGGCCGAAAACCCCCAGCACGCGGCCGGGGCCGGGTACGATTAACGCGGTGACTTTGCCTTCCGCTTCGTCAAATTGCAGGTCGGACACGAAACCGTACCGTGCGCCGTCTTTTGTATTGATGATTTCCTTCTGGCGTAGGTCATACATCCTCGCCATTTTTTATCCCCCTGATATTTATTAAAAGAATCGGTTGAAGAAGAGTACATCTACCGTGATTAACGCCGCCAACACCCATACATAATAAGAGAAGTACCGCAGCTTGGCGGATTTGACCAGCCGCAGCAACAGACCGATGGACGCGTAGCTTACGACTGCGCTGATGACAAAACCGATGGCCAGCGGTGCAAAACCAATCGCTTCCACGCTGGATGGGTCGCGCACGATGTCGAAGATCTGTAGCGCGCCAGCTCCGGCGATGGCGATGAGTGCCATGAAGAAGATGAAGCGCATGGCGGTTTCGCGGTTGAGTCCGCGGCCTACAGCACCCGTCAGCGTCACGCCCGAGCGCGAAATGGCCGGTAATATAGCGAACGCTTGCATGATGCCGATGATGAGCGCATCCAAGTAGGTGATATCGCCGTCGCCCTTGGGTTCGCCCTTGCTGCCCAAATTTTTGATGAAATAGTCTGCCGTAACTAGCAAAAACCCGGTGATAATAAAGGAAGCGATGACAATCCAAGTGGCATGCAGTTCCGTCGCGATGATGCCTTCCAGCAGGAAGCCCACAATGACAATCGGTACGCTGGCCACAATCAGCAACCCCGTCATCTTACAAAACGGATTTTTCAGCAGCGCCCAAATATCTTTCCAAAAGAACACGAAAATGGCCACCAGCGACCCCACATGTACCACAATGTAGAACACCATCATCGGCTCTTCGATGCCGAACACATTGTTAAATACCACCAAATGGCCCGTGGAGCTAATGGGCAAAAATTCCGTAATGCCTTGGATGATGCCCAGTACAATTGCTTGCCAAATTTCCATGTGGTTCTCCTTAGCGGTTTATTGACGTTTTAGGTTAATCCCCAGTATACCACCCAAACCGCCGCCGACAATAGCCAACACCAAGATCATCAACGTGCGCCCATCTACGCCAAAGTCCGGCAGCAGCACCGCCATGACAATTGCTAAAATCGCTATGTACAAAAAGCCCGCGCCCATGCCCCACGCCCAGCCCTTGACATGCGCCCCCCGCGCCGCATCAAACCCCGCCACCAACACCGACAACAGCGTAATCACCGCCACCACCGTATTTAAGTTGCGTTCGTTCATTTCCGTATAAGTAATCAGCATCGCGTAGCCCAAAAACATAATGGCTGTGATGGCAAAACCTATCAGCACGCCAATAATCAAGTGCTTGATACTATGCCCCATATTGGTGTTAATCCCCATAAAATCCCTCCGCATTTTCGGATTAAATCGCGCTTCCATATATATGAAGCGGGAGCGGGGATTATGCGGGCAATGGTTATCTTTGACGCTTTATCACTAGGTCTTCAACTTTGCGTTTTATTGCGCCCATGTAGTATTCGTCTTTGGGTGCACCGATGAAACCACCGTGATCATCACTTCCTGCCGTAATCATCAAGCCCCGTTGATTGCAAAAATCTACAAGGAACTGGGTCATCTGTGGCGGGAATGTGGGATAGTAACATTCAAAGCCATCGATGCCCATATCGTAAAATTGCATGGCTTTTTTTTCATATTCAATGAAATCTAGTTTTACATGATGGCATAAATGAGCAAGCACTGCGTAACCGTTTGCTTCATGGACAGTATTAATAACCTCTTGTGCTGAAAAGAACGCATGATTTGAAGGGGAGGCATATTTTGCCGCAAGGCCTATATAACTTTCCCAATCATGGATAAATCCCTTGCTTCTTAAATAATCGATACTTTCCCAACCGCCATTTTTGCGATTGCGTTGGTATGATTGAAATTCTTCGGTTGAAAGATTCGGGTAATCCTTTGCCATGTTGGCGATCAATTTATTGCCCATATCTGCATAAATGCTGCGGTTGTGCCGCAGCAAGTCTTGCAAGGGTTCGTGCCGCAGGTCAAACGCATATGCAAGTATATGGTAGGAGGTACCGTCCAAATCCGCAGTAATTTCGACTCCGGGGATGATCGTGATGCCATCCATGGGGCCGATGTTTTTAATTTCGGCATATACGTCAATGCATTCATGATCGCATATGGAAAGGGTGGTGATATTTTGGCTTTTTGCTTTGTCGATTATTTCGGCCATGCTATAAGTTCCATCCGAATGCTGCGAATGGATATGCAAATCTACATACATTGTTAATACCTCCGATTTTGAGAATTTTTACCGCACCCAGCCGGTGGGGAGTTGGTTTTTGAGTCGGCCTTGTACCCAGCGTGCCCAGCCCAGTGGGTGGCCGTTGTAGCCGACAAGTACCCAAGGTTTGGGGGTGGGGTACCGAATGTCATGGTTGATGTTTATCGCATCTGCGTCCAGTGATTCGCCGCGGGTGTAGCGCCATGCGTCGGCTTCGGAAAGGTGTGCGACGTAGCGGGCGTCTGCCAACCGCAAGCCCATTGCCAGCCCTTGCGACGGGGTGAAACGTCCTTCGGCTTCGGCTGATGTGCGCGGTGCGTCGGGGGCTTGCCGTCGGTTTTTGCCGGTTTCGCTTTTTAGCGTACCCTTCGAAACCTCGCCCAAGTGCCAGCCCGCACGCGCCACGCGCAGTCCGCGTAGGTCTGTGGATTCGGGTTGCAAGTACAAGTGGTTAGCCTGACTAACCACTTGACTGTCGAAAAAATATTGTGCGGCAGGCGCGGACAGGGTTGTTTGGCAAAAAGTTTTGAATGGCGTAAGCATGGCAGTATCCGGCGCGGTGGTTTTATTTTTCGCAGGCGTGGGCTCGGAATTTTTCGGCATTTCCCGTGTCATCACCGCCACAAAATGCCCTTCGCCAATGTCTTTATGCGGCCAAATTCGCTTTGTTTTCGCCAATGTAAATGCGACCCCTTCGGCGTTTTGCTCGGCCAAAAATTTCTCAATGGTGCCTTCATTTTCCACCGTATTGAACGTACACGTCGAATACACCAGCCGTCCGCCGGGGCGTACCATCGTGGCCGCATGCCGCAAGATATCCAATTGAATGGCGGCGCAGGCCTCGGGTTTGTTGGCCGTATACGCCTTCACTACATCCGCATCGCGGCGGAACATCCCTTCGCCGCTGCAAGGCGCATCCACCAGCACCCGGTCGAAGAAACCCGCAAAACGTTCTGCCAACTTGCGCGGTTGCTCTGTCGTGACCACGGCGTTGCGCACCCCTGCGCGTTCCAAGTTACGCACCAACGCTTGGATCCGCGTGGGGCTGGCATCATTTGCCACCAGCAGCCCTTGCCCCTGCATTGCCCCCGCGATTTGCGTCGTTTTGCCGCCCGGTGCCGCGCACAAATCCAGCACACGTTCGCCCGGTTGTGCGTCCAGCATCGCTGCCGATGACATGGCAGAAGGTTCTTGCAGATAGAACAGCCCTGCGAGGTAGGCCAACGTTTGGCCAAGGCGAAGGTCGTCGCGGAAGGCGAGGCCTTCCGCGCACCAGGGGATGGGATGGGTGGGGCTGTGCCCCAGGGGTTTGTCACTTTTCAACAAATTTGTTCGTACCCCGCGCCATGGTGGTTGTTCATATGCTGCCGCGAACGTAAAAAAATCCTCGCCCAACTGTTTTTGCATTTGGGTGAGGAAGGTTTTGGGTAGGGGAGCGGCTTTAATCGGTGTCATTGCCGTACATGGTGCGGAATAATTTGTGCAGATCGCGCAGGTGCGTGGCATTGGATTTTACCAAGGTATCGATGTAGCGGTTGCCCAGTTCGTACAAGCTGATTCGGTCGAAGGGTTGGATTAAAGCCTCTTCGATGGGTGGTTGGCCCAATGTTGTGCGGACAAGATTTTGCACGTACCGCGCGAAGCCTTCTTTCCATGCTTGCCAGATTAAATATTCGTAATCAGCAATTTGCAAGTGGGCTTTCATCGTTTTGATGTATGTTGGAAAGTCGTCTAGCTGCTCGGTTGCCGCGCAAAAAACATTGTCTGCATAGGGGAAGGAGTAGCTGATTTCCCACGAGTAATTGCCCGCTTCCGTTTGTGTTTTGTTGATTTTGAGTTCATTTTTTATTGCAAATTCGAAGGTGTTGCCTTGGTAGCAATGGACGAATTCGTGAAAAATAACGTCGTATGCGTCAGGAT
Source organism: Defluviitaleaceae bacterium (assembly GCA_009781755.1). Lineage (GTDB taxonomy): Bacteria > Bacillota > Clostridia > Lachnospirales > WQUN01 > WQRX01. The sequence continues at coordinate 31,117 of WQVD01000016.1, read as the reverse complement.
TTGCCAGTGTTTTCTCTGTAAGAATAGCGGCGAATTTATTATCGTAAAAATCTAGCGGGAACGCCGCTTGAATGTCAAACGTGATGGGGAACGGCGTGGGGTGCGTCATGATAAATTCGTATTTGCCTTGGTTCGGAACGAAAAGAAAAAAATTGCCGTCGTGTACCACGGCGATGGGTTGCAATGCTTCCAATGATTCGTGCAGGCTTTTGACGCGCGGGTGCAATTGACACACCGCGTCCAAGTAACCAAGCTGCATTGCAATAAATGGGGAATGCAAAACATCCACTCCTATATTTTCAAATCCGCCGCGATGCGGTCAAACACGCGCTTACGGCCTTCGGTTACATCGTAGCGTTGCCACGCCAAGCCGCGCCATTTTTCGTAGAAGGCTTCATCTGCGCCGACATTTTCAGCGCAATGTGCCAGCAATTCATCATCAGACAATGAATGCGTCCAATCCTCCGCCGTGTCGTGCTTGCGTATATCGGCGAATAAGGCTTCGATGGTTTTGTGGTTGTCCAAGCCGATGAAAATGAACGCGTCGGCCAGTGTCATGCCGCAAGCGTCCGCCAGCGTTTGCTGCATCAGCGGGATGGCTACATCAAAGTCGAAGAACGTCAAATCCGCCACGAACGGGGTGCCCGTAGCTTGCCGTGCGTGGTTGGCTAATTCGCACAAATAATACGCCATAAACGGCGTGATATTACGCGTTGTGCGTTCGTAGTCGATGTCATCCCCGCCAATGTGAATGTCATGTGAGGTCAGCGATCCATGACATTCGCCAATACCCAGCGCCGGGAACGCCTTGCCGAACGTATTGACCAAGTGGTCTTCGTTGATGATATTCATCTGAAATTCGCGCCCCAACCGTTGCGCCAACGTCGTCTTTCCCGCACGGGAATGACCGAAGATTAAAATGTTTTTCATTTAAACGCCTATCGGATTAAAAATCCGATGCGATTTTCCATTTGGCGATGAGTTCGCCTAGGTCTTGCGCGCCTTCGTCACCGTTTTCGCGGCTGCGCAGGGATACTTTATTTTCTTCCACTTCCTTGTCGCCCAGCACCAACATCATGGGGATTTTGGCCAGTTGTGCTTCGCGGATTTTGTAACCCATTTTTTCGCCGCGGTCGTCCAAGGTGGCGCGGATGCCGGCTTCTTCCAATTGTGCCAGCACTTTTTGCGCGGCTTCGTGGTGGCGTTCGGATATGGGAATAATCATGGCTTGCACCGGCGTGAGCCAGAACGGGAACCAACCCGCGCTGTGTTCGGTTAGCACGCCAAGGAATCGCTCGATGGAGCCAAAGCAAGTACGGTGGATCATCACGGGTTGGTGCTTGCCGCCGTCCGGGCCGATATACGTTAGGTCGAAGCGTACCGGCAGTTGCATGTCGTATTGGATGGTGCCGCATTGCCAACTGCGGCCCAGCGAATCGCGGATTTGGAAGTCGATTTTGGGGCCGTAGAATGCGCCGTCGCCTTCATTGATGACATAATCGCGTCCCATTTCTTCCAATGCCTCGCGCAGGGCGGCTTCGGCTTCTTCCCATTCTTCGGCGGTGCCGATGGCATCATCGGGTTTGGTGGACAGTTCGAAGGAGAATTCACTGAGCCCAAACGCGGCGTATACGTCTTCATACAAGCGGATGACGTTCTTCAATTCGTCCTTCACTTGCGATTTCATCATAAAGATATGCGCGTCATCTTGGGTAAATTGCCGTGTACGCATCAATCCGTGTAATGCGCCCGAAAGCTCCGCACGGTGAATCAAGCCCAATTCCGCCAAGCGCAGAGGGAATTCCTTGTAACTGTGCAATTCCGTGCCGTATGCCAGCATGCCGCCGGGGCAGTTCATGGGTTTGACGTAATATTGCGCTTCATCAATGACCGTGCCGTACATGCTGTCCACATAATATCCGGTGTGGCCGCTGCGCTCCCACAGCTTGCCCATCATGATTTGCGGGGTAGAAATTTCTTGATACCCATAACGCTTGTGCACTTTGCGCCAATATTCGATGAGTCGGTTCTTGAGTTGTAATCCCTTGGGCATGTAGAAAGGCATGCCCGGTGCGTCTTCGCTGAAGAAGAACAGCCCCATTTCGCGCCCCAATTTGCGATGGTCGCGCTTTTTGGCTTCTTCGATGCGTTCCAAGTGGGCAGCCAATTCATCCTTGGTCGGGAAAGCCGTGCCGTAAATACGCGAAAGCATCGGACGCTTTTCGTCTCCGCGCCAATAAGCACCGGCGGTGTTGGTCAACTTGAACGCCTTGATGCGCCCTGTCTTGTCCAAATGCGGCCCCGCGCACAGGTCCACAAATTCGCCCTGCTTGTAGAAGGAAAATTCTGTAGCGGGCTCTTTCGCGGCATCCTTCGGTGTAATTAAATCTTCAATAAGTTCGCGCTTAAACGGTTCTGCTTGTTCATCTACATATTGCAAGGCTTCCTCGCCGCCCAGCGCAAAGGACTCCAGCGGCAAATTCTCCTTGATAATCTTCTTCATTTCCTTCTCGATGGCAGCCAAATCTTCGGGCGTGAAGGGCTTGTCCGTATCGAAGTCATAATAAAACCCGTCCGCAATGCTGGGGCCAATGGCCAGCTTCACAGTCGGGTATAGGCGTTTTACGGCTTGCGCCAGTACGTGTGCGGTGGTGTGCCGCAGGGCGTTTAAGTCGATGGGCGGCCGTTCGTGGTTTTGTTCGAGGTTCTGTCCTTGATTTTGCATGTGAATCGCTCCCGTCACTAATTCGGATATAGCGATTTGAACCGCCATTGCAAGTTCAAATTGCGGGGTAAATATTGCGCGATTTTAGCATATGGGAGCGGATTTGCAAATGGCGGTTATCTATCAAAAGCGGTTGTTTATCAATGTATCAACGCACAACCCCACACATTCATTACAAATATAAATATCGTTGGGCCCGGAAATGAGCGTGAGTATTTGGTCATTCCTTTTGCCGCAGAAAGAACAATTGCATTGCACGCCGTTGTTTTTGTCACCGACTTCCAGCAATTTGACCAACATATTTCCCAGCAAATAATCCGCCGAAACGTCAAAATACTTTGCGATGGGTACGATGTAGGCAATATCCGGGTAGCCGTTGCCGCTTTCCCACTTGGATATGGCTTGGTTGGTTACGCCGAGGGCTTCGGCCAGTTGTTCCTGCGTGATGTTCTTGCGCTTGCGCAATTCTTTGATCCGCGTTCCGATTTTTATGTCCATGTTGTTTACTCCTGTTTTTGTATCACCGGTGTGATGAAAGTATAGGCGGTTGGGGCAGAATGAACAATTGCAAATTCGTTGGAGAAAATCAACGCACCGTTGGAAAGCTGAGCGCAAAAAAAATCCAACTGGTCGCAAGTTGCGACCGGTTGGATTGCGAAAATCAATTGCGTTTGTTTTATCCCAACAAGTCGGGTAAGTCGTCAAATAGCAACGACGCGCCGTTGTACCCGGTGTTGCAAAAGGCCGAAACAACCGTTTGTGTTGCAGGGTAATAGCCCGTAAAGAAGCCCACCCCCGCGTCCGCGCCGATGGCAAAGTAGAAGGTCTTGCCGTCGTCTTCATTGCGGTACACGCCCAATCCGTAGCCTTCGGTAGTGCCTTCTTCTTCGTCCGTTTCGGTGATGATGTGCTGCTTGAGGAAGTTGTCGGTCATGGCGGGAGACAGGATTTTGTGGGCGAAAATAGCGCGCCACAACTTGTCGATGTCGGCGGCGCAGGAGAATATGCCGCCGTCGGAGCCGCCGATGATGGGCAAGTTGTGGGTGTTGGGTGTCCATTCATCATCGTCGTCTTGTTTGTAGCCAATGGCGGTGTTGTCGGGCAGTGCATCCGCGCGGTAGAAACCCGTGTGCGCCAATCCGCACGGCCGGATGATTTCGTCCGTTACATATTGCTGGAAGGGAATGCCGTTTACGGCTTCTATTACCAATCCGAGTAGTACATAGCCGGAGTTGGAATAGCAAAACCGTTCGCCGGGCGCGAATTTTGGGGGTAGGGGGGTGATCATTTGAAGGTAATAATCCAAGCGTTCCCATTCGCGGGCGGGGTATTGGGCCATCATGGCAGCGTATTGCTCATAAAAGTCTTCCGCATCTTCGTCCACATAATCACCCACGCCGGAGGTATGTGTAAGCAATTGGTACACGGTTACACGCTTGTCGATTACGCCCAAGTCGTGGGGTAGGAGGTCGCATAACTTAGCATCCAAGGACAGCTTGCCATTGTCAATCAACTTGCAGACGGCCAACCCGGTGAACAGCTTTGTGCCGCTGGCAATGCCGAAAGCGGTATCGGTGGTGTTGGGCAAGTCTTGAGCAAAGTCTCTGCACCCGATGGCTTGTTGGTGGATGATGCCGCCGCACCCCGTGGCAGACAACACACCGCTAAAATCCTCAGTTTCTTCGGCAAGCCAAGTGTCAAATATATTCTTCATTTTATCTTTCATGATTTTGTCCTCTCAAGATGTATTGGTTAAATCGTTGCACGTGCACCTGCGGGAAATGTCACCGCTGACATGTATGATCCCGTGCCGATAGATGATATCGGCTTGTATTGGCACGGCTGATTATATCTTAACGCTTGGTTAAGTTGCAAAATTGAACACGTTGGTTGCCTTGTCCGTGTTATAATTATTACTTTAAATAATAGGGAGGGAATAAAAATGTCCGTACAAAGCAACGACAATGGTCGCCTAAGAATTGAAAATGAACTCATGGCGGCATTAAACGGTGACAATTTAAAGAACGCAATGGATTTTATTGCGTACATGAAAGCGAGCGGAATGACCCCCCATGCGGAGCATTACAGTGCCTTTGAGTATGAAGGAAAATGGGTGTGTATCATCATTATCATGGACATTGACGGCGCACCCGGCTGGGTGGTTTTTGACAATCCGTTGACCAAACTCGATGATTTTCCGTTGGATGAGCAATTCGCGCATTTAAAGGATTTTGCTTGGGCAAGTGCGCATGTTTGCGGCAAATGCGGTTGCGGCAGCCAACCGGGACAGAAGAAATTAATCTTCGGAAAAGAATTTGACAACATATGTACATCGGAAGCGGCATTTTGGAACCCCGATGCCGCTGCAGTGAAGAATATGATATCTATGATTGATATTTGGAAAGAAAACGGCGCAACGGTGTTACCCGATTAATTAATACCAAAATAAAAATAACCCGCGCCAAACGGCGCGGGCTAATCTTGTACTCTCGATAAATGCGTGCAGCGAAGCACAGCGCGGGGTCGAGGGGGAACGCTTCCCCCTCGCGGGTCCGGGCAGCGCCCGGGGTCTTAGTCTTTTGACCTTATCCTTTGACCCTACTCCCGCAACCGCACCGCATTAGCCGCACGCCGCCGATAATTCTCATCCATCTTCGCATAATGCTTGCGCGTCGTGTTCACATCCGCATGCCCCAGTACGTTGGCCACTAAATAAATATCCCCTGTCTCCGCATAGAGTTGCGTGCCGAAAGTCGAGCGCAACTTATGCGGGGATATTTTTTTGAGCCGCGTTACGAGCGAGGCGTATTTTTTTACGAGGTTTTGGACGGCGCGGTCGGTGATGCGGCGGTTTTGCAGGGATAGGAAGAAGGCTTGTTCGTGACCGGCGATGGCGGTGATTTGGATGCGTTCGGTCATGTAGGCTTGTAAAGCGGCTTCTACTTCTTTGCCGAAGTAGAGGATCATGCCGTCGCCGCCCTTGCGGGTCACGCGTATGCCGCCTGTTGCGAAGTCGATGTCGTCGATGTCGATGCCGATGCACTCGGAGACGCGCATGCCAGTACCGAGCAGGAGGGTGATGATGGCGGCGTCGCGGTGTTTGGTACGGTCGTGGTAGGCGCGTTGGCGGGGTGAGAGTTTTTCGCCGGAGTCAACTTCGTCTAGGAGTTTGGCGATTTCGTCCACTTCTAAGGATGTGATGGCTTTCTCGTTGACTTTGGGGAAGGAAATGAGCTCAGCGGGGTTGGCGGTGACGAGTTGTTTCATATATAGGTAGCGGAATAGACCGCGCACGGCAGCCAGCTTGCGCGACTTGCCGAGTGCGGCGTTTTGCAAGCTTTCGCCGCCTTGGATGTAGAAAGTGAGGTACTCCATGAAGGCCTGGAGGTGGTCAGCGGTGATGGTTTGCATGTCTTGGACGGTGAGGGAGGTCATCTCGCGGCGGGGGAAAACTTCGTCTGCGAGAAAATTGAAGAAAATGCGCAAGTCGTAGGCGTAACCAAGCCGTGTGAGCGAGGAAGTTTGGTCGCTAAGGCTGCCGAAATAAGGGGAGAGGAAGGGTGGCAGGGTCGTCAAAATTTCGCGCAGGCGCTTGACTTGTGCGGCGTGTTTTTGCTCGTGGTAGTTGACGGGCATTATTGTGCCTCCGACTGGGAGCTAACGCCACTGATGGACGCGCCGGTGATTTGCACCATTTGCGGACCGCGGAAAGTACCTAGCGTTAATTCTTCGCGGGTCATGCGCAGGGTATGTGCGATTTTTTCCATGTTGCCGCTGATGGAACCGCCAGTTACGGGCGTGGTTTTTTGGCCGTCGAAGTAATAGCCCAAGCGGATTTCGCTGCCGAAGTCGCCGGTGACAGTGTCGCAATGGAAGTCGGAGAAGGACACGAGGTGCAAGTGCGGGGCTTTTTTGAGTTCTTTAGTGGTAGCCGTGCCGCCTGTGACGCGGAAGTTTTGCGCGTTGCCGGTAGGCGCTACGCCTAGATAGTGGGCGAAGCGTACATCGCCCCAATATTTTTGCAATACACCGTCTTGGATGAGGATGTGGGTTTGGTTGGGGAAGCCTTGGCGGTCGTAGGGTAGGGCCGAAGGCGAGCCGGTGAGCAGTGGGTCGATGGTTAATGTGATGCAATCGGTTGAGCCGCTTTGTACGTTGTCGCCGATTTTGTAGGTGGATAATTTTTGGTAGATATTAGCCGCATGGGCGCGGCTACAAAAATAATTAAAGAATGAACGTAAGCATTCGCCGGACAGCAATACGGGAATATCGCCCACGGAGGGCGTGCCCGTGGCGATGGCCTTGTCCTTGGACGATGCGAACAATTCGGACACGCGGTCTTTAAGCCAGTCGGCGGCGTTTTCCATGTCCAGGCCGAAGCGGAAGGCTTCGCTTACTTCGATTTCCTTGGTGGTGGGGGTGTCGCGCCAGTGTACGGCGGTTTCGATGAAGGCGCGGTGGGTGGTGTATTGCACGTCCACACCGTGGGAGTTGATGATGCGCACATCACTGCGGGTGATGAAAAATTCGCTGTAGCTGAGGTGGCCTTGGGTGTGAATGTCATTGGCGTAGAAGGCTGTTTGCAAGGTCTCCAACGTTTGCAATAGGTCGTGTGACTGCGGGGTGGGCGGGGTGTAATTGCTGGGTTGTACCAATGGGAAGTATTCGTTGCGCACGAAACCTGCTGCGTAGATGCCGTCGGTGATGGTTTTTTTCAATTCATCGGCGGAGGTGCCGGGGTGGATTTTTACGTTGTACGTGCCGCGGAATTTGCCGTCTTCGAACACGACATACAAGTCCAAATCCAGCTCAGTGGTTTCTACTTCGCGCTGCATTTCGGGTTGTTTTTTGATGTTGTACCGCTCCAAGCGGCGGGTTTTGGTTTCGTTAATGAGGTATTCCACGCCTTCAAAGGTGGCGAGCGTTTCTAATAATAGATTCAACATTATCCCAGCCTCGCTTTCGTTTTGATGTAGGGGCCGCCGCAGCTTACTTTGACCCATTCTTTGTGGCCTTTGCCGCATCCGCCACCGCCGTCGAAGGACATATCGTCGCTAATCATCGTGATGTTTTTGAGCAAGTCGGGCACGTAGCCGGTCATGACGATGGGGGCGACCCATTTACCAGTGAGCTTGCCGTCCTTGATTTCCTTGGCGTAGCTGAACATGCACTGGATGCCCCAATCTTTGGGATCCTCCATGCCGCTGGTGCCCTCCATGATGAGGTAGCCGTGGTCGATGCTGGCGATCATATCGTCCAATTTGTCCGTTCCCGACGCGAAATAGGTGTTGGTCATGCGGGAATACGCCTTGTTTGCGAAGGTCTGGCGGCGGCCGTTGCCGGTGGGGGGCAAGCCCAGCGAAGCGGCGGCTAGCGCGTCGGAAATACCCGCTTGCAAGATGCCGCCTTCAATGACGACGGTGTCGCTGCCCAAGTTGCCCTCGTCATCGAAGAGATAGGACGCGGTGTGGCGCGTGGCGGTTGCGCCGTCGTGCATTTTGAGTTGCGGCGCGGCTACGGGTTTGCCCATGTATTCCTTGGCGTTGGCGCGGTTTTTGAGGAACATGTCCAATTCTACGCCGTGGCCGAAGGCTTCGTGGGCAATGAGCCCCACCGCGTTGGGCGAGCAAATAACGTCGTATTCGCCGGGGGGTGTGGGTTCTGCATCTAGCAGGATGACGATGGTGGCGATTAATTCGGGCACGGCGGTGGCCACATCGTCCAGCATTTCAAAACCTGTCATGCCGGAAACAACATGGTACAAATCGCGGGTGACATCGCCTTTGCGTGCCACAGGGATGAGCGCGGATTCCGACCAGATATAATGCTGCTCGAGGTCTTTTTTCGCGGAAAGGAAAATCTTGCTTGTTTGGGCGTACCCCAGCGTCACGGTGGCATCGACGAGCAGGTCGGAATGCGTGTGCATTTGTTTGTTTATTGCGGTTAAGCGTTCGATGATTTCCTGCGGGCCCAGGTCGGTGGGCAGGGTTTGCACTTGGTCGATAAAAGTCTGTGTGATTTCGTCTTCGGCGGGGGTGGGGTAGGTGAAGCCGTTGGTGTTTTGCGAAGTCTTGGCGGCGGCGACGATTTTATCGGCCAGCGCGGGCAGGGCGTTGTCATCGGCGGGCAATTCGTTGAAAGCATACTCGAAATACCACCCGTCGTTGAAAACACGCACAACAAAGCCACGCTCACCCCAATAGGTGTCGCTGATGGACGTAACGCGGTCAGACACGCGGAAATTTTTGCCGCTAACATCGGTGCCTAGGATTGAAGCATAAGTACATTGTTGGTGCAAAAGTGCCAGAAGCCGCTTGAGACGGGGCTTGGCGGCCGTAAGGAATGGAGACGAGCGGACATTTTGCATGGGGTTGCTCCCTTCGATTGTAAGATGCTACGCAAATTTCGCGAATAATTGCAGTGGTTTTGCGAAGCGATTTCTATGAATATATTGCATTGGGAGTGATTCGTCAATTTATTCATCAAAAAAATCCCCCAACCTATTAGTGGCGCTAATAGGTTGGGGGATTTAAATATGAGAACACGCTCTAGGTTACCGTTTAAATATTGCGGTCGTTGTCGCCGCCGATTTCTTGCGGGCCTTGCGGGGTGATGTGCAGTACGCGTGGAGTAAAGCTGCGGAATACCGGGCGGCTGCACAATCCTGAAAAATCTTCATCCCCGATTCGCCACACGCGATGTCCGTACCACGTGCAATCCTGGCCTGCGGGGCATTCAGTGATGTGGCAATCCTGGCCCGCGGGGCATTCGGCAATGTGGAATTCCCACCCTTCCCATGTAAACTCCCTGCGCTCAAACAACTCTGGAGCAATGCGGTTGCGGGCTTCATAGAAGATTTCGTCGATATCAAAGCCTTCGTAGAAGCCATAAATGCGGAAGGGGTAGAATCCTTGAATTGACATTTCCATCTGCACACGCACATCCGAACGTGGCGTTAGGATGATAAATTCCTCTCCAAGGAAGCTCGACATACGTTCAACGTGGATGGCCTCGCCGGTTTCTGCGTTCAGCATGAATAGGAATAAAGGCGTACCGATGTTCATTTCAAAATCAACGTCATCGGGTTGGACGCCGTCGCCGACGACACCCGTCCACACGCCCGTATTGTTGCGGTGGCGCATGTGTGCGTTAAACGTCATTTGCACCGTTGCGCCGTCGATGTCCTCGCCGAAGATTTCGTAGATGTACTGCGCGCCGATTTGCGTGGCTTCCTCGGCAGAGAGGGCGGTTTCGAAGGATTCGGGCGGGGCATTCCACGGCCATGTGTAAATCGTTGATTCAATGATGGTAAATGTGCGGCGTGGGGTTTGTTCTACGGACAGCGCATTGGCGATGGATACGCCCATGTTGCCGTCGTGTGCGGCGACGTTAAGGGTTTGCGTCACGCTCATGGCCTCGGGCTGTTCAATTTCCAACGTGTTGTTGGACGCGTTGGCGAAAGCCAAGTGGTTTGCGCCCATGAGCGCAATACCGAACATCGCCACAAATGCCAGTGACGCGGCCGCGGTTTTGATGATTTCGCCGGGTTTACGTTTTTCTCGTTGCATGGGGATTGCTCCTTTCGATTTTTAATTCGACTGTGAGCGCATCATAACCGCATCATGTTATCGAATGATTATCGACTTGTAAGGGAGTTGTAAAGGTTACTGTCGCTGTCGTACCACTGTTTACGGTGGATTCGATGACCAAGGTTGCGCCGTGTGCCTCGGCGATGCGGGCGCACAATGCAAGCCCCAGCCCGGTGCCGCCATGTTCGCGGTTGCGGGCTGGGTCTACGCGGTAGAAAGGTTCGGTGAGTTTGGACAAGCTTTCGACGGGGATGCCGTGGCCGTTGTCGGATATGGATAGGCTGAATGACACGCCAGCGATGTTTTTCGCGCTTAGTGTGATTACACCGCTGCCGTCGCTGGGGCATGCGTTGCGTGCGTTGGTGCAGAGGTTCATCAGCAAGCTTTTAATCAAATCCGCTTGCCCGTGCAGAGTGTCGGCTTGGATGTCGCAAATCAAGCGGATGTTTTGTGCGGCGAGTGATGGTTCCAATGAATGTCGGATGTCATCGAATAATTGCGGGATGGACAAAACACCCGCAACCGCCGTATGCCCGCGCAATGTTGCCAGCGTCAATAACGAGTTGGCGATATTGCGAAGGTGGTGCGCTTCGTCAATGATATAACCCGCCGACTCGATAAGTTCCCCTTCGCCCAACGTCGCGCTTTGCAAATACTGGGCGTAACCTAAAATAGAAGTCAGGGGCGTGCGCATTTCATGGGCGAAGTTGTCAACGAATTGCTGCTTGCCGTCGGCTTCATCCTTGAGGGCTTGCATTTGACGTTCAATTTCGTCGGCCATGCTATTGAAGTCTTCGGTCATGGCCGCCAGCTCGTTTTTGCCGTGCACGGTGATTCTTTCGCTGTAATTACCCGTGGCAATATTGCGCGAAGCCTGCGACACAAAGCGCAACGGCTTAAATATCCGCGCCAAAATTACATACAGCACAAACGCCGTAAGCGCGGCAAACACGGTGCATATCAACAAAAGGATGTTTTGCACACGCCGCATTTCGGCGATGGTTTGCGTGATGTCAAAATAATAATCAAGCCGTAGCAGGCTAAAAGGTTGCGGCAACGCGCCAACGACGCGGATAAAATATGCATCTGCGTAATGCACAAAGGCCACTTGGATGCCGTCCACCACATCATTGAGACCCATGGCGTGCAGCGACAAATACACATTGGACTGCGCATAATGCGCCATGTAGCTGGTGACCAGCGCGTTTATATCATCGGCAATATTGTGGCTGATGCCATACAGCACGGCCAAATCGCGTGACAACGACCCCGCAATGCGCTGGTATTCCGCCGCAGAGTGCGCCATGTACATATCCATCTGCGAACGCGTCATAAACACCGACACAATGCCAAAGCACGAAAATAACACCACCAAAAAAAGCAGATACGTGGCAAGAAACGTTTTAATCCTCATTTGCGCGCCTCCAAACGGTACCCCAGTTTGTACACTGTTTTGATGACGTCTTCCCAACCCAATTTTTGGCGGATGCTGCTGATGTGTACATCGACAGTGCGCGTATTGCCACCAAAGTCATATCCCCAAGCGATTTCCAGCAGCTTGTCGCGCGATAGGGCGATGTTGCGGTTTTGGATGAGCGTTTCAATCAGTGTAAATTCCTGTGGGGTAAAGTCCACCCGCGCACCCTTGAAATACACCTGCCTGCCCGCCAAATCTACTTCCACTTCCCCCAAAATAAAAGTCTTATCCAACTTTTGCGTGCGGCGCAAGACCGATTCGACCCGCGCCAGCAACTCCATCATGTCAAAGGGTTTGACGATGTAATCGTCCGCACCCAGCCGCAACCCCCGCACCTTGTCACCCACATCTGACCGCGCCGTCAGGAAAATAACGGGCGTGTCTTTAATCTGCGCCATCACCGCAAAGCCGTCCAGCTTGGGCAGCATCACATCCAACAAAATTAAATCGAATCGGTTGCTCGCTAGCGCATTCGATACTGCCGCGCCGTCAAACACCGACGCACAGTCATACCCGACCAATTCCAAATTTTTCTTAATCAAATTATTGATAGGTTGCTCGTCCTCGACGATAAGTATTTTTGCCATGAGATAAATCACCCCGCAATTTTGTCCAACTATAACATGATTGAAATACCCGATGCCGCTTTCAAGCAAACTCTTACAACTTCCTTACAAGTCGCGAACAACTTTATAACATCGCGGCGGTATCGTTGCGGAAAATGCGCGGGCACTTGCAGATGCAATAATGCCCCAAAAGGAGCGTTTAAGATGATGACAAAATCTGTATGGAAAATGGTTGTTGCAATGTTGTGTGCTGCGGTTGTGGCGTTTGGCGGCGGGTATGCGGGGGCGCAGCTCGCCTTGCGCGGCGTTGAAGCGCGGGGGTACGAAAGCATACATGCACATCACCCCGGCGGCCTAACGGCGGACGCATTGTCGGCGACACCCGCATATACTGCCGCAAATAGGCAGGCGTTGACCTTGCCGGATTTGTTTGACGGAGCCAACCCCGCCGTGGTGGCCATATCTATTGAAGTAACCGGGCGCAATGCCTTCGGCCAAACGGTAACACGCCCTGCGTCGGGTTCGGGCTTTTTTATTTCGCCCGATGGGTACATTGTGACCAACGACCATGTAATCGAAAACGCGGAAAATATCACCGTGCTGTTGTATGACGGTAGCCAATACCCCGCTGTGGTGGTGGGGCGCGATGCGGCTAGTGATATCGCGGTGATATGGATTGATGTTACGGAGCGGGCGCATCTGGCATTCGGTGATTCCGACGTGGTGCGCGTAGGGGATCAAGTGGCAGCCATCGGCAATCCGCTGGGCGAGCTGGCCAATTCCATGACCGTCGGCGTCATCAGCGCGTTGGACCGCGATATCGCCGTAGACGGTGTTACCCGCATCAAGTTGCAAACCGACGCAGCCGTGAATCGCGGCAATTCCGGCGGCCCGCTGTTGAACCTGTACGGCGAAGTTATCGGCGTCGTCAACGCCAAATCTGTGGGCACCGACGTTGAGGGTTTGGGTTTCGCCATCCCATCCAACGAAGCGATGGAGATTGTCGGGCAATTGATGGAATATGGTTTTATCCGCGGCCGTGCGATTTTGGGTATTACCATCAACGAAATTACACAAGCAGGCACATTGGAGCGCAAGGTGCAAGTGTCTTCGGTCAATCCTGGCGGCGCAGCGTATGCCGCCGGTTTGAAAGCGGGTGATGTTGTTTTGGCTGTAAATGGAATGGAAGTCTTCACATTCGATACGCTGCGGGCAGTGTTGAGCCAATTATCTCCCGGGGATGAAGTGGCAGTGCGCATACAGCGCAGCGGCGCGGAAATGTATGTATACGTAATACTGGATGAATACAGGCCGCACGGGCTGTAAAAGCAAAAACACCCCGATATCATCATCGCGCATAAACGCACCGGCAACTTCAATGCCGAAGTTGGACAAATTTAAGTTTGTTCAACTATAATTCGCGCATGATTTATTTAGATTATGCATCGCACACGCCGCCTTGTGAGGCTGCATTGGCCGCATTTATACACGCAGAAAAATTAACCACGGGAAATGCGAACGCCCGCCACACTGCCGGACAAACCGCGCGGGTGTTGTGGGAGCGCACGACCCGTGGTATTTCTGCGTTTATGGGTTCCGAAGGCGCGGACTTGATTCATGTAAGCGGCGCAAGCGAAGGCAACGTGCGGGCAATTACGGGCTTGGCGCAGGCCTACCGCCACCAAGGGCGACACATCCTGTCCACTTGCTACGCGCACCCGTCGGAGAATGCGGCATTGGCGTCATTGACCGAGCAGGGCTACGAAATCGACCATGTACGCATCAAGCAAAATGGCTTGATTGACTTAGCACACCTTGAGGCATCCCTGCGGGTGGATACGATTTTGCTGTGCATCAGCGCGGTGGATAGTGAGTTGGGCGTGGTGCAACCGCTGGAGGAAATCGCGGGCATTATACGGGCGCATGCGAATGGCGGTGCGCATGCAAACCGTGGCATATGTACAAGCCGTGATGCGCATACAAATCAAAACACGAATGCAAGCGGAAATTCACATGCGCACTGCCATTTACACATCGACGCAGCACAGGCGGTGGGGAAGGTGCCGTTGCCGTCTTTTGATGCGCTTGGTGCGTCCACGATGACTTTTTCTGCGCACAAGTTTTATGGCGTGGGGGGGAGCGGGGTGTTATTGTGTCGCCGAGGAGTCGTGCTAGACGGCGTGTACGACGGCGGAACGCCCGCACCGGGTCTGGCAGCGGCCTGCCATGCCGCACTGGACGAAGCCCTGCGCGAAATGACCGTGCGGACGGCGCACGTCGCAAAATTGCACAAAAAGCTAACCGACGCGCTGGCACAATATCCGCAAGTGCGCATCAATTCGCCTGTCATGCCTGCCCACCACACAACCCCCCGCAACCCCTACATCCTCAACCTCAGCGTCGCCAACACCCGCGGCACCGCTTTCCGCGACGCACTTAACCGCCACCGCGTATGCGTTTCCGTCAAAGCCGCCTGCGCCACTGACCAAACCCCCTCGCGCCCCGTCCAAGCCATCAGCGACAAAAAAAACGCCTTATCCTCGTGGCGCATCAGCCTGTCGCACCTGACCACCCCTGAAGAAATAGACGCATTTTTACATATATTTCACACTTGCCATACGGAGTTGACCGCCCAATGAGAACCCTAACACCCCTACAATCCATCGAGCGCAGCATGACCAAAAAATTCCGCACTACCCTATGGCGGCCGTTCATAGAGGGCATCAAGCAATACCAACTTCTCGCGCCCAACGACGCCATCGCCGTCTGCGTATCCGGCGGAAAGGACTCTTTTGTCCTCGCCAAACTCATGCAGCTCCTCCAACGCCACAGCGATTTCCCTTTCGCTCTGCATTTCCTGTGCATGGATCCCGGTTACGACACCCGCACCCGCCACAAAATCGAGGCCAACGCCGCCCTCCTCGATATCCCCCTTCAATACTTCAACACCGACATTTTCCAAGTCGTCACTCAAACCGACCGCAGCCCTTGCTACCTCTGCGCCCGCATGCGCCGTGGCCACCTCTACGCCCAAGCCCAAGCCCTAGATTGCAATAAAATAGCCCTAGGCCACCACAACTCAGACGTAATCGAAACCGTCCTAATGAATCTCCTACACGGCGGCACTTTCGAAACCATGATGCCCGCCCTGCCCAGCCGCAACTACCCCGGCATGCACCTGATAAGGCCACTCTACTGCGTCCATGAAGACGCCATCATAAATTGGCAACGCTACAACGACCTCTCCTTCATCAAGTGTGGCTGTCCCCTAGCCGAAAACTGCACCCTAACAGAATCCGGCGGACGCCGCGCAGCGGTCAAGGCGTTAATTAAGCGGTTAAAACAAGACAATCCCGACGTAGAGGGCCATATTTTCCAAAGCACGCATCGCGTAAACGCTGAAAGGGTGCTGGGGTTTATTGAGCGATAGCGAAAGTTCAAAAGACGAAGGTCAAAAGATGAAAACCAAAAGATGAAAACCCTGGGCGCTGCCCAGACCCGCAAGGGGCGACTCGCCCCTTGACCCCTGTTTTGGGCGTCGCCCCCTTTCAATCACGACAGTGCAAATATCAAAACATAAAAAAATGCGCCCCCAATGGGCGCATTTTTTACAAAATTTGTACTATTCATCGGCGGCGGGCGTAGCCACAGCGCGGGGTCAAGGGGGAACGCTTTCCCCTTGCGGGTCTGGGCAGCGCCCAGGGTCTTAATCTCTTGACTTTAACCGCGACCTTAACCGCCCAACACATCCCCCAACGGCGTATACCCCATGCCAAAAGCTACCGCTACCTCTTCGCAAGTCAAATGCCCGGCATAGCAATTCACGCCCGGCAGCAAATTTGCATCAGCGCGTACCGCTGCCTCAAGCCCCATATTTGCAATCTTGACACCCGGCAGCAGCGTCGCATTCGTCAACGCAAACGTCGATGTCCGGCTTACGGCACCGGGCATGTTGGCTACGCAATAGTGGATGATGCCTTCTTCCACATAGGTGGGCGCGTCGTGGTAGGTGCGGCGGGTGGTTTCGAAGCAACCGCCTTGATCTACGGCTACGTCAACTACGACAGAACCTTCGCGCATGGTTTTGAGTTGTGCACGCTTGACGAGCTTGGGCGCGGCGGCACCGGGGATAAGGACGGCGCCGATGACCAAATCGGCCTGCGCGATGGCGGTTTGTATATTGGCCGACGTTGAATATAGGGTTTGTATGCGGTTGCCGAAAATATCATCCAAGTAAGTGAGGCGGTCAACGGATGTGTCCAAAATGGTGACATTGGCACCCAGCCCCACGGCCATCTTCATGGCGGCAGTGCCTACTACGCCCCCGCCGATAACAACAATATTGCCGCTGGGTACACCTACGGCACCGCCCAGTAATACGCCGCGTCCGCCCATGTGTTTCTCAAGGCAACGTGCGCCGGTTTGAATGCTTAATTTGCCTGCGATTTCGCTCATAGGGCGCAGGAGGGGCAGGCCACCGGCGTGGTCGCGGATGGTTTCGTAGGCTACAGCCTTGCATTTGCGGGCCAGGAGGGCTTCGGTGAGGTCGCGGTCGGCGGCTAGGTGCAGGTAGGTGTAGATGATTTGCCCTTCGCGCATCAGGGGATATTCAACGGCGAGGGGTTCTTTGACTTTTACGATCATATCGCAGGTTTCCCACACGGCCTCTGCGGTGGGTAGGATTTGCGCCCCGGCGGCAGTGTATTCGCCGTCGGAGAAGCCCGAACCGTTGCCCGCGCCCGCTTGCACGTACACGGCGTGGCCGTTGCGGATATATTCCACTACGCTGCCGGGGGTGAGCCCTACGCGGAATTCGCCTTGCTTGATTTCGGTGACGGTTCCAACTTTCATACTTCTTCCTCCCTATACTCGACTTCACTTTCGCGGTGGATTTCGTACAGTGCGTCAACCAAAGATTGAATGCGCTCCGGGGTATACAGGGTAAGCAGTAACAGCGAACCGTGCTCGATTTGCCCGTGGCGGTTCCACCCGGCTTTGAACACAGCGAGGTACTCGGTCAAGGTGTCGTCCACGTAGCAAGTGGCGATGCAATGGATGCGATTGTGCCCGGTCAAATCAATGCCCTTACGCAGCAAAACTTCACTGTCGCCCACAGCCAACTGATCCAATTCGTGGTCGTGGAAAGGCTGGAATCCGTAGTCCAATACCTTTAACTTTGCCCAGCGGTTGTGTCGCTTCATAAACACACCCGCCCGCCGAAACGCCATAAACAACGGCGGCACAGCGATGGCGACACCTTCAATAATACCTGCGGCGCGATGCACCCGTTCGGGCAATTCCCAGCGGTACACCATATCCGCCACGGCTTCGGGCATGTCGCGTTGCCAAAATTCAAAGATTTCCAACGGGCCGCGCAGGGGGAAGCCATTCCACGCCATGACGTACACGGTCAAGCAACCCAGCACAATAACTAGACCCGCAGGGATATCCCACCGCACGGTAAACAGCCGCTTCAACCCAAAAACCGTGCCGCCCAGCGCCGCGCCCAAAATAAAAGGGGCTACCATTTGGCCAAACGGGTTGGCCATGCGCCCCATGAAAGATACATAAATTGAACTCAAAATTGCCGCCACAACCACGAACGAAAAAAACAAAGCAACCAACGCCACAGCGGGGTTCCATTTAATTTCGTACAGACGTGCCCTTAAAGCCATCAACTGTTCCATGCGGGGGATTATACGGAATGGACAACGCGGGTGTCAAACGTTGACTTCACTACAGCGGTTAATGATGCGGATGGAAAGAAGAATATACAATGACATCGACAATAAAAATACACCCCACACCGCAGCAATGTGCCATCCTTCGGTGAGGTTTGGCAAGAATAAAACCGTTGACATACCGGGTACGGAAATAAAAAGCGGAATTATAATGAGGCTTTGCAATATTGCGTACCATTTATTTTGGTAAATCGATTTAATATTTATTTGTGACGGTATCATGAAAAAAATCAACGGCAGTGCAATCACAAACATCGGAAGCATATTTATATGAAGCAAGAAAAAGTATTGGATATGTTCATTGCTGATGCCTGCCATCCATTCAATATCAGCTCTTGCGTACATACGTGATGCAAACAAGGTAACCACAACCATCCCCGCACTCAATGCGTAGGTTGCCAACGCATACAACATGCGGACACCCACTTGATAACCGACAGAGTACCCGCTACCGCGTTCCATGATTGCGGATTTTAACGATGGCGAAAATGAAACAAAAAACAACGGGAATCCAAACATCAAAAGAATCGCACACAACAGTGCCGCCAACCCCGCACCCAAAACAATCAGCAACATCAACCACCGCACTGCCATCCCCGCGGTCGTCGTCTCCCAATGCACCCCCGGCACCGGCAAAAACATCAACGCCCAGCACAGCACCACAATCCACAACCGCTTACCAATAAAGTACCACCACTTGATGGCCTCCCATTTCATCGTTGCCTTCAACGGACTCATGTGTTCCCTCCCGTCACACGCAAGTAAAATTGTTCAACCGATTCGCCGCCCGCGCGGATATCGTCACACGCGGCTTGATACACCCCGTCGCGCGTCAAAATCGTCACTTCATCAAACACACTGTCCAAGTCGCGCAGCAAATGGGTGGAAATAATAATCGTCTTGTTGTCGTCGGTGTTGGCCAACATGGCCTTGATGCTTTCGTGTTTGAAGCGCGGATCCAACCCGGCGACGGGTTCGTCCAGCAGATAGACCTCCACGCGGCGGCACAAGCACAGCAATATACAAAGCCGCTCCTGCTGCCCCTTTGACAGCCATGTAATTTTCCACTTCTGCCCCAGGTCAAAATCCTCGCACAATTGCATCGCTCGCGCATAATCAAAATCGGGATAAAAATCACGATAATACGCCACCGCATCCTTCACCCGCATAAATTTATAAAAATTTTCGGGGTTTATCATAAAGCTCACCCGCGCACGCGTAGCCAATCCGGCACGTTCACTGCCGATGAAAATATCACCGCAGTTGGGTTTGATGATGTCCGCAATCATCTTAAGTAAAGTGGTTTTGCCGATGGCATTCTCGCCCAGCAAGCCAATAACGCGCCCCGCAGGAAAAGTCACCGACAAATCATGAAACACCACTTTGCGCTTGAACGTTTTGTTCACGCTACGAATCACCACCGCATCGGTCATTTTGCCTCGCCTCCTATTTTTGCCACCCCTTGTGCTACCCGGTGCATGATTTGCGCGCTGTTCAATCCCATCTTGCCCGCCCGCGCGATGAAGTCGTTAACCAATTCATCCACCGAACGCACCTTCAATTGTGCCGCCGCACCCGCCTTCACAAACGACCCCACGCCCTTCTTTGTGTCAATCACCGCTTCCGCCTCCAACAACCCCAAAGCCCGTTGCATCGTCAAAGCCGTAACCGCATACAACAATGAATACTCCCGCAACGAAAGCAACTTGTCGCCATCCGCCAACTTACCCGCGACGATTTGGTCTTTAATATCGTTGGCAATCTGCACATATATAGGAAGGTTCTCAACGAAAATCATTTTTCACCTCGCTCCGCGCCTTGTGTCACTGTGTTACATATGTATCTAGGTGTAAAATAACCGACGTGAAATCCAATGTCAACCCCAAACTCGCGTTTTACATAAGAAAATATAAAACCCCGGCCGATTGACAGGGGTTTATAGAAAATCACGAAAAAGCAATTTTAATAGCAAATACACAACCAGCTTCGATTTGATTCATATTTATCTATAAAATCGATTTTGAACTGCTGTTTACGTTGATTAACGACTTCCGCGCTATCCTCTTTCCAATAATAATCAACACACGACAGTGCATTTTCGAAATCAGACTTGTGCGTATATTGATAAATTGAGTTCGAGTTAAAATGTTCCCAAAATCGCTTATTCATTCCTTTTCGTTGATAACCAACCTCTTCGTAATAAAAGCCCGTTTCCTTAACTAATTCAAATAAATAAATAACAATCCATTTCGGTGCGTCCAGTTTATGTATATGTAGATTTGTCATTTTATTTCGCACGACATGGTGCATGACTGCTTTGTCAATATTTGCCAGGTTTGATTCATAAAAAAAATGCGTTTCATGATAAAGAAATTTTTTCATGTCATCCATATCAGATTCGTTTTTGACAAAGATAAGCGTTCTTTTGATTTTGGGTACATCTATTTCTTGTATGTAAGGTTCGAAATATTCCATACCCACGTCGAAGCCGTTATATTTATGTTCATCATCACCGTATTTGATGAAATAATTTTCAAAGCCGGGGTATATTTTTTGAGGTTTTGTCAGCGTGGCTTTAAAATGGTAAATATCAAGTCCCATTTCAATTCCTCCTCGTAATATAAAATGATGAATCGCATGATAACCTGCATTTCTTTAATTGTACAAGGAAATGTCCGTTATAAACAAGAAATCATTTGCGCGGCATGCGATTTTTTCCTACAATGGCGGGAAATGGGAATAAAAAGGATGGATTCAATTGTTATTACAAATGAAAGAAGTGCAAAAGAGCATCGGCATCAACGAAATCCTGCGCGATGTGTCTTTTATTATAGAGGAGAAGGAAAAGGTTGCGCTGGTGGGGGTTAACGGTGCGGGCAAGACTTCGGTTTTCCGTTTGATAACGGGAAAATGGGTGGCGGACGCGGGGCAGATTATCCGCACGAGCGGGTCGCGCTTGGGGTATCTGCCGCAATTGGCGGAGTTGGAACAAGCCGAAGTGGAAATGCCGTCACCCATGCATACATTATATGAAGTGTTGGACGCCGTATTTGCGCCGTTGAAGAAAATGGAAGCGCAAATGCGGGAGCTGGAACAGGACATGGCCACGCAGCAGAGCGATGAACTGGCAGCCACGATGTCGCGGTACGACAAGCTGTCCATGCGCTTTGCGGACGAGGGGGGCTTTGAGGCTACAAGCCGCGTGCGCGGGGTGTTGCGTGGTTTGGGCTTCCCGGACGAGCGATGGGAGCAACCCTTCGGGCAATTATCCGGCGGGGAGAAAACGCGGGCCATGTTGGGGCGGTTATTATTGGAACGGGCCGACTTGCTCCTGTTGGATGAACCCACCAACCACTTGGACATCGAAAGCGTGGCGTGGCTGGAAGAATATTTGCGCGGCTTCCCCGGTGCGGTGCTGTTGATTTCGCATGACCGTTATTTTATGGACCGCGTGGTGACCAAGACCATCGAAATCGAGCACAAAACCGCACAGGTATACAATGGAAACTACACGGCCTTCGTGCAAAAAAAGGCTGCTGCGCGTGAAATCGCCGAAAAGCACTACCGCGAACAGCAAAAAGTGATCAAGCACCACGAAGAAGTCATAAAAACCATCCGCGGCTTCAGCACTGAGGCGGCCATCATCCGATCCAAGTCACGTGAGAAGCTGCTGGCCAAAATCGAACGCGTAGACAAACCCGTCGCCCCGCCGCAAAACATGCGCTTGAAATTGGAACCGTCCATCAAGTCCGGCCACGACGTGCTGTTCGTAGAGGATTTGGCGATGGCGTTTGATGATGTGCCGCTGTTCTCCGGCGTGACATTTGAATTGAAGCGCGGCGACAAAACCGCCATCATCGGCCCCAACGGCATCGGCAAGACGACCCTGCTCAAGATTATCATGGGCGAAATCGAAGCGGTGAACGGCTACATGCGCGAGGGTGTGAATGTCAAACCCGGTTATTACGACCAAGCCCAACAAAACTTAGACGAATCGAAAAATATTTTCCAAGAATTGTCTGACACCTACCCAAAAATGACCAACACCGAAATCCGCACTGTGCTGGCGGCTTTTATGTTCATCGGCGACGATGTGTTCAAGCCGATTGCGGCATTGTCGGGCGGCGAGCGCGGCCGCGTGGCGTTGGCCAAGATTACATTGGCGGGTTCAAACTTCCTTGTGTTGGATGAACCGACTAATCACCTTGACCTATATTCGAAGGGAATCCTCGAAGACGCGCTGCGCAATTTCACCGGTACGCTGCTCTATATTTCGCATGACCGATATTTTATTAACCACACAGCCAATTGTGTGTTAGAATTGTCACAAAACGGGATGAAGCGTTTCCCGGGCAACTACGACGATTACTTGGAAAAGAAGCTGGCGATGAAGTTGGCGGCAGAAGGTACGGCAGCAAATGCAACCGTTGCAACCTCCAACGACACCGCCCGCACCCCTGCGCAAAAGGCCGACTGGCAAAAACGCAAGGACGAACAAGCCGCCCAACGCAAACGCACCGCCCGCATCGCCAAGCTGGAAAAAGAAATCGCCGCCACAGAAGTTGCAATTGCCGACTGCGACACACGGCTATTAAATGAAGAAATCGCCCGCGATGCCGCCGCATCGGAACAGGTGTTTAACGAAAAAAACACACACGAGGCCGCGCTGGCCACATTATATGAAGAATGGGAAACCTTGAGTTTGGAGGAATCGGAATGAGGCAAAAAACGCTGGTAGATACGCTCTTGTATTTATTGGGCATGCTTTTTAATTTGGTGTTGATGGTGGCCATTGGCTACGCGATTTTCCGCTTTACGGTATGGGGTTTCAACTACGGAACGGAATTTTCCGAATACATGGTAGGCTCGGGCGAGGACAGGGAAGTCATCTTTGTGTTGGATGATTACACACCGCTGGCCGAAGTGGCGCGCAGGTTGGAAGAAGAAGGGTTGATACCCAGCGCTCTGATGTTCCGTTTGGAACGCACACTCATGAACCGCACGCATGACTTCCGCCCCGGTACATTTACATTAAATTCCAACATGTCCAGCTCGCAGTTGAACAATACCCTGCGGGCAGGCCCCCCGCGTGAACAACAGTTCCAATGGATTACCATCCCCGAAGGCTGGACCATTGCAGAAATGGCCGCGTATTTCGAATCGCGCGAGTTTTTTACGGCCGAGGAGTTTATCCATGCCGCGCAATACAGCACGTTCAATTATCACTTTCTCAACAACGTACCGTTGGACAGACCCAACCGATTGGAAGGGTATCTCTTCCCCGATTCGTATCAAATTTCAATGACGCCGTCGCCGGAGCATATAATCCACCGGATGCTGATGCGCTTCGAGCAATTATTTACGGCGTATTACCAAGACTTGGCACACGAAATGGGTTTGACCATCGACCAAGTGGTCATCATGGCATCCATCATCGAGCGCGAAACACGTATAGCCGATGAACGGCCGTTGGTATCGCAAGTCATCCACAATCGTTTGCGGTTAAATATGCGGTTGCAAATGGACTCTACCACGGCATATGCCGTAGGAGTGACCGGCGACATGTTGACGCAGGCGCACTTGGACTCCGACTTGCCGCACAATACCTATGTACACTTCGGCTTGCCGCCGGGGTCCATATCCAACCCCGGGTGGGCATCCATACGTGCGGTAATGGTCTACCCCGCCGGTGATTATATTTTCTTCGTGTTGCGTAACAGCACCACCGGCGAGCATTTCTTCTCCACCAATTACGCCGACCATAACGCAGCGGTGCAAAGGTATCGTCCGCTCTGGTAAAATCCGCTTTGACAAAAAATGTAGGGGGATTGGTACAATGCGATGCGGAAATTGTGATTATGCTTTAACGGCAAGCGGTGCAACATGTCCTTCATGCGGCGCAAAAAATGTAATGCCGGAGAAAAGTGTTTTTAATTATGGCAAAACACCGTCGGCCATTGATGAACGTATGCGCGAACAATTAACAATAAAAAAGCATGTGCTCAGTATCCCATTTATCTTGGGGTGCGTGTTGATTACGGGAAGCACGATTGCCGGTACTTGGCTTAATCCAACATGGGATGTCATTTTGGATGCGGCATTTGCGGCGGTGCATATTATTGCGCTTTGGTTGTTGGTTATGGATGCTGCGGGTTCAAGTGCGTCGCATTCGAAGACATTGACGGCGTTGTCGATGTTCAAATTTTCGGCGGTTTTATCTATGATCGCTATTGTTATCATCTACGGAATATTAATATTTGCGCTTTTGGCTTCGTTCATGAGCGGGTTTGTGTTTTTGTTTTTGCTTGCGTTTGTGGGCGGCATTGGGTATGTGATGTTGAAATTTTATTTTTTCGCATTATTTAGGGTATTAAACAGCATCCGATATCGCATCGAACAGCAAAAATATACATCGCTGGATGGGTTATGGTCATTTTTTGTTATTAGCTATATTTTGATTGGCCTTGGTTTGTTAATGTCGTTGATTGCGTTGGCGGGCGATGGTGGATCGGGTATGTCGTTCCTTGTTTCTGCCGCCGGTGGTATTGGGATATTTTTATGTTTAAATACCTTAAGGCAATATGAATAACGAAAATGGATAAAGAAAAATGATTTGACACCACGCTACGCACTTGTGTATAATGCGCAGGTTCCAATCCGCGCCCGAGTGGCGGAATGGCAGACGCGGTGGATTCAAAATCCACTCCCGGAAACGGGGTGGGGGTTCAAGTCCCTTCTCGGGCATCAACCAAATAAAACCTCAAAGGCTATGCGCCTTTGGGGTTTTTTGTTATACTTTGCGGACGATTTCGGTTATTGAAAGGCGGCAAACATGTACGAACCATCGGCACCCAATAATTATAAAGAGGTCGAGAACAAGCTTATTATTTTGTATTTAATTAACCGGATGGCGCGGGCGTTGTCGCGCGGGCAGATTACGGATGTGATGCTGGACGGCCATTTCATGGATTATTATACGTTGCAACAAAATTTGTCGGAAATGGTGGACATGGGCTTGTTGGAAGCGTCGCTTGAAAACGCGGGTGACAACAACACCACGCGTTATGTGGCTACAGCGGAAGGCAACGAAACGTTGGATTTATTGGAAAAGCATATTTTGCCAATACGCCGCCATGCCATTGATTCTTATGCCAGCCAAAACCAAGGCAAGATGAAGAAGGAGTACGAAAAAACGGCCAGTTATTTCCCCGATGACGAGAACGATGCTTTTCGTGTCAAGTGTGGGATTTATGAATATGAGCGTGCGTTGTTGGAAGTGTTTGTGACCGTAGACACGCGCGAGCAAGCCAAGTTGATACAAAGCAATTGGCGTAACAACCCCGATTTGTTTGGGCGGATATTGTCGGTGCTGACGACCGCGCCGCTACCGAATGTACCGGATGCATCGACGGCAGTACCGGTAGCATCGGCAACGCCGGATCAGGATTAAGCGGGGTGTGCCTGTGCTATTTGAAATGGGCGTATTGCCGTTGTGATTTCTTCGCCCGATAGGGTTTCTTTTTCGAGTAGCAGCGTCGCTAGGGTTTCTAAGGCGGCGTTATTTTTTTGCAATAAATCGCGGGATTCGTTGTAGAGGCGAGTGGCTAGGGATTGGCATTGGCTTGCGGTGTCGAGAGATTCGCCCAATATGGTTGGGTTGAGGAGCCCGTTGCCGAAGCCGAAACGCGTGATGTATTGGTGGATGATGTCGGTGGCTTTTTCGATGTCATTGGATGCGCCGGTGGTGATGTTATCAGCGCCGAAACGGATTTCCTCGGCACAGCGGCCTGCGTAGGCGATTTTGACTTGATTCTCCAAGTCGCGCTTGGTGTGGAATAGCCGCTCGGGCGGGATGCTGGCGCAAAAGCCGCCTGCGCCGCTGGTGGTGGGTATAATGGTGAGTTTGGCGATGCGGTTTTGCGGGGCGATGAGCGTGGACGCCAGCGCATGACCGGCCTCGTGCCAAGCGGTGACGGCACGGTCGGCGTCGTTGATAGCCGAACGGTCTTTTTTTTCTGCACCGGCCAATGCGGTGTAATAAGCGGTGGAGATATCGGTGGTTTCGATTTGTGCTGCGCCGCGCCGTGCGGCGTTGATGGCCGCATCATTAAGCAAGCCTTCCAACATGGCGCCGCTGAAATACACGGTGTCGCGGGCCAATTTGTCCAAGTCTACATCATTGCCCAGCGGTTTGTTGGCGACGTGTTTGGTGATGATTTGCTTGCGGGCATTGATGTCGGGCAGGCCGACTTCTACGCGGCGGTCGAAACGACCCGGGCGCAGCAACGCCTCGTCCAGCGTGTCGGGGCGGTTGGTGGCGGCGATGACCACGATACCGCTTTCGTTGTCGAAGCCCTGCATCTCGGTGAGGAGCGCGTTCAGGGTTTGCTCGCGCTCGTCGTTGCCGTTGACGCCGTCGCCGCGTTTTTTGCCCAGCGCGTCGATTTCGTCAATGAAGATGACGGCGCGCTTAGCTTCGCGTGCTTTTTGAAATAATTCCCGCACACGTGCTGCACCTACGCCTACATACATTTGTACAAAGTCCGAGCCGCTGACGGCATAAAATGGCACACCCGCTTCGCCAGCCATGGCACGCGCCAACAGCGTCTTGCCCGTGCCGGGCTTGCCGTGCAGCAAAATTCCGCGCGGCATACGTGCCCCATATTGTGCGAAGCGTGACGGATCGCGCAGATAATCCACAATGTCGCCGACACTTTCCTTGGCTTCCACGTTGCCTGCGATGTCGTTGAAGTTGCAACGTTTTTGCGTGGTTTCGGCGTTGGCATCGGTAACATTCATACCCTGTGCCGCCATGGCCGGTTTGCCGCGCCGTGTCATCATAAAAATAACCGCGCCAATCAACGCCACCGTCACACCCAGTGCAATGAAATCCACGTTGGAAGCGGTGCGCTCGGTTACGGTTATGCCTTCCAATAACAACCATTCTTTGAAATCGACCCGACGCGGGTTGTTGGTTATGTACGTGCCGTAGCTGTCCGCCAGCGAAAATGCCAGCGTGGCGCTGTTATCTATGTAAACACTGGTGACGCGGCTGTCCTCCACTGCTTGTAAAAACGCCGCATACTCATAAAAAGTCGAATCCGCGCGTCCCGTCCACATGGACAAGGCAATCAATGCGGCTACAGCCAGCGCTATACCCGCAATGGTGATGTGCTTCTTAAATTTATGTACAATTTTCATGGTCATCCCCTCCGCACAGATTATATCGCGGCGGAATGGTGGCGCGCCAATGCAAGTTATGGAAATGACGAAAATGCCAAACAATGCCAATTGCTAATGCCAAAATCTTAGAACTTGTCCAATCAAGCCTGTTACAATACCCCCGTAAGCCGGAGCAATAACCAACATGATTATTAAAACGAAACCAACCTGCCATGAAACACGCGCGCAGCAGGGGGGCGTAGTTTGCAACTTTTAGTTATGGTGGCACCGCTCCATCCCCTGCCAAGGTGCGTAGCTTTAAATGTACAGCGCGCCGGAAGCAGGAAACTGGGAAATGAAATGAAAAGAAAATAAGCAATCATGCTTCTTTTGTGGGGGAGTGTGTTTGTGTTGTTGTGTGTTGTTAAAATCCTCATGCCGCGCGGGTGCATCTCGCGGTGTGGGGATTTTTGTGTTGTGAAATGTCACAATTTGTCGCCTGCATTGTCGCTTCAATATGTATGAAATGCCAATTGCAGATAGACAGCGCTTGTGATAATGTTGATGTAATAGAAATGCATAATAGTACATACACAGTTGTTGGGGCATAAAATATTTTGTGCAATCCGACAACCTCCCCCCTCGGACTTATATGAATGGAGGCTAGCGTTATGCGTTTTATCAGGCAAAGCAAAATGATTTGTATTTTGCTCATTTTTTTATTGGCGTTTAACAGCATGAACATGTTGTTAATAGCGGAAGATCGCATCCCAATAACGGAAGGCTTCTTGCCGGCAGTCAATGATACGCATGACGAATGGGAAGCCCTTGTCTTTGCGCCGGAGGATGTATTGCCCGTTCCGGTTCCTGATCTTTTGTCATTATTAGATGCGTCCGAAACCATGTCATTATCGGCATTTGACCAAATACTACAAGAAGCAGGAATTGTATTTGCGCCGGAGGGTTTGTTACCGGCACCGGATGCTGTACCGGTTCTAATGCCGGATATTTCTACATCTGAAATGATGTTGCCGGTGCCGGTACCCGAACATATATTTCAAGCCGCGTTGCAAGATAATGTAATGGATTTAAACGGCATCACCTTTTCGCCCGAAGGGGTGTTTCCTTCCCCGATTGAAATATTGTATGAAAGTACATTGAACACAACCACGGATGTGGTATTGCCGGTGCCGATTGAGGGCTTTGTTATTTACCCCGGTGATGTTTTGTTTGATACCGGTATTAACTTTGCGCCGGAATATTTATTGCCAGTACCTGATAATATTTTATCTGAAAGTACACCAGAAAGCGTGCTTCAATTACCACGGCCTTTTCCTTATATAGAATTTGATCCGTTCGTTAGCGTAACAACCGTAAATGATTATGAGCCCTTCGCCCCTGCGGGTGTTGTTCCGATGCCATCCGGGGGTTTTGCAGTGTATGGTATGGAATCAGTAGAGGCCGATTCCATCGCACCGGCTTCCATTGCAATAATCAATTACCGGGGTAATGGGCATACCGGCGGTATGGTTCCGCCAAGCCACTCGCATGCAATCGGCAGTATTGTAACGTTACGGCAACCCGGAACGATGATTAGAACAGGACATGTATTTATAGGTTGGCGGGATATTAGCGGAAATATATTCCAAGCGGGTTTTTCATGGCAATCGTCGTGGCCAATTTATGACTTTGATGCGGTATGGGCACCCATTACGGATGTACATTTTATAGGCAACGGTCACACGCACGGTACCGTACCGCCCATGATTAGGCAACAAATACCGAGTTGGATAACGCTGCCCCCACCGGGCACAATGGCACGGACAGGTTACACCTTTGGTGGCTGGCGGTGTTGGACGGGGGGATTGAACCCTGTTGGTACATCGTGGTGGCAATCATATATTGGTGGATTTGTTTTTTATGCGGAATGGATACCCAATGCGGCTGCTATTCAAATCCATTATCGTGGCAATGGCCATACTTCCGGTAACGTACCGCCCGTGCAGCAACATATTGCACCCCGCACGATAACCCTGTCGCACCCCGGCAATATGGCGAATAGCGGTCATATCTTCGGCGGTTGGCGTGATTCGTGGGGAAATGTGCGCCCTGCGGGCTTTACATGGACGCAATTTACAAGCGGCAGCTTTACCTTTGATGCGGTATGGTTGCCTATTACAGACGTATTCTTAAACGGCAATGGTCACACGCACGGTACCGTACCCCCCATGATTAGGCAACAGGTCCCCAGTTGGATAACGCTGCCCCCACCGGGTACAATGGCGCGGACGGGTTACACCTTCGGTGGTTGGCGGTGCTGGTCGGGAGCCTTACACCCCGTCGGCACATCATGGTGGCAAGCGGGTATTGGCGGATTCGCATTTTATGCAGAATGGGTACCCGAACGCAGGGCTACGATTATATATCGCGGCAATGGCCATACACACGGCACGGTACCCGCAACACAGAACGTAGCCGTACCGGCATACCTAACGCTTAGCCAACCGGGCAACATGACCCGTGCGGGTGGTTATATATTTATAGGTTGGTCGGATGGCCGCGGAGGTTTGTTTCCGGCAGGCTTTAGATGGCACGATACCAATGGCGGTACATTTTTCTTTGATGCGGTATGGGTACCCATTGCAGATGTATCCTTCAACGGCAACGGTCACACGCACGGCACCGTACCGCCCATGATCAGGCAGCAAGTACCTAGTTTGATAACGCTCCCCCCGCCGGGTAATATGACACGAACGGGTCACACCTTCGGCGGTTGGCGGTGTTGGTCGGGCACATTGCATCCCGTTGGTACATCGTGGTGGCAAGAGGGTATTGGCGGATTTTTGTACTATGCAGAATGGATACCTAACGCGGCTACCATACAAATCAATTACCGGGGCAACGGGCACACACACGGTACCGTACCCCAAGCACAAAGCCATGCCGCACCGCGCACCATAACACTATCGCACCCCGGCAACATGAGCCGAACGGGTCATATATTTGCCGGATGGCGGGATGCATCGGGCAATGTACGTCAAGCAGGTTTTACATGGACGCAAAGCGGTGGTGGCACCTTTACCTTTGATGCGGTATGGATACCTATCGCGGAAGTGCACCTAAACGGTAATGGGAACACGCACGGCAACCCGCCGCCCATGATCCGGCAACCCGTACCCAGTACCATAACGCTACCTCCGCCGGGCAATATGACCCGAACAGGGCATACTTTTGGTGGTTGGCGGTGTTGGTCGGGAGCATTGCATCCGGTAGGAACATCATGGTGGCAGTCAGGTATCGGCGGCTTTGCGTTTTATGCGGAATGGGTGCCGATAACCAGCACGCCGCCCGGTACGGTTACGATTGTATACCGCAGCCATGGGCATACAGGCGGCAATGTACCCGCACCGCAAATGCATAATGTGCCGGCAACAATAACATTGAGTGGCCCCGGCAACATGACCGGGGGGCAGTCCAATCGATTGGGTGGTGAATCCAACCGATTGGGTGGCGCTGCCGCATGGGATGGGCATACACTGTACCAAGGCGGTATAATGCCGGATGATATACATGTATTTGACCCATCGAGTAACCTAGTGCGCCCCGGATATGTATTCCGCGGATGGAGAGATTCCCGAGGTAATCTGTTACAAGCAGGGCACACGTGGATGCAGCGGCCTGATGCCGTAATATATTTAGATGCAGTATGGCAACGGAATTGTTGTGACATGCCGAGTTTTGTATTTGTGCTGCCACAAGGAGATAGAACAAGATGTTACTGCAATGGTAACAATATGGCCGGATGCGAGTGGTTTAAGCGGTGGCGTCACCAGCAGTGCACAAACTGCCTTTATATG
>WQVD01000015.1 GCA_009781755.1 Defluviitaleaceae bacterium | reverse complement strand
TGCAAAACGCGTGTGCGCCGTGCCGCCTCCGGTAAAGCCCCACAAATACGGGTCGGGCGGGTCACCTAGGGCGAAGAAGCCCAGCGTCGAGGCTGTGATAATCGCCGCCAACAAGAACGCGATTGTCCTCTTCCATGTCAATTTCTTTTGCATGTGATCATTTCCTCTCTCTACTTACATATTTGATCCATCGAATCCGATGGCGTGTAACCTAATTCATAAAACCAAGCAAATCCATGACCTGATGCGGCACGGTATTGTTTCCAAAAAGGTTAAAGTGCATGCGCAGGAAGTCGCCACTGTCGTATGCAATTCCTACCAATATATCGCCGCTGCCTTCGTCCACAGAATAGAATCGCAGTTCTTCTCCGCTGTCGCGGATGAGCCGCATGAAGTTGAAGTTGTAATATTGGAGGATGTGCGCTACGGCGTGTTGTGTGTGTGCGGCGGCCAGGTCGGCCAGGATTTGGTGGGTGCGGTCAATCGGCGCGGGTGCAATGATGGGGGCTTCGGTGACTGGGGGCAGTGTTGCTGCGGGGGTGGGCGGCGGCGTGGTGGGCGGTGCGGTTGTATAGGGCTCCGTAATGGGTGGAGCGGGTTCTGTAATGGGCGCGGTTGTGGGCGCCGGCGTATGTATGGGCGGTTGCGTGGACTGGGCTTCGATGATGGGGGGTGCTGGTGCATATGCAACAGATACGATGGCGGGCAGTTCCGATATATAGTCATCGATGATTTCGTCCGGCCACAAAATATAGTAAGTAACGGCACTAACGGCAACTAAAACCGTAACACACGCGGCAACCATATATCCGCCAATGGCCGTGGTGGTTGCCCCAGTGGCAGCAACGGCAGCGGCGCCGGTGGATTCTAAAAGCGCAGCACCCACCCAATAAGGCGCAGCACAAGGCAAGTATGCCGCCGCAAAAACCTGCTCCTCGGCCAAAAACACCGCAGCCAGCGAAACGGTAGCCAACGACGCAAGCAAAATGCCTTTGGGTGCTTTTCTTTTACGCTTGCCTTCCAAGTGCTCTTTAATCGTTGCGCGTGCCGTGCGCAGCGTTTTGCGCACATTACTGGTAGAGCAATCTTGCAAGCGGGCAATTTCTTCCGTGCCGAAACATGCGTAGTAATATAAGTACACCGTTTCCCATTGCATTTTGGGTAGCGACATGATGATGGAGATTAATTCGGCGCGTTGTTCTTTGTTGCTCAAATATTCTTCGGGCAGAAAGTCAGTGTTGGCTTCGTCTTGTACATCCATGGCATTGCTTGCTTCATATAATGGCGCATATTGCTGCTTGTTTTGGCTGCGCTTGCGGTAGCATGCATGTATGGCCACCTTGCGCAGGTACGCGACAAGTGTCTCGCTGCGCAAATGGCTTGCACGGTTGTAGGCAATCATAAACGTGTCTTGCACGACTTCTTCCGCGTCTTCCTTGTTGGCGCAAAACTTCATGCAAATAAAAGCGATGTAACCGCTGCAGCGCTTGTACAATTCATCAAATGCAGCAGCGTCACCGTCGTTTAACCGGGTGATGATATGACTAAAATCGTATTTATTGGCCTTGTTATTAATGGTACTGGCTCCTTTTTACGCCAAATTGTCCAGAAACAGGAGTTCGCCGGCGGGCAGTGATTCTTCATCGTTGTGGGGTACAAACTTTTTAAAGAAGCAAAGCTTGCTTTCCAACCGTGCGGCATACAGGTTGAGCGCACTGGTTACATGCGCCGATGTGAGCCGCGTGACTTTGGAAATGTCTTTGACCCCCACACCCAACACGCAATAAAAGAAGATGGCTTCTTTTTCGTCATGATGGAAGTCATTGATGGTGTCGTTTAACACCCATTTTACGTCTTTGTGGTTAATGAAGGCACTGGGAATTGCAGGTATGTAGGTTTGGGTCTTGTCCATGGCGTCCACTTAATAATACGCCCCTTTCGTTTTTATGCCCGAACCGCTGCGTCCTTTCTTTTTATAGGCGCGTCAACTGCATTTTGCATTTGAGTAAGGGCTATGTTGTTTAAATTTTGCATAACGACCTCTCCATTGCTTTTGTGAAAGAAGAGGATTTTGTCGCCGGATTCTACCTGTAATACACGGCGGATTTCTATCGGTACGGTGATTTGCCCGTTGCAAGATACGCGCGCCAAGTTCATATGTTTGCCCTCCGTTTGTTTTTTGTAACCATATATAGACATCAAACGGGGCAAAGCGGAACCCTTTTTCAATAAATAATTATTTATAATGTAAACAACGCGCACTTGACTAAATTATAACGTAAAAAAAAGCCTAGATGTTGAAGGTTAACAATTGTTAACAGTTTTATGGCCGAATAAAAAAATCCAGTTGGTTGCAAATTGCCACCAACTGGATTCCTTGCATTTTCCCGCCAAAACACTATAATGACGGGAATATTTTGCGTTCATATATCTATTGGAAGGCGAGGTGCGAAGTGCGATGACGGACAATGACCGTTTGGTAATGTCTGCCTATGAAACATTGATTGCGGACATTAAGGCGTACCGCCCGCACACGTCGTTGGATTTGATTGAACGCGCTTTTTTATTTGCCCGCGAAGCACACGCGACCCAATATCGCGCATCGGGCGAGCCTTATATTATGCATCCATTAACCGTTGCAAATATTTTGGCCGCCGACATGCGCAGCGACTTGGAGTCCATTGCCGCGGGCATTTTGCATGACGTGGTAGAAGATACGCCGTACACACGAGAAGACATCATCCTGCGCTTTGGTGATGAAATTGCCCTAATTGTCGAGGGCGTAACCAAGCTGGAAAAAGTCGAATACACCGAATACACCAGCCGCGCCACCGCCAAAGTGAACGAGCAAGCAGAAAATTACAAGAAAATGTTCCTGCATATGTCCAAGGATATCCGCGTGCTGCTGGTTAAAATTGCCGACCGCTTGCACAACATGCGCACCCTAAGCGCCAAGCGTCCGGAAAAACAACGCGAAACCGCGCAGGAGACGTTGGACATTTACGCACCACTGGCGCACCGCTTGGGTATCGCAAAACTACGCTATGAATTGGAAGACTTAGCATTCAAATACCAAGACCGCGATGCGTACAACGACCTCGCCACCAAGATTAAAATGAAGCAAGACGAACGCCAAGCCATCATTGACCTGATTGTGTCATCCATATCCGACAAAATGAAAGAAGAAGGCATTGCCGCCCGTGTGGAAGGCCGTCCCAAGCATTTTTATTCGATTTTCAAGAAGATGAAGTCGCAAAGCAAAACGCTGGATCAGATATTTGACTTGTTTGCCGTGCGGATATTTGTGGAAAACATTTCCGATTGTTATGCCGCGTTAGGTTGGGTACACACGCTGTATACGCCTGTGCCGGAGCGCATCAAGGATTATATTTCCATGCCCAAGGTTAACCGCTACCAAAGTTTGCACACCACGCTCATGGGGCCCATGGCCAGCGAGCCCTTCGAGGTGCAGATACGCACTTATGAAATGCACCAAGTGGCGGAATTCGGTATCGCGGCGCACTGGAAATACAAAGAAGGCGGCAAGACCGACAAAGATAAATGGCTCACCGAAATCATGAACTGGCAGCGCGAAATGGCCGAAAACAGCAACAACGAAGAGTTTTTGGACACCTTGAAAATGGATTTGTCGCCTTTTTCGGGGCATGTATATTGCTTTACCCCGGCGGGTGAGGTGAAGCCGCTGTCTAACGGTGCTACGCCCATCGACTTTGCTTACGCAATCCACTCTGCGGTGGGCAACCGCATGAATGGTGCGCGCGTCAACGGCCGCATAGTGACCCTCGACCACGTCCTAGCCACCGGCGACCGGGTCGAAATCCTAACCAGCCAAAATGTAAAAGGCCCCAGCCGCGACTGGCTCAACATTGCCAAGACCGCGCAGGCGCGTTCCAAGATTAACCAGTGGTTCAAAAAACAAAACCGCGTAGAGAATTTGCAAAAGGGGCAAGAGCTACTGGCCGAAGCCGCCGCAGACCTCACCAAGGTAACCGTGGCAGAATTGCTGGACGATGGCCGCGACATTGACGCGCTGGCACGTTTTAGTTGCAAGGACATGGAGCAACTGTACGTGCTCATTGGCGTGGGCGGGCTCAAGGAAAAGCAAGTCGTCAATCACCTCTTCCGCGAGTGGGAAAAGGCGCAACCCGCGCCCAGCGACGAGGAAGTCTTGCAAAGCATCCTGGACGATGCCGCCGCAGCCACTACCAAAACCAAGCAAATCAGCGGCATACAAATAAAAGGGTTGGGTGATACCAACGTGCGCTTTGCGCGGTGCTGCGGCCCCTTGCCGGGCGATGAAGTGCTGGGGTTTGTGACACGCGGGCGCGGCATGACCATCCACCGTACCGACTGCGTCAACATCAAGCACTTGGACGAGTTGGATCGCCGCCGCTTGATGGACGCGCAGTGGCAAGTGCCCGAACGCGCGGGGCATACGTACCACACAGATTTATATATTTCATGCGAGGACAAGGACGGCTTGCTAGCCGAAATCTATCGCGTGTTCCAAGATGAAAAAATTAAGATTACATCATTGAGCGTGCGGACGGACAAGGCCGTGGCGCTGTTTAACGTAGGCGTGGAGGTGGCCGACGGCGAACATCTGACGCGATTGTTTGCGCGGCTGCGCAGAGACTTCCCCATCCACGATATATCGCGCACAAATGTATAGCGAAGCGGCGAAGCCGCCAGCGGGGGGCGGTTTTACCGCTTTGCTTGGGGCTGCGCGGTTAGGAAAGATAGAAGGATGATTAGTTGTAGTTGTTTAATGCGTGGGCATGAGTTTGTTAATGAAGTGCAGACGGTTGCGCAGGTGTTTTTTCCGTTGGGGCGGGTGCGCGTTTGGGGATGGGGGGAGTCGGGCGCGGCAGAATGTGATGAGGGGTATCCGGCTACGCTATCATGGGAGGGTGGCGTGGTGGTGGTTGCTGCAGTGGCGGATGATGCCGCGCGGGCAGTGGTGTACATAAATGGAGCTGAAGTGGCCGCGCGGGTCGTTGCTTTGGATGCGGTGGATGTGGTGCGTACTGAGCTTTCGGCGCGGCGGGTTTTGATGTTGGCTATGTTTCATGCTTTGCGGGCGGCAACGGGGGCGGATATTCCCTGGGGGGCATTGACGGGGATACGGCCTTCTAAGATGGTGCGGTCTTGGTTGGCGCAGGGCAAGGGGGATGCACAGATCTTGCGTGATTTGGAGGATGTTATTTGCTTGCGGAGTGATAAAGCGCGATTGGCGTTGGACGTAGCGCATGCGGAGAATCGACTAACGCAAAAAATATTTGAATCATCGGGGGCGCCGCTGGGGATTTATATAGGGGTGCCTTTTTGCCCGAGCCGTTGTGCTTATTGCTCGTTTAATATGGCCGCCAAGCCGCCAACGCGAGCGGAATTGACGCGATATGTAACCGTGCTGGTGCGCGAAATAAAAGAGATGGCGCGGCATGAATTGCATGAAATGCGCCACATGGGGAAACGTATTGCTTCCTTATATATAGGCGGCGGCACGCCAACGGTTTTGCCGGATGATTTGCTGGCGACACTATTGGATGCGGTGGGTGAATATTTTGCGCCGGGGGCGGATTGTGAGTACACGGTAGAAGCAGGGCGGCCGGATACGTTAACACCGGAGAATTTGCGCTTGATGCGCGAATTTGGTGTGGGGCGCATTGCGGTTAATCCGCAGACTTTGAATGACCGCACCTTGCAAGCCATTGGGCGTAATCATACGGCGGCAGATTTTGTCCGTGCTTTTATGCTGGCGCGGGATGCGGGGTTCGCTACGATCAATGCGGATTTGATTGCCGCGTTGCCCGGCGAGGGGGAGGATGACCTGCGGCGCAGCGTGGAGGCGTTGTTGCCATTGCGGCCGGAAAATTTGACAATACACACACTGTCGATAAAACGCGCTTCGCGGTTGCGCGGGCAGGTGGAGGATTGTAATGATGGCACCATTTTTGCGACTTCGCCCGTTGATATGAATGTGACACAAGCACGGTTGCGCGATATGGGCTACGCACCTTATTACCTATACCGGCAAAAAAACACCATCGGCTTGGCGGAAAACATCGGTTATTCCCTACCCGGCCACGAATGCTTATACAATATCGGTATGATGAGCGAGATACATACCGTGCTGGGCATTGGCGCGGGTGCGGTGACGAAATACGTCGAGGGTGGTAAAATTAACCGCAAATTCAACGAAAAAAATCCGCAAATATACATGGAAAGAAGGGCTTAATATGCAAGCACCCAAAGGAACACACGATATCTACGGCGCACAAGCGCGTTTGTGGCGGCGGGTCGAGGACGAAATCCGCGCCTTGACCGACGTATACGGTTACGGCGAAATCCGCACCCCCATCTTTGAGAACACGGATTTGTTCCAGCGCGGCGTGGGCGAAGTCACCGACATCGTGCAGAAGGAAATGTACACTTTCGAAGACAAGGGTGGGCGCAGTATATCGCTGCGGCCGGAGTTGACGGCAGGCGTGGCGCGTTCGTACATCGAACGCGGCATGCACAACGCGCCGCAACCCACCAAACTATTCTACATCGGTCCGTGCTTCCGTTACGAAAAGCCGCAGGCGGGGCGATATCGCCAACATTATCAGTTTGGCGTAGAGGTTTTTGGTGGAGCGTCGGCTGCGGTGGAAGCCGAGGTGATGTCGTTGGGGTACAAGCTGCTGTCGCGGTTGGGTATCGCAGGGGTGACGCTGCATATTAATTCCATCGGCTGCACGGATTGCCGCGTGGCATTCAACGCTCAATTACGTGATTTTCTTGCGCAGCGCATCGGCCACTTGTGCGGGCTGTGTGTATCGCGTTATGAAAAGAATCCCCTGCGTGTGCTGGATTGCAAAAATCCCAACTGCCAAGGGCAAATCACCGACGCGCCCAAAACATCGGCATCCTTGTGCGGCGATTGTGACGCACATTTTGCGCTTTTGCAGAAACTACTGATGGCATTGGAAGTGCCCTTCGTTGTGGATACGGGCGTAGTGCGCGGGTTGGATTATTACACGCGCACGGTGTTTGAATTCATCAAAAACGACGGGCAAGCCGCGGGTGGCGGCGGGCGTTATGATGGGTTGGTTGCCCAATTGGGCGGCACGGCCACGCCTGCGGTGGGCTTCGGCATGGGGCTGGAACGGCTGGTGTCGTTGCTGGACACCGCACAAATCGGCGAGGATGGCCCCGCCATCTACATCGGCCACGCCGACGAAGCCGGACACGCCGCTGCATGTAAGCTAGCCAACGATTTGCGCAACGCTGGCATCCACGCCGAATGCGACCTAGCCGGACGCAGCGTGAAAGCGCAAATGAAATACGCGGACAAAATAAAAGCCCGCCACACTACTATTTTGGGTGCGTCCGAGCTGGCCGAACAAATATGTAAATTAAAAACCATGGACAATGGCGAAACGGTACAAGTGGCATTCGCAGCATTATCGGACGCGGTACGTACTGCGGTTGCGCCGCTGGTTTAATATAATATAATGACAGCATCCATCCGCGGTGCGGTATGGTTGAAAGGGATTGATATACATGCGTTCTCCCTCGTATTCGCAAGACTTTTTCCGTTATTTTTTGCTGGCAATTTTGGCGTTGGCTTTGGGGGCGTTAACTTTGTTTGTGGGGTTGTACGCAGGCCGTGCATTGACGGAGCGTTTTTTTGCCCCGCAGGCAGCCTCGGCAGACGCTACAACGGTCAACGACGCAGAACCCGGAGACGTCTCTTTCAGCCGCGACCCCATTGTTGTGCCCATTGATTATACGCAAGACGATTTTACAGAAGCGGTGGCCCTCGTGCGCCCCGCCGTAGTCAGCATCACCCTATCTACCGAAATGAACCGCCCCGACGGAGAACCCGGCTTTGCCACGGGGTCGGGCAGCGGTTTTATTTTTTATGTGGACGACTATTTTGCTTATATCGCCACCAACAGCCATGTGGTAGAGGGTGCACACACCATTTCCGTATCGCTGGATGACGAAACCCACCTGAGCGCGCGGGAAATTGGCGCGTGCGTGGAAAATGACTTGGCCGTGCTTGCCGTCACCATGGAGGCGTTGCGCAACAGCGGCAAACCTTTCGCCGTGGCGGAATTTGGCGACTCCGATATGCTACGTATGGGTGATTCGGTCGTGGCCATCGGCAATGCGCTGGGTGGCGGCACGCGCACGACACAAGGCATCGTCAGCGCGTTGAGCTTGAACATCCGCGTGCCCAACCCGATCGCAGGCGTTAACCTCGATTTGTATGTATTGCAAACCGACGCGGCGGTCAACCGCGGCAATTCCGGCGGGCCGTTAATCAATCAACACGGCCAAGTCATTGGCATCATTACGGCTAAATTTATGGGGGATGGCGTGGAGGGCATGGGGTACGCCCTGCCCATCAACCACATCCGCAACCTGCTAGAAACCCTGCGCGCCGAAGGCTCCGTCGTCATGCCCTTCATAGGCATCAGCCACTACGCAATCACCGAGAGCATCCGCCAAATGTTTAACCTGCCCGCATCGCACGGCTTGTGGATTACGGCCGTCCACCCCAACACCCCTGCCTACGAGGCCGGTTTGCAACGCAATGACATCATCCTTAGCTTCGCCCAAGTAGAAATCACTAGCTTTGATGTATTCCGCAATGCACTGCTCGCGCACCGCCCCGGCGATACCGTAACCCTGGGCGTGCTACGCGATGAAGCGCGGATTTACATTGACATCACCCTGGGCGCACCGCCGCAATGATTCCGCTTGATCCCATCATTTGCGCCGCGCAACTTGACCCGCAGGTTGAGCGCGTCTACCTTTTCGGCTCGCGCGCGCGGGGCACAGCCAATGCCTTCTCCGACGTGGACATCGCCATCATTTGCACCCAACCGGCGCAAGTCAACCGCGTAACCCTCAACATCGCCGCAGAAAAAATAAACGCACCCGTCTCCTTCACCTACATCCAATCCAACACATTCCAAACCGACGACCACCCTCTGCACGTTTCCGCATCCATTAAAAAGGAAGGGATTTTGCTATGGCAGCGATAGGTTCGTATTTATACATCGCGCAGAAAGACCTGCGCCGTGGGGAACTCATGCACACAGAAGAAGATTACTGCGCCGCCGGGCGCTTTTTTGAACAAGCCGTAGAGAAGGCGTTCAAAGCCTTCATCGAAAAAAAAGGAACACCCGACGATTATCGTCTGATGTCCCTACACAAACCTTGGCGATTATACGACCGCTGCCGTGCACTGGACTTCCCGCAGTTGTCCACCGAGGAAGAAAATGCATTGCATAAGTTGGCCGATTATTATTACGACACTAACTATCCCGGCAATGCATACTTCGAATTGACACGGGATCAATCGCTGGAGGCGATGGTGGTGGCACGCGCGGTGCTGAAATTAACCGCGGAGTTGTTGGCGTATCCCTCATAAAAGCCGTAACAAAGCGGGTGTTGGCGCACTCGCTACCTATCCTCGCGGAAGTAATTCACGCCTAGGCCGCCCGGTGGGTTGGTTTCTCGGTTGGGGCGGATGGAAGTGAAGATTAATACAAAAATTGTCATTGCGTATGGTAGCATTGCATAAAATTGCATGGGGATGTTGGGCATAGTGAATGAGATAAAGCCAACGGTGATTAATTGATTCGCGGGGAAGTAAAAGGGCATAACCCTGAGCGCACCAAATATCATCGACCCCAAAATTGCGCGCCTGGGGCTCCATGACGCGAAGATGACCAACGCTACCGATGTCCAACCAAAGCCCGCAACCACATTGTGAATCCACACGCCGCCTGCCGTTGTAACCATAATAATATACATACCGCCAATGCCGCATATGCCGCCGCCGATACAGGTTGCGGCATATTTATATTTGGCTACGGGGATGCTGGCGGCGTCTGCGGCGGCGGGGTTTTCGCCCACAGCGCGCAAGTTAAGGCCGATGCGCGTGTACTTGAAAAAGAGGGCCAACACGATGGCCATCGCAATACCCAAATACACGAGGATATTATAATTGAAGAACAACGGCCCGATGTACGGAATATCCGACAACACGGGAATATCTAACCGCGAGAAACCCGCTCCCGCACGGGCAGAAATACGCACAATACCCGTGTCCGAACGGCGTCCGAAGAAATCACCCAAGAAATTCCCCAGCCCCACGCCAAAAATTGTGAGCGCCAAGCCGGTAACGTTTTGCTGCGTGCGAAAAGTTACGACCAGCACGCTGTATATAAACGCGCCCGCCGCCCCTGCCAAAAAGGAAACGCCGACGGCCAACAACACCGCCAGCCCCGGTGCAACATCAACCCCCAAGCCCGATTCCAATAATGAAACGCTCAATAGGCCGCCAATGGCACCCATAAACATCATGCCTTCGACGCCCAAGTTCAAGTTGCCGGATTTTTCGGTCAAGATTTCGCCCATGGTGCCAAACAGGTACGGCGTGCCTGCAATCACCGCTGCGTTAATAAAAAGCACCAGCAAATCCATTACGCATCACCCCCTGTGGTTGATTCGATATCAGTGACGGCTTCGGTGTTTGTTGCTACGGCTGTTTTCGCATTTATCACGCGGTATTGTATGAAAAATTCGCTGGCTAACATGGCGAATAGGATGATGCCGATGAGCACCTCTGCGATGGTGGCGGGGATGCCGAACGCAGTTTGGATGCGGCCGCTGCCACGTTCCAGCACTGCGATTAATAGGGCGATGGGAATCATGTACAGCGGTTTGAGCCCCGCCAACCACGCCACAATGATGGCCGTGAAACCCACACCGCCTGCGGTGTTCTCGCTAAGGTTAAAATGCGCACCCGACACAATCCAAAAACCCGACAAGCCTGCAATACCGCCGGAAATAAACATCGTGCGCATTACGATACGCCGCACGTTCATGCCGGCGTAGCGTGCGGTATTTTCGCTTTCACCCACGACGGACAATTGGTAGCCTTGCTTGGACTTTGCCAAGTAAAAGTGCACCAACACCACCACAACCAGCACCATAATCCACCCAATGTGAATGCCAAAAACCTGCGGCAGCCGCGCCACCGGGTCAAACATATCCATCATGGGGAAGCCCGCAAACAGCGGCGATTGCCACGGCCCCGATTGTAAATGCATAATAATCCGCAGCGCCACATAGTTGAGCATGAGCGTAAATAACGTCTCGTTCGTGCCCCAACGCGCACGGAAAAACGCGGGGATAAAACCCCATATTCCGCCCGCGATAATGGCCGCCACGGCCATGACCGTCAGCAATATCGGGCGCGGCATTGCTTCAAAGTGGAACAGGGCAAAGTAGGTAGCCGCAATGCCCCCCGCCAAGATTTGTCCCTCGGCACCGATGTTCCAAAAACGCATTTTGAATGCCATACCTACCGCCAACGCCGCGCCCAGCAACGGGATAAATGACCGTATCGTGGCATTAAAACCGATGCGCGCACCAAATGTGGCATCCACCATTTCCCAATACACGGCAAAAGGGTTGTGCCCCAGCGACAAAATCACCAGCGCGCCAATACCCAGTGCGCCAACCACCGCCAAAAAGCGGATAAGACATGCCACTTTAAAAGATATTGCCTTGCGCCGCGATATACGCCAGTCTGTCACGGAGCGTAACCAACTCAATTTGTTTCACCCGCTTGTGGTGCGTCCATTTGTGCCATCAGTAAGCCCACTTCTTCCTTAGTTGTGGTGGCGGCATCGACCGTACCGGTAACTTTGCCGCCGCACAACACCATGATTCTATCCGAAATTTCCAACAATACGTCCAAGTCCTCACCCACGAACAGCACGGCTACGCCTTTTTGCTTCTGTTCGTTGAGTAAGTCGTATATCGTGTGCGCAGAATGCACATCCAGCCCCCGCGCGGGGTATGCCACAATGAGCACGCGCGGCACGCTGGCGATTTCGCGCCCCAGCAGTACCTTTTGCACGTTGCCGCCGGACAGCCGCCGCACTACGGTGGACACGCCGGGGGTGGCGATTTTTAATCGTTCGATGAGCCGCGTGGCAAGATTGCGCGAATAGGGGCGGTCGGCGAACGGCCCGCGCCCGCGCTTGTAATGCCGCAGCAGCACGTTGTCCGTCATGTCCATACCCGCCACCAAGCCCATGCCCAAGCGATCTTCGGGTACAAAGGCGAGCGAAATACCCAATTCGGCAATTTCCTGCGGGGATTTGCCCAATAGCGGGATGGTTTTTACGCCTTCGGCGGGTACGCCGTTGGCGACGCGTCCGGAATCCTCGGCTTCAGGAACGGCGGCGCTCCTATTCCTCCAATCCCCTTCGGGGTAAAACGTCACCGCACCTTGCTGTGCTTTGCACAGCCCCGCCAAGGCCTCGCACAATTCTTTCTGCCCGCTTCCGGCCACGCCTGCTACGCCCAAGATTTCGCCCGATTGCAAGATGAAATTTGCGCTGTCCAATGCCAGCACGTCGTCGCCGGTGCGCACGCACAGGTCGTATACCTCCAGCCGCAATTCTTTATTTTCTACAATGGGGCGGTCGATGTGCAGCGCTACAGATTGCCCCACCATCATTTCGGTCAATACGTTGCGGTCGGCGTCGGCGGTTTGTACGATGCCCGCGGTTTGGCCTTTGCGCAGCACATGTACGCGGTCGCTCACGGCCAGCACTTCGTGTAGTTTGTGCGTGATGATGATAATGGCCTTGCCATCGGCTTTCATGTTGCGCAGCGTGTCAAAAAGGCGGTCAGATTCTTGTGGGGTCAACACCGCTGTGGGCTCGTCCAAGATGAGTGTCGTCGCACCGCGATACAAAACCTTTACAATTTCCACCGTTTGCTTCTCGCTCACGGACATATTGTAGATTTTTTTGTTCGGATCCAGCGTGAAGCCGTACCTCGCGATGATTTCTGCCACTTCGGCAGCAGCGGATTTTCGGTCAACGAAAAAACCGCCCGGCAACCCCAGCAGGATGTTCTCCGTAGCGGATAAAGTTTCTACCAATTTAAAATGCTGATGCACCATGCCAACCCCCAGCGCAAAAGCATCCTTGGGGTTGGCAATGGTAACGCGTTGGCCGTCGGCCTCTATGTAACCGCCATCGGGGAAATAAATCCCCGACAGCATGTTCATTAACGTGGTTTTGCCCGAGCCATTTTCGCCCATCAGGGCCAAAATTTCGCCGTGGTACAAGTCAAAATCTACCTTATCCACCGCCAGTACGGTGTCAAAAGTCTTAGTCAGTTGCCGGGTCGAAATCGCGGGCATATTCACATCCATCAATCCTTGCGAATGTTTGATTTAAGCGTTTGATTTAATTCAAGAAAATGATGCCGGATACACGGTGCGCCCATGACGGCGCAGACATGGGCTCAATCCATTCTTCGCCGGGAGCCAGGAGTTGCTCGGGGGTATCGCTCCACGCTTGGGGGCCAATGTTGCGGTAGCCGTAAATGGGGCCGGTGAAAACATTGCGGCCTGCGCGTATTTGCGCTTCGG
The DNA here is from genome assembly GCA_009781755.1 of Defluviitaleaceae bacterium. GTDB lineage: Bacteria > Bacillota > Clostridia > Lachnospirales > WQUN01 > WQRX01. Next base: position 48,902 of record WQVD01000015.1, on the reverse strand, counting down.
CAGTGACAACGGCCTCAACGGTGCCGGGGGCGATGGTGTTGGTGTTAAAGTCGGACAGTACGACCATGCCTTCGTTCCAACCGCGGATGAAGTCGGTGGGGTTACCGCGGCCTTCAACGAAGTTGCGTACCGCTTCGTTCAGGTATATTTCCCATACGAACATGGGCGCAACTAAAGTAGCGTCGGGAGCTTCGGCGATTACACAGTTGTTGTAACCTACGCTCCATACGCCATTTTCTTGCGCTACCAATTGGGTGGCGGGGCTGTCGGCATGTTGACCCAGCACGTCTGCGCCTTGGTCTATCAGCGCTTGGGCGATTTGTGATTCTAATGTGGGGTTGTTCCACACGCCCATGAATTGCACATACATACGTACATCGGGGTTCACGCTTTGTGCGCCCAAGAAGAACGCCGTCAAGCCCGTGATAACTTCACTGTTGGGGTGCGCGGCTACAAAACCCAGCACATTGGTTTCGGTACGCAAGCCGGCGGCGATGCCCGACATATAACGCGCTTGCGACATGTTGCCGAAATAGTTATGGAAGTTGGGAAGATTGGCATCCACAGCCAAGTTGCCGGTGGCATGGTGGAACATGATGTCAGGGTTGTTGCGGGCGGCTTCCAACATGGGGGGGCCGTGGCCGAAGCTGGTGGCAAAAATCATGTCTGCGCCCCATGCGATGGCTTCTTCAATAGAGGTAGTAACTTCGTCGGGAGATAATCTTGTCCAGAAATTGCGGATTTGCGTTTCGGGGTCGATACCCAGTGCGGCTGCCATGGCCAAGGTACCATCGTGTTGGCGGTAGGTATAACCGCGGTCATAAATGTTCCCGGGATGAATAAACGCCAGGCGGACATTTTCAAATGTCACTTCCTGGCGTTCATCGTCGTTGTTGCCACCACAAGCCGACATAAAAAACACACCGGCCAACAGCAGAATTGCGGAATAGAATACTTTACGCATTTCTAACCACCTCTTATGAAGTTTGTCGAGCGTAACATTTTTGTAACACTCGCAATGCAAGTATACGAGTGCCATTTCGCCCGCGTCAATTGTCATAATGTTACGAAAAATTTACAATCGTTGTACAAGCCCCCGTCAAAATAGAGAATTGCATAAATTATTCCTCTACCCCCCTTGCGCAAATAAAATCCATATGATAGCATTTTGCCGTTTGAGCCAAAAATCTTTAGGAGGTGGCGAAAGTGAAACAGCGAACAGCCTGTCGAACAAATCGCATTCTCCATATAAAGCGGGCTCATTTATTTTTTCCCTCCATTCCAATCAGAAAATAACCGCCGATGTATTGACCATTCAATACAATCGGCGGTTTTTTTATACCTACAAAAACATATTTTAAGGGAGGCACACATGAAAGGAAACGCATTCACGCGCTGGTGGGATGCAACCAGCGTAGCACAAACCGCCCACCGCGGGGAAAGCATCCCCTCGCTGATAATCAAAGGATTGCAATCCATGTTGGTCATGTTCGGCGCGACGATTATTGTACCGCTGACATTGGGCATGAGCCCGCAGATTACCCTGTTTGGTATGGGTATCGGTACGCTGTTGTTCCTGATGATCACCAAGGGCAAGTCGCCGCTTACGATGGGCTCGAGCTTTGCGTTCATGATTGGTGTGCTGGGCGTAATTGATGTAAGAAATGGACCCTTCGCAAATTATTTTTACATGGTTAACGGGCAAGAACGTGTAATAGAATTGTTTACGCATGACGAACGTTTGCAATATGCGCTGGGCGGTATATTGGCTGCAGGCGTGGTGTACTTAATTTTTTCTGCACTTGTTAAGTTAATTGGTGCCAACAAATTTATGAACATTCTACCCCACGCAGTAACCGGCCCTACGGTGGTGCTCATCGGTGTAACGTTAGCACCTCACGCAATTAACCAATTTGCATCCAATTGGATATTGGGGCCTTTGACCGCCGTTTTAATTATCGCAGTTATGATGTTTGCCAAAGGTAAGATGAAAGCATTCCCGATTCTAATTGGCTTGGCAGGCGCATATCTTGTGGCGGTATTGATGTCGATGGCCGGTGCAGAAGTGCTTTACAGTGAAGGTTTTGTTTTGGTGCATACCGGTTTTGACCTTGATATGTATTACACCTACACCCGAATCGCTGCTCCCGAATTAAATGTTTATCATCCATTGGTATATTTTGCACCCGTTGCTGATGCCAATTTATTCGGCTTGCCGCCGTTTATGACTCCGCGCTTCGCATTGGCACCCATCCTCATGATGGCTCCCTTCGCACTGGCCACTGTTGCCGAAAATATTGCCGACCACGTAATCGTAGGCGCAGAAATGGGCGAGGACTTGGTACGCGAGAAGCCCGGTTTGAGCCGCACCCTGTTCGCCGACGGCTTGCAATCCATGGCCGTAGCCGCCTTCGGCACCCCCATGAACACCACCTACTCTGAAAACGTAGGCCTCCTGATTATCTCCAAGGTATTTTCCTCTGTTGTCGTTGCCATTGGTGCGGTATTCGCCATCTTGCTTGGCTTGTCGCCCGCATTTGCTGCCGTTATTCAATCCATTCCGGTATCCATCATCGGCGGCGCATCCATCATGCTGTACGGCATGATCGCCTCCATCGGCATGCGCAACGTCAAAGAACATGTTGACCTCAATATTGAAAAATACCTCATCATCATGTCGGTTATGTTGGTGGTGGGTATTGGTATGCGCTTCGGTAATATTATCCGCATCGAAATCGCAGATAATGTCATCCGCTTAGACCGCATGAATCTACCCGTGGCAATCATCTTAGGTGTTATCCTCAATGCTGTGCTACCCAATAAAGCAGGATTGGGTGTTAACACAAGTAAGTAACCGCTACATCGTATAAAATCGAAAGGGGCAGTCGGTTAGTGACACTAACTGACTACCCCTTTTGATTTTCATAAATAGTGCTATAGATAGTGATTTATCGAATCATACCGGCTATAATTTCTTCTACATACGGCATTACATGCGTGGCGGGCGTTATTCTAAACAACATGTCGTCGTGATTCCAATAATAGGAGCGTTGATAAAAAGCGATTCTACCATCGCTCAACGCGAACTCCCCGCCGGTGAATACAGTTACCGTGATACCTGCAACTTCTATGTCATAAAATTCTCCGGCAGCTAGCAACCAAACATTAGGTTCTTCATCTTCTGCTCGCAATGTTTCTATCGATATGGCTGTCCAAGTAAACACACGGGTTGCGGTGGGGTCTTCATGAAAACGCTGCCAAATTAAACGTTCCGTTTCTTCGCATGGTACAAATTCAATTAATATACCTTCTCCTTCTTCGAAACTTTGGAACCACGGCGTGCCCAGCAAATCAGCATGCATCGTTGGCATGGGGAAGTCGCGGCCAAATGCGTACATCGTTTCTTCAAAAGTGATGTAGTGCCATCTATCCTCGATGGCTTCGCGAGACGTAATCTCCAATCGGTCAAACACATCATAGGCATCAAACCAAGCGGTAATTTCACCTATTTCTATGCTGTATCGGTCGTACACCACTTCCGGCCAATAATCCGGGTGCGTAGCTTGCAACATACCCAGCGGCAATCCGTTGTACATAAAAATTTCATTTTCTACCGCATTCCATATCGCAGTGGTTTCGATATCGTCATGATTGCTCCACACAATGGAATGCCGATGTGGGGAAATAATCATTGGATTTCGATAGACACGCCAGCGCGTAAGTTGCCAATCATCAGGAAATTTCGCCATAAAATCAGGGTCGTCGGGGCTGGTGATGACACCAATATATCTACCCCCTGTGTCCAAGCGATTCCCCAGCCATTCTTGTGCAGCGTAAATGCCACCGCTCATCAGTACCAATCCGACCAGCACCGCCGCTGCAATATAACGCATCTGCCCGGCCAGAGTCCGACTGCTCGTGCTTTGATTCATGGCCGCGCGCCGCACGGCTTGTGCGTCGGGTCTAACGTCGCCGTGGATGAATTTCATTGCTTCTCTGCCTGTCATTTTATGGTCGTTCATGCCCACAACCTCCTTATTTCTTTCAGCGTCCGATACAATTTGTTTTTAACATTCGATTCCGTCATCCCCAGTTCCGTTGCGACTTCCGGGATGGTTTGCTCCATTTCATAAAACAGGAAAAACACCTTCTGCACGTCTTGTGGTTTATTGCGCAGCAACGCCCGCGCCTCTTCCAGCATGACGCCGTTAAGCGCGAATTCTTCTACGTTGAAATCATCCGCTTCCCAATGCGGTGGGGCGGCTCCGTTTGATTGCGCCGGCAAGGATACAAACATTTGCATCCGTTGCAACAGGGAGTAATAACGCGCCAATTTCTGCCGCGCCAACCGCATGACGAAGGCTTTTTCGCATACCAAATAATCCGCGCCGCGCTTGCGCAACACGCGATACAATTCGGTATATGTATCTTGGAAAATATCGCCCACGTCCGCCACACGGCGGCACTTGGCACCGATATATACCAAAACAGCCTTGTGCGTCGCCTCATAGATTGCGTCAAAGCGTGCTGATACGGCCGTATCATACATGTACTGCATCCCCCCTCCACAGTGGTGAATGAGTTACCGGTTTTCTTGCAATTCATCCACGAAGCAATTCCGCTTTAACGGAATTTTTCTCATCTTGCTTATATAGCGGCGCCCACAGACCAAAAAGTTTCATATGTACCCACAAAAAAATCCAAACCGGAGTTGTACCTCTCGCGTTTGGATTTTTTTCGGTTATAGATTTTGGCACTTTCGACTTTGCGGGTGATGGGATTGATGTTGCCCCAGTCGCCGCGTTGCTTGGCGTGGTATTCTCTTTGCTTGCGCTTGGACTGTTTTTCCAGCGGCACGTACTTTTGCTTCATGTCAATCACTTCCTTTTCAATTTATACACATAGCATATCAAAAATGCGGCGTTAAATATACCCTCCAAATATTACAATTCTGTGTGCTATAATCGCGCCATCCATTCCAAACAGGTGATGCAACAATGAAAACCAACAAATGGGCCGTGGCAAAAACGATATTAATTACTTACTTAGCCGTATCCAAGATTTTATATTGGATCGATGCGGCATCGGATATGATGCAGGGCGACTTTGGGGGTGCGTGGATATCGGTGATGCTTCGCATCATTGGACGCGATGGGCCGCTATTACTGGCAGTCATCGGATTTGTGGCGATACATAAGATGCGGGGGCGACTGTGGATTAAATTGATCGCAGGATACGCTGCGACCATCGGCATCTTATTCTCCTATCTTTTCATCATGGTGTCGTTGGGTCGGATATCGGTCATGTCATACTTTAATTTATTTGTGTACTATTCCTTCAGTTATGCGATCATCAACGTAGTGCTGCTGTTTAAAGAATGGTTAAAACGCAAGTCAAAAATGGAAGATTTGCTCCTGTCCAATGAGCAAGATGAACCCGAACATATCAAAGACACGTAAATCCAACAAAAAACGCCAGTTGGTGGCAAATTGCCACCAACTGGCGTTTTTTATTACATCGCATTTTTTGTTATTCGGTTCTGGCGTATATCGCCCCTTGCACTTCAAAGTACGCGTTGCCGTCGGCATCACGGTTAAAGTGCAGCGGTGCGTTCATCAGCGTCCACACCCATGCGCCGTCGGCACGTTCAACCAATGGAACGGCCGTCGTACCTAAGCGCTGCGTAGAAGCCACTATTGGAATGCCCCGTACATCAACATAAATCATTATTTCGCTAATCAGCGGCAATTCGTTGGGGAATGCAGGCACGAATTGATACGTGCCCAACCACGGCGCCAAACTTTCGGGCACAATAATTTCTTGCAATTCGAAGAGCGGGCCTGAAGTTACGATACCGCCTTGATTTAAGAATGCATAGCTTATGCCATCCCTCTCTTCGAAGGTGAAGCGTCCTTGCAATTCTGCCGAAGCAAACGTACCGTCTGACATGGGCACCAACGGGAGCGGGAACGCCAAGCCGGCCACTTGAATGAAAAATGCGCCGTCCGCTTTGGCAAATTCGAAGAAACCATACGCATCGAAGTCATACATACCCAAGAAGGCTGCCCATTCTTCCAATTCTGCTTCAGTGGGTGTTACGGGTACAGCGGTGGGATCCAGTTCGACCAGTTCGATCCCCGCAAGTGGGTCAGGCAAGACAACCGGTATACCCACTTTTTCTCCGATGGCAAGCATCAGGATGGTGGATGCAATATCACCGATGATGCTGATGCCGAGTACATCATTGCTGGCTACAAACACACCAATACCGGTTTCTGGGCACATGAAGTTAACCATGCCGAAGTTCTCCAGCAAACCGTCATGCCCCACCGTTTCGAAGCCCAAATTGCGCAAGATAACAAACCCAAGGCCATAATCCATCATCGGCGAAATCATGTCCGGCGTATGGCTGCGCGTCATATACGCAATGCTGTCGGCGGAAAGCAAACCGCCACCGCCACCCAAGATGGCATGCATATACAACGCCATGTCATGCGCGCTGGAAAGCATCGCTCCCGCACCGGACGAACCCGTCGTATAGCGGATATATTGCTGGCCCATGAAATACGGCATGGCCACATTGGCATCACCGGCAGGGAACAAGAACATCGAACGCTCCATGCCCAACGGTGCCAACACTGCTTCATCCATGTGCGCATTAAAACCTTCGAAATAATTGTCGTGGCCGGACACGGACGCCACCAAAATACTCAACACCACCCAACCCGCATTGGCATATTCATACGCCGTGCCGGAGGCAAAATTGAGCGGTTGGGTCGCCAACCATTCCAACATACTATTCACATGACCTTGGTAATGCACCTCGCCCGCCGACAAGAAGCCGTAGTTAAAGTTGGTGACCATACCCGAAGTATTGCTCAACAACATCCGCACCGTAATTTCATCAGAAGTGCTGCCGTCTGGGGCGGGCAACAAATTAAAATCAGGCAGGTAGTATACAACCGGGTTGTCCAAATCCACCAGGCCCGCTTCCACCAATTGCATCACCGCAATGGCTGTAAAAGTCTTGGCCTTGGAACCGATTTGGAATAGGGTGTGTTCATTTACAGCCACGCCGCGCACACTGTCCGCATAACCAAAACCCTGCGTGAAAGTGAAGCCCGTTTCCGCATCAACAAACGCTACAGTGACGCCCATGGCACCCACCGATTGCATCAATTGCTCTGTCAAAGCAATGGCATTGGCAACCGTAACAGAAAATTCGCCCTCACCCACCAGCATACGCAACGCATCACTTGTTGCGATAAACGAAACGCCGTCAATCACATACACCGGCACATCCAGCGGGAAAACATCGCCATTGCGTAGCGCATACGACGCACCGGGCGTAACCACAAACGCATCGCCATCCGCCAAAGTGATGACAATTTGCCGATTCACCCAATCCACTTGCGCATCGTTCGATTCGAAAACGAAGCGTAGCGGCAGCGATTCATTGGCCTCCTGCGCACGCGCGGGCACAATACCCGGCAGCGCAATAAAAAACGCCAACACCACAGCCAACGCTCTTTTCATCATCTTTTTCATTTCGCAACTCCTTTTTATAATTATTATTGACCTTATCACCGCCAATCTATAACAAAATTGTGTCATTTATTTGTCAGAAATCTTATCCACCATCACATTGGCGAAAAGCCCCAGCGCCACCAAGCAACCGCCCAGTAAATTGGTCATGCTAAATACACGGTCGATGACAAAATCCACCGTCAGCCCTGCCCCCACTTGCCCCACAAACAACATCAACGCTAAATAAAAAGCGGGAATGCGCACAGCAGTCACGTTATCCAGCGTAATAACAATGACGCCCAGCATCCCACCCAAATAAATGAAAAACATCGGCGTAAAAAGATAATCGAGATTAAAACCTACTTCGCTGCGCCCCAACACCAATAGCAGCGGCAACGCCACCGCCAACCCTGTAATGTGCGTCATGAACACACCGCGCCGCGTACCGATAAACACCGCCAACCGCGCATTCAACACTCGGCTGGTGACAATACTGGCACCCGAACCAAACGCCGCCACCGCCGCCAAAATAGCCGCGCCGCCGCCAAAATCCGTCACCATCACGCCAATGCCGCACAGCATCAATACCAATCCAATAATTTTACGGCGGTTAAACGGGTGCCGCGCCATGCCAAACAAACCAAATTGATCCACCGCAATCGAAGACAAACTCTGCCCGAACAACCCCAACGCCATCAACGCACTCACACTAATGTCGCCAAACGCAAAATTGGTCAGCAACACCGTAATCACACCCACCGCACCGCCCAAATACATATGCACGGGAATACGCCGCCCATCCGCACCCACCACGCCGCGCAGGAAGGGTTTTTCCCGCTTAACCAATAAAAGAAGCGACACGCAAAGTAACCCCACCAAGTGAATCACCACCGTGGCGGTATACAATCCGTGCCGCACTGTCACATTGCCATTAAACGCCACCATGACGGTGATTAAAACGCCCGTCAGCAGCGCAAGTAAATAATACATAACCGGGCGTTACGCCCCCAAACCTTCCAATTCGGCGTTTACTTTTTCCAACATCTGCGCAAATTGCACGCGTTTTTCCCGCTCGGAGGCGATAAGATCGGCGGGGGCCTTGGCCATGTAACCCTTGTTGGCCAGCTTACCGTCGATACGCGCCAACTCCCCGCTCAAACGCTTCTGCTCCTTCGCAAGACGGGCACGCTCCTTCTCCGTATCCACCAACGAATCCAACGGTAAATGTATCGTAGCGTTGGGCACCACCAGCGATAAAATACCCGCAGGCGTAATCTCTGGCGGCGCAATCACCGCCGCGCCACCAGCCCCGTCCACACCCACGCTCAAAAACACATCCCCCGCATTGCACAATATCCGAATAATATCCAGCGAAGAAGCAAACAAATCCGCCGCACTTGCGTCATTGGGGAAAACCGTCAAAGATATCTTCTGCCCCGCAGGCACCTGCCGCTCCGCGCGAATATTTCGCACGCCACGCACAGCTTCCTTCAAAGCATCCACATCCTTCTCCGCCGCCGCATCGTGCAAAACCGCGTCAAACAAAGGCCAAGCCGAGCGCATAACCGTACCGGTAGCCCGCGCCTCCGCCCCATTTAACGCCAAAAACAAATCCTCCGTAATAAAAGGCACAACCGGATGCAACAACTTCAAACAAGTAGTCAAAACATGGGTGAGCGTCCGCATGGCCAACGGCTTAGCCGCCGCTTCACGCAACCGCGGCTTCACCATCTCTAAATACCAATCGCAATACTCATCCCAAACAAAATCCACCACTTTGCCCACGGCCATACCCAACTCGTGTGCATCGATTTTTTCGGTTACATCCCGCACCAACTCATTGAGTCGCGACAAAATCCACCGGTCCTCCACAGGTAAGGACGAAGCCGCAGCCGAATCCAAGTAATCATTATCTTCCGCATCAGCGACGCGAGAACCTTCCCCCGCTTCGCCCCCGGCGGCGGGCTCCATATTCATCATCACAAACCGCGACGCATTCCAAAGTTTGTTAAGGAAATTCCGCGAGAACTCCACGCGGTCTTGTTTGAAACGCGTGTCCGAATCCACCGCGTTGCCGTTGAGGAAGGTCAAGCGCAACACATCCGCACCATATTGCTTGACGATATCCAGCGGGTCGATGCCGTTGCCCAGCGACTTGGACATCTTGATGCCGTTTTCGTCGCGCACGGTGCCGTGGATGAGTACGTGGTCGAATGGGATTTCGCCCATAAATTTGATGCCCATAAACACCATGCGCACGACCCAAAAGAAGATAATTTCCTGCGCGGTGGAAAGGACATCGGTTTTGTAGAAGAAGTCCAATTCCGGCGTTTTATCCGGCCAGCCCAACGTGGAGAATGGCCACAACGCCGATGAAAACCAAGTATCCAGTGTGTCCTCGTCTTGGCGCAGGTCGGTTGCGCCGCAGGTGCTGCACGCAGCGGGTACGGTTTTGGCCACGGTAATGTGCCCGTCGGGGCAGTAATACGCAGGAATGCGGTGCCCCCACCAAATTTGGCGCGATATACACCAATCTTTGATGATTTCCAGCCAATGGGCGTAGATTTTGCCGAAACGTTCCTTGTTAAATTTGAGCTGGCCCGATGTGAACGCCTCCAGTGCGGGCTTGGCCAATTCGTCCATTTTCAAGAACCATTGCAACTTGACCAGCGGCTCGACTACTACATGGCAGCGGTCGTGCGTGCCCTTGGCGTGGGTGATTTTCTCCGTTCGGATATACAGGCCGAGTTGGGTCATGTCGGCGATGATTTGCTCGCGAGCGTCTTCGCGCGGGAGGCCTTCGTACTTGCCGCCTGCTGCGTTAATGGTGCCGTCGTCGTTCAAGATATTGACGCGCGGAAGGTTGTGCCGTTCGCCGATTTCAAAGTCATTGGGGTCATGCGCAGGGGTGATTTTGACCACGCCGGTGCCGTATTCTTTGTCCACGTAGCTGTCGGAAATGATGGGGATTTCTGCACGCGCTGCCAAATCACCGTGGTTGTCAAAGAAAGGCAGGCGTACCGCTTTGCCGATGAGCGCGGCGTAGCGTTCGTCGTCGGGGTGGACGGCTATTGCGGTGTCGCCCAGCATAGTTTCGGGGCGGGTGGTGGCAAATGCGATGTGACCTGACCCGTCCGCCAGCGGATATTGGAAGTGGTACAGCGCACCTTCGCTGTCTTCGTGTTCCACTTCTGCGTCGCTTATCGTCGTGGCACACTTGACGCACCAGTTGACCAATTTTTCGCCGCGATAAATTTTTCCTTCATTATATAAGCGTTCGAATGCCTCAAGCACCGCGGCACTCAAACCATCGTCCATCGTGAATCGCTCGCGCTCCCAATCGCACGACGCGCCCAGCCGCTTGATTTGCGACACAATCATGGAGCCGTATTCCTGCTGCCATTCCCACACACGCGCTAGGAATTTCTCACGCCCCATGTCGTTTTTGGTTAGGCCCTCCTTGGCGATGGCCTTCACTACTTGCACTTCGGTGGAAATAGCCGCATGGTCGGTGCCAGGCATCCACATGACTTCATACCCCTGCATGCGCCGCGTGCGTATGAGCATATCCTGCACCGTGGCGTTAAATGCGTGACCAACGTGCAGCTTGTCCGTAATATTGGGCGGCGGCATCATGATGGTGTACGGCTTCTTCGCCGGGTTTACCTCCGCACGAAAATAACCCCTTTCCATCCAACGGCTGTAGATTTCGTCCTCGCGGAAGGGGTCGTAATGCTTGGGTATGTTTGTCATGGGAAGGCTCCTTTGGGTTACGGGATTATGTTGCCACCGCAAATTCCGATGATGGTATTGATAAACGCTTTCAATTCCGGGCATTGATTGACTGAGATGGATAAATCATTGTCATTAAGTATTCGATTGGCGTCACGTGTCTTCACATAGCTGCTTCGGCATTTTCCTATTTCGAATACTTCTTTAATACGATGAGCTGGCGGTTTATGGTGGTTCACACTTTCGGGCTCGCCGCTCGGTGCCTTTTTATTATGTTGTGCCAATTTTAAGATGGTCGCCCAAAACGGTAATAACCAAGCTTCAAAATCATGCAATGCAACCTGTGGGTGGAACCGCGGCTCCGCACCGACCCATTGCCGCATTTTATCCTTGGCATCTGTTGCGTTTTTAAATTCCTTTGTACCCGTGTATACGTCCGTTAATGCAATGACGTGATTGGCCGGATTTTGTCCGTTCAAGTGATTTTCCACAACACGCTTCAATTTGTCGTTGGTAGGTATGCGGCCGTCAAACGGATGAAAATCCAATTTTGGCATCATGCCTTGCAAGCGCGCTTGTAAAAATTTTATTAAATGAGGCTTGAATGCGATTTCGGTCTTTCCCTCCACTAGAATCGCAATTTTCATGCGCGGCCACCCATCCTGCCCATGCGCCACACTTCGTCCAGGCTATAATCCGCCAACCATGCATCCAAATCCATTTCATTCGCCCATTGTGCGGTGGCACAACCTTCTTCATTTATATCCATGACGACGACTTCTTCCGGTTGCAAGAATCGAATCAACCGGTCCGAATGCGTAGCGATGATTAATTGGGTACGCTTGGATGCTTCGCGCATGACATCCACCAATATATTCAACATTTCGGGATGCAAGCTGACTTCCGGTTCATCTATCATCGTAATGGTCGATAGACGAGGGCTGTACAGCAATGATACCAACCATATAAAGCGAAGTGTGCCCTCTGAAAGTTCGTGGATGGAAATCTGCTGATTTAATCTATTATCCTTCCACGTCATGGTTAACATACCGGCTGCAACAGGGGGAAACCCCAATGTATCAAAGCCCGGAAACGCAACGCGAAGCGTATCGATAATCGCGTCGTATCGATTTGATTCACTCTCACGCATGTTATATAAATAAGGAATTAAATCTTCGCCGTCTACTCCGGGCATATGGGCCGGTTTCATTGATTGCGGCAATTTTACGGGTGCGCGTTGGCTTATATCCAATGCATGGTATTGATGGGCGGTAGCCAATACCTTCCGCAAAGCCTCGGGATCACTGAATAATTTTGAAGTTTGCGCCAAAGAGGTTTCAAATGGGTTGTGCTCCCATGTGGGGCGAGCCATTTTATTTGTTCCGGGATCAAAATAAAAAATGCTGTTTTTTTGCGAATCAATATGTTTAAACGGAGTTGATTGACCTCGGTTTTGGGATAAAAGTTCACGAGGTATTGAATATCCGGTGCCTACAGGTTCTATTTCCAGTTCATATTTATAAGGCTCTCGTTTAGGGACGCTCATGTCCACCGTAAAGGATATTTTATCGGATTTCCCGCGGGTTCGCAGATTAACGATGCCCCCTAATTGCGACAATTTATTATCTAAATTACCGGATGCAGAAGCCGAGAGTAACGTGAATGCATCCAATATAGAAGTTTTACCGACTCCGTTGGCCCCGATAAGCACATTAAACGGTTTCATATCCAATTCAATTGCATGCAACCTACGGAAGCCGGAGATATTGATTTTGTCGATTTTATAACCGTCCATGTTCATTTCCCACTTTCGTTTTCAATACATGCAGGTCAATTGAATTCTATCGCACGCAATTTGCATTTACTACGTCCAAGATACTATAATCACCGCATCCATGCGCGTCAAGGCGAACAATTACCGTTGCTGCAGGCAATTTCCCTTGAAAAGCGCGAAAAGAGGAACCCCCATGTACAAATACGAAACCCACCTGCACACCCACCCCGTAAGCGCATGCGGACACAACACCCCGCAAGAAATGGTGCGCGCTTATAAAAATCAAGGATATGCCGGATTGATCATTACGGAGCATTTTTTTAACGGCAACACCGGTTGCAACCCCAACTTACCTTGGGCAGATAAAGTAACTTACCTCCTTTCTTCATACAAAAACGCGAAAAATGAAGGCGACCGACTCGATTTTGATGTGTTTTTCGGTTGGGAATATGCATTGCAAGGTTCCGAATTTCTTACCTACGGTTTGACGGAAGACTTCTTATATAAAAATGTTAATTGCCATTTGTTGGATATTGAAGCATATTCCGCGCTGGTACGAGCCAATGGCGGTTACTTGGCGCAGGCACATTCTTATCGTGAGGCTTTTTGGGTCAAGCATCCCTTCCCCGTGGCACCGCATTTGATTGACGGCATCGAAGTATACAACGCCGGACAACCGGCGGAAGCCAATCGGAAGGCACTGGACTTTGCTACGCTGCACAACCTACCCAAACAAAGCGGCACCGATGCACACAGTACGGATTTAAATTACAACGGCAACAACACGGCGGGTGGCATCATTTTGCAAAACCGCGCAAAATCCATCCAAGACATCATAACCGCTATCAAAGGGCATTCAATAGAATGCATTGGCTGCGTATAACACATCTGCCATTCATAATCCATTAAATCAAACGGGGTTGTCTTGCTGAGCAAAAGCAAGGCAACCCCGTTTTTAATACATAAAGTCATGACAAAAATCTTAGAAGTTGCCGAAGGTCTCGGCAACGGATGCCCGATATACTGCACCTGCAACCGAAACAAACGTTTCAACGCCATGGACGGGTTTTGCCACCTCCGCGAAGGCCTTGTGCTTTGTACGGACCGCACCGCTCCCGATTTAACCTTTGTTAGAGGTTGCACAAGCAACACCCTGCACCACCCGCCGCATATATGCAAAGGGGGTAGCGCACCGCGCTTTGGATCCGGCACAGTTATGCTTCCCACGCATGCACCTTTGCAAAACAAAGCGGCAAACATCGGGGGCCCGGGACCCCAATTTTCATTACAACTACATAACTACCAAGCAGAATGAGGAAAGCGCATCGGCACTCAGGTTACTATCATTGGCCGCCAATACGGTTTCTTTGTTAGCTTGCCGGATTAAACCCTAATCCACTTCATACAAAAAAAGGACTGTTTCATAAGACATCCCTTTTTTTGCACTTAACATTCGTACTATCATCAAAATATCTTGCGGAAGCTCATAGGGGTCAAGGGGCGAAAGCGCCCCTTGTGGGGTGCGGGGTAAATCCCCGCGGTCTTAATCTTTTAATCCCTTAATCATTTTTAACCGGCAGCGCGCATCAACGCATCCACAATCATGGGAAACGCCCATGTATTCGTTGCGCGGTTTAACAACCCAAACGTCTCATCCCAGCCCCAGCTGTGTTGTTGGGTCACGCCGTGTGAGCCGTTGTCCCACCATACGCTGGGCATGCTTAATGACCGGGCAAAGGAGACGAAATCGTAGGCCCATTCGGCACGGGTTTCTTCGTAGCCTCGGTTTAAGGCACCCATTTCGGCTATGATAACGGGGATGTTTTGGGATACGAAGAGGTCGTAGGCCTCGCGAAGGGGAGTGGTGAAAGCGTTGGCCTGCGCGGGGTTCCATTGCGTCTCAATTTCGGGCGAGTCGCCGGTGCGCAGGGCGAAATTCCAGGGAGCATAAATGTGCAGGGCCACAATTAAGCGGTCTTCGATGGTATCGGTGGGCAGGACGAAATCGCGCATCGCAACCGATGTGGTGGAGGCGGCGTAGGTGGGCACCATGAGGATGCGGTAGGCGTTTTGGCCGCCGGTGGCGCGCACAGTGTCTACGAATAGTTGATTCAGGATGTTGAGGTTGGCGCGTTCTTCGGGGGTGCCGCCGCTCCATTCTGCGGGCGTGTTGTAGGTGCGGGGTTCGTTCAGGCCGATGAACACGAGCCGCCCGTCATAATCGCGGAAATGGTAAGCGATTTGCGCCCAGATGCGTTCGAGATTGTGGGTACTAACATCCATATAAGCGTCGCGTAGGGGAAAGATTGTGTTGTCGTGGTGCGTGTTGAGCAATACCTTCATGCCCACATCTAGCGACCAATCTACGATTTCTTGCACACGCGCCATCCAGTCGGCGCGGATGTTCATTTCGTCGTCCACGGCTTTCATCCACGTGACGGGGATGCGGATGACATTAAAACCCGCAGCGGCAATTTCTTCAATGTTGGCGCGGGTGGTGACGTGGCTGACCCAGGCGGTTTCCATTTGTTGTACGGTGCTGTTGGCATTGAAATGGCTGGCGTTGGCGTCCAGCGTGTTGCCCAAATTCCAACCCATACGAATGCCCGCTACGAATTCTGTAGCCGTTAAAGTGGTCACATCCGCCGGTGCAATGCGCTCCTGCATGGGGATAAACCGCGCAAAGGGCATTTGAAGCATGGGAGGCGGGTCAGTGGGTTGCGGCGGGGGCGGAACGTACAACGGTGCCGTCGCCGGGGCTATCACATGGGGGTGATGTTCGTCCACGGTAGGCGCACAACCTGCCAAAACCGCCAGCAAAAATCCAATACTAAGTAATGCAAGCAAATATTTCATGGGAAACTCCTTCGGTTGTAAGCTGTTTAATTTGGCCGTAGTGTAGCATTCCCATGGAGTCATATCAATGCTTCGCGCTACATTTTCATACCGGACAAAACCGTGCAAAATGGCGCATCGGGGGTGCGCAGTACTTGATACAGGCTTGCGTGCAAGGATTGATGGTCGGTTAAAAAGCATGTGGCGATTGAAGCTGTATTGCTGACAGGGGTTGACAGACGAACACATCTAACGCACAATCCATTTGGATTCCGCGCGGAGTCCGCGAACCCGCTAGTTAAACCCGAAAGGACAAAAACCATGAAAACAGAAAAAGTCTCTGTCAACCTCAACCCCACCGAGCTAGGGCAAATTGACTTGCTGGTCGAAAAAGGTATTTTCGACAACCGCTCCGATTTTATGCGGTCGGCCGCCCGCAAGTCGCTGGAGAATTATACCGATGATTTCCAACGTTTTCTCAAACCCGCGCATTTGCAAGACGAACCCGAGCACGGCAAGCACAACCAGTGGGCCTTCGGCATCTTGCATTTACACAAAGAGGAATTCACCCGGCGCATCAAAAAAGGCAAGAAATTCCACATCCGCGTCATCGGCTTGCTCAGCATTGCCAAAGATGTCACCGTGGATGACATCCAACAAACGGTGCTGACATGCAAGGTTAGCGGCAAATTAATGGCCGCCCCCGAAGTGAAGGCGGCTCTAGAGGCACTGAACAGATAGCGCGGTTTCAGTTGGTTACTGTGCGTTACCGACTGGGTTAATCACAAAACTACAAAATCCCGCACGGCCATCTGCACGGACACATTGCCATTATAAACATTGGTCTCGATGCGGTAAGCGGCGTGCAGAGTGAAGCCGCCTGCGCCGTCCACACCCGCATCGGCCACGGCGCGGTCGTATTGGGCGTTTAAGCCGAACGCAATCCCTTTAACACGCTTGTTGTCACGTGATTTGAACGTGAAGATGAGCGTGTTTTTTTCGTGCAGGTTGCGGACGGATTCTACGCGCAGGTTGCGGGTGACGAACAGGGGCGCGGCGTTGCCCTTGCCGAAGGGGGCTAGGCGTTCCAACTCGCGGGATAGTTCGAGGGTGATTTCGGCGGCGTCGAGTTCTGCGTCAATGTCGTGGGAGGGGGCGAAGTCGGCTTCGGTCAGGGTGCAGTCGTGGTTCAGGGCTTCACGCAAGCGGGGGATGTTTTCTTCGGGCAGGGTCAAGCCGGCGGCAGCGGCGTGCCCGCCGAAACGATGGTATAGATGGCGGTGGGCGCTCATGGCCTCAAAGAGGTTGTATGCAGGGATGGAGCGGCCGGAGCCTTTCCATGCCGCTTCACCAGGGGTTAGGAGAATGGTGGGGCGGCCGGTGTGGTCGCGCAATCGGCCTGCTACTATGCCCGCTACGCTTTCATGTGCTTCTGCATCGGTAAGGACGAGGATTTTGGGGAGTTCCGGTAGTTGTTCCAATTCAACCAAGGCACGGTCTACGCATTCTTTGGTTAGGTTTTTGCGCGCGTCATTTAGGTCGATGAGGTCTTTGGCCAACATGACGCGGCTGTCGATGTCATCGGCCAGCAATAAATCGATGGATATTTCCGCGCTTTCGAGCCGCCCGGTGGCGTTTAAACAGGGGCCCAACACAAAGCCGATGGTATATGCGTCGATGGTTTTGTCGATGTAACCGCGCTGGGTGATGAGCGCACCCAAGCCGGGGTTGATGAGTTTGTCTGTGTTCAGCACGGCCAACCCGCGGCACACGAGGGTGCGGTTTTCGTCCGCCAAGGACACAATATCGCAGATGCAGGCGATAGCGGCCAGGGTGCACATTTCGCGCTCTTCTATGTAGGGGATGTTGATTTTCTCGCACAGCGCGGCGCAAAATTTATATACCAACGCGGCGGCGCACAGGTCTTTGAAGGGATACGGGCAGTCGGGTTGCTTGGGGTCTACGATGGCGATGGCGGGGGGCAAATTATCGCCCGCTTCGTGGTGGTCGATGATGACCGTGTCGATGCCCAATTCCGCCGCGCGGGCGATTTCTTCCACAGCAGAAATGCCGTTGTCCACGGTGATAAGCAGCTGCGCGGCATCGGCATGCAGGTACTCGACGGCCTCCATGTTCAAACCGTAGCCTTCTTCTGTGCGGTGCGGCACGTAATAAGACACGTCGCCGCCCAGCCGCGTTAATGCGCGGTACAGGATGACCGTGCTCATGATGCCATCCACGTCGTAGTCGCCGTAGATTACGATTTTTTCGTCTGTGGCGAGGGCGCGGGCGATGCGCTCGAGAGCGGCCTCAATGTCTTTCATTTCGTGCATGTCGCGCAGAGGGGCGAGGACGGGATGCAAGAAGGCCAAGGCAGTGTTTTTGGTGCGGATGCCGCGGTTGGCCATGACGCGGGCGGTGGTTTCTGTGATGCCCAAGGTGCGCGCCATCAGGGGGAGGTCGGCGTCGGTTTGGCGCAGGTGCCAATGCGCGGTGTTCGCGCCATTTCCGCTGGGGGCGTTCATATATGTACAATCCGTCCGCTGAAGGTTTGGGTTGCTGAATCCAACGTCAACAGCCCATACGCAGGCGGTTTATTATCGCGGGGGCTGGTTAGGCTGCCGGGGTTCATCAGTAAAATGCCGTCCGTCATTTCGCAAACGGAAATATGCGTGTGGCCGTACAAGCACACGGCGGCATTTAATTCCCGTGCGCGTTGCAAGATGCGGTTCGTGCCGACACCCACATTAAAGCGGTCGCCGTGCGCCATGAAAATGCGTTGACCGCCCAGCGTCACCAAGCGCTCGCGCGGGCTCAGGCTTTCGTCGTCGCAATTGCCTGCTACGGTGTACAGCGGCAACGCGTATGTATCGGCGAATTTTAATAAATCATAGTCGTGGTCACCCAGATGCAACACGCCTTGCATTTGCAGGGCGTACTGCGCCAGCAGAGCTTCCAGCCGCGCCGTCTCGTTGTGCGTATCGCTTACAACCAAAAAATGAATCACAGCGCTCCCTTGTGATTCACGCACACAATTCGCGTCCGTTTCGCCCTTCATGCCTTCAACTCCAACCATTCCTTCATCGCCTGCATGGCCTTGCCGCGGTGGCTGATGATGTTTTTTTCGTCCACGGTCAACTGCGCCAGCGTCCTGCCCATCTGCGGCACGTAGAAAATCGGATCATACCCAAAGCCGTCCGCCCCCGCCGCTTCCCGCGCAATCATGCCTTCCAGCTCACCCCGACGCATCACCACCGACCCATCAGGCAAGCAACACGCCGCCACGCAAACAAAACGCGCAGTACGTTGCGCATCAGGTACATCACGCATCTGTTCCAAAATATGCGCATTGCGCACCGCAAAAGGTGTATCCACGCCCAAATACAACGCCGAGTCCACCCCCGGCGCGCCACCCAACGCGTCAATCACCAGACCTGAATCGTCCGCCAATACAAATAATGCGGCGGCTTCACCCAACAAACCCGCCGCATGCTCCCGCAAAAACGCCATCGTCTCCACGGCTTTTTGCGTCGCGTTCGCTTCAAACGTACCGCCGTCCTCCGCCGGTGTAAACGCCAATCCCAACTCCGCCAGCGATTTCAGTTGGTTACTGTGCGTGACAAACTGACTTTGCCCGCCCTCCCACGCAAACAAGGCCCGAAGTTCTCGGGCCTTGCCGGGGTTGTTGGTGGCTAATACGCAAACCATGGCGGCTTATCTAGGCTCGATCAGGCCGTATTCACCGTCGTCGCGCTTGTACACCACATTGATTTCGTCGTTGTGGGCATTGCGGAACACATAAAAACTATGATTGAGCAATTCCATTTCCATGACGGCTTCCTGCGCGTCCATGGGCTTGAATGCAAATTTTTTGGTACGGATGAAGTTGACTTCTGTTGCGGTTGCGTCCTCGTCGGGGGTGGCGTCGATGAATTGCACCTCTTCGTGGGTGGCTACGTTGCGGCGGCGGCGGTCGCGCAGGCGGGTTTTATATTTGACGACTTGCCGCTCCAAGATATCCACGGCGGCATCCATGCAGTTGTTTACGTCTGCGTCGGTCACTTCGGCACGCAGGGTGCGCTTGTGCAGCGGGATGGTCACTTCCATCGTGGTCAAGTGGCGGTTCATGCTAAAGACGACGTTCACATCCGCCGCATCGGGCAGCAGTTTTCCCAACCGCCCCAGCTTCGTGCTCACACGTTCTTTTACTCCTTCTTCGACGTTCATGTTCTTTCCCGTAAAAATAAAACGCATGTCAAACAACTCCTTCGTATGGGATGGAATTATTATAACAAATCCTCGCCAATGCACAACGCCGCTGATATTACATAACATGAATACATGCCCCCGCGTCCGTAGGGGTGACATTTATTTTCCATACCGAAGGAGAGGATCACCATGCCTTATTACCGCGTCCGGGGTGGCAACCGGATATGCGGCACAACAAGTATCGGCGGCGGCAAGAACGCCGCACTGCCCATACTGGCCGCACTGGTTTTAGCCAAAGGTCAAACCATCCTACACAACGTGCCGCACATTGCGGACATACACTTATCCATTGACATACTGCGGCACTTGGGTTGCCGCGCCGAACTCGATAATCATACACTCACCGTCACGCACGACGGATTAACACAAACCGGTCTACCCGCCGAACTTGTGACCAAAATGCGTTCCTCTATCCTGTTCATGGGTGCCATGCTGGGTGCCACGGGCCAAGTCTCCATCGCCAGCCCCGGTGGATGCCAAATCGGCCCGCGCCCCATCGACTTACACTTGGATGGCTTGCAAAAAATGGGAGCAACCATCGAGGACGACGGTACGCAAATGCACGCATCCGCCCCTGAAGGCCTGCACGGCACCACCTTGTACCTGCGCGAAATCAGCGTAGGCGCAACCGAAAACCTCCTGTTGGCCGCCGTCACCGCCCAAGGTAAAACCACCATCGTCAACGCCGCTCGCGAGCCGGAAATCGTTGACCTCGCCCACTTCCTCAACGCATGCGGTGCAAATATACGAGGTGCAGGCACATCAACCATCACCATCAACGGCGTCAAAACCCTGCGCGGCACCACTTACCGCATCATGCCCGACCGTATCGTCACCGGCACCTACCTGCTGGCGGCAGCCATGACCGGCGGCGACATCACCCTAACCGATGTCAACCCCGCCGATGTCAAACCCATCACCGCCCCCCTACTGGCCATGGGCTGCCAAATCAACGAGAAACCCGCCACCCTGCGCCTGCGCGCCCCTCGCCTACTACGCTCCCTGCACCTCACCACCGAGGCGCACCCCGGGTTCCCTACCGACATGCAAGCCCCCTTCGTCGCCGCACTCGCCACCGCCAAGGGCACCTCCATCATCGAAGAACGCATCTTCGAATCACGCGCCGCTCACGCCGCAGAACTCCTGCGCATGGGTGCCAATATCCGCCTCACCACCGATGAACGCACTTTCGTCATCAAAGGCCGCCCGCACTTAGCCGCCACCGACGTAACCGCCCGCGATTTGCGCGGGGGTGCCGCACTCATCCTGGCCGCGCTGGCCGCGACAGGTACCACCACCATCCACGACCCCGGCTACGTAGCACGCGGCTACGACAAAATCGAAGAAACCTTGACCCGATTGGGCGGGGATGTCATCCACTTCCCGTAAGCCAATAAAAAAGTGTACCAACCAACGGTACACTTTACATAAAACCTTCTATTCAAATCTTATTTTCATCGACCATTCACATACCACGCAGGTATTGGATTTCTTAAATTATCCGACCACGTTAATATATCTTGTGCTATTTCTCTTCCTTCTTCCAAGTTATTAATCCCTGCCCAACGCGGTGCCCGCAATGCAAGCAACGCGCCATACGCAAAATAATGCGTATAAACCAACCAAAATGCCAAGGTAGGCTCCCCTGTCAACCCACGGATTTGCCCGGAATAAAAATGCGGATACCGCGCAGGCCGCCACGAAACCTTGAATATATCCCAACAAGGGTCGCCATATTCGCAACTAAAATCAATGACACCGATTTCATTGTCCGGCATGATAATTAAATTGCCTGGGTTGTAATCGCCATGCAAAAAGGTTTGCGGCCGCGTTCCAAGCGTATTATTGCTGTCGGCAAAATACGCCATGATGACTTCGCCCGCTGCACAATGCAATTTTGCATTTGCACGGTAGGTTTCCATTTCTTCTTGTAACATCGTATTAAACGAAGCCACCCAATCGTGCGCCCCCTTTGGTGCGCGAATCGTGTGGATTTCCGTTAAAACTGCACCCGCTTTTAAACCAAATTTATATTGATCGACTTCCGATAAGGTGGGCAATTGGGATTCGATATCGTCCCCTTCTACCCATGTCAGGAGTTGGTATACACTTTTGCCGTCGTTACATAAACCAAGCTTTACCGGACGCGCCATGGGGATGTTAAGCCCACGTATTTGCGCCAACATATCCGATTGGGCTTTCTTGTTTTCATATTCCGATACATCGGCTATACGCAGCAGTAACCTTTGATTGTCATTGGTTTCAATGTAATATTTTTTGTCATTTGCTGCATTTTCATGATCCCAGCCTTTGTGTATCGGTTCTATTTTTGTAAAGTGTTCACAACCCGGTATGGCCAAGACGCGCTTCTCCGCAATAAAGCACATTTCTTCCCCGTTGTCGTTATAATCTGCACCCGTCATATTTCCGCAAACCACCTTCACGCTAAGCCCGGCTGCGTTTAAATCATGTGTAAATTCATCTTTGGTGAACGCATGATGCCAAATGTTTATGCTCCGCACATTCTGTTCCGTAATGAGGATGGATTGTTTCAATATGGTGCTGTCCTCGTCATATCGTAAAAAAGATTCCAAATGCAAATGCGGTTCATCGCTGAAGAAACCACTTTTTGCAAATTCCCATTTTCTTTCTTCTTGCCGATTGGCGTAATGCTGCGGCATGGTCAATTCAATGATAAGCAACCCGCCGGGTTTTAACGCTGCATAAATATTTTTCATTATTGTGGCCCTATCTTCCGTGGAATTCACACAAAAATCAAAATAAATCAAAGTGACAAGGTCAAACTGCGCTTCAAAATCCATTGTAATAAAATTTTGGTGCCGGTACGTTATGAGCAAGTTTTTTTCTTGTGCCGATGCACGCGCATACCGGATAGAACGTTCCGAAATATCCATCCCGGTCACACAATATCCTGCCTTGTGAAACGCCTCTGCGTAAATACCGGGGCCACAACCTAAGTCCAACAAATTACGGTATGTTTCCGCCGGTGCCACTTTGCTAATCCATTTTACATTTTCTTGCACCGTGGCGTGGTTGCGTGTTGCGGCATCCCAATCGGGGTGCAGGTGCGCTTCCAACATACCCTTGGAGATATGCGGGTCTGTCCATAATTCCGTCGTACCTTTTTCATACAATGCGGGCTTTGTCAGCATCGTTTTTAATTGTTCAAACATAGATGTTCCTCCAAGATTTTATTTGTGATCATTCGGACAAAATAAAAAGCCGCGGGTATCATCCCACAGCTTTCACAAGCCAAGTTAATAAACTGCGGAATGATTAAGATAAAACATAAATGCACACGAAGGGCAGCCGAATGGTCGACTGTGTTCTTTCATGTTCAATTAGGATTTTATCAATCATTTCCGCACACATTTATATTGCCGATACTATCCAATATCCAATGTGCCGAACGGCAACACCTCTTTACTTCCGAATTATCACGCCGCGATAGTAACACGGCGGGCAAATATCGGTCAATTCACTTTCTTCTTCACCGCCACCCAAATTTCCACATAACCCGTGTCTTCATCGCCGCCATATATCTCCATGTCCAGCGAGCCGACTTGTTCGTAGTTGGATGCGGGCATCCATTCTGTATAGATACGCTTGTACAGCGCGCCAATGACGTCACCAAACTCGTTCCACGAGCACTTTATCGATGGAAAGATGGCCCACGTATGCGCAGGGATATTGGCCACTACATACCCGTCCGTTTTGCTGTTGGCGTTGCGGATGGCGCACAACATATACGGGAACGTCCCCTTCCCACTTTCGCGATAATCGCAAACGGCGTGCACATTGCACAAATCCTTGCCGATGAACGCGGGCAAATCGCCTGCATCGTCATACAATTTTTCATACGCGCCATTGGCGCGACATTCATCCCACAAGTCGGCGGGCTTGCGTAGGCTTTCATCGCTCTCCGCGTTTACTAACCCCACCCGCACGTCAAACACATCTTCAATGCCAAACACCTGAAACGCTTCCTTGCTCTCGATCCGATAATCCATTTCCTTCTCTCCCTTGATGGATAATTGAAAGGACATTTTGGGATAGGCCTTGAGCATCACGCCATCGGTGCGCGCTTCCGACGGGGTGACGCCATGCAATGCTTGAAACGCCCGCGCGAACGACACCGGCGAGTCATACCCATACCGCACGGCCACCTCCACCACCTTAACATCGCTGTTTTGCAATGCCAAAGCCGCCAAAGTCAACCGCCGCCTACGTACATACTCCGCCAACGACACTTCCGTGATAATCGAAAATATCCGAAAAAAATTGTGCGCCGAGCAACACGCTATACGTGCCAACTCGTCATGGTCGATTTCGCCGTCTAGGTTCGCCTCAATGTATGTCATTGCTGCGTTCATTCGGGTTAGCCAATCCATTTGTGTCCCTCCTTCGGTTTCAAGGATAAACCACCGTGCGCGTTCATGCGCAACTTTTTACGGCGTGTGGTGCATGAGGCATCAACCGCGCTCGCAAATCGCGCAGCACAACGTATAAACAAATTCATCTATAAACATCGGCAGATAACCTTCACCGAAGTTTGACATAAGCGCAAAATTCCGTTGATTTCCCATTTCATCCAAAAAACTTATTCCAAATGGATGATATGTGCCAAACAATACCCACGGCATAATTACAGCTTCACCGGCGGGCAATATCGCCAGCGACCCCACGATTTGACCCGGATAATAAAAATAATCAAGCCGGTTGTAAGGATTCCAACCCTCACCATCCGCGCTCCACGGGGCGCAAGCAAGCAGCAATGTAAACAAACGAAAATCCCGCAAATCGGCATTGGTTGCCAAAGCCCCCCACCAACCCCAATCATCCGGCGCAAATGGGTTATAAAACTCCGAGTAATTTTCAAACCCTTGCAACAAAATATTTCGTGCGTCATAAGGGTGCCAAACCAGTGTTACGGCCAATTCAATTTCGGGGTTTGGGCGTATCGTAGTGGTATTCAATTCCAAAAACAACCGCGAATTGTACACATGTTTTTCGCTTAAATTAAAAACGGGGAAGCATCCGCCGCGCATGCTTTCGTGCAAAAACATGCGCCACTGTACCCCCCATTCATCCGTAAAAACAATCGCCCCATGCGGCAACAAATAATGCGCAAAAGCCAAATGCAAAACAACCGCATCGCCCGGTTGCAACGCAGGAACGGTAAACAAAACCTCGCGCGTGTTGATGATAAGCGACCCATCAACCCAATCATGCCCCGCAACATCCAACGACACAAACGAAAAATCAAACAAAGGCGCGTCCGCCCAAAGGGCGATTTGATGGGGATGCTCGGTTTCAAATTGCAGATAAGTGAAAGTGTGGATGGTGTCAAATTGGTACAGCCAATGCGCACCCACTCCGAAGGGTTCAACCACATCCCGGATACCCACAGGCGGCGTTGGTTGCCGCTGAAGTTTGTGCAGGTAGTAAACTCCGCAAACGGGGCATAGGTCGTAGGTGTTGGCTTCGCCGGCAGGGGCTTCATCGGTGGGGGTTTCGCAGGCACTTACTTCGCACGGAAGTTCGGGCGCGGTTGTGGCGTATTTGTTTGGCGGGGGCTGTTGCATATCATGCGCCATGCGAAAATTGCCCTTTTCGTAGTATGCGGTTGAACGGTGCGCAGTTGAATGATGGCCACACGCTGCCAACTGCATTGCGCAAAATATTATCAAGATCGCAAGCATTATTTTTTTCACCACACACCTCGTGTTTTCGTTTTATGCAGTTAATTGTTTTTGATTCCCAGCGCGGTTAATCCCTTTGCAGCGTCGGGCGGCTTACATCATGCAGCCGATTGACTGCGCTCACGGCGAATAACTCCCCTGCACCTGTGGGGATGGGGAAGGTGTGTGATGTTTGCCCATCCCACGAAGGGATGATGGCTACGATGTTGGCGGGGTTGGTGGTGTCCAGCCATGCACCTTCCGGGTCATCTGTCACGCGGTAGATGACAAAGTAGCGCGTGCGTACCATTTGGCTGGTGCCGGTTTCTGCGTCATCCCAGTGGAGGATGCCGTTTTCTAGGCGCACGTTGGTGGGCGCGGTGGGGGCAGTGCCACCCAAGTGCGGCATGGGCGGTACGAGCGCGGGGTATCGCCACAGGGTGTTGCGCAACGTTAGCATGGTTTCGTGCATTTGGTTTTCTCGCCCGGCGCGCATTTGGTTTTGGGTGAACATCATCGAGCCGCTGATGTTGGGGTTGCCGGTGACATAGGCCAATTGGCGCAACAGGGTGCGCTGCCCTTCCATTTCGTGGGTGTTGTTCCATTTGGCGGGCGGGTTGCCCTCCATGCGGTACAGGCCGATGCCGATGAAGAGTTGCGCTGTCGTGTATGCGCCGATGGAATTACGCAGCGTTCCCTGCGGGCCGAAGTCGTGGAATAAACGCCCCCACCATTCTGCAATGACGCCGTAGGGTGCCGCGCCCAAGTGCCAATCCCAATAAATTTGCGGGGTTAGGTAGTCGATGAAATTCTCGATGACCCAGCGGCGTGTGTCCGCCCACGACGAATGGTAATTAGACCAACCCGTCGTAGAAGCCGACCCCGTGCCCGCGTTCCATCCGCCGCCGTCGAAGCCGGTGTTGCCCTCGGCCGCCGACTTCCACACGCCGCCCGGGCTCACGCCGAACTTGACCCAAGGGGCGTATGCGCGGATGGCCGCGCCTACATCGCGTATCATCCATTCGGTTTGCTCGCGCCGCCAGTTGTTGCGCCCCAGTGGCGTGTCGGGGTGGATTTGGTTGTGGCGGTTAAATGTCACCGTATCCACAAAGTCTGACGGGTAGAAATAATCGTCAAAATGTACCCCGTCGATGTCATAATTGCGCACCACTTCCATCACGCGCCCCACAATCCAGTCGCGCACGCCGGGCGCACCGGGGTCTACGACGTACCGGTCTTCGCCCAATCGTACATAATCGCCAAACAGATAAAACGCTGTACCGGGAATCTGCGCCCATTCATCGCGGATCTGCGACAACGCCGTCACGCGCTGCCCCGTAGACGACAAAATAATCCCCTCGCTCTGCGTGTACTGCACCAATGTATGCGTGATGCGATACGGGTTAAACCACGCGCGTATTTCCATGTTCCGCGCTCGCGCCAGTTCAATCGCGTACCCCAACGGGCTGAATATATTGCCCGCAGAATCATATAAATTGCCGACAAAGTTCGTCTCGCCCGTGAGCCAAGCCGACCACGGCGATACCTCCGACCGGAAAAACGCATCCCCCGTCGGGCTTATTTGAAAGATGACCGAATTAAAACCCAGCGCATACAATTCATCAAATCGCAGACGCAACTCCACCCGTTGCATGTCCACATGCGCCGGTGTCGTACCCCGCGCGGGTACGGACGGCCAATCGATATTTAACACCGTAGCAATCCACGCCGCCCGCAATTCCTCCGCAAGCGGGTTGTCCTCGCCATACGCAATCGTGGACAAAAACGGGCGGTAACGGTTGTACGGATCGATGACGGATTGGTGGAAACCATCGATGGCTTCTTGCAAATCATCCATAACCCTAATTATTTGGTAATCCATTAAATTGTCGGGGTTTTCCAAAACGCCATGTACCCATTCGATATATGTAGCCAGTTCGAATTGCTCATGCGCATAAAAACGCCCCGTGCGCACGGTTGCGCCGGGTGTTGCCGCATTGTCTAGGCGCCTTTGCGCGCCATCGACCATTAGCTCCAGTTGTTGCAGCAGCGTAGGCGTTGGAATGGGTGGCCATAAGTGTGGGGGTTGCGCGTATTCACCGTTGGCGATTTCGTAGGGTGGTGCATTATAATTGCCGTCATTTTCATTGCCGGATGGCTCGCCGTGCGTGCCGCCCGGCGCTTCACCCGACACATCGCCGGGGTCAACAGCGGACGGCTGCGTAGTCGGCGGTTGCGTCGTACCATTGTCCACCGTTCCGTCCGCATCGCCCGCAAATGGATTCCCTACAATCTGCCAAACCCCCAACCCAATCGCCACCGCCAGAACAAACAAAATAACCGCTGTAAACCCTCTATTTTTCATGCGCTCATTTCCTTTCGCTGATTCGTTTCTATGAACACAGCTACTAACAATGTGGCTTGATTATAGCTGAATCCATTGAAAATTGACCAGCACAATGCGGCCGCTTGCTTGCAAAGGGTAAGTAAAAAATCCCCGTCGGTGAGTGCCACTAACCAACTGGGATTTTTACAAGCGGTGATTATAGACGGCAATGGCGACCCGCCCGATTCTGTTTTATTCAGCGATAAGCGCCAACACCGTCTCCAACGCCGTCAACCCGTCATGGCTGAACACATCCGGGATGGTTCCCGCTTCCAACGGACGGCCGTTGCGGTCGGTTACATAGTTCAAATCCATGATGAAAGCGATACCGCTGTTGGGTAACGTCACAATCGTCCGCTCGCCGCCAAAGTTGCCGCCGCTGATATCACCCACCAGCGTGGCAAAACCCGTGTCACGCGCGGCCCAAGCAGAAATCTGTGCGGCTGACCCCGTCTGCGGGCTAGTCAGCAACCAAATTTGCCCGCCAAATGTCCGCTCTGTACCAAAATCCGGGTAATGCGCCCGCGGTCGTACCGTGGTCAGATTGCGGAAGCCATAATCCATCCGCGCCATGTCAGCCAAATTCAACTCCGGCAAATCATACGACGCCAGCACGTCTGCAATGGGGCGGTGATTCTCCGTCAAATGCGCACGGTCAACCAAGCGCCTGCCACCGGTAAAACCCCTGCGGATACCCGTATAATGCGCCGCATATTCCCCATATGCGAAAAATACAAACTGCTCCATGACGATTTCCCGGTCAATATTCGGCTCCAATACCGCCCGGAAAAACCAATTCTCGATCCCGCCTTGATTAAACCGCAAATCAACAATCAAGTGGTCAAAGTCTCTAATCTCGTTATAAAATTGGTGAATCTGCCGCTCTTCATGAAACGGGATGGGATACTCCATAAAACTGTCAATCGACAAATAAGCAACGCGCTCTTCTTCCAAGATACGCGTGGTTACGTTGTTTGCCAATGCTTCGTCAGTATAGGACAATAGCCGTTGAAATTCTTCGGCATCAAGGTTTATCAATGAATGCAATAAATCTTCGGCCAATTCATCGTATCCACGCATGATAAACCGTTCAAGAAACTCCGCATAAAAAACTTGGATCTCTTGCTCTGTCAATCCCGCCAGCGGCTCAAATAAATCATCCAACCAAGCATCCACATCAAAGACATGGTCATGCAGCTGCGCATAAAACGCCAGCACATGCGGCGCACGCAACCGCAAATGCGCCTCCTGCGAATACCAATGCTGCCTAGAAAATCGCCCGCCCCCAAAAACTAAGTAATCATAATGATGCGAATCCACAATATGAAAATGCCCAATACCCCATAACGGTTCAAATTCACGATACAAAACATCAAAAAATTCGTTAGTCGTCATGCCCGGATCGGTAATAACAGCGTCTCGCACGGTGTCAACAATGGCATAAATATCCACCCCGCGCGCCCAATAGGCCACATCAAACAAGGCAAAATTGTTCTGCATCACGTACAGCATATGATCCAAGTCATCCAAATAAATCGAATCCTCGCTCCGACGCCGCCCACAAGCAGACAAAAACAAAGCGCAACACAGCATCCCCAATAAAATATGTAATCGTACTCTTCTCATGCAACCACTCCTCTATCAAAAAACCCGCATCTTCAATAAAAAATTGATGATGCGGGTTTTATTGAATCGTCAGGGGCTCGAACCCTGGACCCTTAGATTAAAAGTCTAATGCTCTACCGACTGAGCTAACGATTCACGAAAAGGTGGATAACGGGATTCGAACCCGCGACCTCAAGAGCCACAATCTTGCGCGCTAACCGGCTGCGCCACATCCACCAACAACTAGCAAAAATTCGCGGACGCTTCAACCGCGTTTTTTTGCGGGCAATTTTTCCGAAGGAAAAATTCGTACTCTTCAAACAGCAAAATTCACAACCATTCCATTATACCACATTTCATAAACATGAATACACTTTTTTTATTCCGTCATCCCCCAAATAAAATTTCGCGCATTGCGGCCTACGACGTATGACGTTCCGGCTGCCATTTCCCCGCCAAACAGTCTTGTTGCGTAATAATATACCCGCACGACATTTGTATCGCGTATACCTACATAAAAATGCAAATCTACCAGCTGCCGTTGCACATGATTGACCGAGAACCGGCGCACTTGCCTACGCTCTGTTTGCACAAGTGCAAACCGCATGTTGCTGGGTATACGGTCATGCACGGTAAAAGCGCCCTGTAAGCCGGGGGGTAGGGTTATGGTGAAGGCAATCCGATACCGTTCGCCCACGCGGGTGACGGTACGCGTTACGTTGATTTGCGCCTGTGCGGCATCCCAATGGGCATGCCCGTAGCTGTAGAAGGTAAGTTGGTACGCGGTTTCGCCTTGCAACGCGGTTAGGTCAAGCACACCAAATTGCGCTTGGGAAATTTGCAAGGAATAACGGGCGAAGCCCGCTAGTTGCACGGTACGCGTGGTGCCATGCAGGGTGTATTGCACGTAGGATACAATGTCACCCGCTAGGTGCGCCTGCCGCACAAAGTGGATGCGCTCGGGTACATCGGACATGTAGCGGTTTGCTTCAGCGCGGTTCAAGTACACCAGCGCCGCAGTTGGGTCCAATACGGTATGGATGAAGAAACGCAGCACTGCCGAAGTTTCGGTATTGGAGCGGCTTGCGCCGGGGGGCAGGGTTTGGGCGTTTTGCGTATACAACATCATTGCGCCGCCGTGGTCGCCGATGGCCACCAACGCCGCCACCAAGTACAACCATGCAAAATAATGATCCTCCGTTAATTCCGCAATTTCTTCATATATTTCCAACAGCACCGGCTCGCCAAGTGCCGCCAACGCCAGCAACCGCGCTGCCCGCGCCATCGGCACGGAAAAATCCGTGCGTTCGCGCATGTACATCAAAATTTGGTTGTGGTTTACCATGTCAGGCAACGATGCCACAAAACGCGCCGTGTAGAAAAAGTCACAACTCGCGTGAAGCAACTGCGGAATCCCACCCGACCGAAAATGCACCGCATTTCGCACGGCGGCAAAATCTGCTTCCCCGGTTCGGAAATATTGCCAGAATGCAGCGGCAGCCAAATAATCCGTGCGGTAAGATATCCCCCACGGCGCCGGCAATATCGCCATCAACTCTGCCGTGCGGGCGTTGTGCAGCGTCACGCGCACGGGCAAATCCCGCATCCCTTCTGTAGTGCGGACGAAAGGCGCATCGGGCGATAACACGCCCTGCACGCGGTTTTCTATAATCATCACGTGGTACGCCACCGTGAAGGGCAGTTCCACCGCGTCGTAGAAATCACCCGCCGTGGCGGTCACGCGCATGACATATTCCCCTGTTGGCAATATACCCGCGTTAAATTCCGCACGCCGTTGCCCCGTTACCGTGTCCGTAAAAATTTCTTCCCCCGCGTACAAAACGGAAAACACAAACGTTGCGTCTTCGCCCACCGCGCCGTGCACCCGCGCCACCGCGGCGATTTCATCTCCGACAATGTATTCCGTCGTCAGCAATAAATCTACATAAAAATCCAAAAACGAAATCACATCCAGCCGATGGCTCCCTACCCTATACACGCCGTCGTCATCATGCATCCCTAACGCCGTCACGCGCCACGCTGTTACTTGATCGGGCAGGGTAAAGGTCAATGTCGCGTAGCCGTAGGCGTCCGTGCGCACGCTTTCAAACACGGGGTTGTCGATAAACGTGTCGCGGAAGCGCATATGGTATCCCGGGTCGTCACCGCCGCCACCCCAGCCTTCATCCATAAGCCATTCGCCAAATTCGTGTTGCCTAAACGAGGTAAATTGTGAAAATGACACCCACCACCAATTACTGCCAAACAACCGTTGCAAAATCTCAACTTCATACAGGTGTCCTTGAAATGCAGATTCATCCACTACGCTAATCACCACAGCGGCATCGGGTGCGCTACGGATGGTTAACGTCACTTCATCACCGGGGCGGTAAATTGCTTTGCAAGCTGTTAATTCGATGTCCAAGGCACGTTCCATATAATCGTATTGAATCGTTAACTGCGAAATCGGGAAAATTCGTTGTCCGTCAAAATACGCGCCCAACAAAAACGCATGGCTAATACCCGCTTCTGTAAACGTCACATCCACGCCGCTTGCTGTCCCTACCGAAGTGGAAAGAATACCGTCGCGCACTAACACGGCCAACGCCCGCCCGCCGGTTACGGGGGTGACTTCGCCCACCCAGCCATTCCAACCAAACCAGCGATTGCCTTCGGTAAGCGATACGCGCATGGTTTCATCTACGCGCAAGCGCCAATGCGGCGCATCAAAATGAAACCGCCGTATGGTGCTGTTTATCGGGGTATGGTAATGCGGGTGCTGATTCCCTACATGCACTTGCGTTGTGCGTCCTTGGCGGTCGTTGTACCGCACCACGGCAGAAAATCGAATCAGCGGGTCATCGGAAACGGGAAAATTATTGATGGTGGCGCGGCCGTTGGTAGTCGTTCCTGTAAGCGTGCGGTACGACTCGCCGACGGTATTGTGATTGTAAGTGCGCACCATTCGGCGGTTAATATGGTCGTAG
This sequence comes from Defluviitaleaceae bacterium, assembly GCA_009781755.1. Classification (GTDB taxonomy): domain Bacteria; phylum Bacillota; class Clostridia; order Lachnospirales; family WQUN01; genus WQRX01. The sequence goes on along the minus strand of WQVD01000015.1, from coordinate 16,085 downwards.
TGCTCGCTGCGTAATGTGCGGGTAGTTACCCACCGCGTGATTTCAATGGTGTAATCCACCGCCACGGGCGCACCGCGAAAGATATCTGCACTAATCTCATCCCATTGCCGCAGTACCCCTGTGTACGCGCGCAGGGCATCGGGCAGGATTTCATAAGTGCGCAATTCCAATCGGTTGCCTCGCCATGTTGACTCCATCATGATATCGCGCGACATTGTAATGAAAGGCATTTCAAAACCTTGCCATGCTTGCTCCCCACTCGTATGGATCATAAATGTGTTCCATTCCGGCACCCAATTAGTTACCTCCCACATTCGTAGCACTCGTTCAAATTCTGCGTGCCCGTGTGCATCGGTCGTCCGTTGTATATTACCCACTTGCAAAACAATGCCCTCCATCGGCATCCCCGCGAAGTTAGCAAGTTCAATATCCGCGTGTACCGTATCCCCCTCTTCAAAGACCATGCCATTCAAGCTGCCGTCAAACACAAATCGATGATTTACATAATCAAAAACTTGAAACCACGCTGACATCAACGGCTCGCCGTTGACGCGCACCTCCGCGTGCGGCCACCCAAACAGCCCTGTCACCGGAACGCGCACCGCAAAATAATGCATCGCGTCCAGCGTTATCACCTGTTCAATCATATCGCCGATGTGCAGGGTAAAGACATCGTCTGCGCAGTGCGCATGACCGTACCGCGGCAAGATAATGCCAAACACGTCAATCATGTCCTGTGGCCGATACATGGGGCGGTCGGTATACATATAAACCAAGAAACGATCTGCCGGCATCAATGGCCGCGGAGCATACGTGCGGTGCGTGTACACAAAAGGCATATGACTGCCATATACAATGTGAATGGGCGCGTTATTGTCCTGCACCGTAGCAATAATGGCGATGCCTTCATCATCGGCAACGGTACGTTCCCCTCCGATGGAAACCTGTGCCCCCGCGGCGGGCAACCCCGTGGAGGCATCATGCACCCACACCAAGGCCTCCCCTTGCAAAAACAACGTATACACCGACAACGCACTCACCTGAATGCGCTTATATTCCCTGTGCTCCGTATTCCCACAAGTCGATTCCACCACCACCACATAAAATCCTTCGGGCAGCGTTTCGCCCAAAAATAAATAGAAAAAGCTGTGCCATTCGCTTACGGGAATTTCCGTCACGGCCAATTCAAACGTAGCAATCTTCGTTCCCAAATCACCACCGGGCACAAAAGCCAAATAATTTTCCGCCGTGTACATGTCATACAACGTTACAACAAAATCGCTATCCAAAAGCGTGCGCTCCACTCCGCGCAGCGCAATAAACACCTCATGCCAAGGCAAAAATGTTTCCTGCTCCGTATCCCACATCAACGAAAATGGCGCTTCGGCCGCATTGAGCCACCTCGTTCGGAATATAAATTCAAAATCTTGCGGCAACACTTCGCCCAGCACGCTTTGTACGCCCTGCCGTACCGTTACGGTGTATTGCACGCCCCATTCCAATGGCTGCGACGGCGCGAAAATATGCGTATCGCCCCGTTGCAAAAACTGCCCTTCCACCGCGGGATTGATTTCAAAGAAATCTGCAAAATTACCCGCCAATGCGCGGTTAAATTCAATTTCTATGCCCGTGCCCACAGGCGCTTCAAACATACGATCCGCAGGTGTTGTACCCACCACCCCAAACGTATCCACTGTTTGAAAAACCACCGACGCAGGCGCATATCCCGTAGGCGCATACACAAACCGAATCAATCGATTGTACGCCAGCGGCTGCGCCAACTCCAATAAAAAAGCGCCGCCATCATCGCTGCGCAAAGTAAATTCCTCTCCACTATAAACCGTCAAATACGCAAGTAAATGCGCTTCCGTCAACACGCCCGCATCGGACGAAATCATAAACGCCGATTGCAACTCCACGCCCCATGCGCTGCCATCCACCGGTTCAATCCGAATATTCCCCAACGCACCGGGCGCGAAAGCCAGCGATATTCCCGCATCGCCCGGCCCGGCCGTTTCATTTGCTTCGCCCGACCCGGCCGTGCCGTCGAGTCCATTCGCTCCGGTTGCAATATTTGACGCACCGCCATCCGACGGCACGCTTTGTTTTGCTATGTATCCCCCGCTCGACCCCACGCGCCATATAATAAAAACCGTCGCACTCGCAACCAATACCGCCACTGCTACACCCAATGCCATGATCATCTTGCGATTCCATTTACACATCAACATGCACCTCCTGCGCTTTCAACGGCTGCATTGTTATTAACGCTTATAAATACTCAAGGTTCCCTCCACCCACGATGCATCGCGCGGAGAATAACACAAAAAAAACCAGTCTGTCACGGTGCGTGACAAACTGGGTTTTTCGTTTAATTGTTGTTATTTTTCTTGCGCTCTTTTATGCCTGAAATGGACCACGAACCAAAGTACCGCAAGGCCGCCAATAAATAGCGCGCTGTATTTGATTATATTAAAAATGGTACGGTTGCCATCGACGCCGGTTTGCGGCATGAATCCTACCGCTATCGGATCAACTTCATCAAAAATCCAGCTAATTTCGGCTTCGTCCCATGTCCACTGTCCTAGAGGTAGCCCTTCACCATCGACTTCGAAATATCCGTTGCCATGGGGCACCAATGCGTGGTTGTCGTTGACCGTAGGCGGTGCGGTGTGTGTCACCACCGCAGATGTGGATGCAGTATATGTGGGCGTGGTGGTTACTGGCGGCCTAACGACAGGCACATAAGGAACCTGACCCGGCGTGGAATAATTGCCGTGGAACACAACAAAATGGTTAATTAATTCGTTGTTGGGCGCGTTGCCGTCCACGATAAAGGTCAACACGATTTCATCGCCGCGGGCGAAGTCTGCCGGTACCGTACCAAAGTCGAAGCGAATATCGGTATAGTGCAAGTTACCCGGCTGCGGCAGCGTGAAGGTAAAGGGTGCTGAAGCCGGCACGCCGGTAGCAAATGTTTGCCATTCGCTGCTTCCCGCCACGCGGTAGCGCACATCGAAAGTGATACCGGCACCGTTGTAAAACGCCGGAAGGCTACCCGATACAAAGTTGAGCCCCAAACCGGGTGTGTCCACGATGGTAAAGTCAGGTACATATGTGCCCGTGCGGTTGTGAATGCCTATTAACGTCCAGCTGATATATTCGCCTACGGCAACATTCATGGCGCTGGGTATCTTGATTAATGGAGGTTCGGTAGACTGCGATGTGGTGGTGGGCTGTGGCGTAGTGGGTTGTGATGTGGTGGGTTGCGTCATAGTGCCGGGCGTTGTACCTGTACCGGTTGTTGTGGTTGTTGTTTGCGATGAAGTGGTTTCGGTTGTTGTGGTTTCCGATGGCGTGGTTTCCGACGTTGTGGTTTCGGATGCAGTGGTCTCGGATGGCGTGGTTTCTGATGGAGTGGTTTCCGATGGCGTGGTCTCCGATGGCGTGGTTTCCGATGGCGTGGTCTCTGATGGCGTGGTTTCTGATGGCGTAGCGGGTATAAATGTCCAGCTACCCGTAAAATACACGTTGCTGTCCGGCATGGTGAAGGTGCCGTCGCCGGCCACGGTTACATCCGCCGTAGTCCAACCGTTAAAAGTGAAATTACCTTCAACGCCGCCGAGCTCTCCCGGTACGGACGTGGGGTTTATTGGCGTGGCCGACTGTCCTGTCGCGCCTTCCGGAATGTTCGTTTGTGGGGCGGGGGTGGTTACGTTCGGGGGTACATCTCCGGTGAATGTATATGTGATGTCAAACTCATCCGGTGCGTTACGTTGCCACATGGCTGTAAAGGTTACGTTGCTTGTCGGCATGACAAAGGAATCGCCGGGGTTGTACATATCATTGCGTGACCAACCCAAAAACGTATATCCGTCAGATAGTGGCACGGCAGTAGGGATGTCCACAATACGCTCGGCCGGTACATGCATCATATCGGGGATGAGCGTTGCATCTGCGCGGGTACCGTAATGGAATGCAACCGTCTGCCACATGCGCATGGCAACAGGGGTATGGCGCAAGATGCCGGTGCCCAGCACCAATGCGTGTATACGTGTTCCGTAACGATTCATCGCGCCGATATAACCGGCTTCCAAGGCCTCTGCAATCGTGGGTACGGCTAAGTCTAGGATAAATTCGCCGTAATCCCCGGCAGGGATATTCGAACCGGCGGCACTGCGGATACGCACCATGCGAATATCGGCAGGGTCGGCAATACTTGCCCAATCCGCAAAGGAGGCATCATTTTCATCGGTGGTATAAAGAACCGAGTAATGGACTTCGAAATCAGACGACACAACCAGCGGCGTCATCAAGCTAAGACTAAAGCCGAAAGGCTCGCGTTGCAAAACACTGCTTGCTGCCATACCGGGCATTTCTTCGCCAGCTTTGGGAATGGCCATGAGCGTTGCAAAGCTACCCACCGACAGGGATGTATTATTGTGATAAGTGAGTCGGTACTGCACGTTGCTGTAGGGTTCGATATTCAATGTTGCCAGTCCCGATGTCCAATTGTAAGAAATCCATCCGGCATCGGATGCCAAAGCAGCGCTTGGCGGTACGACACGTACATGCGTGCCGGTTAATAATGTTGCGTTTGCGTTGATCCGTATGCTTTCTTGATTTGCTATCGGTGCGCCTACCAACATTCCGTTTGCGGCACGGTTGCAATTTGGAATATGGAAATTTTCATCTAATCTTCTTGACTGTGCAGCAGCCGAACCTCCGGTTCGCACTTCAATATCATCTTGAATGATATTGGTAAAAAACAAATCACGTGGTGCAACCGTGCCGGGCAGGGCGTAAGGCAATGCATATATATTAGCACGCACAGTAGCTGCGGGTAAAAGCCCCGCCATTGCCGCATTCATGTGCCCCAATACCAGCCAATCCATTTGCAATCGATACACACGGCTACCCGTAGTATCCACGAAGGGTTCAACGATTAAGGGATTAACAAGGCATCCTTCGCGATAAATCTGGCCATTCCAATGTACTTCTATGGTACTGCGGTCGAAATTAATCAACCCGTTTGGTGAGCGCAAGTAAGCATAAAAGCCTTGGGCAGAGGATACATTCGGTATATGATGTTGATGACGAGAAAGATTTACGTTAAATGAAACGTTTCTTGCGGCACCTCCGGCATCCAAGTTTCTGCCCAACGAGGCTTGATTCACCATGTTAAAGTGCATAGTATAAAATATTATCGCAGCAACATCGGATGCAATCATTACATTGTGGGAAGTCATGCGGTTAGTGGGATGGAAGCCATCTTCGGTGTCACGGCACCATTGACCTACTGTAGCATGTGCATAAATCCGGGTGCCACCGGGTATTTGATTGTGTATAACACCGGCATAAAACATATTGGTGAAGCCGAAGGGGTCTATCCAATGATTGATTACGGGACGCCAACCCGCACTCACAGGCACGTCGCCTGCCATCTCATAATACAACTCAACGATAAATTCATCGGATGCCAACCCCGCAGGGTACGGCACGTCGTAAAAGTTAATCGATACCCATGGGAATTGATCCATGGTACCTTGCCGTGCAAATGGGCCGGAGCGCTCTAGAATTCTTCCGTGGGATGTGACTGCGCGGATGTTGGCAATGCCGTCTTCACCAGCTACCAGACGAAATGCACGCACGCCAATAAGCGCTTGCGTTTCTTCGGGGAAGGTAATGCGCACGGATTGGTCATACAATGGTTCTAAAAATTCATTTTGGAATAAAAAACCACCTAAGGGGGCAATAGGTGTGACGCCCGGACGGCCTGAAAACAAATTTCCTCCCGTCATGGGGCGTACATACAAGCGGTTAATCCTTGGATAAGGCACCCGGATTTCATGCATACCCAGCAGTGACCTAACCCCGGTTGTAACGTGGGTGCCTTCACTTATGGGTGTAATTGTGCCCGTTGCTGCCAAGGGTGATGAAATATAAATACCCGGAACAGCATCATTCGGTATTATGCCAAACAATTCCAAAATGCTGGTGCTTGTTAATCTGGCTTGTGTAAAAACAACGGTTACCAAATGATTATATGGATCGTCGGTGCTGTTTATGGTGTAATTAAACATGTGTTCGGTCAATTGGTTGTTAGTTAAACCGTGCGAAGAAATCCGCACACCTAAATCTGCGGCACCGGTTAGCATTTTTGGTACAGGGAACACAATAGTTACTTCATCTATTAATACATTGGCAATTCCGCCACTTGTTACGCCAAAGGCCTCAGCTTCTACATTAAATTCGCTTACCCATGATTCGCCGGGGCCACGGGTAATTAACCTAGGGGCTACATTTGTTCTGGCTACTCTAAAGCTCAAATCTCCCGTTAAAATATATTTTTCCAAAACTGCACTATCAATCACAGCATTATTTTCTATTGCGCGGAAAATGATTGCATCTTCGTGGAATCGAGAATTGGATGTTGCACATGACGATTTTAATATGAATGCGGTATCCGTCATTACATATAAATGAATGGTTACTGACGTAACATCTTCATTAATATAATAAATAAGCGTGCCTGCGCGGGGTTGATGGGAATTAATTAACGTATCAACGCCTTCTATGTCGCGCCGTTGTTCAAACAAAGGGGCTTGTACAAAACGTGCATCGTCGATTACATCTTCTAAGTGGCCGCCCACCAAATTACTCGACACAAAGTTCCAATTATTACGTGCCGAGGTGGCATACACCATGCCCGGCGCAAGCCATAAACCCATACCATTGGCTAACTCGATTTCGATACGTCGGTCGGTGCTGCCTTCGGTAAATTCGGCAGTAACGGTTAATAACTGTGGCTCCCTGAATGAACCCAGCAATGGCCCGCTGAATGTAGCGCCGGGTTGGGTTAAGTCCACCGTTTGGCCAAATCCTTCAAGCGTCGCACCGAAGACAACGCCTTCAAGGGGTGATAGGTCAGCAACGGCATCTCCTCCGGTGACGTTTATTGCCGCCGGTGATGATACATCACCACTTTCGCTTATGTACGTTGCTCCGCTTTGCTCACCCTCGGCACCAAATGCAAACTGGCTCACTGTTGACGCCAGTAAAATAAATGCCAGCACCAAAGCAACTCTCCTTTTAACACCCATCCTACCTTGCTTGTTCATACCCATCGCTCCGTTTCTTGTTTTAATATCGTGAATTTGTATGCTTCCCACATATATAGGGTCATTTAATAGAAATCCTTACAGTCTTTAGAAAATATTTTTTTAAACAAAAATATTGTACCCCAAAACAGACATGCCATGCTTTAAGGTTAACAATTGTTAACCTTAAAAAAACGAGCGTCTGCTAATAATGAAGCAGACGCTCGTTTTTGTTGCATTATCGTGACTCGAATTACGGATTCTTACATCAAATCATCTGCTTCGCCATGTCGGCTCGCTTTTTCTTGCTTTCTTTTATATACAGCATGGATAACAAACCAAAGCACCGCAACACCTACGATAAGTGTCGTGCTGTACATTAATATATTGAAAATCGCGCGGTTGTTATCAACACCCGTTTGCGGCATGAAGCCTACCGCTATCGGATTTGTTTCATGGAAGACCCAACTTGCGGTGGTATCGTCCCATGTCCATTGTCCCAGGGGTGTGCCGTTTTGATCCACTTCAATGTATCCGTTTTCGTTGGGTATTAATTCATGATTTTGGTTAACAGTTGGCGGCGGCACAGTGGGTATATGCGGAACTTGACCGGGGGTGGTGCCGGTTGCCGCGGTTGTGCTTGGCACGGTTGTATTGGGGGTTGTGCCGGTTGCCACGGTTGTGCTTGGCACGGTTGTACTGGGGGTTGTGCCGGTTGTTGATGTTGTCGTTGTGCCTGGTGGCGTTGTACCGGTTATTGTGCCGGTTGTTGGCGTTGTTGTAGCGGTTGCCGCTGTCGTGTTTGATGCCGTAGTTTCTGATGCTGTGGTTTCGGCGGCTGTTGTTTCCGATGACGTTGTTTCTGACGCTGTGGTTTCTGATGGCGTGGTCTCGGATGGCGTAGTTTCCGACGGCGTGGTTTCTGATGGCGTAGTTTCCGACGGCGTGGTTTCTGATGGCGTGGTTTCTGATGGTGTGGTTTCTGATTGCGTGGTGGGTGTAAATGTCCAATGGCCTGTAAATTCTACATCGTTGCCGGGCATGGTGAAGGTACCGTTGCCGGCTAAGGTTACATCCTGCGTTGTCCAACCACCGAAAGTGAACGTACCTTCAACACCATTGAACTCTCCCGGTACAGATGCGGGGTTTACTGCCGTGGCCGACAATCCTGTCGTTCCTTCTTCAATGTCCGGGCGGGCGGCAGGTGTGGTTACGTTGGGGGGCACATCACCGGTGAAAGTGTATGTGATATCAAATTCATCCGGCGCATAACGTTCCCAAATGGCGGTGAACACTACATTATTTGCCGGCATAGTAAAGGTATCGCCGGGGTCATATACATTATTGCGTGACCAACCTTGGAAGGTGTACCCCGGTGATTCGGGAACATTCGTGGGAATGGTAAAGGTTGACCCGATTGCCGCGCCAAATATGCCCGAGGGGATATTGGTTGCATCGGAGCGGGTACCGTGATGGAAAGTTACGTTCTGCCACATGCGCATGGCAACGGGGTTATGTCTGTCAATAGTAGACCCGGCCATATTAATGTTTGATTGTACGGCATATCGGTTGAAGTTTCCGTTATATTCGGCCGCTGCTACATCTTCTACTGACAATGGTGCAAGATTTAACAAGAATTCGCCTTCTTCGCCATCGGGGATGGGCAATGTGCTTGTGATGCGTACCATGCGGATTTCGGAAGGATCACTGATGGATGCCCAAGGCACAAAACCTACATAATCTTCATCCATGGTGTGCACCGTGGCATAATGAACCGCAAAACCGGCGGGTACGGATACTGGGTCGGTCAAGTTTAATGAAAAACCAAAGGCTTCGCGTTGCAGGTTGCTTGTCGGATTCATGCCGGTTAATACGCCGCCCGATTTGGGTATGGGGAGTAAAGAGACAAAATCATTTACCGATACGCCCGAGTTGTTCACAAACAGCAAACGATGTTGAATCGCTTCTTCGGGCGCAAGATTAATTACACTGCTTCCGGTTTGCCAATTGTATGATTGCCATGCGGTGCTTGGCATATTATTGGTGTCCAAGGTGCGTATTTCGCCGTGGGTGGATAAGGTGGCCGATGCCGTAACGAGTATGGGGTTATGATTTAAGTGCGTTGTGCCAACCGTCATACCCGCCATGGTTCTGTGATCACCAAAGAAAAAGGTATCAGCACAAAGCACACGTCCCAAATTGGTGGCGTAGTGCACATTGATATCCGCATCCATGGTAGAAATAAACATTATTTCATTCACATGGTGGGTGGCAGAATGTGCCGTAGGCAATGCCGCAATGTTAAAGTACACGCCTATACTTGGGAATTGCGTTACATGATTATTGTACCAACCGAGTGTTGCCGTAGGCAGGGAAAGTCGATATACCAAGCTGCCGGTAGAGTCGATTAATTCATCAATTACTAAGGTGTTGTTGGACTCGCGGAATGTCTGCCCGGCATGTGTGGCCCGGATGCTGTTTCTATCAATGGTTAATTGGCCAATCGGTGCCCGCAAGTATATATAAAAACCTTGTGCGCTCCATGCTTGTACACGGTTGGAAGAGGAGTGATTATGACGATTAAAGGTAATCCTCACATCCCGTCCGGGTTCGTTGGTCACAAGGGATGCACCTGCCAATGCGGTGCTGCCCGAACCGGGGGTTGAAATAAATAAGAAATATTGCGTATCGACTGCGCGCACATGGATGGTTGTATGGGTGCGCAAATCTTCATCTATGCCTTGTGGGTTGCTGGGGTCAATTTGACCGGCAACTGCGTGACTCGTTATGAACGTATCATCCGGCACACCGTTCGGATTGCGGAAAGTTCCCAAGTACATAAAATTAAGGCTGGCAATGGGATTGCCAACAAGGGAAGCATTGGCCGCGTATCCTGCACCTACGGGTACTTCTCCCGCCAACTCATAATAAAATTCGATGATAAATTCATCCGATGCCAATTCGCCCATTCCGTATAAATCAATATTAACAAGGGGGAATAAGGACGTATCGGCAGACGCAGGTTGCGTAATTGCGATGGGGCCAGGGAGATTGATAACATTTCCGGCTGAAGTAACCGCTCGAATGTTTTGTATGCCTTCATGCCCGGCGGGCAACACAAAGCCGCGCACGCCGATATCTTCGGACGGGAAGGACATCCAAACAGCTTGATTGGTTAGAACATCATTAAATTCATTATTCATTCTAAATCCGCCTAGTGGTGAAAGCGGTGCCGCCGGGAAACGCCCAGAAATCGTAAGTCCAGGGGCATTTCGTATATTTAATCTGTTTACGTGGGGTAACAATATCCTAATATGTTGTTGTGAATTATGTCGTGTACTCGTAGGATTAACACCTTCTGCAACTGAGAAAAAATTGCTGCCCACGCCCGGTCTGTTTATGGTGTACAAGCCGGGTTCGGTATCGTCCGGAACAATACCGAAAATTGCGATACGACGTCCGCTATGCATGAGCGAAAAATCCGCTTGGATAAATCGTAAGGTTAAAATATTGTATGTTGCATTGGTAATCGCATCTACTTCATATTCAAACATGTCTTCGGTCAATATCGTTTCGTCGGGTGCCAATCTTACGCCCAAGTCATCCCAAGCAGAAAGCGCTTTGGGTATATGAAACACAAATTCCATCGTTTCATGAAGCAATTGTCCCATTCTGGTGCCTGCTGAGATGCTTCCGCCGGTGTCGCTAGTGCCCACCGCCCAAAAATTATAATACGTATACCATTCATCCCCTTGAACATGGGGCAATTGTACGTTGTTATATATACTTTGCATGGTATAACTTACCCTACCCTCAAGGTAGTACCGCGCCAAAGTAGCGCTGTAGGATACATCACCGTCTTCTTCCAGGGTCACAGAAATGGCGTTGGGGTGGAATCGGCTGTTGGATGCGATGTCATGCGCTTTTAATAAAAACGCCCAATCGGAAATCACATTCAACGGTAGGGTAAGGACGACGCCGGTGGCATTTGGGTCTACGGTATACACCAATGTGCCGCCCAGCGGCTGATAAGTGTTGCCAGAAATTGACTGCACGATGGGATCATTGGGCGTCCAAGTTGCACCGATGATAATATCTTCAAATTGGCTTTCCAACGTGTTGATATTAAAGCTCCAGTCATCCGGCCTTACAGGTTGGCTATGGGGCGAATTACGAGAACCCACCATACCCGGTGCACTAAACAAACCCAAGCCATTGGCCAGCTCAATCGTAATGGTGCGATTTGTGCTGGCATCATTAATGGGTATGGTAAGTGTAAGCGCTTGTGCTTCGATGCGTGATTCGACCAAATACGCGCTAAATGTTTGACCCGGCAACGTGAAATCGGTCATATTGCCAAATCCTTCTATCGTCGCCGTAAAGGTATCGCCATCCAGTGGCATAATGCCTATTGCTGCCGGAGATGAAGCACCACTGCTTTCATTTATGTATCCGACTCTACTGTGTTCATCAACTGCACCAAAGGCCAGTTGGTTCACCGTTGATGCAAGTAAAATAAATACTAGCACCAAGGCAATTCTTTTTTTCATGCCCGTCTTGACTTTCCTGTTCATGTTCGCAGCTCCTTTTTTCTTGATCATTCAATTATTCACTGCATTCACTATATCACGCAATTACATGGAATACAATGGATAATCTATACATAGCAATTTTCAATCAAAATAAGTGTACCCCAAAAAGAGCACACTATGCTTGAATGTTAATTATTGTTAACCTTTTTAATTCATCCACTCATACAGAGCCATTCCGTCTTGCGGCATGTACCCGTTTTCAAAAAATTCGTACCGCATGTGCCAATCGGTGGCATCTACGATTGTCCATCTCCCCACCAATATATCACCGCTGCCTTCATTGGCTACATAAAAACGAAGCCGTATATCATGTACGGTGGTTGCCTGTGTATGCAAGACAAATCCATAAACATCAATGATGTCCGCCAAGTCGGAATATGTGCTTACCGCAGCCAAGGCGGCCAAAATTTGTAATGTACGATCCGCATGGGGAGGTTCGTCATATTCATAAAAATCGTAGGGTTCGGATGGTGCGTAGGGTTGGTGCGGCGCATGCGTTTCCGGTTCCGTCAACACTTCCGTTGGCAGGTCAGCGGGGTAGTGCGGCGCGGGTGGTAATGCAGGCACCGTCGTGGGTGATGGGATGGATGCGTATTCGGTGTCGTATTCAGGGTCACTCATGGCCGACGATGCGGCGCTGTCCGGATCTTCACTTGGGGATGGTGCGGGTTCAGGTGGCGCGGGTTCGGCTTGCGTAGGTTCCTTTGGTGCGGGTTCGGTCGGTGGTTCTGTGTGCGGTTCGGGTAGCGGATAGGCGGGTGGTTCATGCCCTGTGTAGACTGCGCTTTCAGGTGTTGGGGTTTCGGCTTCCCGGGTCGGATACACGTTAAAATAAATGAATGCTGCCAAAGCCGCAGCCGCGACAGCACATACCGCTACGATTGCGCCTGTTTTTGCCCCTGCGGCCGCGGCGGTTGCGCCCACCGCAATATTACCGGCCCACGCAGACGTCACATAGGCCGCCACATAGGCCGCTTCTTCGGCAACAAACAACGCAGCCAACGGCAGCAATACCCCCGCTTGGGCCGACACCACCACCGGCTTCATACTCCGTCCATCGTTTAATTTCTTTTTAATGGTTTGCCGCGCACGTGTCAGGTTGGTATATACCACATTTACATTGCATCCCATTATTTTGCCAATTTGCTTGGCGTCGAAGTCGGCGTAATAAAATAAATAAATCATATCGCGCTGTTGCAACGGCAATTTCGCAATTTCCCTTAGCAATTGACCATGCAGTTCTTTGTTGTCCAATGCGTCTGCAGGCAGCAACGCCTCGTTCAGCTCGGCTACGTTGATAAGTGCATAATCAGCGGACAAGGTATGCATCCTGCGTTTTTGGTTGGCCTTCCGCCGGTTAAAGCATTCGTGTACGGCGATGGTACGCAAATAAGCGGGTAATGTTTCGCCCCGCAATTGATCACTTTTTTTGAATGCAATCAAGAATGTATCCTGCACCACTTCTTCGGCATCTTCTTTGTTATCACACAATTTCGCGCATATAAATGATACATACCCACTGCACCTGCGATAAATTTCATTAAATGCACTTTTATCGCCGCTTTGCATTATACCGATCAGGCGTACAAGCTCGCCGCGTGCATGTTCATCATTAATCATAAACACCTCAATTTATTCGGCTATTTATGCCCCATGGAAATAGGATATCGCATATTTGTATCGTGTCGTCCGCATTGTAGGGCAATGCCTTTTTAAATAAATCAATTTTGCTTGCCAGCCGCTCCGTGTACAAACCCAACGTACTGATAATATGCATTTTGGATAACGCCAAGTTACACGCAATGGCGCGCAGCGGCAGCTTAAGATGATAATAAAAATATATTGCTTGTTTTTCTTCGTTTTCAAATTCTTCAATGGTGGAATATAACACGCGCATGATCCTATCATTGCCCATAAAAGCACGCGGTATTTCCACTTTTGGCAGCAGCAATGTATGCTTCACACTTCACCTCCATAGACAAGGGTGTTTGCACTACCCCTATATAGTGTCGGCGGAAGCAAAACCTTACAGCTTCATATAAAAAAACTGCCTTGCATCAACAAGACAGTTTTGTTCTGAATCGTCAGGGGCTCGAACCCTGGACCCTTAGATTAAAAGTCTAATGCTCTACCGACTGAGCTAACGATTCATTTAAATGGGGCGCTGCCCCAAACCCCGCCGCTACGCGGGGCACAGCCCCGCTCCGCTTCCTCGTTCGCCGCGTAGGGCGGCTTCACTGCGGGTGTGCCTTGCGGCACATTTCGCCGTCGCTGCTTTGGGCGGCTTTCATTGCGGGTGTGCCTTGCGGCACAGATGCCCGGCTTACAGGGCAAAAGGTGGATAACGGGATTCGAACCCGCGACCTCAAGAGCCACAATCTTGCGCGCTAACCAACTGCGCCACATCCACCGACAACTAGCGAAAAATTGCGAAACGCACCACCCGCAAATTTTCGCGGGCAATTTTTCCGAAGGAAAAATTCGTACTCCCTTAACAATGTACCTGAAGGGATTCGAACCCCTGACCCTCGGCTTAGAAGGCCGATGCTCTATCCAACTGAGCTACAGGTACCCGTTCAAAATCAACCTACGCAAAAAGCCCACGCACTATAGCACATAAATCCCATCGCATGCAAGGTTTTTCTTCACTTTTCCATAATTTTTTACGCAAATCACTTCATCTCATTCCTACGATTGACTTTTTGTCATCCTTTTGCAACAATCCTCCCAAGCGGGGAAGACACCCATGATAAAAAACGCAGCGACCAACGACGGCGCACCTTGCGCCACACTATGACGAAAGGAAGGAAGGGGCGAAGACCCATAAACAAAAACATTCGCGTTGTAGACGCGCAGGGTACGGATTATGGAACCACTTATTCCCGACGGGCCCGCGGGCTTGCCAAGAAAGGCCGGGCACGTTTCATAGATCACCAGACCCTCATGTTGGCGTGTCCGCCCAAATCATTTATGACTTTGGAGGAACCCATGGAAAATACAAATCAAACGAAACGCGAAGCACAAGCAGGAACCGCGTTTTACGCCCACCACCCGGAAGGCACTTTTACCTTCGAGCCACGTACATGGCAGGTCGAACCCGCCAGAAACAATTGGAGCAACAAGGTAGAGCGCACCTTCATCACCGACATGGCCGGCGACCTTACCGAAGCCTTCTGCATCGGCGACTGGCACAAGAATTGGTCATCGGTAGAATCACCGAATATAATGTTGGATAAAAACAAATCCTATGTATTCACCTTTTGGCTCAACGGCGGCGAAAACGACCGCCTAGACGAATTGTGCCAATTCCGCATTTATTTAAACGACAACTCGGAAAATCCCTTCATCTTCCGGCTCAACCGCGATTACATCAAGCCAACAAAACACCACCAAGGTTGGTACCGTTACGAGATCCCCTTCAACACCGGCTCAGGCATCGCCCACCACAACAACATTAACATCACCCTACAATTCGCCGCCATGGACGCACACTGCGCCTTCCTACCCGACAAAGCCGAATTCGCCGCCCTCCTCGACGAAGAAATCCCCAACCCCCAACTTCCCCAACGCCACAACATCAAATTCCCGGGCGGATACCCGCGCGACAGCCATTGGTCACACCTAGTCTACGGCAACACCGCCACGCCACCCCCACTTCATCCCTTCAGCCAAAACGAACAAAACAAGCTACAGCAGCTAATCACCCTAGGCGTAGACATCGAATCCATTTTAGAGCACATGGACTCCGAAGACCTGATCAACCTATTGCGCACCCCCAACAACCTCGCGCAACTAACCAACCTAGGCATCGACATTGAATCCATCATAGAGCACATTGATTCCGAAGACCTAACCAACCTATTGCGTGAGTTCTTGGAAAGTTAATCCGTTCACAAGCAACCCAAATCTTCTCCAAACAAGTCGCACGCGCATCCCAAACCCGCTCCATGTAAATCCATACACACGCAACCCAACCCCTCTCCAAGCAAAAAACCGGAATCGCACACAAGTGCGTTCCGGTTTTTCATTTTAACTTCCGTTTTGGCCGATCATTCTTGTGAATCGCTTCAACCACATAATCACGGCCGGTCGATTTACTTCGCAAATCTGCTCGCTCATGCAACCGGGGTGACAGGATTCGAACCTGCGACCTCGTGGTCCCAAACCACGCGCGCTAGCCAAACTACGCTACACCCCGAAAAGGTTATCAGTTGCAAAAACGCCACGCCAAACCGGCGCGGCGTAATGAAAACTCAATACAGAGAAGGTAAAAGAAGCGAGATACGCAGTATCGCGTACTCCGTATCAAAGGTCATCGTGGTCATCTATTGACGAGCGATGAACCGATTACTGGTCAAGCCCTCGGTCTATTAGTACGGGTCAGCTGAACACG
>WQVD01000014.1 GCA_009781755.1 Defluviitaleaceae bacterium | reverse complement strand
CCACGCCAAGTCGTGGATGTGAATGTCACCTTCGGTATGCGCGTTTGCCATTTCGGGCGGCAAGACGCGGTTTAAGTAATAATTTTTGCTGGCGGCTTCGGATATTTGCAATACCTTGGCCGACGGAGAATGCCCAACGTTGGCGTTGGCGCGGTTGGTTTCTTTTACAATTTCTGCCACGGCGTCCATGAGCCCGCTGCGTGCCTCACGGATGTGCGTGCGCTTATTACGATATAAGATATAAGCTTTCGCTTCGCGCGAATAGCCGCCCTCAATCAACACAATCTCAACCAAGTCCTGCACGTTCTCTACCGTGAACGGTGCACCGGCAAAATCGGCATCCAACTTCTTCAAAACTTCCAGCGTTAAAGTGATGGGCAACAGCCTGTCCACATGCCCCTCGCCATGCACCGCCGCAAAAACCTTCTCGATGCAAGCCGTGATTTTTTGCTCGTCAAAAGCTACTTCCCGATTGTCGCGCTTCATTATATAACGCATTTTTATCTCGCCCCTTTGTTCGTGTAGGGGGGATTATATCCCCGCAAAAAAGATTGCGCAAGCACTCAAAAGCGAATAAAAATTTCAACTGGTTGCAATTTGCTACCGGTTGAAATTCACAAAAGCCGCGCACCGATTTTAATGCATCGAGTACGCGGCTTTTTTGTGAAAATCCAAAATCAGTTGGTGGCAAATTGCAACCAACTGATTTGGTTTAACCCGAGACTACTTTGACGGGTTGTGTTTCTTTGACCGTAGAAACGCTTGGTTTTTGGATGACGATGTCGCCGTTGGTGTTTTGCATAAACAGGACTTTGTCGCCCGATCGGATGTTTAATGCACGGCGAATTTCTGCGGGTACGGTAATTTGTCCGTTGGTTGAAACCCTGGCTAAGTTCATGCTGTTGCCCCTTTCCGCTTGCGTTTTTTGGCTTTCATGTAGCTCATGGTGCCCAGTCCGGCAGATGTGGCAAGGAATAGTGCAGATGCCAGCCACAACGCATGGTCCATGAAGCCCGTTTGCGGCATGGGACCTACGCCGAATCCGTTGAAAATCCATTCGTTTCTGTTGTCGTTCCAAGTCCATTGCCCCAGGGGTACGTTATCGTCATCCAGCTCGAAGTATCCGTTGCCGTCGGGCGCAGGTACCAAGGTGTTATTGCCGTTGACATTGGGTGGTTGGATGACGATGGGGCGGTAGGGGCTGTCGCCATCGCGCACAATGTTGTCGTAGCTGATCCAGAAGTTGTTGACCAAAATATTGTTGGGTGCGTCATTGCCCACTACGAAGGTCAACACAATTTCGTTACCCAGCGCAAACCCTGCGGGTACCGTGCCAAAGAAGAAGCCAATGGCCGTGTAGTGCATGCTGCCCGATTGTGGCAAGTGGAAAGTGAACGGACGGCCCGCATCGATATTGGATGAAAGTACACGCCATTCATTGCTGCCCGCAACCGTGTAGCGGATTTCATAAGTGATGCCCGCGCCGTTGGTGAAGGCAGGCATGTGCCCCGTGCGGAAGTTGAGGCCGCGCCCCGGTACATCTACGATGGAAAAATTGGCAACGGTGTTGCCGGTGGGGTTGTGGAACCCGCGCAGCGTCCAATTAATGGTTTCGCCCACGTGTGTGACCATTCTGTCCGGCCGCTTGACTAATTGTGGTGTGGTGGTGGCTGCCGTTGCAGGTGCGGTTGTGGTTGGTGCAGCGGTAGCAGGTGACGTGGGGATAGGGGTGGTTGTGCCGGGCGCAGCTGTAATGGGTGACGTGGGAGCTGGTGTGGTTGCGCCGGGTGCCGTTGTACCGGCTGCGGGTGTTGTTGTGACGGGCGGGAAAGTAACAACGCGCGTAGGCGGATCAGTGGGGGGTTGTGTTGGTGGTGACGTTTGTTGTGGTTGTGTTTGTTGTGTCGTTGTCTGTTGTGTCGTTGTCTGTTGTGTCGTTGTCTGTTGTGTCGTTGTCTGTTGTGTCGTTGTCTGTTGTGTCGTTGTCTGTTGTGCAGTTGTTTGTTGTGAAGTGGTCTGTTGTGATGTGGTTTGTTGTGCGGTGGTTTGTTGTGAAGTAGTTTGTTGTGCGGTGGTTTGTTGTGAAGTAGTTTGTTGCGCGGTGGTTTGTTGTGAAGTAGTTTGTTGCGCGGTTGTTTGTTGTGAAGTTGTTTGTTGCGCGGTTGTTTGCTGTGCGGTAGTTTGTTGTGCAGTAGTTTGTTGCGCTGTAGTTTCAGCTAGCGTGGTTTGCTGCGGTGTGGTTTCGGCAGGTGTAGTTTGCTGCGGTGTGGTTTCGGCAGGTGTAGTTTGCTGCGGTGTGGTTTCGGCCGGTGTAGTTTGCTGCGGTGTTGTTTCGGCGGGTGTAGTTTGCTGCGGTGTAGTTTCTGCTGGTGTAGTTTGCTGCGGTGTTGTTTCGGCGGGTGTAGTTTGTTGCGGCGTGGTTTCGGATGATGTGGTTTCTGCAGGCGTCGATTCAGATGGCGTTGTTTCTGTCGGCGTTGTTTCGGACGGTGTAGTTTCTGTCGGCGTTGTTTCGGACGGTGTAGTTTCTGACGGCGTAGTTTCTGACGGCGTAGTTTCTGACGGCGTAGTTTCTGCGGGTGTAGTTTCGGACGGTGTCGTCTCCGATGGTGTCGTTTCCGACGGCGTCGTCTCCGCAGGCGTTGTTGCTGCGGGTGTTGTGCCTACGGGAATGTCCTCATCGTCATCGTCTACGGGTATGTCATCATCATCGTAGAGTACGGCGGTGTTGCCGATATTTTGCCCGGCGGCGTTTTCCAATACTTCTACTTCAAAGGTAATCACCACACGTGCGCCGGCACGGATGTGTGGAAGTTGGACGCGGATCAAATTGTTGGCATCGGGTGCGACCGTGCCGATGGGCACGCCATCAACGCGTACCATGCCCGAACCGGATACAAAGGAGAAGAAGCCTGCATTGATATTTGTGCTCAAGTCATCCACTACCACAAAATCGTAAGCGTCGGTGTTGGAGTGGTTAAAGACCATGAGGGTATACAAGATGCGATCGCCGACGTCTACCGAATCAATCGCCAAGGGCGAGCGCACATTGGGTGGAGCGGTGTGGATCACTTCATCGCCCCACACGGCATACAAGTTGTTGTTTTCTGCAACCCACGTCGTGGATGTGGATGAAGTCATGCGCGGCGTTCCGCTCGCATTTAATGACCAGCCGATAATGACTTGACCGGGGTTGGGTGGCTGCCATTGTTCCAATGCGGTTAATAAATTGGGATGGGTGAAGAATTCTTCGTACAGCGGATTGGGGCCGGATTGCACATTCAAATGGAAGTTGCCGTTGCCGCCGTTTGCGTGGAAGTTGAGCGTTACGTTGGGTGATTTGTTTTCGGGCACGACGTTGCCGGATTTGTCGATGGACAGTTCCGGGCCCGGGTCAACGGGGATTTCTTCATCGTCCTCATCGATGGGCGTTCCGCCGTCGTCATACAAAGTGGCAGCGTTGCCGATGTTGTTGCCCGCGGCGTTGGGCAATACCTCCACTTCAAAAGTAATCACCACACGTGCGCCCGCAGGGATGCTCGGAAGCACCACGCGGATCATATGATTGGCATCAGGCGCAACCGTATCCACGACCACACCATTAACACGCACCCTGCCCGAACCGGCCACGAATGCGAAATTACCTGCATTGATATTGCTACTCAAGTCATCGGTTACAACAAAACCGTCTACGGCAATATCGGAATGGTTAAAGACCATGAGCGTATACAAAATACGGTCGCCAACCGCTACATTGCCGATGCGCAACGGCGAGGGGATATTGGCGGGCGGTGTATGCACCACGGCATCGCCCCATACGGCATACAAATCATTATTGCCGGCAACCCAAGGCGTGGATGTCGTTGAATGCAAAAGCGGTGAGCCGGTCGCATTTTGCGACCAACCGATAATTACTTGCCCGTCTACGGGTGGTTGCCATGCACTAATACCTGTTAACAAACCGGGATGCGTAAAGAATTCTTCGTACAAGGGGTTGGGACCGGAAACTTGTGTAACGGTAACGCTACTGCCGGTGCCGCCGTTGGGGTGGAAGTTGAGCGATACGGACGGCGTTCTGTTTTGCGGCACGATGTTGCCGGATTTGTCGATGGACAATTGTGGTGTTTCGCGCAGTTGGTTGGATATCAACGGCGGTGCACCGATGGCTGTAAATCGTAGCGGCGGTGCGCCTTCATGTTCGGTTACTACGATTACACCGGCTGCGTTTATATGAATCAACCAGTGGCCGCCGGGCAGTTGATAACCTGTGGGCGCGGTGATTTCCACCATTTTAAATAGGTTGCCGGTGTTGTTCCAAAATAAATCGCCCATGTTGGTCAAGCCTGTAGTCGGCGCACTGGTTACGGTGCGCACACGCTGCCAAGGCGCGGCGGGGTCGTTGTGCGGCGTGCGGTGATACAAGGCAAATTCCGCGCCTGCCAAGGGCGTGACATTGTCAAAACTGGTCTTGATGAAGGTGAGGTTGGTATACCCTTCGTCTTCGTCGTCACCGGGGTCACCGGGGTCAATATAGGGATGGTTGATGGCAGAAATGATAAATTGACGCACCGGATTATCCGGCCCTGCCGGGGTCAATGACCATGTACCGGCAATGGCTCCGCCGGGCAAGTGCGTAACGCTGGGCGGTACCACATTACGGATGTCAAAACCAGTGAAGTTGAAGGTCCATACCGCATTGGGGTCAAGATGATGCCCGGTGGGAGCTTCAATTTCCCGCAGGGTGTAGGTGCCGGTTAGGCTGGGGTCAAGTCGCATTTGTGCGCTGGCGGGTAGATTGTCGTTGTTGAACAAGCCAACACGCACGTTGTTATGCAGCAGTTCAAATTCCCAACGGCCAATGACGGGTTGCGTCATGATGCTGTGGCTATATTTGAGCACCGACAAATCAAACACGGCAGGGTAAGGAATGGTAACAGCCGCATCGTCATAACGCGGACCCACTTGCACGGAGTTAATGTAATGACCGGGTTCAAGGGGGTTGGTTCGGTAGTAAAAGACGAACTCGCGTCCGCGGCGCAGTGTGACAAGCACCACATCGGCGGCGTTGCCCATGGGTACTAAGTTGCCGCCAGCATCTCTAAATAATAATTGATCGGGGTTTAGGCGAGGGCCGCCATCGAAGTGATCGAACACCCAAAAAGTGTGCCTGCCTGCGCCCAGTCGATCCAGCGGCGCACGTGCTTCACAAGTGGTTACGACAGGGCAATACACACATTCCGGTTCGTTGCCGTCGCATACTTCGCATTCGAGTGCGGCATCGCAGTCATCACATACCGTGCAAACATAACCGGAGCCACCCAGCCACCACGGACGGTTCAAAAACTCGTTGTAACGCAAGGTGGAGAAGTCGTTGGAGAAGCGATCTGCTGCGGGCGTGTTCGTGCCGGGGTTGGTAAGATTAGGTGCGCCGGTTACGTGCCCAGTTACCGTTGCACCGGTTACGGCCGTATTAACGCGCAGGAGTGTACGCGTACCGTGGATGGTGCCATTAACAGCTCCCGCTGCACGGTTTATGCTGCCGGCAACGCGCACGTCTGTGATGCGAATGTGTGATGCATACCGTTGCGGGGGATGCGTACCCGTGCCGGGCGGGTTGGACGTGGAGACTCTATAAGGAATGCCGCGGCCTACCACGCCACCGATGCCGTTATTGGCATTGCCCGTAGTGTGCGCAAAGTTAAAGTTTAATCCGGCGACATCGCCGTTGCGTATGGTAATGTCGTTCATACCCATATGTGCTGCAGTGGGGTTGGTGGTGGTATTGGTACCGCCAAAACCACCCAAGATGCCGCCTGCTAAAATGGGATGATTAAAAGCATCTGCGGTCGTGAGGGTAAATCCGTTGACATGCAGGTTTTGCATAAACACATGTTGTCTTGCGGGCCAACCGGTGTGATGTTGGCCGAATTCGCTGACACGTCCGGCAATACCGCCCACGAATACCGATTCGCGGAAGGGGTCGGATGCGGTTGCCCACAATTGGGCAGTGTTGTTGGCCAGCGTAACGCGCAAGTTGTTAACACTAAGGTCGCTGATGTCTACGTAGCCTTGCACGGCATGACTACGAATTGCATGGCCGATGATACCGCCATAACTGACCATACCGATGGCGTTATTAAAAGTGACATTGGTGGCACTACTGTTCGTAACGCCGATGGTGCGCCCGGAAGACGTAGGACGTACAGAACCTACGATGCCGCCAACACCGCCGCCATGCCCCACTTGGGTCACGTGGTTGGTGGCATTAAAGTTAACCCAACCGCGCAAGTTCCGCGGTGTAGTGATGGTAATATTATTTACATGGGTGTTGTACACACCTAAGCTGTCCGTTTCGCCGATGACGCCCCCCCAACGCAGCATATGGGGGGCGGGCGTGGCTGTATTAAATTGGATGGATAAATTTTGTACAGACGAATTATTAATTCTGTTTAAGTGCGGCTGTGCATTGCCGGAGCCGGATTGACCAATTAACCCGCCGGCGATGGAGTACAAGCGGATGGCATCCGGGTTGCCGCCGCCTGCAAATATCCGCACATTGTTGGCGTGTACATTATCAATGCTGCCGTTGGTGCCTAGCCATGTGCCCGCCAGTGCACCCGCGTTGCCGCCGGCACGTAGTTCTATGTCAAGAAGATGCAGGTTGCGGATTGTTGCATTATTTAATGTATGGAACAATCCGGCAACACCGGTTGTCGTTGTATTGTTAGTAACACGCAAACCGGAGATGGTATGCCCATTCCCCTCCAGTGTAGCGGTGAAAGTGGGAATGGGTGTCCATGCACCCCATTCGACCAAGCAAAGGTCGCTTCGCAATTCGTGATTAATATTGGAATGGTTGCGCATGGTGTTTAAGTGTTCGGGGGTGTAGATGGGGATGGGGCGTTGTGCCAAGCGCCATGCTTCGTTCATGGGTGCGGGGGTGAAAAGCAAGTCCAATCCTGCGGTAGAGGGTGCGGTTACGGTTACTCTAAATAACGCTTCTGCGCCGGGTTGCAAGTATGCGTGGTCTACCCAATTGCCGTTAGCGTCTTGGACTTGTTTGTTTACGAGGTTGCTCAAGTCATCGCTATTAAAATGGAAGGTTTGCCCTTGCCATGTATCAAAAGTCACGCCAAATTGTGGTTGTCCACCGCGGGTAAAGAAATAATCCGTCATGCCGGTGATGACCGCGCCGTTGGACACCAAATTAACGCTTTGTACACCGGGGATGCGCGGCGCAAGGTAGAATTCTTGCCCCAAGCGAACGCGGTCGGTTTGTGTGAGTTGGCCGCCTTGGCGTACTACGATGGCCGCCCTATCAGGCTGTGCCACGCGGAAAGTCGGGGTACCGTTGGCTGCTTGCAATGACGCATGGCTGCCCGCGGTATAATTAACGGTGAACGGTCCTACCAATCCGGTAAGCAAACCGGCCACTGCCGGAGACGCCGCCGTACCAGTATTTCCGCTAACAGCCACGCCCAACGTTGCATTACCCGGCAACTGATGCGCGAAGAAGAAATCGCGCTCGGCCTGCGTGAATGCGCCGCCGGGGATTCCGTTTAATGAATTGGCGGGCGAACCGAACAAGGAGGGGTTGTGCATATGCTGCCGTTCCCACACCAATGCTTGTGTGAAAACGGGGCCGAGGGGGCGTTGCCGTGTACGCGCGGGCAAACCGCGTTCTTGTACAAGCCGCCCATCAATGGCGTTGCCATTATATACCGTGTACATAACCGTAATGGCGTAGCGCATTTGTGCAATAACACTGGACGGCAATGAACCGCCGCCGCGCAAATTTTGTATAGTTGCTTCATCCACGCGCCGATAATTGCGCCCGATGGGTGATGTGCCCAACCCTATGCAAAAAGTGCCGCGGGTGTCTCCCGTGGTATTATGCCTCAATAAAAATGTGGTGCGTGCGGTGCCGCCACCTATGTACGACCATTCGCCCACGCCGGGGCCGGGTGCGCTACCAAAGGCAAAATGCCCCAGTGTAGACACCAACAGAGTACAGATGAGAAAGAAAATCACGGTGCGTTTTTTATTGCTTGTTTTCATGCGGAAATACCTACCTTTCAATGATGAGTGGTTACTGCTCCATAAACCGCAGGCGTTGCAATATATCAACAGGCATTTGCCCGATTGCGAATAAATCAAACCGCATATACCAACCGCTGCCGTCGTCATACACACCGGTACCAATCAAAATGTCGCCACTGCCGTCATCCAGCGAATAAAAGCGCAGTGCCATCCCCGTAAAGCTGTGCATCGAGGCGGCATATGCAAAGCCGTACTCTTGGATAATGGCGTCTACGGCGGCGGGTGTGTGTGCATTTGCCAAGCGCGCCATGATTTCTGCGGTTCGGTCGATGGGTGCGGGCGGGGGTTCGGCGGGGGGGGGAGTGGGCGGCTCGGTTGCCGGGGGGATGGTGATGGGTGGTGCGGTGGGTTCGGGGGTTGCGGCCACGGTTGTTGTTGGCGGCAGCGTGGGGGGTGGTATGGTTGGAAGCGGTTCTTCTATGTGCGTGGGTGGTTCGATATGTTCGGATTCTTGTGAGGTGTATGGCGGTTCGGGTGGTTCGGTTGTTTGTGGGGGTGGCTCGGTCGGGGCTTCGATGGGGGGTGCAGTGTGCGGTGGTGATTCGTGCATCATCAGCACCGGGCTGCAGCTGCAGTCGTGATAAACATCTGTTTCTGCCGACAATTCGGACAAGGTATGCAACGCAGTAGCCACAAAACCTGCGGTGATTAAACAAGCCGCCATTACGCAAACTTTTAACGCCGTGGCGGTAGAGGTTGCCGCGGCAGCCGTAGTTGCTGCAGCCATCGTAGCCGATGCACCGGTATAACACGCAGCGGTGGGGATATAAGCGGCGGCAAAAACTTGCTCTTCTGCGCGTATGAGCGCACCCAGTGCCGTACCAATGGCCACCAATGCAATAGAAGTTTTGGGCTTGCGCAGGGGTTTTCCTTCCAACCTCGCCCGAATGGCTGCGCGTGCGCGTTGCAAAATTTTGCGCACGTTCATACTCGTGCAATTGCAAATAACGGCGATTTCTTCCGTATTAAAGTCGAAGTAATAGTACAAGTATGTAATTTCGCGTTGGTTGCGCGGCAGTTGGTTGATGATTTGCAATAGTTCGCGTTGGCGTTCTTTGTTTTGCAAGGATTCGGCCGGCAGGAAATCAACGTCCGAGTCTGCAATGTCGTCGGTCACATCATCAAAAGAATAAATGAAGGACTGCTGATAAGTTTGTTTTTTGCGTTTGTCAAAGCATTGGTGGATGGCGATTTTTTTCAAGTAGGCTAGCAAGGTATCGCCCAGTAGTTCGTTCTTTTTTTTGTACGCGATAATGAAGGTATCCTGTACGACTTCTTCTGCGTCTTCTGGGTTATCACAAAATTTGCGGCACAAAAAAGCAATGGGTGCACAACACCTTGCGTAGATTTCGTCAAAAGCACTGGCGTCACCGCTGTGCAGCCTGCGGACAACATCATTAAAGTCGTAATCGAATTTGATGAAAAACACCTCGTCTCGCGTTTTGTTATAAAAGGATTTCCTTTACATCCAGTTTGTCTTGTGAATCATAGGGCAGTGCTTTCATGAAAAAAGCCAATGTGCTTTTTAATCGTTCGCAGTACAGCCCCAGTACGCTGTTTATGTGCGCTTCGGTCATGTCCATGGCCTTGGCAATCATTGAGGCGGGTATGGCCAAATAGCAATAATAGTAAATTACCTGTTGTTCTTCGAATGCAAATTCCTCCACCGTGTGCGACAAAATGAGCTTGGCATTCACGTTGTTGATAAAAGCCCGGGGTATATCGGGCATATCGACGTTTTTTTGCGGCGGCGGAGCAAACGCTTGTGCGTGCCGATCGTTATTTGCATTCATGGCCTTGTCCAAACGATCCGCAACCCCTCTACACATTTTCTTAATCCGCCCAAAAAAGGCTTTCACATGTATATAGGGTTCAAGAATATAAAGTGTGACACTAAATTCATTAATAATTTATAAATAGCAATAATACATTCTCGCTTGATTATAATGCGCCGTTGATGCCGCATGGAGAAAGGTTTCCAATTGTTAATTATTTTATCGAATGTCTTGTGTCGCAAGCTTCCCTTGACATTCAAATTGGTTGAAGATCGCTGGATAAAATTTCAACCGGTCGCAAATTGCGACCGGTTGAATGATAACGCCGATAAAATTGGTTTTTGTGTGGACGCCCAAAATCAATTAGTGGCAAGTTGCCACCAACTGGATTTGCGCGGCGTAATAGAGCGGCACAAAAAAAGGCTGCTTCGTGTTAGCGAAGCAGCCTTTTGCAAGTCAGTGTTATTAAATTGCTACCATCCTACCGTCTAGCCACCGTCGGATAAAACAGATCATCGTCGTCGCTGTCGTCATACCCGGGTGCGTTGGAAACTTCTATGCTGCGGTACATGGGCATGCCTGTACCGGCGGGGATAAGCTGGCCGATGATAACATTTTCCTTGAGGCCGATGAGACGGTCTTCTTTGCCGCGGATGGACGCTTCGGTCAATACGCGGGTGGTTTCCTGGAAGGATGCGGCGGACAGGAACGAGTCGGTGGCAAGGGAGGCCTTGGTGATACCCAGCAATACGCGGGTGCCGGTGGCGGGTTCGCCGCCTTGGGCCACGGTTTCCTTGTTCACTTCTTCAAATTCCAACCAGTCGATGAGCGAGCCGGGTAATAAACCGGTGTCGCCGTTTTCGTCCACTTTGATGCGCTTGAGCATTTGACGCACGATGACTTCGATGTGTTTGTCGTTGATATCTACACCGTGTAAGTCGTATACGCGCTGTACTTCTTGAATCATATAGTCTTGCACGCCGCGCAGGCCTTTGATTTTGAGGATGTCGTGCGGGTACACGGAGCCTTCGGTCAGTTCGCTGCCTGCCTCCACCATGTCGCCGGAGTGGACTTTGATACGCGAACCGTAGGGGATCAAATAGGCTTTTTCATCGCCGGTTTCGTGATTGGTGATGATGACCTCGCGCTTCTTTTTATTGTCGCTGATGCTGATGCGCCCGGGGAATTCGGCAATGATGGCCAAGCCCTTGGGTTTGCGCGCCTCGAAGATTTCTTCTACGCGGGGCAGACCCTTGGTGATGTCTTCGTTGGTAGCAACGCCGCCTACCTGGAAAGTACGCATCGTAAGCTGTGTGCCCGGCTCGCCGATGGATTGCGCGGCGATGATACCGACCGATTCACCGATGCGCACGGCACGGCCACTGGCCATGTTGGCGCCGTAGCACTTGGCGCACAGGCCAATGCGGCTGCGACAAGTCAGCACAGTACGCACGTACACGGTGGTGATGCCCGCAGCTTCGATGGCGTCGGCAGCGTCGGGAGAGATGAGCGCGTCGTTTTGCGTTAGCAGCACACCTGTTTCGGGGTGGAAGATGTCTTCGGTTGCCCAGCGGCCGCGGATACGGTCGGCCAAGGATTCGATCACGACTTCTCCGTCCATGAACGCGGAAATATCCAACTTGGGAATGGGGTCGTCGCCCGATACACAATCTTCCTCGCGGATGATGATATCTTGTGATACGTCTACCATGCGGCGCGTCAAGTAACCGGAGTCGGCGGTACGCAATGCCGTGTCGGACAGCCCTTTACGCGCGGAGTGACCGGAGATGAAGTATTCGAGTACGGTCAGACCTTCGCGGTAGTTGGAGCGCACGGGGATTTCCAATGTTTTACCCGTGGGCGACGAAATCAAGCCGCGCATACCGGCCATTTGCTTCATTTGCACGACGGAGCCGCGTGCGCCGGAGTCCAGCATCATGAATACGCTGTTGTCCTCTTTGAGTCCGGCCATGAGGTCGCGAGTGACTTTGTCGGTGGCTTCGTGCCAAGTTTGCAGTACTTTGGTTACGCGCTCCTCGTCGGTCATGAGGCCGCGGCGGAACAAACGGTACACACCGTCAACGGCTTTTTCGGCTTCGGCTAGGATTTCGGGCTTGGTTTCGGGTACTTCCATGTCGGTAACGGACACGGACAACGCGCTTTGTGTGGCGTATTTGAAGCCCAAGTCCTTGATATTGTCCAAGGAATCTGAAGTTTTGACGTTACCGTGTTTATTGATACAACGGGTGACAATCTTGGACAGCAATTTATTATTGACGCGTTCGTTGACTTCCAATGACCAAGGGTCTTCTTCGCGATTGATGAAGCCTAAATCCTGCGGGATAGCTTGGTTGAAGATGACGCGTCCGGGAGTAGTTTCGATGAGTTTGGTTTCGCCGGTGATGGGATGTGTGCGGCGTACTTTGACTTTGGCGTGCAGGTGTGCTTCGCCGTTGTCCAGTGCCAACAAGCATTCATCGTCGTCTACGAATACCTTACCTTCGCCCAGTTTGCCGTCGCGCACGCTGGTGAGGTAATAAATGCCCATAACCATGTCCTTGGTCGGTACCGTAATGGGTGAGCCATCGGAGGGTTTGAGTAAGTTGTTGGGTGCCAGCAGCAAGAAGCGGCATTCGGCTTGTGCCTCTACGGACAGGGGCACGTGTACGGCCATTTGGTCGCCGTCGAAGTCGGCGTTGTAAGCGGCGCATACCAGCGGGTGCAACATCAAAGCGCGACCTTCTACCAGTACCGGCTCGAAGGCTTGGATGCCCAGCCTGTGCAGCGTTGGTGCGCGGTTGAGCATGATGGGATGTTCTTTGATGACATCTTCCAACGCATCCCATACACGGGGTTCGAGTTTTTCGACCATGCGCTTGGCGGATTTGATGTTGTGGGCGTGGTTGTCGGCCACGAGCTTTTTCATGACGAAGGGTTTGAAGAGTTCAATAGCCATCTCACGCGGGAGTCCGCATTGGTAAATTTTTAATTTGGGTCCGACCACGATTACCGAACGGCCGGAATAGTCCACGCGCTTGCCCAGCAAGTTCTGGCGGAAGCGGCCTTGTTTACCGGTCAGCAGGTCGGACAGGGATTTCAAGGGGCGGTTGCCGGGGCCCGTTACAGGGCGGCCACGGCGGCCATTGTTGATGAGCGCGTCAACGGCTTCTTGCAACATGCGCTTCTCGTTGCGCACAATGATGTCAGGCGCGCCCAAGTCGAGCAAACGCTTCAAGCGGTTGTTGCGGTTGATTACGCGGCGGTACAAGTCGTTCAAGTCGGACGTGGCAAAGCGGCCGCCGTCCAGCTGTACCATCGGGCGCAAATCCGGCGGGATGACGGGAATCGTGTCCAAAATCATCCATTCGGGGTGGTTGCCCGATAAGCGGAACGCTTCGATAACTTCCAGCTTCTTAATATAGCGCAGGCGTTTTTGACCCGTTGCATCTTTGAGCAGAACTTTGAGTTCTTCCGCTTCGCCTTCCAAGTCGATGGCGAGCAGGAGTTCCTTAACGGCTTCGGCACCCATGCCCACGGTGAAGGTGGGTACGCGCGTGCCGCCGGGGCCGTTTTTATATGCGCCGAATTTATCCAGTGCTTCGCGGTATTCACGGTCGGTTAGCAAGGTTTTGGCGGCCATGCCGGTGTCGCCCGGATCAAGCACGACGTAAGCGGCAAAGTACAGCACTTTTTCCAACGCGCGGGGCGACATGCCGAGGATAAGCCCCATGCGTGACGGAATGCCGCGGAAATACCAAATATGCGATACGGGCGCAGCCAATTCGATATGGCCCATGCGTTCGCGGCGGACTTTTGATTTGGTGACTTCTACGCCGCAGCGATCGCACACCACACCTTTATAACGGATGCGTTTGTACTTGCCGCAGTGGCATTCCCAATCTTTGTTGGGGCCAAAGATGCGCTCGCAGAATAAACCATCGCGCTCGGGTTTGAGCGTGCGGTAGTTGATGGTTTCAGGTTTTTTTACTTCGCCGCGTGACCATTCGCGGATTTTTTCCGGGCTGGCCAAGCCGATTTTAATAGACGAGAACGTCATCCCCGGTTCGGAGAGGTTGCGTTCGGATATATCGCGTTGGCTGCGTTCGCCTTGGAAGCTTCTTACATCTGATTCATTCCTCATCGCCTACACCTCCTCGTCTTCGTCAATGATGCCAAAATCTTCGTCCGTCATTTCGTCGATACCGGTTTCTTCTTCGTCATCGTCCAAGTCGAAGCCGTCTAGCAGCAGCGCGCCCAAGTCGGTGGCTTCCGCGTCGAACGATTCGCCTTCTATTTCTTTTGCCAAATCTTTTTCAAGTTCTTGTTCGAGCTCGTCGTCCAATTCGCTTTCAAGCTTCTTGGCCAGCTCCATGTCGAGTGCGGAGTCGAGGTCGATGGCGGGAGTGGCGTCGGGGTCGTCTTGTGCGTTGGCGAGTGCTTCATCCAGCGCAGAGGTTTCCAGCATGGCTTCGGCGGGGGGTTCTTCGCCCAGGTCTTCGCTTAAGTCCAGCTCGCCGTCGGCACGTTCCGGGGCTGCGGTGCCGGCGGAGCGGCGCACATAACCGTGATCGGTATCGGATTCCAAGCCTTCCATGTTGACGATTTCGGTGGTGGAGAAGCCGTCGCCGTCGTCTACGGACTCGCGCACTTCTACTTCTACGTCTTGGTCGTTAAGCACTTTTACGTCCAGCGACAGGGCTTGCAACTCCTTGAGCAGTACCTTAAAGGATTCGGGCACGCCGGGTTCGGGGATGTTTTCGCCCTTGACGATGGCTTCGTAGGTTTTGACGCGGCCTACGATGTCGTCGGATTTTACGGTCAGAATTTCTTGCAAGGCGTAGGATGCGCCATAAGCTTCCAACGCCCACACTTCCATCTCGCCGAAGCGTTGGCCGCCGAATTGCGCTTTACCGCCCAACGGTTGTTGGGTTACGAGCGAGTACGGGCCGGTGGAACGGGCGTGGATTTTATCGTCTACCAAGTGGTGCAGCTTCAAATAATGCATGAAGCCTACGGTGATGGGGTTGTCAAAGAATTCGCCACTGCGTCCGTCGCGCACGCGGATTTTGCCATCGCGCCCGATGTTAAGACCTTGCCATTCTTCGCGGTTTTCTTTGTTGTCGTCCAAGTCTTTGATGATTTGCTCATCCAAGATGTCTTTCCATTTTTTGTTGAAGTTATCCCACTCCATGTTGGCGTAATCGTTGGCGAGGTCAAGCGTGTCCATGATGTCAATTTCAGACGCGCCGTCGAAAACGGGGGTGGCGGCTTTCCAGCCGAGGATTTTGGCGGCTAGGCCCAAGTGGACTTCCAGTACTTGACCGATGTTCATGCGGCTGGGTACGCCCAACGGGTTAAGCACGATATCCAGCGGGCGGCCATTGGGCAGGAATGGCATATCCTCGATGGGCAGTACCTTGGCGATTACGCCCTTGTTACCATGGCGGCCTGCCATCTTGTCGCCTACGGAAATTTTGCGTTTTTGTGCGATGTATACGCGCACAAGTTGGTTAACACCGGCAGGTAGTTCATCGCGTTTGGCACCGGGTGCCAGCTCGCTGCGGCTGTCGCGTGTGAAGACTTTTACGTCTACGACGATGCCGGACTCACCATGGGGTACACGCAGGGAAGTATCGCGGACTTCGCGGGCTTTTTCGCCGAAGATGGCACGCAGGAGGCGTTCTTCTGCGGTTAATTCGGTTTCGCCCTTGGGTGTGACTTTGCCTACCAGGATGTCATTGGGGCCTACCTCTGCGCCGATGCGGATGATGCCGTCTTGGTCGAGGTCTTTCATCGCGTCTTCGCCCACGTTGGGGATGTCGCGCGTGATTTCCTCGGGCCCCAGTTTGGTGTCGCGGGCTTCGGCTTCATATTCTTCAATGTGGATGGAGGTGTACACGTCGTCGCGCACGAGGGATTCGCTCAAGAGAATCGCGTCCTCGTAGTTGTACCCTTCCCATGCCATGAAGCCGATGAGGGGGTTCTTACCCAGTGCCAGCTCGCCATTGTCTGTTGAAGGACCGTCGGCGATGATTTGGCCTTGGATTATTTGTTGCCCCTTCTCAACGATGGGGCGCTGGTTAATGCACGTGCCTTGGTTGGAACGTGCGAATTTGGCTAGTTTTTGTACATGCTTGGCACCTTCATTTGTGCGGATGGTGATGTAGGCGGCGGTGACTTCTTCGACCGTGCCGGCTACTTCTGCGGGCAGTACAACACCGCTGTCGAGTGCGGCTTTGTACTCCATGCCCGTGCCAACCACGGGGGATTCTGTGCGCATGAGGGGTACGGCTTGACGTTGCATGTTGGAGCCCATCAACGCGCGGGATACGTCGTCGTTTTCCAAGAAGGGAATCAACGCCGTGGCCACGGACACGATTTGCTTGGGCGAAATATCCATCAAGTCGATACGGGCTTTGTCGAATTCCGTGATTTCGTCGCGGAAGCGGCCTTGTACGCGGCGGTTAATGAATTTGCCCTCGGGGGTGAGGGGCTCGTTGGCCTGCGCGATGATGTAGTTTTCCTCTTCGTCTGCGGTGACGTAGATGAAGTTGCCCGTTACATAGGGTTCATCGCCCTTGTCGCGGCCTTCGTGCGATACGAAGCGGTACGGTGCCTCGATGAAGCCGTACTCGTTGATGCGGGCGTAAGTGGTAAGCTGGTTAATAAGGCCGATGTTGGGGCCCTCGGGCGTTTCGATGGGGCACATGCGGCCATAGTGCGAACTGTGTACGTCGCGCACTTCGAAACCTGCGCGCTCGCGCGAGAGGCCGCCGGGACCCAACGCGGACAAACGACGCTTGTGCGAAAGCTCGTCCAACGGGTTGGTCTGCCCCATGAACTGAGAAAGCTGTGACGAGCCAAAGAATTCTTTGATCGCCGCTGTTACGGGGCGAATGTTAATCAGCGCTTGTGGGGTCACGATGTCCATGTCTTGGATGGTCATGCGCTCCTTGACGACGCGCTCCATGCGGGTCAGGCCGATGCGGAATTGGTTTTGCAATAATTCGCCGACGGCGCGGATACGGCGGTTGCCCAAGTGGTCGATATCGTCTTTGTTGCCGATGCCGAATTCTACGCCCATGCCGTAGCTGATGGTGGCCATGATGTCTTCGAAGGTGACGGTCTTGGGCAGCAATTTGCCCATGTTTAGTTTGATGGCGCGGGATAGGTCATCTTTGTCTTCGTGTTGCGCCAACAGTGATTTGAGCACGGGATAATACACGCGCTCGCGGATGCCGAAATCCTCGGCGGTCAAATCGAAATGGGCGATGTGCTCGTCGATATTAACGGCCATGTTGGACAGCGCACGCACGCTGCGGCCTTCTACGGCTAGGTCAACGTGCGGGCAACCCGCGTTTTGGATTTGGTCGGCCATGTCGGCGGTGAGCTCGGTTCCGGCTTCATAAATAACGTCGCCGGTGGTGGGATGTACGGCATCTGCGGCCAGTACAAAACCACGCACGCGGGCTTTGAGTGCTAACTTCTTGTTGAATTTGTAACGTCCGACACGCGCCAAGTCATAACGCTTAGGGTCGAAGAACATGTTGCGCAGGAGCGATTCGGAGCCTTCGACCGTGGGTGGTTCGCCGGGACGCAAGCGCTTGTATGCTTCAACTAAACCTTCTTCGTAGGTCTTGGCGATGTCTTTTTCGATAGTAGCCAAAATCTTCGGGTCTTCGCCGAATTTTTCGATGATTTCTTCGTCCGTACCCACGCCCAAGGAGCGAATCAGCACCGTTACGGGCACTTTGCGCGTGCGGTCGATGCGCACATGGAACACGTCGTTGGAGTCGGTTTCAAACTCCAGCCATGCGCCGCGGTTGGGGATGATGCTGGTGGATACCAACACCTTGCCCACTTTGTCATACGAAATGCCGTAGTAAATACCCGGCGAGCGCATCAATTGCGATACGATGACACGTTCTGCGCCATTAATAATGAAGGTACCGTTGGCGGTCATGAGCGGGAAGTCACCCATAAAGATGTCCTGCTCTTTGATTTCATCGACTTCTTTGTTGTGCAAGCGGCACTTAACGCGAAGCGGCGCGGCGTAGGTAGCGTCGCGCTCTTTGCATTCTTCTATGGTGTGCTTGGGTTTGTCTTCAAGCGTTAAATCGATAAGATCAAGCACCAGATTGCCCGAATAGTCCGTAATGGGGGAAATGTCTTGGAAAACTTCCTTCAGACCTTCCTTGACGAACCAGCGGTAGCTTTCCTTCTGGACTTCGATAAGATTGGGGATATCCAATACTTCTGCAATGCGCGAGTAACTGACACGAGACGGACCCGGGCCCCGGGTCGCGTGCACCCTGTTCTTCTCCACCGAAACAACCCCTTAAGTGTATGATATATTTAGAAATGAAAAAGAGATGCCAACCGTTTGTTGTGGCCTTGCAGGCCGGGATAAAAAAACGGTTTGACACCTCCTATGTTAATGTGTTACGCTGTTTGAAAAGCACGCCCCCACGCAAAATGGGGAACAGTTTCATACGTTATCACAGTTGTAAATAGGTGTCAAGCCCCCGCGCGGGGTTTTTTTTGTTGTAGACGCCTAGCCGAGCGCAGCGCAGGCGAATACGAAAACGCGGCTGTGCATTTTTACCGGTTTGCGAAGCGCGCTCACTAAGCGGTTGCGTTAGTCAACTTTTTGAATCCTTGCATGTGGACATGCGGGGATTTTTTATTGCCGTTGCAAGGAGTCAAAAAGATTGCCGAACGCCAACCGCTAAGTTCGCGCACATCGCAAACCGGCAAAAATTGCAAGGCTCGCGTTTTCGTATTCGCCTGCGCTGCGCTCGGCTGTCGCCACGGCAAAAACCCTGCGCGTTTTTTGCGGGTAGTTGGATTAGTGGGAGTAATTTTTTGTGCGGTCGTCTTAATTTTTCAACCGGTCGCAACTTGCGACCGGTTGAAATTTGTGAAAAGTCAGTTGGCTCCAAATTGGGGCCAACTGGATTGTCTATGATAGAATGTCTATGTACGGTTTGCGGGTGGCAACATGACCGTGTCCAACAAAATGAGCTTTCATTTTCGGGTGGTGCAAACGATTTGTGTTTGAACGATTATAAACAAAAGTTGATAGCTCGCAGTATGACGTCAATTCTATAAATGATACTTTGTTGTACGTGTAAAAAATGGTGAAAAAAGGCTTGGTGAAATAATATAGAAGGACGGTCTGTTAAACTTGACATGATGCAAATTGTAATGCAGGCTTAGAAAAAATATTTTAAGAGGATTCACATGAACAATCTAATCAGAGGCATTCTAATCGCGTCAGTATTTTCTACAATGTTTTATTTTACTGATTTGCAAATGACATGCGAAGGTGAAAACGGTGTTTATTGCTGTACTGGATTAATGTGCGCAGATGGCAATGATAGAAATGAAATAAATGATTTTATCATGCAGCTTTTGGATGATGAATGGGTGATAGTAGAAGTCTCCTATGTTGATGATGAATATTTTTATTTTGAAAGAAGATCAACGATGATTTGCGGTTGTCCAGCACATAACCCCATTTCTGAAAGGGTGAGACTAACACTTCCGGTTGGTTCAGCCAGTGTTTGTTATCAATCGGCATATGTTATAGTGGTAAGCTGCTTTTTTTGCGGAAGTGTAATTCATGCGGCCTGGTCAAGTGATATCCAAAATCACCCCCACCGATTTGATAGTTTTTTTAATGGTAGTCGAGCTTGTTCTAGATGTGGGGTTCTAGGTTGATAATGATAAAATAAACGGAGGTGGTTGTGTTGAAACACAGGCTCGCAAAAATTATTAAAAACACCGCCTTGCTTCTCATTGCATTGTCTGTCGTGGCTGTGCTTGTTGTATCAGTATATGGCATGCCTAATGAATCGTATGGGAATTGTGATTTGAGTAATTATGCCTCTTTAGATAATTCAGTTCATTATATAGCTCCGTTAGCAAGCGGAACATATATAAATTGGGATGATATTATTGTTGATGGTTACTGTGCTCGGTTTGGCCCCTATCTACGCGTTATATGCATAAATCGCATATGCGTCTATGCATTGGAGGCAGAGTTATCTTTACGCTGGGATGAAAAGACAGCTGAGCTGACGCAATTTGAAAAGAATTATTACCGAATAGTGATTTCAAATAACTTGCGGTATGCACTGTTTGATGCAATAGATAGTATCGTGTTTCTTGCACCCCCCGGAACAATAGAGGCGATATTTAATTACTATCATGCTCGTTCTGCTGAGGAATTTGCAGAAAGGGGAATACAGCATAATTTTGATTGCCTTCCTATGCGTGTATTAATGCCCACGCCTAATTGGGAAGAACTGCTCGATTAATATTGGATGTTTTATAAAACCCTGACGCAACCAATAAGTGAGGTGGCGTCGGGGTTTTTTTTATGGCATAATAATAACATTCGCGTATTACGGAGTGATTTTGTATGGACGACAAGCTGGTAACTTATACAGCGTTTCACGAAGACGACATTGATATTGACAAAATAAAACGCACCATGAGCACGGTGTCGTTTGTCAGGACACGCAACCGCAAGCGGATATTTATATTGTCCGTGGTGCGGTTTGTTATCTTCTTTGTTAGCTTGTTTTTATTTTTATTTCTGTTCAGCATGGCATCGGAAGTTATTTCATTATTTTAGGAGAAATTTATTTTATGGAACGCATACGAAATTTTTGCATCATTGCGCACATTGACCACGGCAAGTCTACGCTGGCTGACCGCCTGATTGAATTGGCGGGCGTGTTGACCCAGCGAGAAATGACTACGCAAGTATTGGATAACATGGACTTGGAACGCGAGCGCGGCATTACGATTAAAGCGCAAAGCGTGCGGTTGGTGTATCGCGCGCCCGACGGCGAGGAGTACATGCTCAACCTCATCGATACACCGGGGCATGTAGACTTCACATATGAAGTTTCGCGGTCGTTGGCGGCATGTGAGGGCGCATTGCTGGTGGTGGACGCTGCACAAGGCATTGAGGCACAAACCCTTGCGAATGTATATTTGGCATTGGACAACAACTTGGAAATCGTGCCCGTCATCAACAAAATTGACCTCGTGGCCGCCGACCCCGAACGCACTATGTCCGAAATCGAAGACGTCATCGGCTTGGACACCGACGGCGCGCCGCTCATTTCGGCCAAGACTAAGCTCAACATTGAGTCCGTATTCGATGCCATTGTCAAAAAAATCCCGCCGCCGCAGGGTGACCCCAATGCGCCGCTCAAGGCGTTGATTTTCGATTCCAAATACGATGCGTACAAGGGTGTAATCGTATTTATCCGCGTATTTAACGGCAGCATCAAAAAAGGCACCAAGGCCTTGTTCATGGCCACGGGTGCCCAATTCGAAATCGTAGAAACGGGTTATTTCGGTCCCGGCAAATTCATCCCCTCCGACAGCCTGAGCGCGGGCGAAGTGGGTTACATTACCGCGTCCATTAAAGCTGTGCGCGACACGCAAATCGGCGATACCGTCACGGAAGTGGCGCGCCCCACGGACGAGCCTTTCCCCGGATACAAAACTGCGTTGCCGATGGTGTATTGCGGTGTGTTCCCCGCCGACGGTGCCAAATATACCGACCTGCGCGATGCGCTGGAAAAACTCCAACTTAACGATGCCGCGCTCCATTTCGAACCGGAAACCAGCGTGGCATTGGGTTTCGGCTTCCGTTGCGGTTTCCTCGGCTTGCTTCACCTCGAAATCATCCAAGAACGCTTAGAGCGTGAATATAATTTGGACCTTATCACCACCGCGCCCAGTGTTATCTACCGCGTGCATATGACCGACGGCGAAATTATTAATCTATCCAACCCCAACGACATGCCCGACCCATCGCGCATCGACTTCATGGAAGAGCCTATGGTACGGGCGGAAATCATGCTGCCCGCCGAATTCATCGGCCCCATCATGGAGCTGTGCCAAGAACGCCGTGGCGTATACGAAGGCATGGAATACGTAACCGAAAGCCGCGCCACCCTGCGCTACGAAATCCCCCTGAACGAAATTATCTATGACTTCTTCGACACGCTCAAATCCCGCAGCCGCGGTTACGCTTCCTTCGACTACGAAATGATTGGATACAAGAAGGCCGAATTGGTCAAGTTGGATATCCTCGTGCACCATGAGCCCGTCGATGCCCTGTCCTTCATCGTCTTCGGCAAAACTGCCGCCGAACGCGGCCGCAAAATGTGCGAAAAACTCAAAAAAGAAATCCCGCGCCACCAATTCGAAATTCCCATACAAGCCTCGATCGGTGCCCGTGTCATCGCCCGCGAAACCATTCGCGCCATGCGCAAAGACGTATTGGCCAAATGCTACGGCGGCGATATCACCCGCAAAAAGAAATTGCTGGAGAAGCAAAAAGAGGGCAAGAAGCGCATGCGCCAAATCGGCAGCGTAGAAGTGCCGCAGCAGGCGTTTATGAATGTGTTGAAGTTGGATGAGGAATAGGCCATGGATATTGCAACCATGATGGCCATAGGTCTTTTTGATGATGATGACCAAACAACGAAAGGAAAGAAAACCATGACAGACGTGCAATTCAAAACTTTTATTAAAATGTGCCGAGTGCTGGCCAATAGTACCAATGAAGCGAAGCAGTTCATCAAATGGATGAAGGCATCCGGTAGCATGGATGTGCAAAGCACACATGGCGCATTGGTATTTGCTGGGCTGTTAGTGCAAATTGCCGAAGCAACCGGTTCCGTAGATAGTGTGCGGCAAGCGTTGCAAGAGACGTTGGCCGATTTGAGTAACGTCGGTTAATTCGCTGAATAAAAATAGGTCAATTTAAATTTAGTAAATCTAGATTGACTTAAAATCCATGCCATGCAAAATCCCCCAAGCCAAGCGCTGGGGGATTTTATATATGGCCGTAGAACGCAGGGTTGTTTATATAAAAACGGCAACGCATAGCACAAACGTTCGCCCGTGTCAAGCCAAACGCGACCAACCGAAAGGGTTATACTACCCCCACAACAAACGAAAGGCACTCCGCGCCGAATGGCCGGATAAGAAGATGTACTTCCTCGGAAGTGCGTCCACTCCACCGCGCCACTGCCACATGAGTCCCCTGCGTTTGTTGTGTGTAACACCTGCAGTACCCGCAACACCCGCCAACCCTAAGGAAGCGGGCAAGCCATAGTGCACGATGGTTAGCCCACGACGTCAACTTCCCACAGGTGCGGCACAAACCCTCATGAGGTAACGTAATACAGTTTACAAACAAA
This sequence comes from Defluviitaleaceae bacterium, assembly GCA_009781755.1. GTDB lineage: Bacteria > Bacillota > Clostridia > Lachnospirales > WQUN01 > WQRX01. The sequence goes on along the minus strand of WQVD01000014.1, from coordinate 39,470 downwards.
AAAGAAAAGCCTCGCATCAACAGGCAGTCGCATCCCTTGCAGAAGGGAATGCGCTTGCGTGTCTTATGCGAGGCGTTTTATTGCAATCACGAATCAGCGCAGTAGCCTTGTGTTAGAATGCCATGGTATACTTTCCAATGCAATTATAAATGATGGTATCGGGCAGGCACCCGGGTCAAAACGGCAGCGTATCACTGAGCAGGCACTCATGACCGTAACAGCAGCGTAACCATCACAACTTACACGGAAGGAGTCGTGGTATTATTGGAAAAGTAACGCTTTATGATCAATCAAATGAACAAATCAGCACGATCTATCCACGCAGAGCAAAGCAACTTGTTCTTAGTGGGAGGGCTGTTTGGTTGAATGAAGGGCAATCTATACAACTCGTCCAAGATGTCACGGATACTGCTTCCGAATTAAAAAAGGAGGAAGTATCTATGACAGACGAAAATGTATATCCCACAAACGGCGTGAGGAATGTCAATGAAAGCACTTCAAAAGAAGCTGATGTCCTATTGATGCATCAAGCCAAGCAAAATGTAAAGGACAAGCAAATCATGCTTAGGCATATGGTTGCTTATCCAATTGCGTGGTTAGGCATGGGTGCATTTTACTGGTTCATTTTATTGGGGTATCAGTTGTCCTTTCCGCATCCGAGGTGGTGGCGGTTTAATGATGTGTTTTCGCAAATAGGGGAAGTTATGCCTTATATTCCATCGGAACATTTATGGATATTTGCTGATATTCATGATGTTGCGGAACATTATTTGCGGTTTAATTATATCCCCCGTATATGGTATGTATTCATTGGTGTAATGCTGGCTTGGGGCGGTTGGATAATAATTAAAGCCATAAAACATGTGAAAATTCCCAACAAAAAAGTCAAACCCGACCCGGTAGTGCAAGAATACAATCGATTGAAAAACAAGGTTGATGAAACTGCCTCGTAGTTGGAAACAACAAAGCATCCAAAACAAGCAGGAACGAAGATAATCGCGCCTGCTTGTTTATTTTGGGGAAATATAGCGGTTCGTTGAATTGGATGTGCATGAATGTTAGACTGGCGTTGCAAATAATCGTTAAGAACACCTTCTAAATAAAGGAGCTGCATGCGATGTTAAATTTTCAATTCTACTCCCCCACGGAAGTGGTATTCGGGCGGGGTGCAGAAGCCCGCGCGGGCGAAATGGTGCGCAAGTACGGCGGCAGCCGCGTCATTGTCGTGTACGGCGAGGGCAGCGTAGTGAGGTCGGGTGCGTTGGCGGGTATTGTGGCGCAGTTGGAAGAAGCCAACTTGGCCGTGTTGCAATACGGCGGAGCCACGCCCAACCCGCATTTGTCCTTCGCACGGGAAGGGGTGCGCCGTGCCTTGGAGTTTGGCGCGGACTTTGTGTTGGCGGTGGGGGGCGGCAGTGCCATTGACGCGGCCAAGGCCATTGCGCATGGCGTGGCCAACCCCGAAACGGACATATGGCAATTTTGGACGCAAGCAGAGAAATTGACGCGCTCGACGCCGGTGGGTGTGGTGCTGACCATTTCTGCCGCGGGTAGCGAAACGAGCATGTCTGCGGTGCTTACCAATACGGAAGCGGGCTTGAAGCGCGGGTTGGGTACGGATTTTAACCGCCCCAAGTTCGCGTTGATGAACCCCGAATTTACCTTCACCATTCCGCGATATCACTTGGCTTGTGGCATTGCGGATATTTTTATGCACACGTTGGATCGGTACTTTGCGCAGGAAAATATTAATGACGACACGCCGAGTGAAACGACCGATGCGCTGGCAGCGGCCATTTTGCGCACCGTCATCCGCAATGCTCCGCGTGTGTTGGCCGACTCCACCGACTACCACGCCCAAAGCGAAATCATGTGGTGCGGGTCGTTGTCGCACAACACGATTACGGGGTTGGGGCGCACGATGGATTTTAGTGTGCATCAGTTGGGGCATGAATTGAGCGGCAAATTTGATGTGGCGCACGGAGCAAGTTTGACCACCATGTGGGGCGCGTGGGCGCGCTTTGTCATGGAGAAAAATCCGCCGACGCGGATGGCGCACCTGTGGCGCAACGTGTATGCGACGGGCGAAATGAAAGACATTGCACAAGAGGGCTGTGCGGACGCAAATAATGCGTCACTTGCCAAAGCATCCGACGACATGCTGGCGGAACGCGCCATCATCGCCACCGAGCAATTTTTCCGCCAAATAGAAATGCCCACGAACTTTACAAAGTTGGGCATCGGCGTGCAGCAGTCCGAAGTGTTGGACGCATTGGCGGAATCGTGCGTATTCTTTGGCAAGCGCAAAGTGGGGAGTTATTATCCGCTGGATAAGGCCGATGTGCTGGCTGTTTATACCGCAGCCAATAAATAAATTCACATACGAAGGGATGAAACCACCATGGAAGTAAAAAACGTATTAACCAAGCACCTTAAAAACGAAACCCTCGCCAACGCTTTGGACATCGTCGATTTTATGACCGACAGAGGATTGGAACCAACAACCGAATGGAGCCATGGTTTCCGCTTTGTCAAAAATGACAAATCGCCGTGTCTATTGTTCATCATCGACGGTACAAACGAAGAGGACGGCGAATGGGTTATGTGCGACTTGCCTGTGACCAATGAAGCGGGTTATGACGCAATGCCCGACGATCTGAAGGACATCGTCCGTGCGAATATTAAATTATGTAATGTATTTGAAGGCAATCCCTGCGGGTGCGGCAGAGAACCGGGCTTGACCAAGAACGTATTCGGCAAGGCATATGACAACCTTTGCACATCGGAAATCCAATTTGTCAATCCTGATGCTGCTGCGATTAATGATTACAAGAAAATCATCGAGTGGTGGAGCGAAAACATTGCGGTGTAAATAATTATTTATTCAAAATCCGTTGAAGCGCAAAAATAATATTTTGCGCTTTTTTCATATTCTAAGACTTGTATCATCCAGGGTTGTTCGCCGTATTGCCGCCTCCTATATTCGACGTTGTTTATGCGCGTTTGCTTGGGATTAAATCCTTTCGGGCATAATGTGATGAAGCGATTTTTCACTGTACCCGTGGAGTCATCTTCTTCGTTGAAGGTGTTGATTTCTGACATTTGGAAATAAAATAAGTTCTTCGCCAAATATTCGATGTTTGATTTTGCGCTTTCTTCTGTCCATGCATCGTCATTGTATTTTGCTTGCTTGTTGAAGAAAACCGGCGATTGGTCGGCGAGGTGGCTGCGCAGTTCCAACAAACTCAAATATTCGCCTTTTTCGTTGTGGAGGTAGGCGTTGAGGGTGGGGTCAAACATCACCCACTTGTCCATTTCTTTGATATAGGCCTGCGCCACCACGTGGTTGTCGCCGTCGTAGGGCGAACATGGCATGATAAAAACTTTTCGGGCTTTGATGCCAATGGATAAAAGGCAGTCCGACAAAATGGTGGACAATGCCACGCAATTAATGCCGTGTGAAGCGTCCTTGCCAAATGCATGATCCAAATAATCGATGGCGTTGGCGGCTATGGAACCTGAATAATCACCCTTGTGATAAATATTGCCGGATATCCAATGCATTAGATTAGCAACCTTGGAAAAGTCGTTGCCACTGCCCGCAATATCGAGAATCGGATATTTGTTTTTGAGCAGTTCATATTTTGGATGGTTGAATTCGAATGAAAAATGGACGGTATCCTGTTTTTCTTCGGGCAAGGGAAATGCTTTTAGCAATCCTGTAAAAATATCGTACAGATTCATTTAATGACCCTCCTCGGTAATGGTTTGTACGGTTACATCACGCCGCATGCTGCGGTATATAAGCAGTATTCGCAGGGCAGTTTACCACCGGTGGGGCAGGGGGTTGCCGATATCAACCCGTCCGTTAGCTTGGTGGCCAGGGTACGGGTGGTTTCATTTGCTTGATGTAGCAGGGTTTCATCGGGTTCGATGCCGGAGGGTTTGAAGGCCTTGACCAGTGCGGCATCGCGGGCGGTGGGCGATAGGGGCTCGTCGGTTTTGATGAGTGGATCGTCGATGGGGAAGTAGTAAAGGCCGCCGGGTCTGGCGTTGGGGATATCGGGATGGTGGAGCATGGCGTTTAGGTACAGGGGCAGCTGCAGGCGCGTGCCGGTGCGCACGTCGTCGGGGTGGAAGCGGGCGGTGCCGGATTTGTAATCGATGATTTTTACATAGTTGGTGCCGCTGTCGGTGCGGATATCTACGCGGTCGATGCGGCCGGAGAGGTGCAGGTCGCGTTGGTTAAATGTGCGCAGGGGTGGGGCGGCGGGCAGGTCGATTTCGGAATAGGTTGGCGTGTAAGCATCGGTGTGGATTTGCGTTTCGATTTGTGCGGTGAGCGCCCAAATGGACGTGGTGCAGACGCGGCGGGCTTTTTCCAAGATGTGGCGGTTGCGGGCAGAGCCGTGGTAGGCGGTGGTGTCTTCGGCGGTGAGTTCTTCAACCAAGGGAAGTACGAGCGCGTCGATTTCGGTTTTGGTGCGCGGCGACCAACCATGTCGCTCGGCAAATAATGCCACCGCACCGTGGAAGAGGTTGCCCAAATCGGTGGGTAGTACTTCGTATAACTTGCGCGGGCGGGCGCGCAGCAGGTAGGTGACGAAATAGGCGAAGGGGCAGCGGGCGTAGGCTTCCAATCGGCTGGCAGTAGTGTATAGAACCGGGCCGAAAGCTGCCGCTGCTGATGAGGGATGTAGTGCGAGCATAGCCATATCATGCATGCGGTTGGTTCGTTGTATCGGTGTTTCCATGTTTGATGCCGCCGCAGCGTTGTCATTGCAATCTTCGCGGCTCGAAATAATGTCATTGTACGTCGTGTCGGCGAATGTCATCGGTTGCATGTTTTGGTGGACATTCGAATTGGCTGTGTTCGTTGCGGAAAGGCCATCGATCATAGTGGATGATGCGGGGCAGGTAGGCAGCGGGGCGAATTCCGCCGCCGGGGTTATCGTCGTGGGCTTGAGCGCGGGGAATAGGGTGCGTAATGTTTGCAAAATGGGCGCAGGGCGCAGGGGTTTGCCGTCGGCTTCCGCTTCGGCGGTGATGAATGCGAGGGCTTCGGTGGGTTGCGCCAATGTGCAGAAGAGAGCGTAGTGGTTTTCGTTCAGGCGGTCGGTGAGGTCGGCAGCCAATTCTAAGTCGCTGTTGCGCAGACGCTCGCGCTCGTCGTCGGTGAACAGGCCGGGGGCGGCGGGCGTGGGGGGCAGGATGCCGTCGTTGGCACCCAGCACAATCATGGCCTTGAGCTTGGGATAACGCGAGCGCATGGCATCGCCCAGCACCACTTGATTGAGTGTGGGGGGGATGCGCCCCAGCCCGGCGCGGGTCAATCCTGCATCCAACAACGCCGCAAAGTCGCGGGTGGATATCTGCGTGTCGCCCAAGACTTCCACCAGTTTGTCGAAGACTTCGCATATTTTGGGCCAAATTTGCTTGTGCAAACGTGCGGTTGCGGTGTCGCCTGCGGCCATGGCTTCGTCAAATTTGCGCGCCAGTGTGGTGGGGACTTCCAGCGCGTCCAGCATGTTAAATACCGCGCGGGCAAAGGAAAGTACGGTGTCCTTTTTCTCGGCGCGGGGGATGAATTTCAAAATGGTCGCAAGTTGCGACCGGTTGACTTCGAACTGCGGGTCGCGCAGGGGGTATTGCCAGCGGAAGCCGTTTAAGCCCTGCGCCAGTGCGTAATTTTCCAATCGGTCGATGTCATCGGGTGCGATGTTGGTCAGCCCGGTTTTTAAGAATCGAAAAACGCTTTCGTAGCTGTGATTGCGGATGACGATGTCGAATGCGGCGCGTATCAATTCCGTCAACGGATGCGGTAAAATCGAAATCTCGGTGTCGATGAACAACGGAATCCCCACGCGGTCGAAGGCGGTTTGTAAGATTTTCTCGTAGCGGGAGCGGTCGCCGCACACGATGGCAATGTCGCTGTATTGGTAGCTGCGTTGCGTGGTCCAATCGTGCACCACAGCGGCGGCGGTGAGGACGGCGGCGTAGGGGTTGGCAGCGGGGTGGATGGTGATGGGGGTGGCACCGGGGAATGCGTTTTTATCCAAATCTGCGGAGCGTACCGCGTACCGTTCCACGAAAAACGCAAGCGCGGGGTTGGCCGCGTGGCGGTGGTTGCTTGGCATATGTATGGGGGGGTGCACGGGGATAAGTGCGCGTTTAACATCGCGGGTGAGGATGGCTTGCGTGTGGCGCGGCGCGGCGCACAAGGGGTCAATGCGCGGGGGGGTATTGGGTGTGTCGCGCGTGGTGAGTGTAATACCCATATACGCCGCGCGCTTTGCCAGCAACACTAACACCGCGCGCTCTTGCGGAGTGAAACCGGAGAAGCCATCCACCCAAATAAACGCGCCGTCCAACAGTGGAATGTCGCCGTCGTGTGCTTCAATGCGGGCGCATAGCAAATCCATCATGTCGTCGGTTAACAGGAATTGCCCGTCCACGGCTTCGCGGTATTTGCGCAGCAACAGTGCCAAGTCGGCGAGCTTGGTGTTTAGTACGGGGTCGGTGTTAATGGTGGCGGCAACATTTACATGGCGGAAACTCGCCGCATGACCGCCCACCTCCACCCGCGCCAGCAAATCCGACGCCGTGACGCGGTAGTGATTTAACTCCGTCAAGGTCGCCGCCAGTGCGTCCACAAAACCGGGCTTGTCGTGTGCGCTTTGGTAATATTGCAACGCGTCGGCGTTTTCGATGAGGATTTTGCGCAGGAGCATGGCCTTGGCGAGGTCATCCGCCAAGCGCCCCGGCGGCCCCCCCAACGCGCCAAACAACCGATACGCCATGCGGTTAAAGCTCAACACCTGCACGCGTATCATCGCGGCGCGGTCTTGCAAAATCAACCGTTCCGATTGCAACGAAAACTGCTCCGGCACCAAATAGTACAGCGGAGCAGTTCCGGGGACTTCCCGATTAATGGCCGCCAGACAATGGGTAGTTTTGCCCGAGCCCGGCGGCCCCGTGATGAATTGCAATGCCATTAAATCGCCATCCTAATCCTAATCCCATGTAACGAAGTGGACTAGCGTGCAGAATATTTGTATAAGGCAAGGAAGTGCCGACGAAGCGTGCCGGCGGCACGTAAGGAGGTGCTGACGCAGGCTTGTACAAATAGGCTGCGCGATGGTCCGCTTTGTTACTTGAGATTAGGATTGTGCGCGGTTCCGAAACCACTTCGCCGATGCGGCCAGCCCGGCCATGGGGTCATCGGGGAATTGCTTGCGGTCCAAATATTCGATGATATACCAACGCGTGCCCGCAAATTGGCGGCACACGGTGAAGTAGTCATCCCAATCGATGGAGCAATTGGGCGCGTCAAAGAACGTGGCCTCGCGGTTGGGGGCGAAGGGCTTGACATGCACGGTTGTGCCGCGTCCGGGATATTTCTTGAGCAAGCCCATCATGTCGCCGCCGCCCGCCATGCCATTGCCGATGTCATTTTGCATGATGACCGTGGAGGGCGTGTTTTGCGCGATGATATCCCAAGGCAGCTCGCCCGTATCGGTCGTGGGTTTGAACTCCATGGCGTGGTTATGGTAGCCCGTGACCATGCCGTGCTGCGCCAGCACATCGGCCGTCCATGTCAACTCCGCCGCGAATTGCAAACATGAATCACGCGTAGCCAGCACTTCATCCGGCCGCCACGGCACGATTAAAAATTGATTGCCCAGCACTTGATTGTACGTGATGGTCGAATAAATATTTTCGGGCGAGAGGTAATCCCACGGGGTGTGCCAGCCCGCAATTTGCAAGCCCGCGTCGTCCATGGCGTGCTTGATTTCGTGCGCGGTGTACTTCAAGCCGCCGAAGAATTCTACGCCGTCGTACCCCGCTTCTTTGATGATGCGTAGCGTGCCCCGCTTGTCGCGGTCAAAGTCTGCCGCTACGGGGAAGAGCTGCGTGGCCAGGGGTAGAGCGGTGGTGCCGGGTTCTTGGTTGTCTTTCCAACCGGGGGGGAGTGCTTTCAATGGGATGACCTCCTCTATGCAAGTGAGTGAATTGCGGAACGCACCACCCGCAATTTGTGCGAACGGGGCAATTCCGCTTTAGCGGAATTTTTCTCGCTTAAACAAGTGAGCAAACTGCGGATTTTCGCAGTTTGGGAACGGGGCAATTCCGCTTTAACGGAATTTTTCCGGCCTAACTAAAAACCCAAAAATTAACCACTGCCAACATTTCGCGAAAATAATTGGACAGCACGCCGGATCGCGGGGTCGGCGCGCCCAGCGGCACCACAGCGGTCATGCCCAACCTGCGCGCTTGCCTTGTTGCGCGATAAATATGAAATTGGTTGGTCACCACCACCGCCGTTGTGCCGTGCGGGTTATAAAAATAATTTTCCATGATTTCAAGAGAGAAGCGGAGGTTTTCATAGGTCGAGGTCGATCGGTTTTCGAGTCGGATGCGGTCCGGCGCGATACCCAGCGCAATCAAATACCGCGCCATGGCTTCCGCTTCGGAAATGGTTGCATTTATGCCATACCCGCCGCTTACGATGACCATCGCGTGCGGGTCGCGATGCAAAAATTCAGCGGCGGCATCCAATCGGGCGGCCAGGTGCGTACCGGGTTCTTCACCGCGCAACCCCGCCCCCAAGACGATGACTACATCCACTTCTGCCTCATACGGAACGTCCCGATTGCCGTACACCGCCAAAAAAGTCGAAAACACAATCGGTATCAAACAAGCCAATATAACCGTCATATGCACCCACTTTGGCAGCTTATTCATGAAAAAGGCATAAACCACTAAAACAACCGCCGCCAATGCCACCATTTTATTTCCAAAATGTACATTTCCTATAATCATCAAGCCGATGTAATTAATTAATAAAAGAATGCCAAGGGTAATTAAGACGATACGCAAAATTTTTGCAAGTCGGGTCATAATTTATACAATCATTGTGCGATTTGATAAATCATAGGCTTGTATTTGGGTGTTGGAATCGCACGCTGTGTTTCGATGGCGGCTTCCAACCATGCTTTTTGTGCAATCAAAACTTCGTTTAGTGCGCATTCCGGTGTTTCGCCAAACGCCGAGCAGGATTTTAAATCGGGTATATCGGCAATAAACCCTTCGTCCTCTGCACTGTAAAAATATTAATATGATAGGTAATCATGATTCGACCTCCATTATCATACATACTCAAACACGCCCACGGCCGTCTCCTGCCGCGTGGTGGCGTTGGAGCTGCACAACTCCGGGATTTCATCTGCCGTAACTTCGCGGTTGAGCAACCCGGACAGGAAAATCCCTTCGGAGATGAGCATGGTTTGCAAGGCGATTTCTGCTGTGTTGATGGGCGTGACCTCGCCGCGCAGGATGCCGATCCAGTGTGCTTGCGAATTGCCGTACATCCACAAATCGGGATCGACCTTGCGCTTGCGGTATTGTTCGGCGGCTACGTCCAGCGTGCAGTTGGCGGGGTAGTCTTCAATTTCGGTGAAGAATTTCAACTCGCGCTCGTTGGCGAATTGGATGCCACCCAGCGAGCCGTGGACGCTTGATTGCGGGAATTCCCCGCCGTTGATGGCCCAGGATTCCAAGATGTCCATGGTCAGGCCGCCTTCGAATTTGACCAGCCCCACGCCCAGCTCCTCTACATCGTAAGCGGACTCGATGCGGCGGGCTTCGTTCATGGGTACCTGCTGATACACGTTGCCGCTGATGCGCTCGACTTTGGGCGTTTCCAATAAGTACAGCAGGCGCGAGATGTGATACACGCCCATGTCATACAACGCACCGTGCCCCGCCGTTTGGCTGTTGACGAATTCCTTCTCGGCGTAGCCATCCACGAAGGGGCGGCCGCGGCGGCGGTATCCATAGGAGCGCGCGTGATACACCTCGCCCAAGCGGCCGCGTTCCATCAATGTTTTGGCGCAGGCGGTGGCGGGGTCGTAGATGCGGGCCAGTTGGATGTGCAATTTCTTGCCGTATTGCGCGGCGGCTTGCTGCATGGCCAACGCGTCGATGTACGACCCGGCCATGGGTTTTTCGCAATAGCAATGCTTGCCGGCGGCCATGACGGCGATGCTCATGGGCTTGTGCAAATTATTGTGGAGGTTGACGTCCACCGCCACGATGTCGTCGCGTTGGAGCAGCGCGCGGTAATCGGTGTAGCGATGGGAGATTTTGTATTGGTCGCAGAAGACGCCCAGCTTGGTCGCGTCGATATCGCACGCGGCGATGACGTTAACGCCCGGGATTTCGGCGTAGAGGCGGGCGTGCTGGTGGGCGATGATGCCCGTGCCGATGAAGGCGATGTTAATTTCGCGCATGGTTTCCTCCTTAATCCAACAAACGGTCGATAAATGGTTACGGTGCCATTATAAATCGTACTCCATTGCGGGGGAAGGGGTTGCTGTGGATTGCCTGCCGTCGGTCACACAATGGGTTGCTTAGTGACGGTTTGCAAGTGCATTTCGGCCTGCGGTTGGTCACGGTTGGCGGTGCCCAATTGGTCGAATTGCGCCAAAACCGCATCGTCGCGCTGCATGCTTGCCACCAACGATAAACGCAGCGCGTCCGCCCTTGCCCCGGGCAGGGTTTGTATCATGCGCAGCGCCCCGTCGGTATCCACCGCCGTTGTATAATGCCGCTTGCCGTTGGGGGCTTCGAATTTCAAGCTATTAGTGGTGCTAATAGCTTGGTTGTCGTCGGCCGCGCGTTTGTGCTTCCACCAATGATAATAATTGCGCGCGGTCAAATAATCGCACCCGCGCAACGCCGCGCAAAGGTCAATGGCAGAGAACCACCACTTCAATGAAGTCTCGTCCCACATAGCACGGATGTTGTGCTCTTTTATGAAATCGGTTAATGTTTGTTCCTGCATGGTTTTTGCTCCCAGTAGTGATATGCAAATCATGCGCAATCGTACCATATGCGGGGGATAAATAATAGAAACAGGGGTGACACCATGGATTGGCAGCGCATTTTTCATCAAATTCCCGGGGTCGAAACGTTCACATCGGTGGCGTTAATTCAAAAAGGCTTTTCAACCGAACAAAAATACTTTGTCACCACTCAAAATAACGAAAATAAACTCTTGCGTGTTGCCGATATTACGCACTTTGACAAAATGGAGCGCACATATCGCACGCTGGTACGTGTGCATGAAGCGGGCGTGCCCACCCATATCCCCATCGCGTTGGGCACATACCAAGACGGCGTATGCGAATATGCGTACCAACTTCTATCTTGGTGCCCGGGGAGCGATGGCTCCGATGCGTATTACAAAGCAGACGATCGCGCACTGCATCAATTGGGCACCACGGCAGGTAACATTTTAAGAAAAATCCATCAAATCAAACCCGACACGGCACCCCACAACGCAAATCACTGGTACGATTATTACACCACCCGTTTTTCCAACTACATCAAACAAATTGACGCGCTGGAAATCACCATACCGGGGCACGCACAAATCGAGCAGTACTTTAATGAAAATAAACATCTTTTGCGCCATCGTGATATTGCCCTGTATCACGGCGATTATCATTGCCACAATTTCGCGCGGGACGAAAACGGGCAAATCCATATCCTGGACTGGGAAACCGCCGAATACGGCGACCCGTGGTACGACTTCCATGGCTTGAACAACCACGACATCAAACCCGCATACGCCACCGCTTTGATTAACGCATACTTCAATGGCAACGTGCCCGATGATTTTTGGCGCGTGTTTGCGCTGTACCTTACGTATGGCTCGCTTGCTTTGGTATCTTGGGCAGCAAAGACACGCGGCGATCACTTGACCTATGACCCGCTGGCGTTGTGCTTGGGTAATATCGCCAACCATATGCAGGCGTTTAATCAATTGACCACACCCAAACCGTCTTGGTATAGCGCTTAACAATATGAAGCGCGATTGAGTTATAAGCGTGTTTATGCTACCATTTAATACAAATATAACGCACAATCGGTTAGTACATAGGAGTGATTCTAATGACGAAAGAACAGCGGCTTATAATTATTGATGAATTGATTAGTGCTGTTGAAAACATATATTGGGAAACGCGATTGCACATGCGAAGGTTGATAGACAATGCAATTACATTTACATCGTTTTTTTCCAACAAGTGGCCACAAAGAATTGTTGAATACGATTGGCTTTGCGAAGATTCGAATTTAGATGCAGTCGCTTGGAAGAAGGGGAAGCTTCTATTCCTAGATTTGTTAGCGTCAATAAAATTTGCATGTGAACTCCGCAATGATATAAATACAAGTTCAAACATAAATATTAAACAAAAAATAAAAAACGATAAAATCTTCATCGTACATGGGCATAACAAGGAAATGGAACTTGCTGTTGCGCGTTTAATCGAAAAATTGGGATTAATTCCCATCATCCTACATGAACAGCCGGACAAAGGCAGAGCCATCATCGAAAAATTTGAAGATATTTCTGATGATGTTGGTTTTGCAATCATTCTTTTATCTGCCGACGATGCCATGTTTGATGGCCAATATCGGGCAAGACAAAACGTTATATTAGAACTTGGATATTTTTACGCTAAACTAGGTCGCAAAAATGTCATTGTGCTTTATGACACATCAACAAAAATTGAACGGCCATCGGACATATCAGGCGTGATATACGAACCGTATGACCACCCCGGCGGCGTATGGCGGTATGAAGTAGCGCAAGAATTGAAGGAAGCGGGATATAATGTAGATACAAATGTTTTAACATAACCAAAAGATTTAAAGAGCGTGAAGCCATGAAATGCACCATAAAACTAATTTGCGACGACGAAGTCCAAGTATGGATAACTGATTCTACCGACGTACCCGGCCTATTTTTGGAATCCGAATCCTTTGACGACCTTATCGAAAAAGTGCGCTTCGCCACGCCGGAATTACTTTTGTTAAATAACAATTACAACAGCCCCGTTTACCTCAACTTTGAAGCCGTGCGCGTAGCTACGGGCTTGGCGCAAGTTTCATAACAAAATCCTTACCCAAGCACAAATCCCCGAACGTTTCCGATAAATCCGATAACCACACAAAGGAGCCACCCCATGACCCTCCCCCAAGCCCGCACCATCCTGCGCAAATACAACACCGAGCCCTTCCACCTCCGCCATGCGGAAACGGTCAGTGGCGTACTCGGCTACTTCGCCCGCACCCACGACCCCGACCGCGAGGAATATTGGCGTTCGGTGGGCATGTTGCACGACACGGACTTTGAGCTGCACCCCGACGACCACTGCGTAGCGGGCATCGAAATCCTGCGCAGCGAAGGCGTACCCGAGGACATGATAAGCGCGGCCTTATCCCACGGTTGGAACATGACCGCCACGCCCTACGAGCCGCAAAGCGTAATGGAAAACATCCTCTACGCCATCGACGAATTGACCGGCCTCATCTGGGCGACCGCGCTCATGCGCCCGTCCAAGTCCACGCAGGATTTGGAATTGTCCAGCGTCAAAAAAAAGTTCAAAGACAAAAAATTCGCCGCGGGTTGTTCGCGCGATGTGATAAAAAACGGCGCGGAAAGACTGGGCTGGGAATTGGATGAAGTCATCAACCAGACCATCCTAGCCATGCGCGATTGCGAAGCGGAGGTAGAAGCAAATGCCTGATACATTCAACGGAAAGCCCAATGTATACGACACGCTCAAAGCACGCGGTTACATCGCCCAATGCACCCACGAGGACGAACTGCGCGCGTTGCTGGGGCGTGAGTCGGTGACCTTCTACCAAGGCTACGACCCTACGGCGGATTCGCTCACCACGGGACATTTATTGACGCTGATGATCCACAAGCACATGACGGACGCGGGGCACCGGCTCATCACGTTGATGGGCACCGGCACCGGCATGATTGGCGACCCTACCGACCGCAACGACATGCGCCGCGTCATGGGCCCGGACGAAGTCGCACACAATATCGCATGCTTCCGCGAACAATTCTCGCGGTTTGTCAATTACGATGATGGCTCGGCCATCATGGAAGACAACGGCTGGCTGCTGGAATTGAAATGGATCGAATTCATGCGCGACTACGGCGTGCACTTTAATGTCAATAAAATGCTGGCGGCGGAATGCTACAAGAACCGCCTGCAAGACGGCCTCACTGCCTTCGAAATGTCTTACATGATTATGCAGGCATATGACTTCCTTGAACTGAACCGCCGCTACGGTTGCCGCTTGCAATTGGGCGGCAGCGAGCAATGGGGTAATATCATTGCGGGCATCGAACTGGCGCGTAAGGTCGATGGCGTGCAGCTCTACGGCCTCACCAACGTGCTGCTCACCGCGGCCGACGGCGGCAAAATGGGCAAGTCCATCGGCAACGCCATCTGGCTCGATGCCAACAAAACCAGCCCCTACGACTTCTACCAGCATTGGCGCAACACCACCGATGCTCAAATCGAGCAAAAGCTCAAGCTATTCACCCTCCTACCGCTGGAAGAAATCGCCGACATGATGACCTGGCAAGGCGCAGAAATTAACCGCGCCAAAGAAATCCTGGCTTACGAAGTCACCAAAATCGTCCACAGCGAAGAAGAAGCCCAAAAAGCGCAAGACGCCGCCCGCGCCCTATTCAGTGGCGGCGGCAAACCCACTAGCACCGAGGAAATGCCCACCACCCAAATCCCCTGCGGCGAACTAGAAGTCGGCATCAACATCGTCATCCTGTTGGAAAAAACCAACCTCATCAAATCCCGCAGCGAAGCCCGCCAACTCATCGCCCAAGGCGGCATCAAAGTCAACGACATCAAAATCGCCACCCACGAACACATCGTAACCGTACAAGCCGCCGCACCGGGCGAGCACTTCCTCATCCAAAAAGGCAAGAAAATCTACCACCGCGTGGTGTTAACATGACCGAGCGCGACGCGGGCCTCGTCATCCAAAAAGCCGAAATCGCCAATACCGCAGTCACCCCCTCCGGCTTCCCCGCCGACGGCCTGCCCGAAGTCGCCTTCGTGGGCCGTTCCAACGTGGGCAAGTCCTCGCTAATCAACGCCATGCTTGGGCGCAAGAAGCTGGCGCGCACCTCTCGCCAACCGGGCAAGACGCGCACCATCAATTTTTTCACGGTCGAGGACAAGCTGTACTTTGTAGACTTGCCGGGCTACGGCTACGCCAAAGTGTCTAAAGCGGAGCAGGAAAAATGGGCCCCCATGGTCGAAGGTTATTTAAAAGACCGCGCGCCGCTCAAGCGTATCTTCTTATTAATGGACATCCGCCACGAACCCAGCGCGGGCGATCGTATGATTTTCGACTGGGTCAAATATTATGATTTGCCCTACACAGTGGTGGCGACCAAGGCGGACAAAATCACGCGCAACCAACAACCGCGCCACCTCGCCACTATGCGCAAAGCGCTGGGGCTGCCCGAAGCGCCCATCCCCTTCTCCGCCGAAACCCGCGCCGGACGCGACGCGCTGTGGGCTATCATATTAGACAGTACCAACGTAGATATGGTATAGTTTGGAAACAACGCAAACACAAGGAGCGACAGCATCTATGGCGGAATCCATAACAGTGGGCAACATCTACACCGGGTCGGTGTTAAAAATTAAACCTTTCGGGGCCATCATCTCCCTGCCGGGGGGCATGCCGGGGTTGGTGCATATATCGCAGATCACCAACGGCTTTGTGCAGAACGTGGCCGACGTGCTCAACATTGGCGATGAAGTGGACGTGCGCGTGGTATCCAACGACGAAGCCACGGGCAAGATATCCCTGTCCATGAAGGACGTTCCGCAACGCGCCTACGCCTACAGCGACGACGAAGAAGGCGAAGACGGCGAGCAATCCTATTACTACGAACCGCCCGTCATTACCGCAGCCCAAGCCGCTTCCTTCGAAGAAAAATTCAAATCCTGGCAAAAACTCTCCAACGAGCGCATCGCAGGTATTAATAGACGCAACAAAAGAAGATAGCCATGGGTTGGCTATCTTTTATTTTGCAATATGTGACCGCGCCGCGCAGCGTGGGAGCAGTGGCGCCCAGTTCACGCTATCTGGCGCGCAAGATGATGCAAACGATTGACTTCGAAACCGCAAAATGCATCGTAGAATTTGGCCCCGGCACAGGCGTATTTACCCAAGAAATCCTACAGCGGCGGCGATTGGGCACGGTGGTTATCATCATCGAGCGCAACGCCGATTTTTGTGCCCAATTGCGCAAAAAATTTGCCACCGAGCAAGAATTACATATCATCGAAGGCTCCGCAGAGAAAATTGGCGAATATCTACACCAATGCGGCTTCACCCACGCGGATTCCATCGTGTCCGGCTTGCCCTTTGCCACCCTGCCCGCCGAAACCGGCACCGCCATCCTCACCCAAGCCAAAACCCACTTACATAAGGAAGGACGCTTCATCACTTTCCAATACTCCTTGCTGCGCAAAGGCTTAATCGCACGCCACTTCCGCTCCATAGAAATCACCCGCGAATGGCGCAACCTGCCGCCCGCGTATGTGCTTAGTTGCTGGTAACCATGCAAATTAACCGTTTATTCCAAATCGTACATATCTTGTTGAACAAAAAGCGCGTCACGGCTCCGGAGTTGGCTGCGCATTTTGAGGTATCCAAGCGCACCATCCTGCGTGATATTGATGCGTTGTCTGCCGCCGGTATTCCTGTGTACACCACGCAGGGCAAGGGCGGCGGTATTTTTATTCATGACCATTATGTGCTAGACAAAGCGTTGGTGTCGGAGGAGGAGCAGAAGCAAATTCTGTTCTCGTTGCAAAGTATGGCGGCTACGGCGATGTTGGATACGGGGCAGGTGCTGGGTCGGTTGCGCAACTTCTTTGCGCGGCCGCATCGGGAGTGGGTGGCGGTGGATTTCTCGCGCTGGGGGCATAATGAGGCAGACAATGCTAAATTCGAAACGCTCAAGCACGCCATCCTGCACGAAACCGCCGTGACCTTCGACTACTTGAGCCCCTATGGCGAATCCAAGGGGCGCGAAGCCTTCCCGTTAAAGCTGGTGTTCAAGTCCAAGGCGTGGTATCTCCAAGCATTTTGCCTGACGGACAACGATTATCGCGTGTTCAAATTTACGCGTATCAATAAACTGAATGTCGCGGGGAGCTTGCGACAAGCGACATTCGGTCATATCGCGGCCGTACCGCGCACCTTCAACCACGACGATTACGAAGCTCCGCCCATGCAAACAGTCGAAGAACCCGCCGCCCTCGACTTCATCCATGTGCGTCTGCGCATCGCCCAAAACGCCAAGTATCGCCTGTACGACGAGTTCGCCGAGAGCGACATCACGCAAAACGCCGACGGCACACTAACGGTACGGTCGGCGCTGGGCGCGTGGATTTACGATTACATACTGTCCTACGGCACGGCCATTGAAGTGCTGGAGCCGCAAAGCATCCGCGACGAACTATTGGAACGCACCGCAAAAATAATGAGTAAATATTTGTCCAAAACATGACGCGCAGGTGTCACCTTAAGGGTGCTATGATGGGTGCACAAAATATCCGCCGGGGCGGAAATACCCCGCGAAAGGAGCAACCCCATGCAAGAGAAAATGTGCGAAAGCTGCGGCATGCCCATGGGCGAAACCGACGAAATGTACGGCACCGAAGCCAACGGAACCAAAAGCACCGACTACTGCGGCAACTGCTACGACCAAGGCGCATTCACCAACCCCGCCGCTACATTGGAAGAAATGATCAAAATCGTGGCTGACGTAATGGTCAAAGAATTCGGCTTCGAGCCGCAAGACGCGCTGGAGCAATGCAATGTAGGCCTACCCACGCTCAAACGCTGGCGCGCTTAAATAGTGTCGTCACTATCCGGCAAATCAAGCCGCATAAACAAAGAAAAACCGCGTCGTAGCGCGGTTTTTTCAATTGATACAAAATGTTGTGCAATAATCTTAGAAAAGGACTTAGATATCATTCACCCACCCCTTATATACTGCCCTCATCAAGCGGCCCACACCCGACCCGAAGCATCAAGCGTCACTGCTCCGCGCCAAACGGTAGCCCCGTCCCTGCCGGACGCATACGCCCCTGAAGCACACGCGGCGACGGATTGGTACCCGGTTGATACCACTCGGGAGCACAAAAAATTCCGCCATGCGGGATCGTCTCTGCGATGACTAAAGCGAAGCACATACCGTAACATAACCCCGGCCGGGTGGTGTGTGTCAGCTTGCAACGCTTCATCAATGAAACCCGCTCCCACGCAAGACCCGCCACGGTACGAAGCCTAACTGTACAGCGTGCCCGAAGCGGAAACCAACTAAAACCAAACAAAATCTAACAGAAAGGAGGAACCCGAATGCCACAATTCAACCCCGTGTCCGGTGCCATGCGTATTTCCAATGAAAAGGAACGTATCTGCTCGGTGCTTGGCGTTGCCCATGATGTGACCGCACAAACCGCGGCCAATTTTGTCGATGCCATCGAAACCATCTACAACAACGGCAATTGCACCGCCCGTTTGACCCTTGCAATGGACTTGGTGCGCTAAGAATATTTAACAGTGTATCAGTTAAGAAAGGAGGTGAAACATGCGACATTATACCTTGGTATTAAACACCGACTCCGGCTCGCGCCGGACGTTGCGTATATCCAACCCCAATACAGACATCCCCACAGCCACATTGGCCACAGCGGTGGACCAACTCATCGCCAACGATGTGTATGACAATACGCGCGGCGGCTTAGAGAGCTTGAATCGAATGGAGTTAACCGTGGTGGAAACTACAGCCGTATTATAACAATCATATAAAAAACACATGCAACCGCGTCGGCCGACGCGGTTGTTTTATTTCAACGTGACAAATAACATATCGAAATGTAAAATGCGGACATGCGTGAAAATGTGAAAAACAAGGAGCGCGAAAAGCATGGTAGACAACCGCAAAGAACAAGAACGGGCAGAATTGCACCGCATCATATGGAACATTGCCAATGACTTGCGCGGCAGCGTAGACGGCTGGGATTTTAAACAATATGTGCTCGGCATGTTGTTTTATCGCTACATATCAGAAAATTTGACTTCATACATCAACGCGGGTGAACACTCCGCAGGCGATGCATCTTTCGATTATATCGCCCTTGATGACAAAGATGCCGAACAAGCCCGCGATGACCTCGTTAAAACAAAGGGCTTTTTTATCCTACCCGGCGAACTCTTTGAAAATGTACGCCAACGTGCCGCAACGGATGAAAATTTGAACGAAACGCTCGAAGCCATTTTCAAAAACATCGAAGCCTCCGCGCAGGGAACGGAGAGTGAAGCCAACTTCAAGGGTTTGTTTGATGATATTGACGTAAACAGCAACAAACTGGGTGGCACGGTTGCAAAACGCAACGAAATGCTGGTTAAACTGATGAACGGTATTGCCGACATGAAGCTCGGCGATTATAAAAATAACACCATCGATGCCTTTGGTGATGCCTATGAATTTTTGATGGGCATGTACGCCAGCAACGCAGGCAAAAGCGGTGGCGAATATTATACCCCGCAAGAAGTGTCGGAATTGTTAACCCGCATAACGCTGGTGGGCAAAACCGAAGTAAACAAAGTGTACGACCCCGCCTGCGGTAGTGGCTCGCTCCTGCTCAATTTTGCCAAAATTCTTGGTAATGACAACGTGCGGCAAGGTTTCTACGGGCAAGAAATAAACATCACCACGTACAACTTGTGCCGCATCAATATGTTTTTGCATGACATCGGTTTTGACAAATTTGACATCGCACACGGTGATACCCTAACCGACCCGCTGCATTGGGATAACGAACCCTTCGAGGCCATCGTGTCCAACCCGCCGTATTCCATCAAGTGGGCGGGCGATGACAACCCCATTCTTATTAACGATCCGCGCTTTTCTCCTGCCGGGGTGTTGGCGCCCAAGTCCAAGGCCGACCTTGCGTTTATCATGCATAGCTTGTCATGGTTGGCCACCAACGGCACGGCGGCCATCGTTTGCTTCCCCGGCATCCTGTACCGCAGCGGCGCAGAGCAAAAAATCCGCCAATATTTAATCGACAACAACTTCATTGATTGCATTATCCAACTGCCGGGCAACATGTTTTTTGGCACAAGCATTGCCACGTGCATCATGGTATTGAAAAAATCAAAAACCGAGAACAGCACCCTATTCATTGATGCAAACAAAGAATGCGTCAAAGTCACCAACAACAACAAGCTAACCGCCGCCAATATCGAAAAAATTATCGCCGCATATACCCACCGCGAAGATGCCCAATACTTCGCCAAAGTCGTGCCCAACAGTGAAATCGCCGCGCAAGGTTTCAACCTGTCCGTTAGCACCCACGTAGAACAAGAAGACACAAGAGAAGTGATAAATATCACGGAGCTGAACGCTGAAATTGAACGCATTGTTACTCGCACCCATATCTTGCGTGGTGAAATTGATGCCATTGTGGCAGAAATTGAAGGGGGTAGTAAATAATGAACAATGATTTGATGATGTATGCAACATTTATAAAGGATATTAAAAAACTCATATATCATCGTCAATATGAAGCGATGAAAATGGTCAATAAAAATCTGCCACCATTGGTGGCAGAAATAAGCCGGACCAAAAACTACGCAATTATGGAAAAATGTAAAATTATTTGTAAGTCGAAGCACCGCACAAGGGTCGAATATACGCTCAAGCCGTCCAATGTAGCCATTGGCGTGTCAACCTATTTAACAAAAAGCAACTTGCCTAAAAATTTGCAAGCATCGCTGTCATCACCCGATGAAATAACGAAAATTGTTAGTGCGTTTGATGATGATGGTTGGTTTGAAGATAACGATTCATCAATTCGGCAACAGCCTGTTGCCAAATTGAATGATGATGAAAAACGCGGCGATACAAATGACTAAGTTGGATGCCTTGATTGCGGAGCTATGCCCGGATGGGGTGCCGTTTGTTCCATTGAATGAAGTTGTGCATATTTTAAATGGATTCGCTTTCAAAAGTGAAAGATATGCGGATTCGGGCATTCGTGTCATTCGTATTTCTGACGTGCAAAAAGGGAGAATGTCCGATAAAGATTTGATATTCTATCCAAACGATTCAATTAACGAAATTAAAAATTACTTGTTGGAAGAGAATGATTTGGTTATGTCGTTAACCGGCAATGTAGGACGCGTTGCCATGATTTCTAAAAACAATTTGCCCGCCGGTTTAAATCAACGTGTTGCGTGTATACGCCCTAAGAATAATGAACGTTTGATAATCCGATATGCTTTCCATTATTTTGATCAAAATTCTTTTGAACAAAATGCAATGAAAAATGCTGCAGGCGGCGGTCAAAAAAACATGAGTACAGTATGGCTTGCAAATCAAAGAATTCCGTTGCCTCCATTAGAAATCCAACGTGAAATTGTCCGTATTTTGGACAATTTCACGGAGCTTACAGCGGAGCTTACAGCGGAGCTTACAGCACGAAGGAAGCAAAATAACTATTATCGCGATAAACTTTTGACTTTTGGTAATGACATGCCGTTGGTCGCACTTGGCGATATTGCGGAAATTGTTAGGGGTAACGGATTAACTAAAAATGATTTGCAAGATAGCGGTGTGGGATGCATTCACTACGGGCAAATACACACACGTTACGGTGCATATACAAGCAAAACAATATCTTATGTAAGAAATGACTTGGCTCGTTCATTAAAAAAAGTTCATCACGGCAATTTAATTGTTGCGGTAACAAGTGAAAATTATGATGATGTTTGCAAAGCGGTGGCTTGGCTTGGTAAAGATGATATTGTAACGGGTGGGCATACGGCAATAATTCGACATAACCAAAACCCAAAGTACCTTGCTTATTATTTCCAAACAAGCAATTTTACTCGACAAAAGAAAAAGATAGCGCACGGAACCAAAGTAATTGAAGTTACGCCATCCAAGTTATGCAATATATTAATTCCATTGCCTACACTTGCCGAACAAGACCGTATTGTTTCAATTCTCGATCGATTTGATGTTTTAACAACAAATATATCAAATGGCTTACCTGCCGAAATTGCGGTGCGACGGAAGCAATATGAGCATTATAGGGGTAAACTGTTGACATTTCAGAGCATTGAATCATGAATAATTGGAGGAGAAAAAATGAGACTTAAAAATGTTTTAAGCTTTGGTGTGCTTGCATCCTTTGTTTATAAAGGCATTTCAACGTTGGTGAAATACGACAAAGGTGAGAGCAATTTCGATGATTCGATATCGGGCATTGGAAAAGATGCCATTGATAGTATTGATAATATCGTAACTATATTTTCTGATGATGAAAATGAGAAAAATTTATGTGATGGCATATCGGAACTAACGAAAAACGGCATTGATGTTGCTATTGCAATAAAGAGGAATATATATGGTTAATTACAATGTAATTACATTAACTGATGAATCCACCGTAGTCGCCGAATACACCGCCGACCACCCCCGCTCTGACAGCTATCAATCCGAAGCGGAGTTGGAGCGTGAATTTGTGCGCCTGCTTTCGGGACAGGGTTATGAATTTGTTAACATCACCGACGAGGCCGCGCTCATCACCAATCTGCGCCAACAACTTGAAGTTTTAAATAACATCACATTTTCTAACGATGAATGGATGCGTTTTTTCAATGAAACCATAGCAAGCACCAACGAGAACATCGTAGACAAAACCCGCAAGATACAAGACGACCATGTGCAAATCTTGCGGCGCGATGACGGCAGCACTAAGAATATATATCTGCTGGACAAGAAGAACATCCACAACAACCGCTTGCAAGTGATTAACCAATATGAAGAAAGCGGCGGCGTGCATAACACGCGTTATGATGTGACCATTCTCGTCAACGGCTTGCCGTTAGTGCACGTTGAATTAAAACGCCGGGGCGTGGCCATTCGTGAGGCGTTTAATCAAATCAAACGCTACCAGCGCGACAGTTTTTGGGCGGCCAGTGGATTATATGAATACATACAGATTTTTGTCATATCCAACGGCACCAACACCAAATATTATTCCAACACGACCCGCAACGCCCACATCAAAGAACAAGGCGACGGCGAACGCCGCAAGAGCAAGAAGACAAGCAACAGCTTTGAATTTACATCCTATTGGGCAGATGCCAACAACCACGTCATTGCCGACTTGGTGGATTTTACGAAGATGTTTTTTGCAAAGCATACGTTGTTAAATATCCTTACAAAGTTTTGCGTTTTCACAAGTGAAGAGTTATTGCTTGTGATGCGTCCGTATCAAATTGCGGCTACGGAGCGGATTCTTAACCGTATTTTGTGCGCAACCAATTATAAAAAGACCGGTACATTGGATGCCGGTGGTTATATTTGGCACACTACAGGCAGCGGCAAGACCTTAACCAGCTTCAAGACCGCTCAACTTGCAACCGCCATTGACAGCGTTGACAAAGTGCTGTTTATCGTTGACCGCAAGGACTTGGATTATCAAACCATCAAAGAATACGACCGATTTGAAAAAGGCGCGGCCAGCGGCAGCAAGTCCACCAAGCAGCTGGAAAAAAACTTAAACGACCCCAACACCCGCATTATCATTGCCACCATCCAAAAGCTGGATATGTTCATCAGCAGAAACAAAAGCCACGATATCTACAAAAAGCGTGTCGTACTTATCTTCGACGAATGCCACCGCTCGCAATTTGGTGAAATGCATCAAAAAATTGTCAAGGCGTTCCGCAATTATCATATCTTTGGATTTACAGGTACGCCGATTTTTTCGGTTAACGCCACAACCGGCGGCAAGCCAATCATGAAAACAACCCCGCAGGCATTTGGCGACAAGCTCCATACCTACACCATTGTGGATGCCATTAATGACGGCAATGTACTGCCCTTCCGCATTGATTTCATTAATACCGTCAAGCAAAAAGAAGACGTAACGGACAAAAATGTACGCGCCATCGACGTAGAAAAAGCCATGAGCGCGCCTGAACGCGTCCGCGAAGTGGTCGCTTACATCATTGAACACTTCGACCAAAAGACCAAGCGCAATACGTTTTATTCACTCAAAGGGCAGCGCACGGCAGGGTTTAATTCCATGTTTGCCGTGGCATCCATTCCCATGGCCATAAAGTACTACGAAGAATTTAAGACGCAGCTTGCGCAGAAAAATAAAGATTTGACCATCGCCACCATATTCAGCTACAGCGCAAACGAAAGCGACCCCGAAGATGTGTTGGATTCAGAATTTTCGCTGCGCGAAAACAGCTCTGCGAGCCGCCCGGCTTCTTCCGGGTTCATTGATGAAGAATTCGAAAACGAAAAACTCGACCAAAGCAGTCGTGATTTTCTTGATGCGGCGATTGCGGATTATAACGGCAAGTTCAGCACCAACTTTGACACCTCTGCGGACAAATTTCAAAATTATTACAAAGATTTATCGCAGCGCGTCAAAAATCGAGAAATCGATTTGCTTATTGTGGTCAACATGTTCCTCACAGGTTTTGACGCAACTACACTCAATACACTTTGGGTGGACAAGAATCTTAAAATGCACGGCTTGATACAAGCGTATTCGCGCACCAACCGCATTTTAAACAGCGTCAAAACTTTCGGCAATATTGTATGCTTCCGCGACTTGAAAAAGGCCACCGATGATGCCATATCCCTGTTTGGCAACAAAGAAGCGGGCGGCATCGTGCTGCTCAAGACTTATAACGAGTATTACCACGGCTTCGACCACAAAGGCAAATATCAAAAAGGTTATGAAGAAATGATTGCCGAATTGTTGTCAAAGTTTTCTTTTTCGGAAGATGCACCCCCGCTTGGCGAAGAAGCCCGCAAGGAATTTATCCGCTTGTACGGCGCAATATTGCGCTTGAAAAATATCCTAACCGCATTTGATGACTTTGCCGGCAATGAAATATTGACCGATCGGGATTTTCAAGATTATCAAAGCGCATATATCGACCTGTACCAAGACATGCGCGGCAAGTCCGACAGCGACAAAGAAAACATCAATGATGATGTCGTTTTCGAGTTGGAGCTTATCAAGCAAATAGAAGTCAACATCGATTACATCCTCATGCTGGTGGAGAAATATCATGCCGGCAATTGCGAGGACAAGACCATTCTCGCGTCCATCCTCAAAGCCATCAATTCAAGCATCGAGTTACGCAGCAAGAAAGAATTAATCGAGCGTTTTGTCGAGCAAGTGAATGTATCTGTGGCAGACATGGATTGGCAAAGTTTTGTGCAAGCACGCAAAGAAGAAGACTTGACGGCGCTAATCGCCGATGCAAAATTAAAAGACGAAGAAGCGCGCCGTTTTATGGAAATTGCCTTCCGCGACGGCGCGCTCAAAACTACCGGTACCGATATAGACAAAATAATGCCGCCAACCTCAAGATTCGGTGGCGGCAATCGTACAGCAGTGAAGCAGGGTATTATTGAAAAGTTAATGAAATTTTTTGAAAAGTACGCGGGGTTGGTGTAGCGGCTACCAAACAGGTTCATACCAAATCGGACTGACCCAGCTCAAAATCGACTCCGTGCTATCCCAAGAATCGCGCCAGCCGACAATCCAGTCGCCCATGCCCTCGCGTATGGTTGTAAATTCTGCTTCGGTGATGGCGTGGCGTGCGCCTTCAATGCCCTCGTGCCAGCCGCCATCGAAGCGGTAATAACGGCGGGTTCCGTCGTCGTTGGCTTCGTTGTAAATGGTGAAGAGGTAGACGATTTCATCTGCGCCGGTGGTTGGGTTGGTGGCGATACCCATCATCGTGTACGAGCTGTTGCTGCCGTCGCCGGTCAATTGTATGAGGTTGCCCCAGCCGTCTGACGTGAAGCCCAGCGAGAAGGGAAAGCCATCAATGTTGCCCATATCTTTGGAAATCAATTGATCGCCGACCAGCGCATACACCGTTGCTTCTGAGAAGCCATCAACCGTTTCGATGACCAGCAAGGCGGAGGAAGTGCTGTTGATGGCGGGCAGGTGCGCTTGGACTTCACCCTGCGCGTTGTCGATGAAATTTTGCAATGCTACTGCGAAGGGGTGGGGGGTATTGGTTACATTGACTTGGCCATTGATGTGCACAGTACCATCAATGTGTTGCACTTGAAAGCCCAGCCGCGTTATCAGCGTAATGGGGATATAAATTGAAAAGAATTCGTCGTCGGCCATGAAGGTGTCGTTGATATCCAACGCAACACGGTCCGCGCCGGTAGCCAAATAATTCATAACACGCAGGTTAACGCCGATGTTGGCACCGTCCAATTGCAACATGGCCTGACTGCCGGCACTGATGACATCCAGCCGCGGGTCCGCCAACCACAACGCCAACATGGATACATGCGTGGGTTGCGCGTGTCCGGGCAGGGTATAAACGCTGCGCCCATAATCAACGCCATTGATGATCAATTGCCCTTCAACGATTTCGTGTGACGCGCGGTAATCGCTGTTGTTTGTGCCGGTGTAGCCCCAAATGATGCGTTCGGCTTCGATTTCATGGAATATCCACGGGCCGCCGCCTTCGGGGTAGGCGTGATTTTCTTGGAAAAAGAAGAAGCGTGTTTCATCCTTATACATATCATAGAAGGCAATGCCACGATGCGGCAACGTGCCCGCGCCCATGTAGTTGACCACCACAAAAGCCGCGCCGGGTTCCACAATGTCGATGTGGCCGAAGTCATACAGCGGCCTAAAGCCCCATGCCTCCATATTGTCCAACCAGTCGGGCTCCAGCCCAATCATGGAAAAATGAAGGAGCGGCTGATCGGCCCAAATAATCAAGTCGATGCCCGGCGTATCGGACGAATCCGTGTGGTACAAATGGGTGAATTCGTCCATGTTAACGTCTGCGGCCGGCGCGATTTGAAGGACTGCTGCGCCGGTGGGCAGGTCTGCGCCAGGGGCTTCGGTGGTGGGAGGCTCGGTAGAGGTGGCATCGTCTTGCGTTGCCGTGGTGGGGGCGGGTGGCGCCGTAGCGTCACCATTTGTGTCGCACGCCGCCAAAATGACGAGCGTACATAAAAGCAGGGTTGCAAATAAAAATTTTTTCATAAATTTCTCTCCTCGTTGATATGATCATGTGCGTCGTTAAACGTGATGCGCATTTCGCCGCACTATCACTTCAACGCATTTCATCGAAATAAGTTTCATTTTGGTTACACCATCACCGCGCCGCCGCACACAGGTAAGTTAACGCCGGTGATGTAACCGGCCAAATCCGAAGCAAGAAACGCCACCGCATGGGCGATTTCCGCATCGGTGCCGCGCCGCTTTAAGGGGATTTTGCTGCTGTAGTCGGGGGCAACCTCGGTACCATCGGCGCGGTCGCGATCGGAAATCGTCCAGCCGGGGGACACTTGGTTGACGGTGATGTTATCGCCGCCCACTTCCTTGGCCAATACGCGGTACAGCGCAGTCATGCCCGACTTGGCGGCGGCATAAGCGGCGGTGTTGGCGTTGCACAAAGCCGAGCATTCGGTATTGATGCCGATAAACCGGCCGTGCTTCTTCGCGCGCATGGCGGGCAAAAACGCACGTGCCGTCAGCACCGACTGCATCACGCAAGAGTCAAACTGCGATTGGAAATCGCTCAACGGCTGGTCAAGAACAGACTGCCAGTCATATTGGATGACGGCATTATTGACCACAATGTCCGGGTCGCCCAGCGAAGCGCGGATTTCCTCCGCCATGCGCTGCACGTCCGCTTCATTGGTGATATCGGCTTGCACGGCGATGGCGCGGCGGGGGGTGCCGTCCGCGTCACGCATCACGCGGATTTCCTCCACCAATTGCATGGCCATGTCCGCGTTGCGAGCATAATGCACGGCAATGTCCGCCCCCGCTTGCGCCAGCGTCCGCGCCATAACGCGCCCGAGTTGACCGGTTGCACCGGTGATGACGGCGATTTTGCCATGCAGGTTAATTTGTAAGCTCATAAATAACACCGCCTAAAAATAGGATTCAAAAAGCACCTGTTGATTAATCGGATGCAGGTTGTTTATTTTTTTGGTTTGTACACATTCCACTCTCCAATAGAGGGCAGGTTTTCAAACCAAGTTTTATTTCTATCTTTAATAATTCTTGTTAGGATCAGTGTGTCTCCAGCACCAGCCATTGTAAAAACAATGCCAAAAAGCAATAAACTCATACTGCCATTAAATATTGAAATTATAGCGGGGATTATTCCCAAAATAATCATAGGCATCATCAATCCTATTATAAATTGGTTTGACCGCATAACTTCTTTTGATTCGCAATAAACGTAACCCTCCTTTAATACGATGCCAAATTTTATTGATTTTAAACCATCTTTAACAAACATAGCATAAAAAACACCATGCAATAATTCATGGATTATAATGCCGATTATAAATATAACAATTCCTAAAATGCCGTTGATAACCACAAAACGGATTATAAAACGAGGTTCTGCATTATCAAAAAAACCATAAAAAGATGCAGCCCATTTTATAAAGAATGGCACTCCAAAAATTAAACCAGCCATAAACAAAATGAAAAAACCAAATAATTGTTCGCGCACTGGATTAAATGAAAGTTTCTCTTTTGTATAATCATCAATAATAAAATCATTGTTAGCCATAAAAGTTTTGCTCCAATAGCATATAAAATCTAGGCCAAAAATACTTCCTTCGCCGCGCGGGCATCGTGCAGTACGCGTTCAATGTCGATGGTCTTGTATTCACCTTTTTCGTATAGGATTTTGCCGCGGCACAAGGTCATTTCTACATCGCGGCCGGATGTGGCGTAGGCCAGGGACAGGATGGGGTCGTAGCTGACGGTTTGGCGCGGGTTGTTCAGGTCGATGACGACGAGGTCGGCATGGTAGCCGGGGGTAATTTGCCCGGATTCGTGGGCGCGGCCTGCGGCTTTGGCACCGTTGGAGGTGGCCATTTGTAGGGCTTGGGTGGCGGGCAGGGCCAGCGGGTCGTTGTTGTGGTATTTCTGCAAGAGCGAGGCCATCTTCATTTCTTCAAAGAGGTCATGGGAGTTGTTGGATGCCATGCCATCGGTGCCGAGGGTCACATTGATGCCGCGCGCCAGCATCTTGCACACGGGGGCTAGGCCGCTGGCGAGCTTGAGATTGGACAGGGGATTGTGCGACACGCTTACGTTTTTTTCGGCTAGCAGGGCGATGTCTGCGTCGGTGAGCCATACGCCGTGCGCTGCCGTGGTGGGGCGGTCGAATACGCCGTGGTCGGCAAACATCTTGGCGGGGGTGACACCGTTTTTCTCTATGCAGCCGTCGTGTTCGGTTTTGGTTTCGGACAAGTGCACATGCAAGCCCAATTCGTGTTGGTGGGCAAAGTCCATGACTTGCCGCCACGCGGGCGGGTGCGAGGTATATACCCCGTGGATGCTTGCTTCGGCCTTGATGCGTCCATCGTTTTTGTTGTGGAATTGTTCCAACGTGCGCAAGGTTTGTGCGTACACATTGTCCTTGTGGAAG
This sequence comes from Defluviitaleaceae bacterium, assembly GCA_009781755.1. Taxonomy (GTDB): domain Bacteria; phylum Bacillota; class Clostridia; order Lachnospirales; family WQUN01; genus WQRX01. The sequence goes on along the minus strand of WQVD01000014.1, from coordinate 10,061 downwards.
TCGTAGCTGTCGCGGTCAAAGCCGATGACCGCGTTGGACACATTGGCTAGCACACCCGCCTCATGCGCGGCCTGCGCCACTTTGTCCATATGAAAATACATATCCGTAAAACAAATAACGCCGGACGAAATCATCTCGGCGATGGCAAGGAGCGTGCCCGTATGCACCAACTCGGGTGTCAAGCGGCGTTCGGCAGGGAAGATATAATTGAATAGCCAATCCTCCAGCGCGCGGTCGTTGGCGTACCCACGGAAGAGGGTCATGGCGGCGTGGGCGTGGCCGTTGTACATGCCGGGCATCAAGATTTTGTGTGTACCGTCGATGACGCGTGTGGTGGGGTGTAAGTGGGTACGTGTCGCATCATGCGGTTCAATGAAGGCGATTTTATCGCCGTCAATGCCCACATCGACGTTATGTAGGACGGGTTTGTTTGCTTGCTGGGTTACGGCGGTGATGTTACTAAATAGCAAATTCACGGTCGTTCCTCCTATATTTCCATGCGGTTGAATCGCAGGGGCGTATTATTTTTTCTTCGTCGGGAACAACGCGATGGCGCATACCGTGCCGACAAACAATGAAAACACCACCGCCAATATTAAATGCACCGTATACGCGGGCGAATTAGAAAAAAATGAATCACCGGACGCGGCATAATCGTTCCGTGTGGGCAGCGTGCCTATGAAGTCGGAGGTGCCGGTCGATGCGCCGTCAGTTGTGTAGTCGTATGGGTTGCTGTGGGGGTCGGTTTCGCCGGGGTGCGGGGCATCCGGCGGCAGCGGGAGCAGGGGCAATTCCGGTACTGGGGGCGGGAGCGTTTCCGGTGCGCCGTATGTGCGCAAGTAGAACCCTAAGTCCATCAATGCCACGGTGTCGATGAAGGTGTCATCGCGCCGTTCGGTGTACAGCAGGGTGATGATGAGCCCTTGGTTTTGCCGACGCGAATAAGTCGTAAGGGTATTTTGCGCGGCGATAATCCAGCCCGTTTTGCCGCCGACGACGTGGGGGTGGAAAAATTCGCTTTCCGGCCGTATGAGGTGGTTGGTGTTGCGGATTAATCGCCCTTCGGGGTGGTTGTACATAGGCGGGAAATTATAATGCGGTGCGGAAATGAGTCTCACAAAAATATCATGTTGAATGGCCTCGCGCATGATGAGCGACATGTCATACGCGGTGGTGAACTGCCCATAACCCGGCAACCCGCAAGCATTAACAAAACGCGTGTTGTATGCGCCCAACTCCGCCGCGCGGGTGTTCATCATTTGCACAAACGCGGGTATGCTGCCCGCCACATGCTCGGCCAATGCGTTGGCCACTTCATTGGCGGAGGGTAGCATATTGCCGTACAACCCATCCAACACCGTAAATTGATCACCCGCTACCAAGCCCATGTGCGCGGCGTACCACGGCAAATAAGCGGCGGTTTCGCTTAGGGTGATGACTTCGTTTAAATTGTCCACATGCTCTAGCACCAGTAGCGCGGTCATGACTTTAACCAAGCTGGCGGCATAGAAACGCTGGTGCGGGCGGTAGGCATATAATAATTCACCCGTTTGTGCGCACAAGATAGTAACCGCCCCGGCGTAATAAAGCGGGCGGATATATTCTTCTTCATATTCATTTTCATATTCGTAAGCGCGTGCTGTGATGGGCCATGCCGCCAACAACGCCGCCAAAAAAATCAAACACAGTTTTTTCATACAAATATATTATCGCACGCAGATATTTCTTGCAAATCTGCGTTCTTTCGATACAATTGAGGTGGAGGGGAGCGTCAAGATGAAACCCATCGTCCAGCTCGACCAACGATTGATTGATAAAATAGCCGCCGGCGAAGTAGTCGAGCGGCCTTTGTCCGTGGTCAAAGAACTGACAGAAAACGCCATCGACGCACAAGCCACGCAAGTCACGGTAGAAATCACCGACGGCGGCTTGACGGCCATTCGCGTCACCGACAACGGCGTGGGCATTCCTGCAGAATCGTTGGGGCTGGCTTTTTCGCGGCATGCCACCAGCAAAATCACTTGCGCAGAGGATTTGTTTGCGGTGGGAACGCTGGGCTTCCGCGGGGAGGCATTGTCTAGCATTGCCGCGGTGGCACAAGTGGAAATGGTAACCAAGACGCAGCACGCACTGATGGGCACACGCATGGAAGTGCACGGCGGGCGTTTTGCCGGTAGTGCCGAAGTGGGTTGCGCCAACGGAACGACAGTGATCGTGTCTAACCTGTTTTACAATGTGCCCGCACGGCGCAAATTTTTAAAAAAACCCGCAACTGAGGCGGGCTACATATCCGATTGTTTACAAAAACTAGCACTGGGCAACCCAAGCTTGGCCATTCGATACATTGCCAACGGGCAAATCGTGTTTCAAACCAACGGCAACGGCGACTTGCGCACTGCCGTGCTTAACGTATATGGCCGCGAAGTTGCGGGCAAGTTAATGGACGTGGATAAACAAAGTGAAGCAGACTTGAACTTGACACGCACCAACGCCCAATCTGCATCGCTTTTAACCTTAAACGGTTTGCTAGGCAAACCCGAAACTGCACGCGGCAACCGCAGCTACGGCACGTTTTTTATCAACGGGCGGTATATCCAAAGCAAAATGCTGGGGCTGGCGGTGGAAGCGGCGTTTCGTACATTGCTGCCCATGGGGCGGTTTCCGCTGTATGTGCTGAGCTTGACGCTGCCACCCGATGCGCTGGATGTAAATGTGCACCCCACCAAAATGGATGTGCGCTTCGCCGACGAAGCCGCGGTGCGGGTGTTTGTGACGCAGGCATTGAGCGAGACGCTGGCAGCGCATCATTTGGCACCCGTGGTGTGCTTGGGCGATGCGCGTGGAAAGACGGACGCGAACGATGCGGAAATTGAGCAGATTGACCTGCGTGAAGTGAGCGCAACGCGGGAAGCGCAGCGTGTGGCCACGCCGTATACGGTGTCTGATGCATTGGGTAATGCCGACATAGCGCATCAAGCGTCTACCAACTCTGCCGTTTCAGGCTACACCCCCATGACCACGGCACCGGATATTTCCACGCGCCCCGCGTTGCGCGAAGGCGAACCCATGCTACCTGCGGATTACACTGCGCAACCCATTCCGCCGCGGTCGTCGTTATCATCTGATTCACTGCCGTCGACTTCCCCTGCCACGCCGCTTCCTTTTTTCCACAATTACACGATTTTGGGCTTGTTGTTTAACACGTATTGGCTGCTGGCGCAGGGCGAATCGCTGTACCTCATTGACCAGCACGCCGCGCACGAGCGCGTATTATATGAAGAAATCCGTAGCGCCGCCGCTGCCGAGCAAGTGCATTCGCAGTCATTGATTGCGCCCATGCCCTTGCGACTGACCCCGCGTGAGGCTGCTACGCTGCGCGAAAATGAAACCTATTTTGCGCGGATGGGCTTCGCGTTGGAATGGGATGACGAGCCTGCGTTGGCGGGCGTGCCGTTTTTGTTCAAGGGGCCATTGCCCATTGATTTTTTTATGGAAGTGTTGGACAAGCTGGCAGAATTCCCGCCCGATGGTGAAAACGCCTACGATGCCAAAACCGACTTGCTACACCAAGCCGCGTGCAAAGCCGCCGTCAAGGCAGGCGATGAATTAACGCACGAGGAATCACACGCGCTCATTGCGCGGCTTTTGCAATTGGATTCACCCTTCACATGCCCGCACGGCCGCCCCACCATCATCGAAATAACCCGGCGCGAACTAGAACGCCGATTTAAGCGGGGCTAACGATGCTATACGTCATCGCAGGGGCAACCGCATCAGGTAAAACCGCCGTGGCCATCGAGTTGGCGCGCCTGACCGGGGGCGAAATTATTTCTGCGGACTCCGTGCAGGTGTACCGCAGGATGGACATCGGCACTGCGAAACCTACATTAGAAGAACGCGGCGAGATATCACACCATTTGCTGGATGTAGTTGCTCCGAACGAACCGTTCTCTGCCGCGCAATACCAAGCGTTGGCGAATGCCGCCATTGCAGACATTCATGCCCGTGGGCGCATGCCTATCCTTGCGGGGGGCACAGGGTTTTATATTAACGCCGTGGTGTATGGTACAGAATTTGCCGGTGAGCAAGGCGCCGCCGAAAACGCCCTGCGCGATCAATTCGCTACCCAGGCCGCCGAAAATGGCGCACAATACTTACATGATTTACTTGCCATGCGTGACGCCGCTGCTGCCGCTGCCATCCACCCCAACAACATCAAGCGCGTGGCGCGGGCATTGGCGTTTGTCGAAATAAACGGCACGCTGTTTTCATCGCATAACGACGCCCAACGCAGCAAGCGCACACACACCCTGCCGCCGGACACGCGCTTCATTTTGTTAACGCACCCGCGCGATGCACTGTATGCCCGCATCAACGCGCGCACCAATGCCATGTTTCGCAACGGTTTTGTGCAGGAGGTGCAAGGGCTACTAGCTGCCGGATTTTCCCCCGATTTGCCCGCCATGCAAGCCATTGGTTATCGCGAGGTTACCCGTGCCATCCAAAGTGGCATGGATCCGCAAAGCGCATTAGTGCGGAGCGAAATCGCCCAAGCCACTCGCCGTTATGCCAAGCGGCAAACCACGTGGTTTAACAATTCATCCCCGCATGCGGTGTATGTAGATGCATCTTGCGGCGATGCAAAATCAATCGCACACAAAATATTGTACTTATAAAGGAGTTTTGCCTTATGACACACAATTATCAAGACATGATGCTGGCCATCGTCCGCAAGGAGCAAGTACCTGTTACTATTTTTCTCACCAACGGTTTCCAAATCCGCGGCAAGGTATGCGCATTTGATGCGTATGCAATCATCGTGGAAGTCGATGGAAAGCAGCAAATGGTGTACAAACACGCCATTTCCACCGTGGCACCGATGCGCTCTGTGTTGGATTTGACCGTGGTTGACCGCGTAACCGTCGCACCCAAAGTACAACCGGAAGGCAGCCCCGAAAGCGAAACCGAATGTTTAACGACTGCTTAATTGCACAGGGCATTCATCCCGATGTGGCCGCATTTGTTGCGACGGCTGAAAAATCTGCCGTTGTAACAAATGCAAGCGAGCGCATCACCACCATTACATCGGTCAACCAATTAAAGGTTTTGCACGCGATGCAAAAATGCCGCTTGTCGGATGCACACTTCGTGGATTCTACGGGATATGGCTATCATGACGTGGGGCGGCAGGTGTTGGAAGATGTGTACGCGGAGATTTTTGCTGCGGAGGCGGCGCTGGTGCGGCCGCAGTTGATATCGGGTACGCATGCGCTGGCGGTGGCTTTATTTGGCAATTTGCGCCCGGGAAATGTATTGTATTCCCCGGTGGGTGCGCCTTACGATACGTTGGAGTCGGTCATCGGCATCCGTAATGCGGTGGGGTCGCTGGCGGAGTATGGCGTGGATTACAAGCAGACGGAGTTAACGTCTGACGGCGAAATCGACTTGTCCACTGTCCAACGCGACTTGCAAGCCGAGCCGCGCATCGCCATGGTCACTATACAACGGTCAAAGGGATATGCTTGGCGGCCGTCGTTCACAATTGCGCAAATCGAAGCGTTAATCCAAACCATCCGTGCGGTGCGCCCCGATGTGTGTATTTTGGTGGACAATTGCTACGGCGAATTCACCGAAGACCGCGAGCCCATTGAAGCGGGCGCGGATTTGATTGCGGGGTCGCTCATCAAGAATCCCGGCGGCGGCATTGCGCCCGGCGGCGGATATGTGGTGGGCAAGGCGGAATATGTGGCTCGCGCCGCGACACGCTTAACAGCGCCCGGCATCGGCGGCGATGTGGGGCCTACATTGGGCATGACGCGCCCATTATTGATGGGGCTCTTCTTGGCGCCGCAAGTGGTGAGTAATTGTATTTCCGGGGCAATATTGGCTGCGGAGGTTTTCCGGCGGCTGGGTTATCCCGTTAATCCGCTGCCTGATGCGGTGCGTACCGACATCGTGCAAGCCATCCAATTGGGCGATGCCAAAAAGGTGCTGGCGTTTTGCCGTGGCATCCAATACGCTGCGCCCGTGGACAGTTACGTCACGCCCGAAGCTGCACCCATGCCCGGTTATGCCGACGGCGTGGTGATGGCGGGGGGTACGTTCGTGCAGGGGTCAAGCATCGAATTATCTGCCGATGCGCCCATGCGTGCGCCTTATAATGTATTTCTTCAAGGTGGTTTGACAGCGGCACATGCGCGCGTGGGGGTCGTGTATGCGTTGAACGAATTGCACAAGGAAGGCTTGGTCGTAATCAAATAACGCTTCCGCATTAATTTTTTTCCGCTGCGCATAATAAATAAACCATGCCCGTGCCCGTAAAAATGCATGGGTAAAAATCGCCCATTATACGGACGGAGGTTTTAATATGCGCAAGGCTTCTTATTTATATAACTGCATGATTCGATATGCATATACAATCCGCGTGGCTTGCTTAACGGCAGCCGCGCTTATTTTTTGTGTTTTAACCACGGTACAGGTGCACGCCAACGATGGTGCAGGGTTACTTTGGCTGGTCAACACCGACCATCCCCTGTGCGAAGGCTTCGAGCCGCGCACCTTGGTTGACGTTGGCAATCATCGCATGGATGGCAAAGTCGCAGATGCGTATGAAAAATTAACCGCCGCCATGCAAGCGGAAAAAGCAGAAGCGGGCGACCAAACCCTGTACCTATACAGCGCATACCGTTCCTACGGGCGGCAAAAGGATTTATTCGCCGAGCGCATACGCCACTACATTACGCAAGGATATTCCCGCAAGGAAGCGCGTGAACGTGCCGCGCAGTCCGTGCAACCCCCCGGTGCCAGCGAGCACCAAACCGGGTTGGCACTGGACGTAAGCTCCACCGGTGCGCTCAATCAAGCTTTCGGTGAAACCCCCGCGGGCGAATGGCTGGCTGCCAACGCCCATCGTTTCGGTTTTATTATCCGCTACCCGCAATCCAAGACGCACACCACAAATATCATCTACGAACCATGGCACCTGCGTTATGTAGGCACCCCCCATGCCGAAATCATGCACGCTCGCGACTTGGCGCTGGAAGAATACGCAGATTTCTTGGCGGCGCACACACCGTTTATCTTCCAAAACGCCGCAGGAGAATTTCAGTCTGTCACAATCTGTGACAAACTGCCCGATGAATGGCCGCCCGACGCAATCAATATATCCGCCACCCATTACGGTCAAGGCGCGCGCTACATCGTGACCTACACGATCACAACGCACACACAAATATTTACATTTCCGTGACAAAGGTTTATTCTTGGTAAGATTTGTAACCCCAAGATTTTCAAACCAAATGAAAAGGGAGTGTTTGAATGAACAAGTTTGCCATTATTTCCGATTCCGTTACCGACTTGAGCGACGCCATGGTCAAGGATTGGAACGTCGAAATCATTCCGTTTATTTTTACCCTAGACAACAAGGAATACTATAACCATCCCGATTGGCGTGAAATAAGCGTCAAGGATTACTACGATGCGCTGCGGGCAGGAAAAGCCGCGTCCACCACGCAGGTCAATCAATTCCGTTATATGGAAATTTGGGAGCCGCATTTGCAAGCGGGCAAGGACGTACTGTACATCTGCCTGTCGTCGGCGCTGTCCAAGAGTTACGAGCAATCGCAACTGGCCGCCCGCGAGCTGAGCGAAAAATATCCCGACCGCAAAATTTATACGATTGATTCCAAAGGTGCGTCCGTAGGCATCGGCTTGTTGGCTTATTACGCCACCAAAGCCCGCGACGACGGCAAATCGGTGGATGAAGCCGCCGCTTATGTAGAAAGCCTAGTGCCCAACCTGCACCACTGGTTTATGGTGGATGACTTGCACCACTTACGCAGAGGCGGGCGTATATCGGGCGCACGCGCATTTGTAGGCACGATGCTCAATGTTAAGCCCATCCTGCACATAGACAACGCCGGCAAACTCGCCCCCATCACCAAAGCACGCGGCCGTACCAAAGCATTGGAGCTGCTGGCCAAGCAAATGACCGACCACAACGCCGTTCCCAAAGGCCAACCCATATTCATCTCGCACTCCGATGTACCCGAGCTTGCCGAGCAACTCAAAGAAATGATCACCGCCCAGCATGGCAACACAGAATTTTTCATTTCCGACATCGGCCCCGTTATTGGCGCACATACCGGCCCCGGCACCATCGCGCTCATCTTCATGGGTGACCCACGCCGCGCATAAGCTGTGCAACGCAAATATAACCTAACCGAAGGCAAGATTTTTACAAAGCTGCTCCTCCTGAGCGTGCCCATCATGGCAACGTCATTTATGCAAATGGCGTACAACTTGACGGACATGTTTTGGATGGGGCAGCTTTCTTCTGCTTCCGTAGCGGCGGTGGGCACGGCAGCTATGTATTTGTGGTTGTCCATGGCCTTTGTCATCATCGGGCGCATGGGCGCAGAAATCGGCGTGTCGCAGCACATGGGGCGCGGCGACGAAGCGGGCGCGAAAAAATTCGCCAACAATGCCATATGGGTGGCGGTGGTGTTGGGGCTGATATACACATCCGTCATGATTGTAGCGCGAGGGCCATTGGTGGCCTTTTTCGCCATCGAGGAGCGGCAAGTGGTGGACGAGGCCAAGCTGTATTTGGCCATATCCGCGCTGTCGCTACCTTTCTTGTTTGTACATAATGTAATCACCGGCGTCTTCAACGGCTTCGGCAATACCAAGCTTCCTTTCTATATCAACGCGTTTGGGCTGGCGGTCAATATTGTGCTGTCGCCATTGTTGATTTTCTCGTTCAATGTCATTCCACTGCCGTTTGGTTGGGGCGAAATTGCGCTGCCGTGTACCATGGGCGCGGGGCTGGGCATCGCCGGAGCGGCGTGGGGTACGGTTGTCGCATCCGTTGTCAACTTGGCATTAAAATTGTGGGCAATAAAAAAATATTCCGCGCGGCCGTTCGAGCGATTCCTCTTCCGTGTGCGGCCTTGTTGGATTTCCATTAAACAGATTTTTAAATGGGGCTTCCCCGTGGCGGTGGAGTCGGCGTTGTTTACTTTCCTATTCATGGTGGTGGCGCGACTCATCGCCGACTTCGGTACCGGCGCAATCGCCGCACACCGCGTGGGTTATCAAGTAGAAGCCTTGGCATATCTCGTAGGCGGCGGCTTCGCATCGGCTTTCACGGCCTACATCGGGCAAAATTACGGCGCAGGTAAACGCGACCGCATCCGCGAAGGTTACCGCATCGGCGTACTGGCCATGGGCATCTACGGCGTGGTGATTGCGGCGTTCCTCTTTTTCCTCGCCGAACCGCTGGTAAGCATCTTCTTGCGCGACGCGGCAGAAATCACCATGGGCGGCGATTACCTGCGCGTTTTCGCCCTCACACAAATCCTGGGCTGCATGGAAGGCGTAGCCGCAGGCGCATTCCGCGGCCAGGGACAAACCGTCAAGCCTTCCATCGTAAGCGTTTCTTCCAATATACTGCGCGTGATTTTTGCCTGCGCATTCGTGCGGGTGTGGGGGCTCAACGGCATTTGGTATGGCATCGCCGTGTCGGTCACGATACGCAGCCTGTGGCTTATGGGCTGGTACCACTGGTACACCAAGCGGCAATCGAAAGATTGAATCGGTACATAACAAAAACGCAGTCGATTAGTGGCACTCATCGACTGCGTTTTTTTGTTTCAAGCATTAATATAAATCGAGATCAAACGCTGACGAAAAAAAATTTTTCAAAAAAGTGTTGACAAATGTTTTTACGCTGGTATACTGGCGTTCGTCTCTCTCGACGGGGAGACAAGAAATGCCAAGCAAAACTGCTCCTTGAAAACAGAATAGCCATGAAAAAGCAGGACCCTGAGGGAGTGACCTTAGCCGGAACACTCCTTTAAGATTCTTTTGAATCCGACGTAAAGGCGCGTCGAAAAAGAAAGCTAGTGTCTTGAGCATATGCGTAGCATGTGCGATGGGGCACGACCCAAAACCGGATAATACTGGCTAAGCAATGATTGAATTGTGGTGCCAGAGTTAGTAGTAACGCAAGTTAATGGTAGCAATGGCACTTACAAAGATAGTCAGAGTTTGGCTGAGTG
>WQVD01000013.1 GCA_009781755.1 Defluviitaleaceae bacterium | reverse complement strand
TTGGCGTTGGCGTTGGCGTTGGCGTTGGCGTTGGATGGTTCGGTGAGCCGGTGCTTCGCGTCCTGCCGTACCGATTGCCGTGCGAAAATGACGGTGTAGGCGTGCTGCGCAAACGTGTTGTACGGGAATATCGTCGTCAACATCGGTTTGTGAACGAAGAGGTTGATTTCTTCGATGCAGACGCATTGCGGTGTGCCGTCCGGGTCCGGTTGTGATTCGTCAAACGTTAATTTTATCGCCCACGGCATGGTCATTTGTTCCCATTTTGCGTGCGTGTTGCCGAATGTCTCGCGTCGATTGCCACTCTCGACATTCAGCTTGCCGTTCGTATCAAAATGATTAAGCAGCAGCGACAACGCCGTGCCGTGGGTGCCTATGACCAGCGTCTTGCCCGCGCAGCGTTTCAGTTGGTTGCAAAATGCAACCACCTTGCGTGCTTGCACTTCGCCCAGCGACTCGCCGTCCTCTAGTTTGTAGGTGAAGTCCGCCCATTGCCGTGCGGCGTATGCCTTGAAATCATCCACCCAAAAATCCTCCCGTGCGATGCGCCGCTCGCGGAAGTCGTCGATGATTTCCACTTCCAACCCCGCTTCTCGCGCGAAAGGAGCCACCGTGTCCACCGCACGCTTGAAGGGGCTTGACAACACCACGTCCACGCCCTTATCCCGCAAGTATGCCGTCACCAGCCCCGTGTCGGCTTTGCCTTTGTCCGTCAGGGGAAAGGTGGCATCGGTGTAAATGGGTTCGTCGGGTAGCCGATCGGCGGGGTTTTTGCGCGCGGGTTCGGCGTGGCGGATAAAATATACGGTGGTCATGACATAGCTCCTTTTTATGAAAACGTATAAATGAAATGGCGGATGAGAAATATAATTAACGAAATGATATACAATCCGGCAAGGACGCTTCCTGCAATCATGATTCGCCGGGGTGTGGTTTCATTTTTATACAACGTCCGGTTTTGTTGGTGCCGCTTTGATTTTTTTATTTGAAGAATGATGGAAACAATGAGTGTAATAAAACCGAACAATAAAGAAAAAAATAAGACGTCATTAAAAATATATAACGAGCGTAAATTTCCCACACGACTAAAGGATAACATCGGCAAAATAATAAAAATCAACGGAGCAAAACTGAGCGGCAATATAAATAAAAAATGTTTGTTTGCTCGATATGCATAAAAATAAAAAATCATAAGAACCGTAGTTGCCGTCCGAAGCGAAGGCGCAATCGTGTAAACCCAATTGCTGACCGTACCGCTGTCCAACCACGCAAGCGGCAAAAACAAAGCAAACGATATCAAAACCGTATGTATGACTACGAGCGACAAATATAATTTCATGATTCGCCCCCAATGATTATATTCGATGACGGTTATTGTATAATTACATTGTTGCGCTGTACAGAGGCGAACAAAACGCATGCCGAAACAAAATTGCACTTATTCTTCGGGGTGCATTTTTTATTTATCCATGCAGCATTGAGGATTGCTCATGTGTATATAAGGTGAAGGGAGTGAAGCATGTGAACGATCGATCCATCGTCATTCCGGCCAAAACCGTATTGGATTTGAATGACGATCACCGGCCGGTGGATTGCATAACACAAGTAATACAACACAACGTGAACAAGCTGCTTCGCGTCGCTGCCGCCGTCACGGGCAACATGGCAGAAGCGGAGGATATCGTGCAGGACGCTTTCGTGCGGTATATAGAAAAAACGCGGGTATTCGAATCTGCGACGCACCAAACTGCTTGGCTCATACGTGTCACGGTTAATTTGGCCAAAAACCGTTTGCGATCGCATTGGTGGAAGAAGACCGTGCCGTTGTTGGATACCCACCCTGCGCGGACAAGTAAACAATTGCATCTCATGGAAGCCGTGTTGGCACTGCCTTCGAAATATAGGGTTGCTATCCACCTGTTTTATTATGAAGGATACGCCACCAAAGAAATTGCGGAAATGACTGCACAGCGCGAATCAACTGTTCGGGCACAACTCACACGTGCCCGGCGGTTGCTCAAGGACCAATTGGAATCGGAAGGAGCCACCCATGAACGAATATAAAAATTATATGGATAAAATAACCGCAACCCCCGCATTGCACGAGAAAATTAACCAACGGCTGGCACATCGAATGTCTAACGTTGATGGTGCCACACGCAAGCCCGCGCACCTAACGTACCGTTTTATGGGGTTGGCGGCTTGCTTGGTTATCTTGCTGGGTGTCATCTTTATAATCCCCAACCTCATGCAAAACGAAGCCCCCTACATTTCACCCGGCGACACCGGGCAAAATGGCCACTTCGTTCAAGCCCCGAACATTAACGACCCCAACGCCCCCATTTCTCCCGCCCCCATTTTCCCTGTCCCCGTCACGACCGCACCCCAACAAAACGAATCCCCCCCACCCATGGAAATCCACGCGCTCACTTTCAACGAAGTAGAATCGGTCATGTCCGCCAGCATGATCATCCCCGACGGATACTTCGACTACGATTTGACGGCCGACCAAATCCGCGCGGTGTTCCCGGGGGTGGATATGCAAATGTGGGGCGTAGTGCAATACCGGGCGGATGGCTCGGTGTGGTATGTAGCCGCCTACGAACAAATGCGTTTGAATTTCACGTCCATTACGCTGGGTTACGCCGGAGTGATGCCGGACAGCACGCTGCTGTTTCCGCGTGATAATCCCATCGTGTCCGACGTGCATGGGGTGAAAGTAACGGCCTTTGTATATGGCATGGACGAAGAATTCTTCCGCGCGGATTTTGTATTGGACGGCATCGCCTATCGCGTAGAAACCAGCGACTTGGAATACCTCTGGGGCGAAGGCAACGATGAACGCAATGGAATGGAGCGCCTAACCGCGTTGGTGAATCAAATCGTCACGGGCGAAGCAACGGATTTGTCTGTATTGGCTGATCCTGCGATACCCAAATTACGCAACGACCAACTAACCATAACCCAAGCGCGCGAAGATGCCGACTTCGGCAGCTTCCTGCCCCAATATATTCCCCCCGGGTTTGTCGAAAATTCCGCACATCGCTTAATAACCACACGGCTTAACGACTTGTTCGCATACTGGGGTACAGATTGGGGCGGCGGGATGCACATCATCACTTGGCGCGTCAGCATACCCACCGCCCATGACTTGCAAAACATCGTTTCCATACATGACCGCGAACGTTTCGATGTGAACTTGTACGAAATTCCGTGGGCCGATACCGTACCGGATGCGTACTTCAATTATTTCCAATCGCCTGTGTTTTTGGCAGAAGAATTCACGCCGGAAGCGATACAAGCGCGGACACGTTGGAACAACGCACGGTACAGTGACGTACAGCGCGGCATATTACCCCGCTGGGAAACTTCTCAATTTGGCGTGTTGTTTGATGATGTAATCATCGTAGTAAGCATGACGGGTGTCGCACCCGAAGATATATGGGCAATGTTTGAATCCGTTCCGCAAATAAATTTGAGGTGATAAATATGTATAAATCATGGAAAAAAATTGCTGTATTTGTTTTGCTTGCCGTATTGTTTGCAGTAGGCAGTGCAACGGTAATGGCCAACCCGGAATTAACACCGGGTACCCCCATTGCGCCGGGCACGCCCTCGCAACCCGGTTCACCCTTGGCTCCCGACGGTTGGACCACAGGTAATGAAGAAGAAGTTGCCGACATGCCCGCACGCGTGCACATCCTGCATTTAGTTGTTGGTCAATATAATTACACACAAGACGGCACGCCCCAACATGGCGATGCCGCACCCTTCATCATTAACGGCAGAACCATGGTACCCCTGCGTTTAATCGAACGCACCATGGGGATAACCGTTACCCAAAACGACGCGTTGCAAATGTTTGTCATTACGCAAGGCACAATGGCATTCGCCTTGCAAATGAACCAACCCTTGCCCAATAACATGGGTACACCCATGATGCACAACGGCGAACTGTTCGTGCCCCTGCGCTTTGTAGCCGAATCCTTGGGCGCAGAGGTGCATTGGGACAGGGCCACACGCAGCATTAAAATCGAATGGTCGTGGCAGCCACCCGCTAATATTATTGTTGAAGAATAAATTGTAATTTAGAAAGAAATAATTTTATGAAATCATCAAAAAACCGCGCGTTTGCGCGGTTTTTGATTGGTACGCGGTTGATCCAAATTCGGGAGCAAAAAATTCTGCCATGCGGAATTATCCCTGTGATGATTAAAGTGAAGCACACCCCGTCAAATTATTAACACAAACCCTTCGCCGTAAACGGGCAACACGCCACACAAGCTCCGCCGCAACCGCTGCGGTTCTTCTTGCATGCATCCACATCAAAAAATTCATCCCGGTGGATACCCCGCGCCCACAGGGGTTCGGCTTTGATGGCTTTGCCCGGGCATGCGTCCATGCACAACCGGCAATTCGGCGGGCATTGTGAAGCGGTAATCGGCGTGCCGCATGCAAACGGTGCGTTTGTCAACACGGCGGTGAAGCGTACCGCAGGCCCCTGCGCGTTGGAAACCAGCAACGTATTGCGCCCAATCCACCCGATGCCCGCGATGGTGGCCAGCATTTTGTATGTAAGCTGCATGGTGGGGTAAGTGGTATTGCGCTTGTATCCGTGTTCTTTTAAGAAGGCTTTCGCTTTTTTATTATAACAGTCCAACGGGCTGTCGGATGCCCAATCATCGTTGATGATTTTGCGTTGTGCTTCGCTTAACTTGTCCCATAACTTTTCCGGGGCATAAGTGGTTGCCATGATGATGCCGACGGGTAGTTTATTCCGGCATTCTTCTGGCAGCTCGCGCAAGTCCGCGAAACCTATGATGTGACAACCCTCTTCTTGCAACGCTTTGACAAAGGCGTGGTTTAAATCCATGGTAATTCCTCCGCTCGATGAATGAATTATGAATATTTTATTTTTTTGCTTTAGCAATATCAATCGCTTGTATACGTTTGAGGATAAGGTGTTCGATTATTTCATATTGTGCGGGTGTAGGGTTGTGCCGTGCGTAACCAAAATTGATTGTACAAAGCGGATACGTTTCGTTGCTTTCACGAAAATACAGGACTTTGTCGCAAGTGAGGTTGCGTGCGGCTTGACCTTCGGGTGTGCCGGCGCAAATGCCGCAACTGATGACACGGCTGCCAATATATTCGGTGCGTATATGCTGCGGTTGCGCAGCTAACAGTGCTTCAGCTTCGTCTTTTTTACCCATGCAAATTTGTACAATGAAATGATTGGTGGGGTCGATTTTGCGTACACCCTTGTTGGATAGGGTGGCGCGCATGGTGATGTTAAAGACATTGGTGCTGCGATATGTAAACGTGAATGAATGATAGGAAACCGGGCGGTTTTTCATTTTATGTACTTGAGCGATGTGAAATAACCGCTCGGCGATTTGGCGTAGGGTGTCGTCGGTGATGTATTGAATATAGATTTCTTCGATGGTTGGGTTATTAGGCATGGTTCAATTCCTTTTCAATCCATTTTCCATAGCGTTGTCAACCATATGTTTTCTCATAAGTATCAGCTTTTTAACGCAAGACAAGGTTTCGGCGTTGGGGCTTGTAAACATAAAAGTCATATTTACATTGTCGGCATTGCAAATATTTGCAAATTCTTTCCCGAATATAATTTTCGTGGTGCCATGGCAACCGACATCCGGGCAGTTGCCGCATTGCATTATATTTGCCCATGCAATTTCTTTTGTGCGGCTGTCAATCGGGAACGCGTCATGTTCTTTGCTGTAATCACCCTCCGGCCAGACAATCCATGAATGACTATCGCCTCGGGTATCCAAATAACATACGCATTGACCTTTGTAATGCATTTGATGTTCATCTGCTTGGATTATATTGTTTATATGCAAAAAGTTTGTAAAATCCAATGCGGTTTCCAATACATCTCCGGTTAATGCTTTATAAAATGGATCTTCTATTTTTTTGTTAGACATGTTGCTTACCTCCATTTTTTTGTCGGACATGTACATCGCCTCCTAAATTTTGTTTTTATATAATTTCATTTTTTCATCGAGCCATGACGTAAGCGACGCAGAAATGTGCTTCTTTGGTATTGTGTTGCCATGCTTTGTAAAAAACGCGGTGTGGATTTGGTCCATTTGGGGTACTTGGTTGTCCTGCGTCATTTTGTTATGTAAATGTGTGGGATAGCCGTATAATGCGGGTAGCGGCATCAATGTTTCTACGGTTTGTGTCTTTAGCACCGCCGCTGTTAACGCGATTTGGTGTAAATAAATCCGAACCGTTTCATCTTCAAGAAACGGTTGCATGTCGGGGTGTTCAACCAATTGTTTAAACAAAGCATCCCACGCTTGCATGATGCGCGCTTCTGCACGGAAAGCAAAATGCCCGGCCGAAAAATACGACCATATTTTTTCGTTATCAACCTCGGTATGTATGGGGAACAATTTGGACACATCATCGTCCGCAATTTTAAATATCATTGACCATAAATCGCCAATCGGTTCATTTGCGGATGCCCCCAATATTTTTAAATGAGGCGGGCGGTAAGCGAAATTTTTTGATGGGTTAAGTATTAAATCCGTACAAGCACTGAGGACCATCATGTGTCGATCCAGCCAAACGACATTGCCTTCCTTAACATCCATTTCGCACGCGGCGGCGGCAGCGGGTTTGAATGCATAACGGTAGCGCTTCTTATTGTAGGGATAAGTGGCAAACGCTACGTTTAACCCATCAAACCGTTTCATTTCGTCCCGTACATCCAAGTTGGACGATACATAGATTTTCATAGGTGCGTCCGAAAGATCCCCGGCGAAGTCGCGTATGCTGTGCGCCAATAAAAAATTGCTGAACAAATCATTTTTGTGGGCGGCGTAAGTAGCAAAAATGGTATGCATAAAAAAATCCCCCTTTTGTACTAAGGGGATTATAGTACATAAACTTGACTACAGCATGTCATATTTAAAAAGCGTTCCTATTCTTACACCCGTTCCCAAACCCGCGCTACCAGCACGGTCTTGTCGTCTCTGGGTGCGTCCGGGTCGGCTTCGGATTCGGTTAAGATGAAGTCGGCGATGTCTTGCGGGTTGCGGTAGCGGCAGCGTTGGAGGGCTTCGGCAAGTTGATTTTCGCGCTCGATGTCGGGGATGATGCCGTCGGTTACCATGACGATGATGTCGTCGTGGTGCAGGTGGTGGGTGGAGGTTTCGAGGTCTACATCGTTGAGCATGCCGATGGGTAAGGATGACGAACGGATGACCCGCACCTTGCCGTTGCGCAATAAAAAAGTGGATGCCGCGCCGATTTTGATAAATTCTGCCTCGCCGGTGTATAAGTCGATGGAGCAAATGTCCAGCGTGGCGAAGGATTCCTCGGCGGATTTGAGCACCAGCACGGAATTGATCATGCGCACCGCCAGTTCTTTGTCAAAGCCCGAATCGATGAAATCTTCCAGCAGCCCTACGGTGGCTTCACTTTCGCGGCGGGCGCGTTCGCCACTGCCCATGCCGTCGGACAGGGCCAGTAGGGCGGTGCCGTTTTTCATTTCCATGAAGGAATAGCTGTCGCCGGAGCTGCGGGCGGATTTTGCGGTTTTGGCTACGCCGGTGGTTACGCGCATTTTTTGGTCTTCGATGTATCGGGTGGTGCAGGCATCGTTGATTTTTTCGCATTCGGCGGATTCGGGACGCATCTTGCGTTTGAGTATGCCGTTGAGCACGGGCAGGATTTCGTTTTTGCATGCGTGTTTGCCGTAGCAGGCGCGGTGGCCGACGGATACGCGGTAGCGGCCTTCTTTATTTTCCAGCACGATGACGCTGGTTACGTCGATGCGGTTGCGGAGTAGGGCCAGGATCATTTCCTCTTCCAACCCCTCGTGAAACTTGAGCGAAATGTCGATTTCGTCGCTCAGGCATTGTACGATGCCCGCTACGCCGTGCAGTTGCTGGCTCACGAGCTCGCGGCTTTCGGCGATGCGGTTGTGCCAGCGCAAGTCGTTTTTGAACAGGTGGAAGATGGCGTTGAGCTCTGCCAGCCATTGGATGTGTTTGTTGCACACCTTGCGGAAGGGGAGTTCGAGGTCGTCTACGGTGGCTTCGCCGTTCTCTGCGCATGCGCCCAGCAATGCAAATACCCGCTGATGCGTGGCGTACAAATCTTCTTCCCAACAAGTGCGGTGGCGCGGGCAAGTGGCGCATACACGAGCGGTCAATTCATCCACCATTTGTGAAATATCGTGCTTGTTCAAGCTGTGCTTGGGCTTGGAAAGACCGGAAAACGTGTCTGCCAATTTTTGAAACGCCAGCGCGAAAGCGTTCAAGCGGCGCGTGGTTTCTTCCTTTATTTTGTCCATGTAATCGTCGGCGTTGTCCAACACGGGGCTGATGGCCGACGCTACATTAAAATAGAAGCCCTGCGGCGTAAGCACAAACGCCAACCCCGCCGCAATCACCGAATACACCAGCGAAAACGCCAACAACGGCCGCGCCAGCAGATACAATGCCAATACCCCGCTGATTGCCACACCCAAAATCACCCCGATGCGCCCCCACCGTTTGGCAAACCCGCCCCCCATACCCGCCAACGACAACGCCGCCGCCGTTCCCGCTTCCCAATGCCCCGCCAAATACAAAAAAACGCCCAGCAACATACCCGCCGAAGCCGCAAACCCCGCTCCGCCTTTATAAGCCACCAAGCACAAAATATACACGCAAAAGAAAAACCGCAGCGGCATGGCGCCCACATATATTTCAGACGCGCCCGCCACCACGCCGGCCAATATAATCGTAATGGCCAGCACGTCCTCGCCCGACAGCATCCGCCGCCGCTTGCCCGTCAACACTGCGTGCCCCCGCTTGATGACCAGCGTCATACCACCTGCCAGCACCGCTTCCAACCCCGCCACTACATATAAGAACGACCCATCGCCATACAGCGCCGCAAAAGCCATCCCCGACAGCATCATGGCCACCCCCGTAGCCACCGCCACATACGGCAATGTCAACCACGAACGGTTATTCCCCGCCACCCGCGTGGCCACAAAATAATACCCGCAAAGTAACCCCACCGCCGCCATATACCGCAGCGTATAAAAATCCCCCAACCGCGTGGCCATACCCAACACCGTAAGCAACGCCGTCAAATAAAAAGCCCGCGCTCCCATAAACGCCGCCAAAAAAGGCAACGCCAGCGGATTAACAAATCCAAAAACAACGGCACGCCCAATAAAAAACCCCCCGGCGCCCACCACCACCGTACCCACATCGCGACGCGTTAGTGACGCCGATGATGCCTTGGCCGCAGACGACTGCGCAGAAGCATTGGCGCGTTGCCCTTTTTTATGCCGGTTGAGCATGATGGAACCCATAAAAATACCCCCGTGATATGTAAATGGCGTGCTTGTCCATCATATCGCGGGGGTATGGATTATTTTGTCGCAAAAGCCCGTGTTAAATGCTTAGAAAATGTCATTTTTCGTGTGTTGTGGAATCTATTTCACGCAAAGCCTCAACTTCTCTTCCAGTGCGGCGGGCATGCGGCCGCGTTTTTTTGTTGTGTATTGTTCGGCGATTTTAATTACGGGAGCGGGGTAATGGCGCAGGGCTTGCAAGGCTTCGAATGCGCCGTGGGGCAGGGGGCGGACGGTATTGTAGCTTTCTAATATGACGGCGTGGTACGCGGGGAATTGTTGGAGCAAGCGTGCCAAATCGTGCAGGTGGCTGTTGTTGCCGACGGCATTAAAGTGGGTGAGAGCGGTGGATTGCGGTGCATATAGGAAGTGCGTGGCCTTGACGCGGTTGTGGCAGGGTAGGTTATCCCACGTGGTGAAGCGGGCGGCTTGCCATAAGTCGATGGACTGGTGGATGCGCTCGATGAATTGGGGAGCGTGGGTCAGCAGGAGTATTTCAAAGTCGGTGCGTTGTTTTTGCTTGCGGATTTGTTTTTGCGCGGCGGCCAGGATTTCTGCGCCGCGGCGAAAGGTATCAGGTGGGGTGGGGGCAACGGGCGCGTCGAGGGTGAGCGTGGCAGCGGCAAGGTGGAAGGACGCCAGCGTGCGTGTGGCGGCGGTGATTTCTTCTGCGGTTGCGTGGGCGGCTTCAATGGGGCGGCCTTGGGGGCGGTGCGCCAGGGTGTAGTAATCCGCGCCGAATTGCGCATAGGGCAAGCCGTCGATGGTGGTCAAATAACGGTCGGTATGCGGAAAACCTGCCTGCGCAAGGCTTTCCTTGAACGCGTGGGCGCGGACGATGGAATCCAGTTGGTCGCAATTTGCGACCAACTGAAATTGGCCGTGTGGTGTCTGTATCAAGAAAGCACCGCGTTCCTTCGCAATCACCGTACCCGTGGTGCCGAAATGTGCCAAAATCGCCGTAATGTTATCGCGCATGTATGCCTCCCAGTATTTGAGCTTGTCATCATGACAATATATGTGCCCGCTCCGCGATACATGAATAAACCGGCGCAACAAAAAATAAACATAATCAGATGTATGGCGAAAATCGGGGGTGCAACATGCTCAATTATTTGTGGGGCGGCATGATTTTGTTGGCAATATTGGTGGCAGTTTTCACAGGAAACATGGCGGCGTTGACCAACGCGGCATTAGATTCCGCCCGCGAAGCCGTAACTTTGTGTATCACCATGCTGGGTATCCTAAGCATGTGGACCGGGCTCATGACCGTAGCCGAGAAAGCCGGCCTCATCACCGCCCTATCCCGCCGCGCCAAACCCACCCTGCGCTACCTCTTCCCCGACTTGGGCCGCGAACACGAAGCCCACGAACCCATCGCCACCAACTTCATCGCCAATATACTAGGCCTAGGTTGGGCAGCTACCCCCAGCGGCTTAAAAGCCATGGAAATCATGCAACGCGAAAACCCTGAACCCGACACCGCCACCCCCTCCATGCGCATGTTTATGGTCATCAACATGTCTAGCCTGCAACTCGTAACCATCAGCGTAGTGGCCTACCGCCTCCAATACGGTTCCGCCAACCCCTCCGAAATCATAGGCCCCGGTCTACTCATCACTATTATCACAACCATTTTTGCCGTAGCCTTTTGTAAATTCCTAGAAAAAATCGAACAAGCTCGAACCGCCGCAAAGCGGGTGATGCAAGCCCGGCGACGATGATGTGCAGACACGAGCCGCGCGCGCGTCCTCATCCCCCCGCTCTCCGCGCGGGTTTGCACCACGCTGGAAGTTTATGCTACACTAGCAATCTATGACTCTAGAGGTGACGAATGCACGATTTTGAGCCAAAAACAACGCAGGATGTTCTTGATTTGGCCAATGGGAGCGGCCCTGATGCGCCTATTGATATGAAGGAAGAAATCCTTGCCGAAGTTTTTAGCATGTCCAAAATTATTGTGGTGGCATTAATATGCGCCATGATTTTGAATTTTTTGGTAATTGTGAATGCCACAGTGCCCACGGGCAGTATGGAGCCTACAATCCGGGTCAACGATCGGATTGTTGCGTTTCGGCTGTCTTATTTGTTTTCATCACCCGACCGTTATGATATTATCGTGTTTCGTGCGCCGGACGACGGGGTCATGAACGTCAAGCGCGTCATTGCATTGCCGGGCGAAACGGTGCGGATTACGGGTGGCGTGGTGTATATCAACGGTGCGTCCGGGCTTCGCGATGATTTTATCCGCACGGGGCCGATGGGTTATATGGGGGCCGACTTCCCGGAAATGTTGGTGCCGGAGGGGCATTTCTTCGTGCTGGGGGATTACCGCGGCAACTCGCGTGACTCGCGGGATTGGAACAACCCATTCGTAGAAGCGGGGCGTATCCAAGGAAGAGCGGTTTTCCGCTATTTCCCGGGGTTTAGGAATTTGCGAAACAGTTAATAATTTGGAAAGAAAACCCATAAAATAAGGAGTGGTACCAATGAGAGCATCAAAAGGTATGATTATTGCGGACATTTTGAAACTGGGTGAAGGCATTGCCCCGTTGTTTATGCAAGCAGGTTTGCGTTGTGCCAGCGGTTGTCCATCCGCCCAGCGCGAAACGCTGGAAGAAGCAGGCATTGGCCATGGTGTAGATGTGGACAAGCTCATCGACCAAATTAACGCGCACCTGGAGGCGCAGGGGGCGTAACGTAGCATGTACGTACTGTTTGCCCTGCTGATAGGGTATGCGTTCGGCTGTATCCAAAACGGTTATTTCTTATCGAAAAAAGTAGCCGGAATCGACGTGCGCGACTACGGAAGCGGCGGCGCGGGCATGACCAATGTCACCCGTGTGCTGGGTTTTCGCTGGGGTGTTATCGTCCTTTTTGCCGACATTGCGAAAGCGGTGTTGGCTTTTTTGCTTGCTACGGCGTTGTTAAATTGTCGTTGTGGGGATTGCTTACACCCGGGGCTGTACGCGGGTCTGGGGGTAATTCTGGGGCATAACTTCCCGTTCTATTTGCGCTTTCGCGGGGGGAAAGGCGTTGCATCCACCATCGGTTTAATGTTCGCACTGGATTGGCGCGTGGCTTTAATCATCGCCGGTATCATGATTGTTACGATTTTGGTGGTGCGTTATATTTCTGTGGCATCGTTGCTGATGAGTTTGCTCATCCCCGTGGGGATGGCCGTGTTTGGTCATTCGTGGCAAGTGGTTGCGGTTACATCGGCGTTGGGCGCGTTGGCGTGGTTTATGCACCGCGGCAACATCATGCGTTTGATACGCGGCAATGAAGATAAGTTCATGAGCAAAAAGAAACTTGCATATACTGCCCCCCCCCTTGACTCCAATGACCCCGCCCCGTCCGAACCCAACGAAAACAAATCCTTAGAAATTGAACACGCGGGCGAACAATATGCCCGCTATCCAATCCGCACACACATCATCACCAACGAGGACACGCTGGATACGGCATTTCTGCCTCACCTAGCCCCCCACGTGCGCGACGGCGACTTTGTGTTTATCTCCGAACGTGCCGTAGCCTGTACGCAATCCCGTGCTATCAAATTAATAGACATCAAACCGCGCAAACTGGCGATCACCCTTTCCAAATATGTACAAAAAACACCCGCAGGCATCGGCCTTGGCATCCCCGAAACCATGGAAATGGCCCTGCGCGAATGCGGTACACCACGTATTCTCTTCGCCGCCGCCATCTCTGTCATCGGCAAACTCTTCCGTCGCCGTGGCTGGTTTTATATCGTAGCCGGTGCCAAAGCACGCGGCATTGACGGTCCCTGCGACAATACCATTCCCCCCTACAACGAATATGTAGTCCTAGCCCCCGACAAACCCGCCAAAGCAGCCATCTACTTATCGCAAAAACTGGGCGTGCCCGTGTCCATCGTAGACGCCAACGACCTGGGAATGAACCAAATGGGCACGTCACATCCCCGCATCAAAGAGGCATTCTACGCCGCCATCCTTCGCGATAATCCCCTCGGTCAATCCGGCGAACAAACCCCCTGCGGTATCATCCGCAAAGTGAGCGCAAAACAAACAACACAACCCACCCCGGCGGAACAAAGTGTGGAGGAACAAAAACCAAATTAGTAACGTTGCATTATTTAACGAATAAATAATAGCGCGAAGGGGTTTTTGTGTGTGAAAAAATTATTATTTGTAGCGATAATAATAGCGGTAATCATAACCATTACCGCATGCGCCTACGAAACAACCGCGTATAATTATGCGAATGATGAACGCTCCTTTTCGGAAATGTCGGTTGATGATGAATACATCATTGACAAAGAAACAAATAGCGAACCCACCGGAGCCAATGCCTTTGAAGGCTTCCGATTGTACATCCCTGCGGACAGTGTAACGCCTACAGGCGTGCGGTTGTCCATGATTAACAATACCGAGCGGAATATATCACATGGGACAATGTTCCACGTGGAACGTTATGAAGACGGTACGTGGGCGCGCATACCATATGTAAATAGCGTTGCATGGACTTTACCATTGCTTTCAATTCAAGCCCAAGCAACTATACACAGCGACATTGGTTGGGAATTCATGTACGGCGAATTAACGCCCGGCAAATACCGCGTGGTACGTACTTTTTCCATTGGATGGAATGCTGACCCAAGCGCCGGACGCAATTTTTTCGCAATATTCCACATCTCGGATGAATGGCAAGAAACCCACGACAGCTGGCTGGCGGAGCAAGACGCACTGGCAGAAATCGCTTTCGGGCGTTTTGCCCATCTGGATATAATGATAACAAATCACAACCGCCATGGCTTGGACTTCACACTGACAAACAACAATCCTCACTACGCCTATTACATCAATATGATTTTTATGGGCTGGGAGGAAATACATCCCGAAGGCAGACGTTCCGCCGGATTGGAATACATGATTTTTAATCACTGGGAAGCCAATGACCCCAAACACCTGGCCGTCGGAGAATCCCTCTCCATGACCGTAAATTGGTACGATGAAATAGGATGCATCACAAATATTCATCGCTGGCAAACCATCAACCCCTATTTATGGCAATTGGTTATTGATGTGCAATTGGATGTAGATGAAGCATATATACACGAACATTTTCGCCACAATGTACCGGGTGCGCCCGGCCAAGGCCATCGCCTCTACGCAGAATTTGAAATAGCCTAAGAATAATTCGATTTAACAAAAAGCAACTCCAACAATTGTATTAATTTTCAAAATAGTGATGCCAAAGGTGAGCGGGCTCGTTGGAATGGGTAAGCGCACGTTCCATTCCAACGAGCCCGCTTACCTTTCGGCGACGTTAATAAGGAGCAATTATGTGTGGTTTTGTAGGTTTCACAGGTAGCGAATATAACGATAATGAAAACACCGTAATCCGCCGTATGGCCGAGCGCGTGGCGCACCGCGGCCCGGATGGCGAAGGTTATTTTGTGGATGCGGGCATATCGCTGGGGTTTCGGCGGCTAGCGTTTTTTGATTTGACCCATGGCAACCAGCCTATGCGGACGGCGGATGGCGCATTGACGATTGTTTTTAACGGCGAAATATATAATCATATTGAGCTGCGGGCGGAGCTGGCAGTAAAAGGGCATCAATTCGCCTCTACATCGGACACAGAAGTGCTGCTGCATTTATACGAAGAATACGGCGAGGGGATGCTGTCGCATTTGCGCGGCATGTTTGCGTTCGCCATTTATGTTCACGCGACAGGTGAGATTTTTGCCGCGCGTGATTTTTTTGGCATCAAGCCGTTTTATTACACACAAGTGGGCGGAGCGTTGCTTTTTGCCTCGGAAATCAAGTCGTTTATGGAGTATCCTGCGTTTGTGCAGGCGTTGAACCCGGTGGCGCTGGAAGCGTATTTAACGTTCCAATATTCGGTGTTGGAAGAGACGCTTTTCAAGGGGGTTTTTAAGCTGCCTGCGGCGTATTTTATGCGGTACAAGGACGGCGAAGTTATCCTGACGCGGTATTGGCAGGCAGCGTTTAACCCTAGCGATGCGCACAAGGGTAGGCAGGGTTTAAACGATGTGGTGGCGCAAATTGACGCGGTGGTCAAAGACAGCGTGATGTTTCACGAACGGTCGGAAGCGGAGCTGGGCACATTCCTGTCCGGTGGGTGGGATTCCAGCTACATCACCGCCGTGTCCAATGTAAAAAAATCATTTTCTGTCGGTTTTGAGTACGAGGGTTTCTCGGAAATTGAAAGCGCAAAATCATTGGCTGAGGCGAAGGGTATCGAAAATATAAGCCGGGTAATCACTACGTCGGAATTTTGGAAAGTGTTAAAGACCGTGCAGTATTATATGGACGAGCCCTTAGCCGATCCGGCGGCGATTGCGCTGTACTTCGTGTGCCAAACTGCGCGAGCGCACGTAAAGGGTGCGCTAACCGGCGAGGGTGCGGACGAATTTTTTGGCGGATACGAACATTATCATCGGACGTATAATTTAGGCTTCATGAAGATTATCCCCATGCCCGTGCGGCGGATGATTAGTAAATTGGTGCAAAAAATCCCCGTGCATTTCAAGGGCAAACGCTTCTTGACGTTGGCGGGCAAGGCCATTGAAGAGCGCTACATCGGCAATTTCCACACCTTCACCGACGAAGAGCGTGCCGATTTATTGCAGCCTGCGTTTGTGAGCGGTATACGTGCAACGGACATCACGCGCCCGTATTACGACGCCGCCAACGCGAACGGTTACGACGACATTACCAAAATGCAATATTTGGACGTGCACCTGTGGCTGGCGGGCGACATCTTGTTGAAAGCAGACCGCATGGCCATGGCCAATTCGTTGGAAATCCGCACCCCGTTCTTGGATAAAGAAGTCTTTGCGGTGGCATCGACGATATCGACAAAGCACCGCGTCAACGCCAAGGGTACCAAGTACGCGTTGAAACAAGCGGCATTGGCCAACTTCCCCGACGGCAAACCTAAAGCGAGGCGCGGTTTCCCCGTACCTACCCGCTTGTGGCTGCGCGAAGAAAAATATTACAATCGCGTGCGTCAAGCCTTTGAGCAGCCGTTTGTTGGTGAAATTTTTCAGCAAGAGAAGATATTGGCGATGTTGGAACATCACAAATTGGGCAAAATAGACAACTCTCGGCAGATTTGGACAATTTTTATGTTCATTTTGTGGTACGAATCTTATTTTTAATGTATAATCCAACCCAAAGGGGTTGGTGGCATGAAATTAATTTATATCGCAGACGATGACAATTATATTCGCGATGCGTTGAAAGTTTTTTTGGAAAATGCGGGATACCAAGTAGAAGCATTTGAAAACGGCGATGCTTTGTTGACCGCGTTTGCGGAGAGGGCTGCCGATTTGGTGGTGCTGGATGTGATGATGCCCGGTTCCAACGGGTTCACGGTGTGCAGAGAATTGCGGCGCGTTAGTTACGTGCCTATTTTTATGCTTACAGCGCGGGATTCTGACTTGGATTGCCAAACGGGCTTGGACTTGGGCGCGGATGATTTCTTCACCAAGCCGGTGAGCCCGATGACTTTTGTGATGCGGGTGAAGGCACTCTTCCGTCGTATCGCCTACGAGCGGGGCGAAGTTGTTTAACCGTGTAAGACGCAACTTACGTGGCAGCATACTGACGGCGTTCGCGCTGTTATTATTTTTGTCGTTTGTGTTGATTGGTGGCGCGTTTCAATTGGTGTTGCGGATTGTCGTGCGCCAAAACGCGGTTGCGGAATTGAACGAAGTGCAGGAATCCTATGTAGATATGAGCGGATTCACAATGTTGGTACGGCACGGAATGTTTGGCCGTCGTGTGAATCAATTTTACATTAACGATCAATTTGAATTATTGTACCCGCACATTGCAACGTATGAGTCTGTTGAAGTGGCTGAATTATTGCAATTGCATAACCTTTCCCCCGGGGAATTAAATAACCGCCGTTTGCGTACATCGGGCGGTATTTTTTATGTTACGTCGTTGCCGGCGTTTAGCTACACGGATTGGTACGCGGTTTTTTATGTAGATGTGACGGATATTTCGCGCTTTTCTACGCGGGTTAATTTGTTATTGTTGTTGTTGGTGGCGGTGATATGGGCGTTTGCGATGATTATCACCACATTTTTGGCGGGGTCGCTGGCTTGGCCGCTGCATAACTTGAACCACTTTGCGCAGCAGATTGGACGGGGGGATTTTTCGCCCAATGAAGCGACCTTCCGTAACGAAGAATTCGACACGTTGAACCAAAGCTTAAACCATGCCGCGCGGCAATTGGCAAAGTATGATAATGAACAAAAAACGTTCTTCCAAAACGTATCGCATGAGTTGCGCACGCCGCTGATGTCCATCAAATTGTACGCCGAGGGCATAAACCACGGCATCATGGATGCGAAGGATGCCAGCACTGTTATATTGGATGCCACCAACCGCCTAACCGGCATGGTGGGCGATATCCTGTACGTGTCGCGTATCGACAACATCACCAACCCCAACCGCGACGAGGTTAACTTGATTGACTTGGTAGAAAAGCGTATCCGCCTGCACGAAAACCCCATGCAAAAAGGGTTGATCACGCTGCGTCATGATGATAGCTCTGTGATGATCTCTTGCATAAAATCTTATATCGAGCGCGCGCTGGATAATTTGATTTCCAACGCCCTGCGTTATGCCGAAAGTGAAATTATTGTTGAGTGCCATGCGGCGGATGGCCGCGCGGTGGTACGCGTCATCGACGACGGACCGGGGTTTGAACCCGACTCGCTGCCGCATGTGTTTGAACGTTTTTATCGCGGAAAAAATGGCTTGTCGGGCATTGGGTTGGCCATCGTCAAGTCCATCATCGACCAACACAACGGCACCGCCACAGCCGAAAATAAAGAAAAAGGTGCGGTGCTTACCATTTCGCTTCCTTTGGCAAGCAAAAAATAATTTGAAGAAGGTGCCGTATGGATGTGCGTTTTTCTCCCGACGAATTTGTAAAAATCAAGGAGCTGCTGGTGCTGTACCGTTGTGCGCTCAAGAATATGGACATGCGCATGGACATCTTGTTAGAGGATTTTGACAACATAAAAGGCCACAATCCCATCGAACATATAAAAAAACGCCTCAAATCCTTCGAATCCATCGCCGAAAAATTGCATCGCCTAAGCTTGCCCGTAACGACAGAATCTGCCCGCAATCACCTCACCGACATTGTGGGCTTCCGTTGTATTTGCGCCTACGCCAAGGATATCGACTACATCGCCGAGGTGTTCAAAGCCCAACCCGACATAAAAATTATCAGCGAGAAAAACTATGTAAAAAAACCCAAGCCGTCGGGGTATCGGTCGCACCATCTCATTTTGGAAATACCGGTTTACCTCTCCGACTGTGTGGAGCGGCTACCCGTGGAAATCCAAATTCGTACCTCGGCCATGGACTTTTGGGCATCGCTGGAGCATAAAATACGTTACAAGTACAAATCCGGCATGCCGCTGCACCTGGCAGAGGGTTTAAAAGAATGCGCCGGGCAAATCGCGGACTTGGATGAACGCATGTACAAGATACAGGAGCTTATTGATATCGCGTATTAAAATAATGAGCGCTTAGGAGGCGGGATTTATGTTGTCGTATGAAGATATCATCAGAGGATTGGGTGAAAGCATAATCATTCATCCATTGAAGACTTCAAATATACATGGAGCTTCTGTAAGTTTAACAGCAAGTAATTGGGCATGGTCATTGAAAAATGGAACAGAAATAAATGCTATAAAAAATGAAGAAAAACCAGAAGAACCAGAAAAATTAATTATTGAACGTGAAGATTGCGTTCTTATTATTACACATGAAACGGTTGCAATTGATTACAATTTAATGGGTGAATTGTATTCAAAATCCGATTTTATTGTTAAAGGACTATCACCTATTTCAGGATTAGTTCATCCCGGATACGTAGGACGACTTATTTTTATGTACCACAATAATTCAAATATGCCAAGACAAATAGAATGTAGACGCGATGCAATTGCACAAATTGCGTTTAATAAATTAACGACGAAAACAAATCAAGAATATGAGGGGAGAAGAGCTTTTACAACGTTACTTCAAGATAATGGCATTCAACCTCCCAAAAAATATAGAGAAGAAGTGGATAGCGGGATTTATACTAATTTTGAAGGAATAAAAAAAATATTTTTACGTTCAGAAGATGAAAACGCTGAAGTGTTGGAAAAAATGAAGGAATTTAAACGTCAAGTTAAAACAGAGGAAGAAAACAAACCCGTTAACAAAGTTAAACAAAAGTTATATAAAATTGGGCCATTTATTATTCTTGGTATTATTGCTGTGGGAAGTGCGTTTTTACCTATACAAGAACAGGCCAGAACCTTTCTTGGGCCTTTAATAGCAATAATTGCAATGGCTATTGCGATTTTAAAAGATAATACAAAATAGATCTAATATATGGATGCCCGTTTCGATTTTTTATCAAAAATCATGACCGGATTCTTGGCGTTTTAATGTTATTTTCTATTAAATACATTTCCAAGATTGCCATTACATCACCCGGGGTGAGGTCGTTGAAGAAGAAATTGCCTAGTCCGCAACGTTTGTAAGCTGTGCCGTCGAAGGTGAAGCGCATGACGAAGGCGCAGCGGCGGCCAGATTTTTCGGATTTGTCGGCGAAGGAGTGGCCGCTGGCGGGGTTGTCGTTGCAACAGGTGCCGGGGTCGTCTAGGCGGAAGACTTGAGGGAAGCGGGCGCACAGGGCGTGCATCTTGTCGGGGGCCTTGGCGAAGGCGTGGATGAAGGAGACTTTTGTGCCGATTTGGGTTGCGTGCGGCTCGAAGTGATTTGTGTTGGGGGTGCGTCGGCCTTGTTGCACGGTCAGGAATTGCTTGGCGCCTTTGGTTAGGCGGGCACCGTTGGGGTCTTGCCAGTTTTGCTTGTCCACGGTGTAGCCGTATTTTGCGGCTTCGGCATGCAGGAGGCGTTTGATTTCGCGCAGCGTTTCGTTGCCGTAGTCCATTTCCGCCAGATACGCGGGTTCGTATGCTTGCGCAGCAGGGTTCTCGACGAAGCGGTGCGAGAAACTCTGCACCGCGATGCTGTATTGCCACCAGCTCTGGCGGTCGGGCGAAAGTTGGCGCGCGTAGGCAAAAAGCGCGGTGATGACATGCGGGTGAGATGGGAACGACACGCGGAAGGTTTCAGATTTTATATTTTCAAATGCGAAGCCCATTTGTGCCAGACCGTCCATCATGCGCTCCAGTTTCTTGTGGCGTTTAATGGAGGGCGATGCGAAAAAAGCCTTCGTGTCCACGGTAATCACGCCTTCGCAGTGCGTTCCATAAAAAACAAGGGCGAAAAGCACATCCACCAACCGATTGTAATGCCCCTCGGTGGTGACGTAATCCGGGTAGCCCCACAGTAGGGGTGACTCCGCGATGGCATCGTAGCATTGGATTACGAGCTGTTGCAAAAACGCAAAGGCACTTGCAAAGTCGTCGTGTGACAACCCCGTCAAGTGCCTTAGGTCGATTTGTGTGTCATCGGGCATGGGTATAATTTTTGCTTTTTTGTCCGTTACATGGCGTTGTGCGGTGGTGATAAACCGAGCTTGAAAATAACCGCGGATGACGGCCGCCGTGTTTGCCAGTGACGGATGTTCTTTTTCGATAAACGTGGCAAAGTGGAGGAAAAATTCGTTGGCGTTTTTGATGTGCCCTGCGCGACAATCAGTGTCGTCGGGGCGGATGAAGGCGTAGATGTCTTGGTCGGTGATTGCGGCGAGGTCTGCCACTGTGGCCTCGAATGCGTGGAAGCATTCCATTTTAATGTTAACTAGGGATTCATTTTTCTTAGTGCGGGTCAAATAATCGCGGTAGGCTTGTGCAGTGGTCATGGTTACGCCTCCTTTTCGCCATTATATGGCACGGATGGTCAAAAATCTACGACACAACGGCGCTGTGGAAAATAATTTCAAGCTATTAGCCACACTAATAGCTTGGTTTTTGTGTTTGACAATCGCGCCGTGCCGTGCAAGAATGCAGCGTTCCTAATGCCAAGACCGTGCGCGTCGCGCCGCTCGAGGCAAAAGGTGCGACGAATGCTTTATTTTGTTGCGCCTTTGTGGGCGCATTTTTTGTTTATAAAGCGCAGAAGTAGGGAGGTAGGGCATGAGCGACAAGCGCGTGGCCGTGTTGGCTATTATCGTAGAAAACCGCGACAGCGTGGCGCGGGTCAATGCGATTTTGCACGAGTACGGAGAACATATCATCGGGCGAATGGGCATCCCGCACCGCGAGAAGGGCATCAGCATCATCAGCGTGATTTTTGATGCGCCGGGGGATGTGATCAATGCCGCGTCGGGCAAGATTGGGCGGTTGGCAGGAATTAATGCCAAGACGCTGTACTCGGCGTGAAGGTGATCGCGGCCGAAACGCGCGGTAATTTCGAATAAAACCGGAGGTTATTAATATGAAGCGATTGGGTATGAGGCGTGTGAACATAAAACGGCTGGCGCTGTTGTTGATGTGCGTAGCGGCGGCGGTGTTTGCGGCGTGTGGGCGTGCAGTGGACGAACCGGCTGACGGACACCCGACCGTGCGCGTGGCGGCATTGCATGGGCCTACGGCGTTGGGGTTGTTGCATTTGATGGACACGCACGACCGTGGTTTGGCGGTATTGGAGTACACTTTCGAAATCTTGGGTGCGCCCATGGAGGTACCGCCGTTGTTGGTGCGGGGAGATGTGGACATTGCGGTGGTGCCGGGTAATTTGGCGGCGGTGTTGTACAACCAGATGGACGGTGCAATTCAGGGGCTGGCCGTAGTGACGCTGGGCGTGTTGCACATTGTGGACGCCACGGATGAAGTGCACAGCGTCGAAGACTTGCGCGGGCGCACGATTTTCGCCACGGGAGAGGGGGCTACACCAGAGTTTGCGCTCAACTATGTGCTGGTACAAAACGGCTTAATTCCCGGTGCGGATGTGTTCATCGAGTTTCGCAGCCAGCCGCCAGAAATTGCTGCAGCTTTTGAGTTGGGGCATGCCGAAGTGGCGCTGCTGCCGGAACCGTTTGTGTCCAATATTACAGCGCAGTTTGATCATTTGCGCGTGGCGTTGGATTGGACGGAGGAGTGGAACCGTGCGCAAAGCAACTACGGATTGATGATGAGCGTGGTGGTGGCGCGCCGCGATTTTATTGAAAATCACCCCGAAACCGTGGCCGCTTTCATGGAGGCCTACGCGCAAAGTATCGCGTTTATGACCACGGAATTGGACGCGGCGGCGCAGTTGGCAGTAGATTTTGGCTTGATTGGCAACGCCAATATCGCGCGCACGGCCATTCCGCGCACGCACATGGTTTTCATCACGGGTGAAGAAAAACAACGTAACTTAAATGGACTTTTTCGCGTGTTGTACGATGCCAACCCGCAATCCGTAGGAGGACGTTTGCCGGATGATGCATTTTTCTTCATTCCGTAGAAGGCTTGCGTGCGCGGGCAGGGGGGTGCGGCGGTTTTTGTTTGTCACCGCCCGTTGGTTTGCAGATGCCGCAAAGCATTTAATATGGCTGCTGCCCGTCATCGCGTTTTGGTTGCTGGTGTGGCACATTGTGGCGTGGTGCGTGGGGTCGGAGATTATCATCGTGTCGCCGCGTGCGGCATTCGCGCGGCTTTTTGTGTTGGCGCAGACGCGGGAATTTTGGCTGGCGGTACTTACCAGCTTGCGGCGGATATCGTTGGGTTTTGTGTTGGCGATGGGTGCGGGCGCGGCGATGGCGGTTCTCGCGGCGGCGAGCCGGGTTTTTTCGCGCTTGGTAACGCCTGCGGTGGGGGTGGTCAACGCCATGCCGCTGGCCTCGTTTGTACTGCTGGTGCTGTTCCTCTTCGGCCGCGAGAATTTGTCCGTGGTCGTGCCCTTTGTCATGGTGCTGCCGTTGGTGTATCACAACGTGCATAAAGGTATCATCGGCACCGACTCCGCGTTGTTGGAAATGGCGCGGGTTTTTCGCGTGCCTTTCGGGCGGCAAGTGCGGCATATTTATATGAAATCCATCGCCCCACATCTGCTGACTGCCGTAAGTGTGGGCATCGGCTTTGCATGGAAATCCGGCATTTCGGCCGAATTAATTGGCGTAGCGCGCGGCACGATTGGCGGCTACCTGCACCGCGCACAGGTAAACATCCAAACCGCGGACATGTACGCCTGGACGATCGCCATCGTGGCGCTGAGTCTGCTCATTGACAAAGGATTCGCCATGGTCATGCGTGTGGCGCGCAAAGGGGGTGCCGCATGAAGCGCATCGTGATAACCGATTTGCACAAATCCTTCGACATCGCGCAACGGAAAGTATTGGACGGCATTCATATGGCGCTTGCCCCTGGCATCAATTGCCTGATGGGTGCATCCGGCATCGGCAAAACAACACTGGCGCGTATTTTGGCAGGATTGGCCGAGCCGGACAGCGGCACGGTTATATGGCAAGATTTCTCGCTGCCGCCCCGTGTGAAGCAAGGGTGCATCGGCTATGTTTTCCAAGAAGACCGCCTGCTGGAATGGCAAACAGCCCTCGCCAACCTCCTCTTCGTGGACACGCAAAAAAATAGCGTCCGTGCCATCGATTTACTCACACAAGCAGGACTGGCCGACAGCATCCATAAAAAAGCCGCCGATTTATCCGGCGGCATGAAGCGGCGCGTAACCCTGTGCCGCGCGTTAATGGGCAGCCACGACCTGCTCATCCTAGACGAACCCTTCAAAGGCTTGGACGATAACATCAAACAAACCGCCATCAAAATGGTGCAAGTCTGGCACAGCGAAAATCCCGAAGCCATCCTCCTATGCATCACCCACGATGAGGACGAAGTGCGGCAATTAGGCGGGCAGCGGTTGCATTTGTAAAACACATCCGACTGCGGCAATAAAAAATGCAGTTGGTGGCAACATTTGCCATCAACTGCATTTTTATTGAGTATGCGATTCGATTTTGTGCGCCGATTATGTAGGGCAAGCCAGACCAAAAAGGTCGGGGGTGTTGGCTTGCCTGCCTATAGCGCGGAGGGTACTGAGGGGGCGCCCCACCGCAGGCGGGTCAAGCGTACCTTACAGGGGGCATGCCGTCAATCTATTTCCCATTTTGTGTAATTGTGGCGCGCTCTATCGATTAACGCCACATCCCGTAATATACCGTGCCTGGTATGATCTCGTCAAAGAAGTATTCCAACAGCTCCGTTACCGTCACCAACTCAAAACCGTCGGCAATCAAGCGCGGAATGACATATTCCATCGCATCCGCTGTGGTGGCAAAAACGTCGTGCAGCACCACTATGGCGCCGTCATAAGCATTGTTGATGATATGGTTATAAAGGAAATTGGCACATTGGTTGCTCAAGCGCCAATCTTGCGGGTCCACCGTCCACATGACGATGGCATACCCCAACTCGGCGGCGACTTCCCTAACCCGCGCGTTAAAAGCGCCATAAGGCGGGCGGAATAAATTGGTGCGAACGCCGCCCACGCCGTACAGTACGCTGGAGGTGCGGTTAATGGCATCGGCAACATTGTCGCGGTTTTGCGAGGTCATGTCGCGGTGGCTCCACGAATGCCCCAACAGTTCGTGCCCGTCATGCACAATGCGGCGCGTGATGTGTGGATGTTGAATCACGCGGTTGCCCAAGACAAAAAACGTAGCTTGTGCGTTGTGTGCGGCCAGCGTGTCCAAGATTTGTACGGTATAGCGCGATGGCCCGTCATCAAAAGTGAGCGCAATCATGGGGCGGCGGGGTGGTTCTTCGTTTTGTGTCACTTCGTCGGGCGTATTTGTTTCTTCATATATATGGCCGCCGTTGATGATATAACTTTCGCCGTCATATAGGGTGGGTTCGGGCGGGGTTACGGTGGGTTGGGGTGTGGGCGCGGGTGTTGTGGGGGGCGGTGTGGGTGCTTCTGTGGTGGGTGGTTCGGTCACCGACGGCTCCGTTTCGGGTGGTGCATCCGCTTCATCCGCTAATTGAATAAAACCCGAGGTCGGTAAATCAACCTCGGGTGTAGGGTCAGCAAGAACAGGCGCGGAGGCAGCCAATACGCAGGTGGTCAAAATAAGCAATAAAAAAAGCGCGCCCAACAGGTACTTCGCTCCCGTTTTCATACGCGCCACCCCCTGTGTTATACATATGCTCCGCTTCGTGTAAAGTATACCTTTTTCGACACGAAAGGACAAGTCCTAACACAGGATATTATTTAACTTATTTTTTCGACAATGAAATCTGTTGCATCCGCTATGAATCGCTTAATTTGCGCAAGCGTGACAAATGTATGCGCCGACACATCCGGTATCGTGCTACCCACATAAACGGTAAAATTTCCATTTTGCACCGGCGAAAATAACCCCGCCCGTACATCTTCAATTTCGCCCGCTGCCACCCGCCCGGAAAAGTCTCGCGCTTCGGCCATGGGCAGCAAGCGCATAATCGTTTCGGTTTCCGCATCATGAAATAAATGAATGTCCAGCGCGGCCAATTCCACGTAGTACGCGCTTCCGTATCCTTTCACCGCTTCCAGCGGAAATGCCGTGCGGTAGTCATGCCAAATCGTCTTATTGTTATAAATGTCAGTCAGCACATGCACCACGTACCCCAACGCCATGTAATCAATGTCAGTATAACATTGCCAACTGCGGTGCAAGCGCAGTGCCTCCGCCACCCAGCCGTCGTTGTCCGTGACACGCCCCCAAGGCTCATTGCCGGGCGGGCAAAGATGCGACAGCTTCTTGGCCATGCCGATGCCCGACTGCGTAGCATTGTTAAACCGCGGACGGTAATGCACCCCATCCGGTGCCAGCGCACCCAATAAAACCGCCGAAGTGTCCGCGTCGTCCAAGTTCAACGCCCGCGCCACCCCATACGCCACATGCAAGTGCACCATGGGAAAAGCCATTATTTCCACTCCCCGTCGGCCTGCGATTGAATACGCCCAAAGCACACAGTTTTATCCTCCGCGCCCAAATCGCGGTACGCTTTGGTCAAATCCTGCGTCGTGACCTCCAGCATTTCCATAAATTGCGTGGTGGCAAATTCCAGCTTGGGGTCGGATTCGTCCTCGCCATACACGCAGTGCAACAAATTCTCGATCATTTGATCCATGCCCCACAATTTAATATGAAGCAACTCGTGGATGATGACTTCCTCGATGTTGGTGACCTTGGGGTTGTGGTTGTTAATCAGCACAATGGCGGTTTTGTCCGCTTGGTCAATCTTGACGTCACCCGTCTTTCGCCATTCCTTGGTCACAAATTCCAACTTAATATCCCAGTCGCGTAGGCGCAGTACATCTTGCCATTTGGTTACGAACGATTGCACTTTCTCGAAGTCGAACATGGTGGCCTCCTTGGAAAATGAATTTTGCTAAATTAAATTGCCATTGACGATAAATATTGTCAATAAAATGCCAACAGCAACGATTGCCGCGCCAAATAAAATTGTCCATGTAATTGCAATCCACTTGAACTTAGTTCTATGTTCTTGGATTATCCATCCTTTATGTAGGGCAGTTGTTTGGCTATATGCAACAAATCCCAAAAGTAAAGCAACGCCCAACACTACCATCAACACGCTATTTAAAAAGAAATGCAATGCATAAAAAAGGAAGCATATTGCCAATACAATATACATCCACATGCTTCTTCGCATATGCGTTTTAAGGTCGGGCTTTACTTCCCATGAAGAGGCGCTTTTTTCAAACCATTTTGCAAGCATCGGGGTTTCAAGAAAACATAACAGCGCGAAAACCAGAAGTGTCATAACCACCGTCACATGAATCATGCCCGGAAATATTCTAAACAATTGCAACCTCCGCATTCCCCGCTTGCGCGAATCTACACACAACGCTACAATATAAATGTAACACAAATGACATAAAAATCATACATCCGGGAGGAACCGCATGAGAAACGCACCCGAAGTCAAACTGGGCATCGTGGCCGTGAGCCGCGATTGTTTCCCCATGACGCTGAGCGAGCGTCGCCGCAAGACTGTCGTGGCCGCCATCGGCCAAAAAAACATCAAAATCACCGAAATCCCCACCATCGTGGAAAATGAAAAAGACGCCATGAAAGCCCTGACCGAGCTTAACGCAGCCGGTTGTAATGCATTATTGGTGTACTTGGGCAACTTCGGCCCCGAAGGCCCCGAGACCCTGCTGGCGCAGAAATTCAACGGCCCCGTCATGTTTGCCGCCGCCGCCGAAGAAACCGGCGACGACCTCATGAACAGCCGCGGTGATGCCTATTGCGGTATGCTCAATGCATCTTACAACTTGGGGCTGCGTGGCATCAACGCATACATCCCCGAGTATCCCGTAGGCACGGCAGAAGAAGTCGCCAACATGGTGGCCGATTTCATGCCCGTAGCCAAAGTCCGCATCGGCTTGTCCAAGTTGAAAATTTTTGCTTTCGGTCCGCGCCCGCATGACTTCTTGGCTTGCAACGCGCCCATTTCGCCCTTGTTCAAGCTGGGCGTAGAAGTGCAAGAAAATTCCGAGCTTGACCTCTTCGCCGCCTACAACGCCCGCAAAGACGACCCCCGCGTAGAAAAAGTAGCCGCAGAAATGGCCGCCGAACTGGGTCAAGGCAACAAGCACCCCGGCGTACTCAACCGCTTGGCACAATTTGAAATTACCCTGTTGGACTGGGCGGAAGAAAACCTGGGCGCAAGCGAATATTTCGTGTTTGCCAACAAATGCTGGCCCGCGTTCCAAACGCAATTTGGCATGGTGCCCTGCTACGTCAACAGCCGCCTAACTGCGCGTGGCATCCCCGTTAGCTGCGAAACCGACATCTACGGCGCACTCAGCGAGTACATCCTGTACCTCGTGACCGAAGATGCCCCCACGCTCTTAGACATCAACAACACCGTGCCCCAAGATATGTACAACGCCAACAAGTCCAAAGTGGGCAAGTACCAGCCCAACGACTTGTTCATGGGCTTCCACTGCGGCAACACGCCCATCAAGCACCTCAAGGAAGATGCGGAAATGAAACATCAGCTCATCATGAAGCGCGCCCTCGAGCCCGACGGCGAGCCCGACATCACCCGCGGCACTTTGGAAGGTACCATCAAGGCCGACAAGATCACCCTCTTCCGTCTCCAATCCACCGCCGATTGCGTCCTGCGTTCCTACATCGCTCAAGGCGAGACGCTGGATATCGACCACAAGTCCTTCGGCGGCATCGGCATCATCGCTGTAGACGAAATGGCGCGTTTCTACCGTCACGTGCTCATCGCCAAGCGTTATCCGCACCACGCCGGCCTAGGCTTTGGCCATGTAGGCAAGGCGCTGTATTCCGCCATGAAGATGCTAGGCGTGTGCGATGTAGCATACAACCAACCGGCGAGTCTGCCTTATTGCGGAGAGAATCCGTTTTAAGGGTGCTGAAAGATTACGTTTAAACGATTAACTTCAAAAGACTAAGGTCAAAAGATTTAAGACCGTGGGCCGCTGCCCACACCCGCAAGGGGCGACTCGCCCCTTGACCCCTATGTATTTTGAGGTGCGCCATGTGATGTGGCGCACCTTTTTTGGTGTTAATTGATTATAATTATGTTATTATAGATTGGTTGTTAAGTGAGGGTATTGGGAATGAAATCTGCTTCTATTAGAATAAAGTTACATTATTATTTATGGACATTGGTTTTGGTTATCGTTTTGTTTATTATTGAAGGTGCTCGCCCAACGCATTTTGTTTTAGATTCACCACTGATTTATGGATACTTCGGGCACACGCTTTTGTTGATCATAACTTTTGCAATATCAATGTATATGGGAATTACAAATACA
Organism: Defluviitaleaceae bacterium; assembly: GCA_009781755.1. Lineage (GTDB taxonomy): Bacteria > Bacillota > Clostridia > Lachnospirales > WQUN01 > WQRX01. Next base: position 37,135 of record WQVD01000013.1, on the reverse strand, counting down.
TACAAAAAATGGTTGTACCCTGTTTGTGTTGTTTTATTTATGCAATTGTGCCATATGCTGCGCTTATATTTATTAATCAAACTGCAGTTACGCAATATTTTCTTTCCGCCGGATTTTTATTTTTTGGCTTTTTCTTTGTTTTTCTTCCTCATATAATTGTTCCATTGCTTGGTATGGGATTTGGAGTTTCAATTTATAAAATGAAAAATCGTGATGCAAAATAAAGGGGGATTTATATGTTAAAGAATTTGCGCAAGGCCGTGTGTGCTGCGAATAAGGAATTACCCAAACTGGGCTTGGTGCAATTTACTTGGGGTAATGTGTCGGGCATTGACCGCGAACGGGGGTTGGTGGTCATCAAGCCCAGTGGCGTATCGTACAAGGATTTGACGCCGGATAATATGGTGATTGTGGACTTGACCGGCAAAGTGGTGGAGGGGTTGCGGCCATCCAGTGACACGGCTACGCATTTGCGGTTGTATGAAGTTTTTGCAGAAATTGGCGGCGTGGTGCATACGCATTCTACTTGGGCGACGATTTTTGCGCAGGCGGGTAGGGGGATTGTGCCGCTGGGTACGACCCATGCGGATTATTTTTATGGAGAAATCCCGTGTACCCGTGCGCTGACCGAGGCGGAAATTGCTGGTGATTATGAGTGGGAGACGGGCAATGTCATTGCAGAAACCTTCGCCCGTCGCAGCCCTGCGCAACAATCGCAAGGCGGATGTGCTTGCCCCGGCGTGTTGGTGAAGAACCACGGCTCCTTTGCATGGGGCACCGACCCCGACGATGCCGTGCACAATGCTGCCGTGTTGGAAAACTTGGCGCACATGGCCTACCACACCCGCAAACTCAACGCCAAAATCCCCGCCATACCGCAAGCATTGCTGGACAAGCATTACAACCGCAAGCACGGCGCCAACGCATATTACGGTCAAAACTAAAGCGCTCCGCTACCATAAACCAAAAGACATGTCAATATGTGGCCGATCCGTTTTGCACCGTATACTGCATCCAAGTCATCGGCGTATCCTAGACATCCGCACATGTAACACGGCTCTCATGACAAACGTATGCAAACGTCCCTGCGTGCATCCCGTATAACACATGCTTAAGGATCGAATCGTTACCACCGGACTTAGACTCACAAAAACCTCTGGCCAGAGAGAGTCAACATGGGGAAGTACTATAACGGGTGCCCACCTGCTGCATTAACCGCAACAAATATAAAAAGCCAAGTGCCGCGAAGCCATCGCAGACAACGGCAACATACAAAACAGAACCACCACGCGTGCTCCAAACCATGGGGAAACGCCGCATACCCTGCGCATTTGTTTGCGTGGGGTATTTTTTCGTTATAATCAACATTTCCCTTTCCGCATCTATGCCCGCGTGTTAGCATGCCATTAATTGTTTTTAAATAATTAAAACCGGAACAGGAGAATACACATGGAAATCAAACAAAAAAAGCGGAGCGAAATCCCCGCGCAATACAAATGGAACGTAACCGACTTATATCCCACCATTGACCATTGGCACAAAGCGGTTGAAGAATTAGAGGCCCACACAGAAGAATTACAAACATTTGAAGGCAAGCTTACTACGGGCGAAGCAATCTTGGCGTGCTTGAACCAAAAATGCGTTGCCGACCAAGTAAACAACGTAGTATATCTGTACGCGTACCTGCACAAACACACAGACAGAACCAACGCCGATGCCCTTGCGATGACAGACACCGTAGACGGGTTGGAATCGGATTATGAAGAAGCGGCGGCATTTATTGAGCCGGAAATCTTAAAGCTGGACGAAGCCACCTTGCGCAGTTTCATAGCCAACACCCCCGGGTTGGAAGTATACGAACATTATATTAATGACCTGCTGCGCAAAAAAGCCCATATCCTTAGCACAGAAATGGAAGAACTGTTGGCAAGCGCATCTGAAATGGCAGATGCCGCAGAAAATGCCTACGATGCGGTGGTCGAAGAAGACTTGGACTTTGGCCATATCACCGATGAAAACGGCAACTCGGTTGAAGTAACCGAAAGTAATTACAGCAAGTTTACAGAATCCGCAGACCGCCGTGTGCGCAAGGATGCTTTTGAAGCCTATTATGATGCCTATCAGAAATCATCCAATCTTCACGCATCATTGCGTGCCTCCTGCATTAATAAGGACATGTTTTTCGCCAAAGCCCGCAAATATCCAAGCACCTTGGATGCAGCACTGTACGAAAACAACATCCCCCGCACCGTCTACGAAAATTTGATTGCAACGGTAAACGAGTTTTTGCCGGTATTCCACCGCTACAACGCACTACGTAAGAAGGCCCTGAAATTGGATGAATACCACGTATATGACCGCAGCGCCCCCCTTGTAAGCGATATCGACACAAAAATCCCCTACGAAGAAGCCAAAAATCTCATCGTGGAAGGGCTTGCTCCACTGGGAGAGGAATACCTAACCATCATGAAAAGTGGCATCGAATCCGGCTGGGTAGACGTGTACGAACACGAAGACAAATCCGGTGGTGCGTGGTCATGGGCGGAAGCCGGCGCACATCCTTATGTCATGCTTAATTACAGCGACAATTTCTTCTCCCTATCCGAATTTGCCCATGAAATGGGGCACGCCATGCATAGTTATTACACACATGCTACCCAGCCCCATATTTATGAAGGCCACACTCCTTTTACAGGGGAAGTGGCATCCACCGTAAACGATGCGCTCATGGCAAAGCATATGTTGGCCACCGTCACCGACCCCAAGACCCGCATACATCTGCTGGATCAACACATCGAGCAATTCCGCGGCATCTTATTCCACCAAACCATGTACGCCGAATTTGAGATGGAAACCCATCGCCTTGCAGAAGAAGACGAATCGTTGACGTTGGAGGTGCTCAATAAAACATGGCGCGATTTGCTGGTCAAATACAATGGCCCCGATATCGTGATTGACGAAAAAGCAGACTTCGGGTGGGCCGTTATCCCCCATTTCTTTTTCTCCTTTTATGTATACCAATACGCAACGGGCTACGCTGCCGCTTTGGCATTCGCAAGCCGCTTACAATCCGGTGACCCCCAAAAACGCGAAGATTACATCAACTTCTTAAAATCCGGCGAAAGTGACTACTCCATTGAACTCCTAAAAAAAGCAGGCGTAGACATGAATACCCCCACACCCATACGTGAGGCATTAAAAGTATTCGAAGGCTTGGTGGATGAACTGGAACGCTTTATATGAAATATTTCGATGCGCATTCGCATTATCACGACCGAAAATTTAGCAAAGACAGGCATGAACTCTTAGACAAGTTGCAAAGAAGCGACGTTGCCTATGTAGTGGATTGCTTCGGCATGGATAAGTTAAATTTTGGTTTGTCGCTGGCTAAAAAATATCCCTTCTATTATATATGCATTAATGCGCACGGCTGGGAGAAGATCCTTGATCAATATGCCAAAGAGGACTTCGACATCAAAAAACACGGTCCTTTGGTAGATGCACCCATTGATGAAGCCGTAGCAACGCTGAAGAATCTTTGCAAAGAAAATAAAAAAATTGTCGCATACGGCGAATGCTACATCGATTTTCGCAAGACCGAAAAAACGCCCGCCGAAGTGGCAAAGCGATCATTTGTGTTCAGCAAAGATTTGGAAATAGCGCGAAGGGTTGGCCTACCGCCGGTCATCCACTCAGGCAATGCCGATAATGAATCCTTTGAAATCATCAAAAAAGCAGATATGCCCGATTATGGCCACGGCAAGGGAATGATGCATTGCTACCTTGGCCCGCCAAAAATGGCATTGGATTATATTGACATGGGGTATTTAATCAGCATCACGGGCTTGGTGACACACCGCTCTGCCCACGGCAAGAATCTGGTGGAAGTGGTAAAACGCATACCGCTGTCGCACATGATTATCGAAACCGATTGCCCCTACCTGACCCCCGAGCCGTTCCGACACAAGCGCAATGACTCCGGCCTGCTACGGCTAACCATAGAAGCCATTGCCGAATTAAAAAATGTTTCACCGCAAGAAGTAGCGGAAATTACAACTTCCAATGCGAAGGCGTTGTATAAAATCAAATAAATGCTAGGGGAATAATAATGATCAGTATACAATCCATAAATGAGGACAACTTTATTGATGTATTGGAATTAAAGGCATCGGATATGGTTGCACCCAACAGCGAGAGTTTGGCAGAGGCGTATTTGAGTTTGCGAGAAGCGGTTGACGAAGATGAACTGCCTTACGCAGAAATTCCTTTTGCTATTTTACATGATGAAACAGTGGTTGGGTTTGCGATGGTATGCTTTGAAGATGGCGAAGATGTAAATGCCGGTTGCGAAATATTTTGGATGAGCCGGCTCATGATTGACGAAGCCCACCAAGGCAAAGGGTACGGCAAAGCCGCGTTGAAATTATTGTTAGACTTTGCCAAAACCCAACCCACCGGCATTGAGGCAAAATACGCCTATACCGCCTATTCACCCGAAAATGAAGCCGCGGCCAAAACATATACAAGCCTTGGTTATGAACCCACCGGGCAGATTTTCCATGGGGAAGTGGTGGTTAGGTTGGAGCTTTCTAACGCATAACAAGCATTAATTGCGTTTTGAATGCATTGGACAGGGGTGGAAGAAGCATATGACATACGAAATCATGAACAGTGAGCATGTAGAAGGCGTTTGTAAATTGCACAATGAGGTTGCGGCTGAAGAAATAATTTTTGGTGTTGTTCCGGTCACCGCAGAGCAAATAGGTGCAATGCTAACACCGTATTGCTTCGTGTTGAAAGATAGAACAGAAATCGTTGGGTTTTTGTTAGCAGAGTTGCGGCACGACAGCGAATTTTGTGTTTTTCCCAAAGGTGCAAGTTACATTGAAGTACATGATTTGTTCATAGATAAGCATTATCGTTCGCGAGGGTTGGGCAAAACACTGCTCCGGCATTGCGAACATGAGGCGCGTAATAACGGCATACAGCACATGTCGCTGTCTTCGGCTACCAAAAATGCCGAAGCGATTAGGCGTTTTTATACAGATAGTGATTATACGGTGTGGACGACCCATTTCTTCAAGAATCTATGAAAGTACGATTAGCATATTTGGGCGAGTTTCACGCTATGTAGCGAGGAATTGGCACAATAAAATGTACCTGTATCATTAATTATACTTCCTAGAACCGAGTATCCGTTGGTAGCCGTATTGGGTTAACCCCTTGGCTCTGATTTCTACTTGCAATGCGCCTATTTTGCCTTCGCAGGTTTCATGTTTTAATTTTTCTTCGAGCGATTGTATATCTGCTTCGAGGTCTGCGGCGATTTTCTTTATTTTGTCCATATCCGGCGGTACAATCATAAATGTCTCCATAAAATCAAATGTAGAATAAAAACAACGGGGTTGAATCGCGCAAGCGCGATTCAACCCCGTATAACATTGCACTATTAACAATTGTGTGACGCGAAGCTCAGCGCGGGGTCGAGGGGGAACGCTTTCCCCTCGCGGGTTTGGGCAGCGCCCAAGGTTTTCAGTCCTTTGACCTTAGTCTTTTGACCTTAGCCGCGACTTACCCTTGCATAGCAGCAGCAACTTCTGCCGCAAAGTCTGACTCTTCCTTCTCAATGCCTTCGCCTTTTTCATAGCGAACGAACTGTGCAATGGACAGCGCACATTTTTCGCCTTGGCCTACGGTCTTGAGGTACTCGGCTACGGACATGCCGTCTTCTTTGACGTATTCTTGCTCCATCAAGCAAATTTCCTTGAAGGTCTTTTGCATGCGGCCGGTGGCCATTTTTTCTGCAATGTTGGCGGGTTTGCCTTCTGCTAGGGCTTGCTTGGTGTGGAATTCGGTTTCGGCCTTGATATAGTCGGCATCCACGCAGTTTTGGCAGACGTATTTGGGTGACATGGCGGCGATTTGCATACATACATTGCGCCCGGCTTCGAAGCAGGGGCCGTTGCAGGCTTTATCATCTGCGCATTTGTCCCAAAGCATTTCGACGAGTACGGCTACGCGGCCACCGCCGTGTACATAATCGATGATGGCGCCGTTTTCTTTGGCCTCGTAACGCTCGAAGCGGCGGATGCCGATGTTTTCGCCGATGGTGGAGATTTGTTGGGTCAGTACGTCTTTGACAGTTTGGGTGGGGTCGGCAGCCCATTTTTCTTCGAGGAGGGCTTCTACGGTTTGGGCAGAGGAATTGAGGGTTTGTTGGGCTACGGCTTTTACGTAGTTAATGAAGCCTTCGTTTTTGGCTACAAAGTCGGTTTCGGAGTTGACTTCCACTACTACGCCTTTTTTGTTGTCTTCGGTGAGGGCGGTGAATACCAAGCCTTCGGCGGCTACGCGGCCGGCTTTTTTGGCGGCGGCGGCAAGGCCTTTTTCGCGCAGGATTTCGGTGGCGCGCTTGAGGTCGCCGTTGGCTTCCACGAGGGCGTTTTTGCAGGCGGACATGCCCGCGCCGCTGGAATCACGCAGTTCTTTTACCATGGCTGCTGTTATTTGCATGGGATTACCCCTTTCAGTATTTTAGTGGAGCGCGAAATGCGCACAGCAATTTAATTCGAAATCCGTTTTGCCTGTCGCCGAAAACGCGATTGAAGCGTTCGCGAATTCGGCTCTGGCAAATCGGTTTCTCATAAAAAATTGCTTTTATTATTCAGCGGCTTCTGCCACTTCTTCAATATCGGTGGGTTCGGCGGCGTAGGCGGCTTCGGGTGCTTCGGCTTCGCCGGGGTCGTCTTCTTGCTCGCCTTGGCGGGCTTCGAGTACGGCGTCGGCCAGTTTGCCTGCGATGAGCTTGACGGCGCGGATGGCGTCGTCGTTGCCGGGGATGACGAAGTCTATTTCGTCGGGGTCGCAGTTGGTGTCTACGATACCAACGAGGGGGATACCCAAGTTGCGGGCTTCTTGAATGGCGATGTGCTCTTTGCGCGCGTCAACGATGAAGATGACGTTAGGCAGGCGTTTCATGTGCTTGACGCCGCCCAAGTTGCGTTGAAGTTTGTCCAGTTCGTGTTCGAGCTTGGCCACTTCTTTTTTGGGGAGCAGGGCCATGCTGCCGTCCAATTGCATGCGTTCGAGGTCGCGCAGGCGTTGCACGCGGCTTTGCATGGTCTTGAAGTTGGTGAGCATGCCGCCCAACCAACGCTCGTTGACATAGTACATGCCGCAGCGCAAGGCTTCTTCTTTGATGGATTCTTGCGCTTGCTTTTTGGTGCCTACGAAGAGCATTTCGCCGCCGTCGGCGATGATGGATGCTACGGCTTTGTAAGCCTCGTCCATTTTGCGCACGGTTTTTTGCAAGTCGATGATGTAGATGCCGTTACGCTCGGCGTAGATGAACTCCGCCATTTTGGGGTTCCAGCGTCGGGTTTGGTGGCCAAAGTGTACACCGGCCTCGAGCAGCTGTTTCATGGATACTACTGCCATGTGGTGTTTCCCTCCTTGGGTTTTGCCGCGTGTGGCAATGCATTGCCGGTTGCGGCCCTCCACGGCCTTGGTTATGTGCCACTGTATCAGTGGCTGCACCCAACGGGTATAAAGGCCGTGTGTGTAGTGTCTTGCACAGTTTTACTACAACTTTCGCATTATAAGTGCGTGGTTGCAAGCCCGCAAGGAGATTCCCGTTGCGTGTAATTCATAAGCGCCAAAGACTCGATTGAGAAGCCCCATGCGATGCGAAGCGTCACGTTCGGTGAAGACGTCACCCCTTGGGAAAGCGTTTCACCTTGCGATGGCGTGATGGTTTCTTCCTGCATGCCATCGCGGCGGATGAAGGACAATAATAATGCGGGGAGCGGCGACGGCGGTAGCGTATCATCGACATGTGTACCGTGGTGGTCAACTCCGCCGCGGTGTGCCAAGCGGTATTGCAACGCATACGCACGCGCCAATTGGTCAATCACCCCCGCAACACGCCAAGCCGAAACCCGCTGCGCAAACAAGAGGCTGTTTTTCTCCGCAGTGGATTCGCTCACAGAACAAAATTGGTTGAACGCGCGAAATAGGGTGTCTCTGAACAATACGGTCTCCGCCTGCGCAAGCGTTAATTTACGCAAACGAAAAATGCCCGCAGGCGAAAACGGTACGCTTTGCAAATAAGCAATGATCGTTTCGGACGAGAGGTGCTTATTGGGGAGCGCGGGTGGGTCGTTGTTGGGCGATAGTGAAATGCCTGCGGTAAAAAGCAACGGTGTGTCTGCGGCATGGGAGGTTGCGTTCCGGTTGGCCCCAAATGGAAGCCAACTGAATACCCACGGCAACCGCACGATGATATCGGCCATTTGCAAGTCGTGCGCGGCTCGGATGGCATTAAACTCGTTGCGGTTGCTTAACAGGCACACGGGGCAGGGCGCGGGGCTGCGTGTTATTAAGTCGTTGAACGCGGCGATGAACGCGCGTGCTTTTTCAACCCGTGCGGGAAACAGCGGAGATTCGCTAATGGACACGCACAGTACCACGCGCACCAGCGAAAAATCCGCTTCAAATGAAGCGCGCAATTCGCTGATGCCACGCAGCAAGCCCGATGGCGCGTTTTCGGCGTTTGCCATGACAATCAAGTGCAATTCATGCAAGTCGGTCAGCGTTTCGGATTGCAATATCTGCGCTTTTAATGCTTGCACGCGGGCGGGCATCGTTTCGCCGGTGTTGTTCCATTGCAAAAAAAACGAACGCCCCGCTTCCAGCGTTTCGGCGGCACGGTTTTTAACTGCCGTTATTAAATTGAATGTCATGGGAGGCTTGTAACCCATGACATTCGGTGCGGGCAGGGGCGTATTTTCATCTGTGGCAAAAATAAATACAACCGGATGCATATTATTTTAACGCCGCGATGTACGCGTCAAAGCGTTTGATTGCCGCGTGATAAAAATTGCGTGCGGCTGCATGCGTATCCGTGGCGTTTGCGTCTGTGATGTTTGCATCCGCGGCGTCCGCATCCGCTTCCAGCGCACTTTTGCGAGATAAAAACGCGGATTTCCAGCTTTTCAAATTTTCCAGCAGCCTGCCGTCGGGGAAGTTGCTGCGCAGTTTGACTGCGCGGTCGCGAATGCTTTGTTTGTTGCTTTCCGAAAGAGATTGGTAGGCGCGGAATAGCGCGTATTCGGGGTGATCGGGGTGGTCGAGGATGCGTGTCAGTGGTGGGCGGCGGGTTTCGCCGGGAGGTTGGTTGTAAATGAATTGTTCGTTTTGGCGGATGATGGCTTCGCCGCTGAGCGCGGTTACGAGTTCGTCGATGAGGATTTTTTCGTCGGTTTGGGATTGTTGGTGTTTTTCCAATGCGACGCGGGCGTTTTGGATGGCGTTGCGCTTGTCATTCTCCGCCGAAACGAGGGCAACCAGCCGCGGATATCGTGCAAAGAATGCCATCGCTTGGGCGCGGTCGTTGCCGACGTACAATTGCGAAGCGCCAAAACCGGTTGGTGGCAAATTGCCACCAACTGATTCTCTATGAACCTTCACCACGTAGCGATTCCCCACCAATTCAATCACACCCAGCGCCATCGCTTCATTAAACACCGCGCGGATGCGGTCGTTCTCGGCTTTTTGCCGCGTGTTGGTGTACGTATCGCCCCACACGGTTTCAGGCAGGGGAGAGGGGAGATTTGGCCAAAAATGTCTGCCGACGCTTTCTTTTGTGCCCAGCGTCTGCTCGTACAGCGCTTCATACACGCGCAGTGGCGTGTAGGCGAACAGTGGCAGTCCGTTCTGCGTATTGAGCCAAAAAATACGGTCGGTGATGCTGCTGTGCCGTAGATTAAACCGCTGCCCCGACGTAAAATTCTCGCGGAATTTCTCTACCGCGCGCTGTACGCGGGGGGCGTTGTGCGGCACGCTCACTACGCTGTACCCCGGGAAAACATACATATTGGCCGCATTGTCCAAGTGGAAAACGGGCAAGGCCTCGCGGTTGAGCCGCGTCACCAGTTGAATAACGTGCGCTTCATCGGCGATATAATCATCCATCGGCCGCGTCAAAACGGTGTTGTAATATGCGCGTATAAATGAAGCGCAATGCGCTTTTATGTGCGCCGCATCACAATCCGCAATGTGTTGCAAAAAGGCACGAATGCGCGCGTTTTTATTTTGCTCTTCATCAAATTTGCTCGCTTCGGCCAGAATTTCATGGATGGAGATGAAGCTTGTGCTCGGCGGGTGGGATGGGCTGCGGTCGTGTCGGGTTGCGTCGGTGGTTTGCTTCATGTCGTGCAAAGCAGCAGCGCGTGGCGCGTAAAAACTGCGGTGCAATTGTTCCAGCGCGGGGTGGACGGCTTTGTACACATCAATACGCCACGCGTCACATACCGATTGGCTCCGCGCCTGATATTCATCGACCTTGGCTTGCAAATAAGCATTCTTCTTGCGCTCGCGCGAGAAAATTCCTGCGTTTTGCGCTTCTTCAAAGCGTGTCGCCGCGGTTATCATTAACATCTCGATTTCTTCGTTGGCGCGTTGTTGCTTCTCTTGAAGCTGTTGCGTTGTGTTCTCCAACCACGCCAGCAAGCAAGGATTGGTCGTACTCTCCAGCAACCGCGCAGCGAAAATCGGGCCTTGCTGCGTGGATGCGACGGCTTGTGTCAACGCGGTTTTTACTTTTTCAAACAGCGCGGCGGCGGCTTGTTTGCTGTTACCCAGCACATATTTGGTTTGCATCAGCAAATCATTCAATTTGGCATCGGCGCTGATGCGCTGCGTTTTAACTACATTGGCGAAGTTGAAATAATCCGTCTGCGCAGCACCCAACTGCATGAGCGGCAATTTGGACTTCATTTCAACGGCAAAAAATTCCTGCGCCAGTCCGGTGGCTTGGGTTAAATCCTTCAAATCCTGCGCATCAGGCATCGCATCGAAAATCGGATCCAATTCATCCAGCAAGCGATGCAATAATTCTTCCTCCGCATCGGTTATGGGCAGCGACACCGCCGCCGCGCCCATGATGTTGTAAATATAGTTGGCGCTGTGATGCGCCTCGGCAGGCAGGTTGCTCTTCATGGTGGCAATGTTGGCCAGCAAATTGCTCTGATAGTCGTGGATGGCGAATTCGCGCTCGTCGGTTTTCTCCTCGCGCGCCAGAAAGTCGATGATGTTTTCCGACGTGATTTCCAAGCAATGGGGGTACGCGTCGCGCAGGTACACGCCGTCGATGTTGGTGGCGCACACCAAGTGGCACAAGTTATATGGCGGCAACGCCGAACGCACTTGCAACCGCGTACCGTACTGCTGCGTAAAAAATTCACCCGCGCGTTCTTCAATATTCATCCAATAATCCAATTCCTTCAATGCCGCATACCCGTTGCGCTGGATATATTCTTCGCTGTGGATATTCAACGCGTTGCCCGCAATATGCACGTCCGGCGTGAAAAAATATCCATTTATTTCCACCCGGTCGATACCCTTTTTGCCATAATCGCGCTCCATCAAACCGCGCACAATGTACGGAATATCTAAGAAAATCCCTCCGCCCGTGCCGCCCGATACCCCCGTCAGGATAAACACCAGCAATTTATTCTCCTGCTGGATGCGCAGCTTGCGAATCTTCGCATCCACCGCGTCAATGACCGTGTTGATCTTCTCGAACAGCAACAGCCGCCCGGCTTGGCGGTTGCCGCTTGCACCCTTCATGCCGTCGCTGATCGTCAATTCAGGAGACAACCATTCACTGATGTACGACGGCAATGTAGATCGATTATTCAAAATCGATCCAATGGATGCATTGGCCAGCAGCACCAATTCGTTGGCGTCCAATGTCGTACCCTGATAATTTTTTTTGTCGTGCTTGTTGGACTCGATGGCCAAAAAAGCGATATTTTCGGGCAGTTGGCCGTTAATGGCAAAGCGGCGCCTTGCCTGCGCCTTGACCCGCAGCAACGCGTCCGTACCCGTGCCGCCCAAGCCGATGATGAGAATGGGATGGTTAATAGTTTCCAATTGCATGGTTTGTCCTCCCGTATCGAATGACTTCATTAATATTGTATGAATGTGGATGGGGGTGATATGATGGGACAAACACGAATAAAATTCATGGGGTCAAGGGGCTGAGCCAAGTGGAACCCAGTACCATCGCACTCGTCATTATCGGCATCATGATGATATTGTTCATATCGGAGTACATTCCGCTGGCGACCACGTCGATTTTGGCTTGCCTTGCGATGGCGATATTCGGTGTTATTCCCTTTACCACGGCGTTTGCGGGGTTTGGGAATGACATCGTTTTTTTGATGGCGGGGATGATTACGGTGGGCAATGCCCTGTTCGAAACAGGCGCAGCACCGCGCATGGGTAAGGCGATTATTTCGCTGGTGGGCACCAACGAAAAAACGTTCATTGCGGTATTGATTTTAGTAGCGATACCCATTTCGGCATTCCTGTCCAACACGGCCACGGCGGCCATCATGCTGCCCTTAGCCGCATCATCCATCAGTGCCAGCAATGGCAAATTAACCAAAAAAAATACTTACATGATTGTAGGCATGGCCGCAGTAACGGGCGGCGGCTTGACCCTTGTGTCCAGCCCGCCGCAACTCATCGCACAACAAGCCCTCATCGACGGCGGCCACCAGACGATGGGCTTCTTCGATATCGGCATGTTTGGTTTGCCGCTGTTTGCGTTGTTGCTGGTGTATTCCTTGACCATTGGCTACCGCTTGCAAAAAAAAGCCTTCGAATTTGAAGAAGTAACGGAAATCGCCCCGCCCACTAGCACACCACAATCCGAAGAACCACCTACCCGTTACACCCCCTTGCAAACCTTCCGCATGGCTATATCCGTCGCGGTTTTAATTTTCTGCGTCATTGCTTTCATCTTTGAAATTTGGTCACCGGGGGTCATCGCCATGTTGGGCGCGGCTATTTGCATCGCCACAGGCTGCATCACGCAAAAAAAAGCCTTCGCCAAAATGGATTGGACGACGGTCATCATCTTTGGTTGCTCCTTCGGATTTGCCGCCGGGCTCAACCAAAGCGGCGCGGGTGAAATGATTGCGCAAAACACCGTTGCGTTGTTGGGCGATGCCATTTCTCCATGGTTATTGTGCGCTGTACTGGCGTTGATTGCCGTAATTTTGACCAACTTCATGTCCAGCACGGCCTGCGCGGCATTGTTGGTGCCCATCGGCGTTTTAACCGCCATTGAATTGGGGTACGACGTGCGCAGCGTGGCCATGGCGGTGGCCATCGCATCCAGCATCGGCTACGCTACACCCATGTCCACCCCGCCCATGACCATGGCGCTGGCGGGGGGGTATCGCTTCAAGGACTACATCAAGATGGGCGGGCTGTATAACATCTTGGCTTATATATTAGTAGTGCTGCTGTTCCCACTGGTTTTGAATTTATAATTCCCGGAGGAATCGAAAATGACAAAGTTGCCCACCGTCATCAACAAAATGGCCGATGTGTTAGCCAAAATAGAAGAACTCTTCCCCCTGTTTTCCAACGAGGACAAAAAACAGCTGACGAATTACACGCCTTGGCCATGGATTGGGGCATGAAAATCGGCTTCAGCAACATCCGTCGTAACGCCGCCAATACCAAAACCAACTACGACATCATTTACTCCGCCAAAAAACCGTCCGTGCGCAGCATCTTCGTATTCAAAATCATTGTCGTGGAAAACGAAGCAACAGCCACCTTCGCCGTTAAGCCCAAATTTCTGAATATCGACCAATACAGACAAGTCGCGCAAGCCTGCCCCGACGCCGTCAAAAACGTGCTAACAAACATCAAGATCTGCACGGCATGCAGTGCAACTTGCGTCCAACAAGTCAAATACACACTGGATGGCACCGCGTACAACGCATGCACCTACGGCGGTGATGTGTTTGCCAATCTTACCGCCGATGAATGGCAGTCGGTAAAGGGGTTAATTGCCGAAGAATTCAAAGCGCACACGGAACAATCCAATACATAGGAGGCGTTTATATGTCAAGCAAATTCAACCTGCAAAAGGATTTGGGCTACTTTAAAAACAGCGGCGTAGACGTGATGGCGTTTGACGACATCTACCCCGAGGGGCATCAGTCCGGGATCAGCATCGTAATGCACGGCAACCGCTTGGCCACCAACGGCGATGTGCGGTTCGAGCAAACACCCGGTCAGTGGCAGCCCGCGTCCAAGCAGGGCGCGCGCGTATTGGACGAAGCCGCCAACACCATCACCACACAATTATCCTACCCCGACCGTGAGCGGCATTTGCGCGGTTTCAACCCCATGATTTATCCCGATTTTGAATTTGATTACACCGTAACCGTGCGAGCGGATGGCGATGCAGTACGCGTGACGGTGGATTTGTCCAAACCCGTACCGAAGCGATTTTTGGGCAAGCTGTGTTTTAATTTGGAATTATTTCCCGGGGCATTGTTTGGCAAGCCTTGGTTGATGGACGAGCGCGGGGGTGTTTTCCCGATGCAGCCCAACGGGCCTACGCTGGCGTTGCCGTCCAACCATACGCATGTGGGTGACTTCGCGCTGCCCGATGCGCGGGCCAGCGTGGCCGATTTGACCGCCGCATCCTGTGAGTTGGCGGCCTACCAACCCATGATGGCGCGCAACCCCAAAACCGCGTACAACCCCATGACGGCGGACAATTTGATTGCCGCGCCGTATGCCGTAGGTCGCAAATTTACCGTCTGCCCGGATGACAAGCACAATTGCTTGACGGTTGAAGCACTGAACGCGGATATCAAACTGTACGATGGCCGCATGAACCACAACAACGGCTGGTTCGTGCTAAGCAGCGAAATCCCTGCCGGTGCCACCACCCGCGCCATTGAATGGGTTATTACCCCGCGTGTGGCGCAGGACTGGGAATACGCACCCGCGATACAAATTTCGCAGGTCGGTTATCACCCCGCGCAACCCAAAATCGCCGTCATCGAGCGCGGTACCACGGACGGCAGCCAATACCCCATCCTGTACAAAATCACCCACGATGGCGAAGCCGTGGCCTACACCGGCAAGGCCGAAAAATGGGGCGCTTTCCTGCGCTACCAATACGAAAAATTCGACTTCAGCCACATCCGTGAACCGGGGCTGTACAAAATCCGCTACGGCAAATCGGAGTCATCGGTTTTCGCCATTGCGGCGGATGTGTATGACCGCGGCGTATGGCAGCCGGTGTTGGAATATTTCCTGCCTGTGCAAATGTGCCACATGCGCGTTAGCGAAAAATACCGCGTGTGGCATGGTTTGTGCCATGTGGACGATGCACAATTCGCGCCGCTGGATTACAACCATATCGACGGATACACGCAGGGGCCCAAGTCGCTGTGCAAATATAAACCCGGCGACCTTGTACCCGGTTTGGACGCGGGTGGCTGGCACGACGCGGGCGACTTTGACCTGCGTGTAGAGTCGCAAGCCGGCGAAACTTACATTTTGGCCCTCACCTATGAAGCCTTCGGCATCGACTACGACGCCACTACCATTTGCCAAGCTACCAAAACCGTAGAAATCCACCAGCCCGATGGCAAACCCGACCTGCTCCAGCAAGTGGAACACGGTACATTGTGCGTGGTCAACGCCATCCGCGCGGTGGGGCGGCATTGGCGCGGTATCATCGAGCGCGACTTGCGCCAATATGTACATTTGGGCGACAGTGCCGTCATGACCGACAACATTAAAGGCACATCAGACGACCGCTGGGTTTTCACAGAAAATAACCCTCGGCGCGAACTTACAACGGCAGCCCAATTGGCCGCCGCCGCCCGCGTGTTGACCGGCTTCAATAACAAGCTGGCAAGACGCGCCCTCAAAATTGCCCGTGACATCTACATGGCCATCAACCCCGCCGTCATTCTTAACGAAGAAGGCCAAAACGGCCGCACCGCCGTAACCCTAGCCAAGCTGCATGCAGCAGCAGAATTACTGATTACCACCGGTGAAACAGCGTATCAAGCATTTTTACTTGATCATGCTGACTTCATTGCCCGTGCCATTGCCGCCAATACCCACAACAACCCCGCATGGTATATTGCCCGCGCAAATCAATACATGCAAACAAATGATTCCGCGTTGCATGCGGATAATACTGCGCATATGTCCGGTGTGTATCAATCTTTTTCCCAAAAAATCGATGCAGCCCTGCACACCCTAGCCGACCGCCTGCTCGCCGAATCAAAAGAAACCCCCTACGGCATCCCGTATCGCCCGCACATTTGGGGCGCGGGGTGGGGGATACAACGCGGGGGCTTCGAGCATTACTTCCTGCACACCGCCCATCCCGACCTCTTCCCGGCCGAAGGCGTCTTTGACGCGCTCAACTTCGTATTGGGCTGTCACCCCGGCCCTGACTCGATGTCCTTCGCAAGCGGCGTGGGCGCAAAGTCCGCCACCGTCGGCTACGGGCTCAACCGCGCGGATTGGTCATACATCCCCGGCGGGGTTATCTCAGGCACTGCTCTCATCCGCCCCGACCTGCCGGAATTGTTGACCTTCCCTTATTTGTGGCAGCAGGTCGAATACGTCATGGGTGGCGGGTCGTCGCATTACATGTTCCTCGTCTTGGCCGCGCAAAAATTATTAACGCAATGACCCCGATAAAAATATGACGTGTATAACACGGAGGTAATAAAATGCGATCGGAAAAAGAAATGTTCGAATTAATCCTGCATGCAGCCCAAGCGGACGAACGTATTCGCGGGGTACTCTTGGCAGGCTCGCGCGCCGATGTATCCGTACCCAAAGATAAATACCAAGACTACGATGTGGAATTTTACGTAACGGATATCAAGACGTTTTACAACAATCCCGATTGGGTCATCAACCAATTCGGCAAGCCGTTAATTATGCAAATGCCCGAAGCCATGCGCGGTGCAACCGGCAACGGGCATTTCAACTATCAAATGATCTTCCCCGACGGCAACCGCATCGACTTGAGCTTCGTATACAAAAAATACATGGATAACGGCAGCCCCGCCATTGTGTTATTGGACAAGGACAACGGCAACGGCTTCTTCCCGCCGATACACATCAACCCCAAGCATTGGCACATTACCCCGCCCACGCCGCAAGATTATTATTCATGCACCAACAACTTTTGGTGGTGTTTAAACAATGTAGCCAAAGGCATCAAACGCGACGAACTACCCTATGTAAAAGAAGTGTTGGACGGTTGGGTGCGTGGCACCTTGCACGAAATGATAGATTGGTACATCGGCACGCAACACGGGTTTGACCTGTCCACAGGCAAGTGCAGCAAGTTCATAAAGAAATACCTTTCGCCCGAATTGTACACGCGGTATGTTAACACTTATTCCGCCGGCGACTATGACGATATATGGCGTGCCATAACCATCATGTGCGACTTATTCCACGATTTGGCCGTAACCGTCGCCAACCATTTCAACTTCATCTACCGCCAAGACGAAGAAGACGGAATACGCGCATACTTAAGAATGACCAAGGAGTGACCCCATGTTAGTACCTTCCATCAACATCACCAACGGCAAATGCGCCGAAGCCATCGAACTGTACCAACGCGCATTCGGCGCAATAATCCGCCACATTTCTTATGAAAAAGATTCCCCGGAATTCATCGCTGACGGCGCAACCAACGGTTCCGCCATCATGCACGCGTCCATTACCCTGTTGGGCAACCGCGTAGAAATGTCTGACGACGACGACCCCACCCCCATCACCGGCAACGTCTTGAACCTTCACGCATACTTCCCCACCGATGACGAAGTGTGTCGCGCTTTTGACATCCTTAAGGAAGGCGCAAAAATAGAAGAAACCCCAAAACCCGAATTTTGGAGCTCCATGTATGCGCGGTTGGTGGATCGTTTTGGGGTTAAGTGGCATTTGATGGTGGGGTGAAAATTTAATTTATTTGTAACTCTAATTGTTCGATAAAATCTTTTGCTTGAATATCACCCTGTTCGTATGCCTTGTGGTACCAATACATAGCAATTTCACTATTCTGTGATGCGCCACGACCCATTTCGTATGCAAATCCCAAAACAATTAAAAAGCACCAGCGGACTGGTACTTTTTTGTGTCTAAAATTTTTGAGGTTATTTTTATTCATACGTTACTCATACACCTCCAACGCCACCCCGCGGATACGCATTGCATCGGCTATGGGTAGGGTGGCTTGCAAGAGGATGCCGTCCTCGCGGTAGTCGCAAAGCTGCACTTTGCCTACTTCGTACACGCGGGAGAGGATGCCCCCGGCGTTGAGGGGTAGGAGGACGTGCAAGTGCGTGCGCAGGTTGGCCAAGTGGTGGGTGACTGCGCTTTTTAAATTATCCAAGCCCATGCCCGTTTTGGCCGAAATCGCGATTTGTTCGGCGTTGGTTTCGATTTTAGCAGCGCCGGTGCCGTCGGTTTCGAAGCGGAATTGGGGTTTGTCGCATTTATTGTATACGGTTAGGGTGGGGTTGCCGCCCGCGCCCAGTTCTTTGAGGACGGTGTCTACAATTTCCATTTGATGGATGTGGTCGTCGGCACTGGCGTCTACGATGTGCAGGAGCAGGTCGGCGAATTTGGCCTCTTCGAGGGTGGCGCGGAAGGCGTTGACTAAGTCATGCGGCAGCTTGTTGATGAAGCCGACGGTATCGACGAGGAGGAATTCGCCGGAGCCGTAGTTAACGCGGCGCGAGACGGGGTCGAGCGTGGCGAATAATTTGTCCTCGGCCAGCACGTCGGAGCCGGACAAGCGGTTCATGAGTGTGGACTTGCCGGCGTTGGTGTAGCCTACGAGGGCCACGACGGGGATGTTGGAACGTTCGCGCGCTACGCGTTGCACTTCGCGGCGGGTTTTGATTTTGTTGATTTCGCGTTCCAGTTCATCGATGCGGCGGCGTAGGATACGGCGGTCAACCTCTAGCTGTGTTTCGCCCTCGCCGCGCCGCGCACCACCACCGCCGCCGCCGCCACCGCCCATGCGGTTCAAGTGCGTCCAGAAGCCCGTCATGCGCGGTAACATGTACTTGGTCTGCGCCAACTCGACTTGTAAGCGGCCCTCGTGGGTAGATGCGCGTCCGGCAAAGATATCCAAAATAAGTGCCGTGCGGTCAATGATTTCGGTTTTGCCCAAGGCTTTTTGGATGTTGCGGATTTGGCCGGGGCTGAGCTCGTCGTCAAAGATGACGGCATCTGCATTAATGCGTTGGATTTCCAACACAAGGTCGGCCAAGCGGCCTTGCCCCAAATAAGTGGCCTTGTCGGGCTTGGCGCGGGGCTGGAAGAGCCGCCCCACGGTAATAAATCCAGCCGTGTCGGCCAATTGTTTTAATTCTTCAAGCGATTCATTGGACTTGTCGCCGATGCCTACCAATATAGTGCGGGCAATTTCTGCTTCGGCCTTCTTCGACTCGTGCGGGCGAATATTTTCGTCCGCCAAAGCGATTTCGCCCCACAAGAGCTCATCAGGTACGCGGTCAATTTTATAAGGCCCATAATGGTTGACGGTAAAGTGCTCATCCCCCACGCGCTCGCTCAAAATCGCCACCTGCATAAAAGTAGGCTTGCCGTTCAACACACCTACGGCGGCCATCGCATCTAGCTTCAAACTCTTCAACGATTGAATGTCCACATCCGAAAGATGCCCATCGCCGCCCGGATGCGTATGCACACAACGCATCCCGCTAAGCCGATTGTCCGACCGCCGCTTAGACAGCGACGGCAATGAAACGCGATCGGCCTCGCCCACATACACCGTTTCAATCCGCCCACTACGGTCAATATAAAGCATCGCCTCGCGCCCCGTAACCCCGGTAAATGCACACAACACCTCAATAATTTCCACGGAGCAAAAATCCTTGCGGTCAAATTCCATGTCATAAACCGTTTCCAATTGCGTCAAATAGGAACGACGGATCCCGTCGGTGTTGCCATTAATCTTCTGCATAATCAATACCTCATAAATCCACTCATAATGTGTAACAGCGTTATTATATGCCATGCCATCCATTCTTACAAAACGGTAACTTGATTATAGCCAAAGTTTATGATGCGAAAAAAATAAAAACCTCGGGGACGCTGCCCCGAACCCCGCCAAAGGACACAAGCGTCCCTTGGAACCCTTATCTGCTTCTGCAATGCAATTATCAATAATCGCAGCAATAAAAAACAACCGGTGGTAAATTGCCACCGGTTGGATATTAAATACGCGTACTATTTTACGTCAGTATCGGCGAAGCCCTAGCGCGGGTCGAGGGGAACGCTTCCCCTCGCGGGTCTGGGCAGCGCCCAGGGTTTTATCTTTCGCTCCTATACCCATTCAAGTTCATCAATCTCATCACGTGACTTCCGCGCAGCCAACCGCTCCGCCAAATCCTTAATCACATAAATAATCACAACACCCAGCGCTACGGATAAATATACATAATTAATCAACGTAGTGTGCCCCATCAACGTCCAAACATAACTTGTGTAAGAAGCCAAAATCGTCACGATGGGCACAAACCAAAGCTTTTTATTAAAAGCAACCAGTACAATCGACAGCACATCGGCCAAAAATAAATAACGATCATGCATCTTGGGCAGCACAAAAGGCATCCCCGCAGCAAAAATATAAGCCAAGTATATGAAATCGGCCGGTTGAGTTAATTTGTCGCGGTTGGTAAATGCAAAATATAAAGCCGCGCAAACGCCAATGCCGCCGATAAACAAACCGGCAGTAATAAACTGCGCCTCTTCAATCCCCCAGCCAACGAGCCGCCACAATCCCATAGCGTTCGAATTTAAACCGCCGTAATTATTAAATCGGTCGAAATAAATGGTCAACGCATCCAACGGGGGCATGCCAGAAATAACAGCAGGTGCCAATAGCGCAACAAACACCGCAGGAACAAGCCAAAAATCCCTAGCCTTGATACGGCCAGCCATGCAAAAAACAATGAACATGGGCAGGATAAACACCGCTTGCAATTTAAATGATATCGCCAAGCCAAAAAATGCAAACGCCCACTTGCTTTTGCCCGCCATGGCGAAATACAAGCTGCCCAGCGCAAATGCAGCGTAAACAGAATCATTTTGCCCCCACATGGCACCATTGAGCACCACGGTAGGGATGGCCAAGGTACCCAAAAATACGGCCAAATGTATTTTCACGTTGCCGGTGCTGAACGCAACCAATTTCATCACAAAAAACGCCAGCACAATATCAAATGCGCCAGAAATAAATTTAATGAAATACAAGGGCGTATAATCTAGGCGAGAAATCCCCAACAATATGTAAACGTAAGGCATGTTGTGATCGCTGACATTGTATGACAAAGCTTCTGGCACGGTCATATTACGCAACGATGCAATCCAATGCCGCAAATAATATAAATAATCGTTTGATTCAAAATAGAAAAACGCTCCGCGCAAAGAAATGAGCCCGGCCGTCATCAACAAAAAAAGTGCCAGCGTAACAAAACATTCACCAGCTCTTTCCGGTATTTCGCCGGGTGATGGCAGCATGAAGGCAATAATCAATCCCGCAGACAAAAATAAAAGCGTCAACATCAAGCCGATGATATAGGGATGTTCGTAATATCGGTTAATTTGATCAAATTGCATGACGGCAAAATAGAAACCCACCGCCGCAACCACTGTCAATACAATCCATAAAATACCCATCTTATCGTTCGCAAAAAACTGCTTCATATGTATGCCGCCCCTAATATGAAAGTATTTTTCGCAGTATATCAGATTTTTCGCACAGGCGGTATATACAGCGGCGATTGTATCCTGCATGAATCTTAAGACCGGCGATAAATATTATGCTGTTGATATTGGTTTGCGTTATGCGCTTTGGGGTACAGCCAGAACAGACATGCGCTGCTTGAAGCGATAAGTGATCGCAACCCGCTTACATCACACAACTGGATTAAACAAATGAATATGCTTGATTGGTTGCTTAAATAAAAAATGTGATACAATGTAACTGAGGTGATGGTATGTTAAAAAATGAAACGCTCCACATTCGAGTGAATGAAAATGTAAAAACAAATGCGGAAAATACATTGAAGATGCTGGGGATAACAATATCAGATGCAGTGAACATGTTCCTTTATCAAATTCCGTTAGTAGGGGGGGTGCCCTTTGATGTAAAAATTCCTTCAGCACCTGAAAGCGTAATCGTCCGTGATATAAAGGATTTGTATGAAAAATTGATGATAGGAAAAGAACAAATAAAAAATGGTGAAGTCGTTGATGCAGATATTGCCATGAATCAACTTGGTAAAAAATATGGCTTTTAAGACGATATATTCAAAGCAGGCAATTATTGATTTGGACGATATTATTGATTATATTTGCATCGAGCTGCATAACCCACAAGCCGCCGAAAAATTTTACAACAATATAAAAGATATGCTCGAAAGACTTCGGTATAATCCTTACTTATTTCCCTTGCACCATGACAAACGATTGGAAGTAGAGGGATTCCATTATACGATGATTGGGAATTATATTCTGTTTTATGAAATTGATGATGATAAAAAAGTTGTAAGCATAGCACGCGTTATTTATGGTAGGCGTAATATATCTACAATGACTATGTAACAAAAAATGCACCGGCTGAAAAAGCTCGGTGCATTTTTATTATTGCCGATAACATTAACCCCATGGATTACCAGGTGCAGACATGTTTCCATCCCAGCTGTCTGGAATGCGATGATGATTACCATTTGCAGCCATAAGCAATGGTTCTTCTGATGCCCTCAATTGTGAAAACATCATAAAAGGTGTTGCAAGTAAAATTGCAATTGCCAATCTAATCGCTACGTACTTTTTGATGCTCTTTTTCATTTTATATAAAAACAACGTTTAAGACAGCGGTTAATTGTATGCTATTTCATTGTGCTTATATATTTTAATAAACTGTATAAAACAAACCACCCCCAATTGGCGTAAAACCGATTGAGGGTGGTCACAAATATTGGTGTTAATAAACAGGACACAACTTTGATCGGGCGTTAAGATTTAACCGCTGTAGGGTTGTGCTGCGGTCAAGCGGATGGTGTGCCAGCCGTATGCACGGGTGCCTTGCATGACGGCGCGGGTGTCCCAGTTGGCTACGCGGTTGTTGACGGCCGTGAGTCCAACGCCCCATGTGGTGGGGAAGTAGAACACGTTATTGTACATATACCATTGCAATTCGCTCATGGCATCGGTGAGGTAGTCGATATCCCATGCGGCATTTGATTGGATGCGGTCTAGGATGGCATCCAATTCATAGCTGTTGTGGCGTGATGCATTTTCAAATTCGCCGCGGCTCCACATGCTGTTGGCGGGGTTGGCGCCGTGCTGCCACGAGCCGCTCCAGAAGTGTACTTGGTCGCCATCGTCATCAAAGTCCATCAAATCCCATACTACGAAATTGGAATGGAAGCCATCTTCAAATAAGGACACACGCAGACCAATATCGCTCCATGCTTGGGTGTGGGCTTGGTAATACCATTCTGCTGTGGGGCCTTCCATCATGAGCCAAATAAGTTCCATGCGGTCGCCATTGGGCCATGTGCGGTAGCCTTCGCTGTCGCGGGTGGTGAATCCGCCGGCATCGAGTAATCGGTTGGATTCTTCGCGGTCGAAGGGGAACATGGGTACGGTCAAGTCCATCAGTGGACGGTGGCGTACAGGTATATACGCACCTGCGGGGAATTGCAAACCGTTGTAGCGCATTTGCGTAATTGTGAGCCAGTCGATGGCGTGTGCCATGGCGCGGCGGATATAGATGGCTTCAGGGCGCATCATGTCGTGTACGCGGTAGCCGCTGTTGGGGTCACTGGGGTCGTTAAGCATTTGTGGTACGTTTTGGTTGGTATCGAAGCACCACCAGCCCATACGGAAGGCAAAGTGGCCTTGAGTTGCGCGTACAGGGAAGCCAAAATAACGCCAGTTTGTGGGATCCATATGGTATTCAAAATCCAAAGTTCGGAAGCCAACGCTATCAAACTCGCCTGCTACCATGGCTTCGGCAATTTGCTGGGGGTCGATGCGGCGGATAAGAATGTATTCAATGTGTGGAGCACCCCATACATAATTTTCGTTGCGGCGCAGCAAGAAGGATTCGCCGGGTTCGGAATGTACAAATTCAAAGGGGCCGAAGCCAATGGGTGTTTCACGGATGAAGGGGCTGTCAATCATAGCGGCTACGTTGTCGGGATAGTATGCGCCAAAGATGTGATACGGCAGAGGCGAGGTCCAAATGCCAAAGTACAAAATGGTGGGCGCAAAGTCGTTGAAGTAAATGGTTAATGTACGGTTGTTGTTGGACAGTACCAAGCCTTCAATGGTGTCGGCTTCACCGTTGTGGTATTCCCAAATACCTACGATGTCACTGTTGTCGCCGGTGCGGTGATTACGTGGGCCTTGGTGGTCGGGGTGCGCCAAGATGTGCAATGCAAAATACAGATCATGCAACGTCAAAGGTGCGCCGTCATGCCAAAATACATCGTAATGTTGTGTCAAGGTAATGGTTTGTGCGTCCATATCATGGGCTACGGTAACGATGCCGCCTTCGCCAAATTGTTCAAATTCATTCATGGCAATGAGGCCGCCGGTGGTGCCGATGATTCCGGCAACGTCGGTGTCGATGGCAGCCATGCTAAATAAACCGCCGCCGCCAATGATGCCTTGCCAAGGTGTCGTATGGGCTAATCCCATTTGAAATGTCGTACCTGCTACGTGGGGCAAGCCGTTGTCGCCGTACATGGGGAAGTTTGTCATTGCATCCTCAAGCATTTCCAACGGGTGGCCAGCAGGGATGAGGAAGCGATCGGTTTCATCCGCATCGCCGCGGCAAGCGGTGAATGCAACCAACGCTAGTGCTGTTGCAGCCAATAATAGAAACAATTTTTTCATGTTACACCTTTCCTTTCTTGAGTCATATTGTATTTGGATTTATACAGTCCGCTTGCGTGCGTCGGCAGCGCGGTTAAGCGCTTGACCCACGAAGTTGATGCACAACATTAAAACGAAAACAAGGATGGCGGCGGGTAGCCATTGCCATTGGCGGTTTTGCAATACAACAGAATCGCGGGCGTAACCAAGGTGCTGCCCCAAGCTGGGGGTACCCGGCGGCAAGCCAAATCCTAGGAAGGTAAGCCCCGTTTCCAACCCAATATTGCCCGCCAATGCAAGGGTTAGGCCGCTGGTAATGATAGAAACCAAATTAGGCAATACTTCGCGCACCATGATGACAACGTTGGGCGTACCCATGGTTTTTGACGCGGATACATAATCCAACCGTCCTTGCTGCAAGGTCATGACGCGTATCATACCCGACATCATGAGAAAACCGCCCAGCCCAATCATCATAAACGAAAATCCCCACCAAGTTTGAGGCGCAATTAATGTGCGGATAACAATGATTAGCATCAAAAATGGAATCATGCCCCACAAACCAATAATGCGCATCATTACATTATCTACATGGCCGCCATAGAAGCCCATGAGCAGCCCAATGAAGATGCCAATCGTTGCTCCGCCGAGGGTAACCGTAAACGCAATGTTCAAAGAATTGCGCGCCGCCAAAATAAGTTGGCGCAACATGCAACGCCCCAAATCATCCGTGCCCAACGGGAAGCCCGCACGAGGTGATTGATTCATGGTAAACATGTTCAATCGTCCTGCGGCTGCCTCGTCAATAACAAAATAACCAAAAATATATACCACAAGCACAATGGTGATGAACAAGAACAGGCCGATGAGTGCAAACCAATCGTTGCGGATTTCGTGCCACATCAAGCGGAATGCGCTTGCATGATTTACTTTTTCATTCATATACAGCGCCTCCTTATTTAATGCGAATACGTGGGTCTACCAACATAATGGTAATGTCGGCCAGTAACATAGATACAACCCCTGTGATGGCATAAAACATGATGAGTGCCATAGCAACAGGCCAATCGCGCCCCAGCACTGAAGAAAGAAACAAAGTGCCCATGCCGTTAAGTGAAAATATGGTTTCTATAAAGAAAGAACCCGAAAATACAGCTGCGATGCTGGCACCTATGCCCCCTGCAACGGGCAACAAAGCATTGCGCAATACATGGTGTGAGTATACACGGTGTTCGGGCGTGCCTTTTGCGCGGGCGGTGGTGATGAAGTCGGCGTTTTGCACGTCTATTACTTGGTTGCGTAGGAAGTAGATAACGCCTACGCCACCTATGAGCGCACCCGTTAATGACGGCAAAATCAAGTGGTACATGCGGCTCCAAAATTCTGTCCATCCGCCTGCAACGGCTGCGACAGGATTTACGGAGTTCATCGCAGGGAACCAGCCCAAGTTGAAGGCAAAAACAAGAACCATGATTAATGACAACACAATGGTGGGTATACTAAAGAAGATAAACACGTACATCAAGATGGTTTTGTCTATCCACTTGCCGTTCTTGCGTCCGGCTATAAGCCCAAGGGGTATGGCAATCAAGTATAAGAAAATCGTAGTCATGATGGATAAGCGTATGGTGTTCATCATACTGTCGCCGATGACGGTGGTGACGGCTACGCGGTGTTGCAAGCTGCGGCCAAAGTCACCGCGCATAATGTGGCTTACCCAGCGGGTATATTGTTGGTACCAAGGGTCGAGCAGTCCTGCTTCTTCCCGCAGGCGCATGAGCTCCCCCGGAGGTGCGCCGGGTTCGACTTGCCCGCGCAGTGCATCCCCCGGCATGAGAGAGGCTAGGAAGAACACAATCAAGCTCAACGCAATCAACTGGGGGATCAAGATGAGCAAACGTCTTACAACTGTTTTCCACATATCGCTTCCCCCTTTATGGTATTGCGACGCTGTGCGTCGGGCTGATGGGTTTTAGGTCATACACTTGGTAGCCGTCCCGATAGAATTTGTCGCGGTTGGCCTCGTAGTTTTCGTTGATGCCTTTGCGGTATTCCGCATGGGCAATGCGCTTGCGGGGGTCGATGTCGGGGATGGCGGCGATCAGGCGTTGGGTGTAGATGTGGGTGGCATTATTGTAGATATCCTCGCGGGTGCCGGCTTCTACAAAGCGGGCGTTGTGCATGATGACGAGGTTTTCGCACATATGGCGGACGACGCCTAAGTCATGAGAAATGAAGAGGTAGGCGATGCCCAATTCCTTTTGGATGTCCTTGAGATGGTTAAGGACTTGGGCTTGTACGGAAAGGTCAAGGGCCGATACGGGCTCATCGCAAACGATAAGTTTGGGTTTGAGTGCAATGGCGCGCGCCACGCCGATACGTTGACGCTGCCCGCCACTAAATTCGAAGGGGTATTTGCTGGCATTGTCGGGAGACAGGCCTACGATGCTAAGTAGTTCGTCCACGCGTTTGCGTTCTTCGGCTTTGGTGAATTTTTCGAAGTTGCGCAGGGGTTCTGCGATGATGTCGAGTACGCGCTTGCGCGGGTTGAGGGACGAATATACATCTTGGAAAATCATTTGCACGCTCTTGCGGTAGGGGGAGCGATTTTTGCGTACTTGGCGGGTGATGTCTTGCCCGTTGTACAAGATTTGCCCCGATGTGATGTGGGTCAGGCCGAGGATGGACTTGCCGATGGTAGATTTGCCGGAGCCGCTTTCGCCCACCAAGCCGATGGTTTCCCCTTCGTTGATGGAGAAGGTGACGCCGTCCACGGCTTTTACATAACCGACGGTGCGGCCAAGGATACCGCCCGCGATGGGGAAGTGGACTTTTAGGTCTTTGACTTCAAGAATGGCCATGGTTACGCACCCCCCAAATTAAATGTTTTGTAGCAGTTGCACAGTACAAAGTGGCCGGGTGTTACTTCGTGGTATGTGGGTTCGGCCTCGTGCATGGTGGCGGGGTGCCAAGGGATACGTTCGGCAAAGCGGCAACCCGTGCGCGGCAAGTTTTGCAAGCTGGGCACGATGCCTTGGATGGTATGCAGCCGTGCCTCTTCGGACAGTGCGCTGGGCATGGAGTGCATGAGCGAACGCGTATAAGGATGAAGCGGATTTTCAAAAAGGTCGTAGACGGTAGCGATTTCTACGATTTGACCGGCGTACATGACGGCTACGCGATCGGCGATGTCTGCCACCACGCCCAAGTCATGGGTGATGAGAATCATGCTGCCGCCGGTGTTCATGCGCAAATCGTCCAGTAGATCCAAGATTTGTGCTTGAATGGTAACGTCTAGCGCGGTTGTAGGTTCGTCCGCGATGATGAGGTCGGGCGAGCAAGCGATGGCCGTGGCGATCATGGCGCGTTGGCGCATACCGCCGGACAATTCGTGCGGGAATTGGTTATAAGTAAGCGCGGGGTTGAAGATGCCCACTTTGTTTAACAATTCCAGCGCACGTTCCTTTTTCTCGCTCATGGACAGTTGCGTGTGATAAGTCAGCACCTCTTCAATTTGCGCGCCGACACGCGAAAGAGGATTCATCGCCGTCAATGAATCCTGAAAAATCATGCCAATACGACCGCCCCGCACCTTGTTTAACTCGGGCAGGGTCATGGAAAGTAAATCATTGCCATTGAAAAAGATTTCGCCTTCAATAGAAGTGTAGTTCATGTTGTGCAAACGGGTCAAAGAGAGCGCCATGGCAGACTTGCCACAGCCAGATTCGCCCACCAAGGCGAGGACTTCGTTTTTACTGACGTCCAGATTCACGCCGTCAACAGCGGCATGGTATGTACCGGCAATCCGGAAAGAGGTACGTAAATTCCTTACCTGTAGTAAGTATTCCTGCGTCATGGTTGACACCAACCTAACTCTTAGAGTATTCCATTTTGTACAAATCACCGGGAAATTTGGGCAACTGTAGTTGCTTACATTCCTGCGTCCGCTATACATAACGTAACACGTTCCCAATGATTCGTAATGGAACCCGCCCCGACACAGCACGAGGCCAATTGGATATTTCCGCGCATTGTAGCGAGGGTTTTGGTTGTTGTCTAGTGGGGGGTGTAACGATTGTGTAACATTGGGGCAAAAAAATGCACAAAAAAACGGCGCATAACTTGCGCCGCTTGTGCATGATGTATATTCACGTGGAATTTTTTGTATACCTTGCTGCTTGCGTGGCTTGTCTAAGCGTGAAAAAAATAAAAATGTGCGTACCGGTATTCGTCATTATGACGAAATCAACCGCTTGCGAGTGGAATAATCGAAAGTAAGCCAATCAAAAACCCGAATACACCGCCCAGCAGTACGATTATCCGCAACTCGCGCCCAACCACCGATAAAATCATCTCTTCGGCTTCGGCCACGTCGTAGGTGGCCATTTTCTGCTCGACCATCTGCGCGATGGGTAGGTGCTTGGCGATGAACGTGGCTGCCATGGTTAATATTTTCTCCAGCGGCAGCAGCGCGAATAATTGGTTGAAGTGCGTGTTCAAGATTTTCTCGTGCATGTCATTGGCGGGGGTGGAGGCGCTGTATTGGTCGATGGCTTCGTGCAGCCGCGCGCGCAGCAGATCGCGGTTTTCCTCGTTCGCCAAGTAACCCACTAGCCATTCTTTGAGCCGCGGGTACATTTTATCTTTCTTCACGAATATCGAAGCAATCTTGTTCATTGATTGGTCGGTAATGTGCCGCGTCAAGTCGGCCAGTTTCTCGTCCGCATAGGGGAAGCGATCGTGTAAATTAGCAACAAAATCCGAAGCCTGCGGCAGCAGCTTGTCCACCGCAGCCTTGGCTTTTTCATTGACACTTTTTGCGGCTTTTCCGCCGTAAATATCCAACGCTTGCCCCAGCGTCATATCCGGCAGCGGCCACCGCGATGGATCGGCCAACGTACCCACCAGCACTTCTGGCGTCAGCAAATGCTTTTCAATCGCCTCGCCCATTTTGCGCCCAAGGTTGCCTTGCTCGCGCGGGATAAGTCCGGGCGTGAACGGTACCCGCAGGCCGAAAACACGCCATTCGCGGTGCGGGCGAAACAGCATAACAATGGCGATCCAGTTGGTGCCCAGCGCGACGATAGCGCCAAGCAAGGGTGGGATGATGTAGGTTAGCATGGGGAGCTCCTTTTGTGTGTGGGGGTGTTAAGGTCGGTGCTAAGGTCAAAAGATTAAAACCCTGGGCGCTGCCAAATAAGGCTTTAGCCGGCATCAGACCCGCGTGGGGAAGCGTTCCCCTCGACCCGCGTTATGCTTCGCGTGGGTTGGTTCATGGCTGGTGCGGGTTTCAGTTGGTGGCAAATTGCCACCAACTGGGTTTCTTCTCTTATATACGCATAGCCATGATTGCGTTGCGGTAGCACATAAGGGGTCAAGGGGACGCTTGCCGTCCCCTTGCGGGGTCTGGGGCAGCGTCCCCAGGGTTTTGGTCACCCGGCCGCACGCTTTGTCTTTTAACCGCTCACAATATATACTTACGCAACTCACACCCCGAAAGGAAGATTCCCATCACAAACCCCGAACTTCTCTCTACCGCCACCGTGCGCGACTTATTGGCACGGCACGGCCTTTCCCCGCGCAAGAAATGGGGGCAGAATTTTCTTACGGACGGCCATGTTTTGACTAAAATCATTGCTGCGGCTGCGCCAAGCACCGATGATTGTGTGTTGGAAATCGGGCCAGGGTTGGGCGCGTTGACGCAAGGATTGTTGGCGCACGCGGGCAACGTGGTGGCGATTGAGTTGGACAAATGGCTGGGCGATATTTTGGCGGCGGAGTTTTCTGCACAGGCGGCCAGCGGCCAATTTACGCTGGTGCGCGGTGATGTTTTGAAGATTGATTTAGAAGCCGTGCTTGCGCCGTTTCGCCATAAGGTAGCAAAAGTCGTGGCGAATTTGCCTTACTATATCACAACGCCGGTGATTATGCGGTTGTTGGAATCGGGGTTAGGGTTCGCGTCGATTACGGTGATGATACAGAAAGAAGTGGCGGAGCGGATGAGCGCCAAGCCGGGTACGAAGGCTTACGGCTCGTTGACGCTGGCAGTGCAGTATCACGCAACGGCGGAAATGGTGGCGATTGTGCCATCGCGGTCGTTCTTGCCGCGGCCGGAGGTGGTTTCGGCGGTAATATGCCTGCGGGCGTTGCCACAGCCGCCGGTGGAGGTGGAGAAGGAGAAGCTATTCGCGGTGATAGCAGCGGCCTTCGCCACGCGGCGTAAAACGCTGGTGAACGCGCTGCACGCGGCGGGATTCACCGCGAAGGACGGCGGTGGGGATGTCGAAAGTGGCAAGACTGGCTTGGCGGCCGCATTGGTCGCATGCGGCTTGCGCGCGGACGTGCGCGGTGAAGCGCTGGACATCTACCAATTCGCCGCTGTGGCGGAGGCCGTGACACAGGGCGCGGCAACTGGAAATTCGTCCATCGCAGCCAAATCATGATGAAGCGGATGCAAGCGGTGGTGGCAGATGGCTTTACGGCGTTCCATTTGAAAATGATCGCCATTGTCACCATGCTACTCGACCACATGCAGGTGGTTTTCCCGGATGTTTTTTCGCCGTGGTTGCGCGTGGCGGGGCGGTTGGCGTTCCCATTATTTGTATTTTTGTTGGCGGAGGGTTTTCGGCATACGCGCTCGCGGGGGAAGTTTTTGTTGCGGCTGGCGATTTTCGCGGTGGCGAGCGAGCCGTTTTTTGATTTGGCTTTTAATGACGCA
Organism: Defluviitaleaceae bacterium; assembly: GCA_009781755.1. Taxonomy (GTDB): domain Bacteria; phylum Bacillota; class Clostridia; order Lachnospirales; family WQUN01; genus WQRX01. The sequence goes on along the minus strand of WQVD01000013.1, from coordinate 5,634 downwards.
GTGGGTTTGCGCGGCGTGGATTTTCTCAATAACACAAATATTTTTTACACGTTGCTCTTGGGGGGCGCGGCGATTACGGTGTTTGATTACATAAAGGAGCGATGGCACAGTACGGCGTCCGCGGTGTTTGCGGTTATTTTGTGCTGTGTGTTGGCGGCATTCTTGGGATCCGATTACGGGGAAATTGGCGTGGCGTTTATCTTTGTTATGTACGTGGTGCGCGAGGACTGGCGGCTCAAGACGATGTTCGTTTTTTGCCTGTTGTTGTGGTTGCAATTGTTTGTGAACATGGTGCGGGGGTACGTATTACAATACCCGTTGATCAGCTTGGCAATGGTGATTGCAACGTGTTTGGCCGTGCCGCTGGCCGCGCGGTACAATAAAAAACGCGGACCCGACGGCCCGCGCTTGAAGTGGTTGTTTTATGCGTTTTATCCCGCACACATTGCGGGGTTGGTGGGGTTGGTTGGCGTTTTATAAAATTTGTGCCAGGAACTGCCCGGTATGCGATTCTTTGCACGCGGCGATTTCTTCAGGGGTGCCGCAAACTAGCAGCTGCCCGCCTGCGTTGCCGCCTTCGGGGCCTAAGTCGATGATGTAATCGGCGGTTTTGATCATATCAAGGTTATGCTCAATGACGACGACCGTGTTGCCCCAGTCGGTCAGCTTTTGCAAGATGCCGATGAGTTTGTGTACGTCGGCGGCGTGTAGGCCGGTGGTAGGCTCGTCCAGTACATATAATGTTTTGCCCGTGGCGCGGCGGGATAATTCCGTGGCTAGCTTGACGCGCTGCGCTTCGCCGCCGGACAGGGTGGTGGAAGATTGCCCCAGCTTGACGTAGGACAGCCCTACGTCGTACAGGGTTTGCAATTTCTCGCGCAGGCGAGGTAGGGCATCAAAGAACGTCAGCGCGTCCTCGACGGTCAAGTCCAACACCTCGGCGATGGTTTTGCCCTTGTATTTGACCTCCAGTGTTTCGCGGTTGTATCGCTTGCCGTGGCAGACTTCGCAGGGGACGTACACGTCGGGCAAGAAGTGCATTTCAATTTTGATGATGCCATCGCCTGCGCAAGCTTCGCATCGGCCGCCTTTCACGTTAAATGAGAAGCGGCCTTTTTGATACCCACGGATTTTGGCTTCGGGGGTCTGGGCGAACACATCGCGCACGAGGTCGAAGAGCCCCGTGTACGTGGCGGGGTTGGAACGCGGGGTGCGCCCGATAGGACTCTGGTCGATGTTGATGACCTTGTCGAGGTGCTGCAAGCCCGTGATGTCGGTGTGTTTTCCGGGTTTGACGCGGGCGCGATTAAGATCGCGGGATAGGCGCTTGTACATGATTTCGTTGATGAGCGATGACTTGCCTGAGCCGGATACGCCCGTGATGCACGTCCACAGGGCGATGGGAATCTGCACGTCGATATTTTTGAGGTTGTTTTCTGCAGCGCCGGTGATGTGTAGGAATTTGCCGTTGGTGGGGCGGCGCGTTGTAGGCGTATCGATGTGTAATTTGCCGGACAGGTATTGGCCGGTGATGCTCTCTTTGCATTTGAGCAGGCCTTTGACGGTGCCTGCGTATACGACTTGGCCGCCATGCACCCCCGCGCGGGGGCCGATGTCCACGATATAATCGGCGGCTTCCATGGTGTCGTTGTCATGCTCCACGATGATGAGCGTGTTGCCGATGTCCGTGAGGTGGCGCAGGGTCTTGAGCAAGCGGGCGTTGTCGCGTTGGTGCAGGCCGATGGACGGCTCGTCCAAGATATACACCACGCCCACCAACCCGGAGCCGATTTGCGTAGCCAAGCGGATGCGTTGCGCTTCGCCGCCTGACAATGACCCCGCCGACCGTGCCAGCGTCAAATAATCCAGCCCTACATCCATGAGAAACCCCGTGCGTGCGTGGATTTCCTTCAAGATGGGGCCGGCAATGATGAGTTGCGTGTCGGTCAGTGTCAACGCACGAAAAAACGCCCGCACATCGCTGATGGTCATGTCCGTGATACCCGCAATGTTGGTGTCAGCGATTGTGACTGCCAACACCTCGGGTTTCAGGCGTTTGCCATTGCACGTGGGGCATTTGATTTGTGTCATGAGGGCTTCGTATTCCATGCGCATCCAGCTGGAATTGGTGTCGCGGTAGCGCCGCCACAAGTTGTTCATGATGCCTTCATGGTCGTAGGGATAAGAACGCTGTTGGCCGTCCTGCCCTTTGTAAGTGATGCGCAGCGACTTGTCCGCGCCCAGCATGACAATGTCTTTGTGTTTTTGTGTTAAATCGCGGAAGGGCGTGTCCAAATCGAAGCCATATTCCGATGCTAGCGCGGCGAAAATGGCGCGGCCGCTGGAATTTTCGGCTTTGATGGCGTTCCAACCTGGGGCGGTGATGGCTCCCTGCGCCAGCGATAATTCGTCGTTGGGTACCAGCAATTCCGGGTCGAAGATTAACTTCACACCCAGCCCCGAACAGTCCGGGCATGCCCCGGCAGGGTTGTTAAACGAAAACGCCCGCGGTTCGATTTCCGTCAGCGATATGCCGCAATCCGCGCACGCAAAATTCGCAGAGAATACGAGGTCGGAGTCCGGTAATGCAAAGATTACTAACCCGCCGCTTAGTACCATCGCCGCTTCAATCGATTCGCTTAGGCGTTGTTGGATATCGGGGCGCACGACGAGGCGGTCTACAACGATCTCTATGGTGTGCTTCTTCTTTTTGTCTAGGGTGGGGGTTTCGCCCAGTTCGTAGGTTTCTCCGTTAACGCGGGCGCGGACGTAGCCATTGCGGCGGGCGTCTTCCAACACTTTGGTGTGTTCGCCTTTGCGGGCGCGCACTACAGGCGCTAGGACTTGTAGGCGGGTGCCTTCGGCCAAGCCGGACACTTGGTCTACGATTTGGTCAACGGTTTGTTTGGCTACCACTTTGCCGCATTCGGGGCAGTGGGGGATGCCCACGCGTGCGTACAAGAGGCGCAGGTAGTCGTAAATTTCCGTTACGGTGCCCACGGTGGAGCGCGGGTTTTGGCTGGTGGTTTTTTGATCGATGGAGATGGCGGGGGAGAGACCCTCGATGACATCTACATCGGGCTTTTCCATTTGCCCTAAGAATTGACGGGCATAAGCCGAGAGGGATTCGACGTAACGGCGTTGGCCCTCGGCGTAGATGGTATCGAAGGCCAGGCTGGTTTTGCCCGAACCGGACAGGCCGGTGAATACGATCATTTTGTCTCGTGGTAGGGTTAAGTCAATATTTTTGAGGTTGTGGCTGCGTGCGCCTTTTATTGTGATTACGTTGCGATCCATTTAAACAATCCCCTTTGTTTGGTATATAGTCGAATAAAAAATCGAACGTACTATATAGGAAGGATTGAAAATGTGCAAGAAAATTTGTTCTTATTAGAACCCCAGCGTTTTGAAGCTGCGCAGCATTTCGTCGAATTGCTCGCCCCATTCGCCTTTTTTTACGATGGGCATTAATACGAGTATGCTGTAAAGCAGGAAAACCGGTATCAGCGGCACTAAGTACAATAGCGGTATGGGTATCAAATTAAAAAGCTGATCCAGCACGGGGAAATCACGCGGCCCCATGACAAAAAGGTAGTTGGTATGATCACCCGGCCAATTGACCGCTGCCAAGAATAAATTAATCACCAATAAAATTGCGCCCAAGATGTAGAACATGGTCACTGCCAGCACGCTGTCCTTCAAGCGCAGCTTGTACCAACCGCATGCCACCATGGCAAAGGGGATGGCAACTAAATTTACATGGATGATAAAGAAGTCCAAAAATTGCGGATGCAAGAAGAATCGTTGGTGTATGGCTTCGGGGATCAACAAAAGCGCTAATACCGCCCCCAATAAATTGAGGAAAAATGAGAACACGAACAAGAACCGCTTCTTAAAATACACCGTAAAAGGCAGCACGAATGCGCCGATGTTGCATAATTCGAGCGGCAACAAACCGCCCCATTCGCCGGGTTCCAACTCCTGCCCGGTGAAAAGAACCCGCCAGCGCCAAGCAAACAACAGCACACAAATAACCGCAAGACCTAATAACACCCGCGATTGCGCTTGTTGTGACCGATTGCGCAAGGCCCAATACAGCCCCACTGTATACAAAACCGCCAAAGTAAGAATAGAAAAATGCTGCCAAGACAATAGATGCGATACAATAAAAATATCTGTCATGCAATACCTACCCTATGTATAAAATTTGCCGACAAAGACAATACATCAAAAAAAGCGGCATGTACAGATATACGCATGATAAGTATAAGAAAGTTTATTTTTAAACCAATTTTTCGCCAAAAAAATTGCTCCGCGACAAATGCGAGGCAATTTTTATTGGTTGCAATTATATTTTTTTGACCGGCAGCCACACTTCGATGTAGCCGTTTTGGTCATCGCCGCCGTATAGTTCAAATTCCAAATCGCCTACAGGTTCATAATTGGATGCAGGGAACCATTCAGTGTAGATGCGCTTGTTTAATGCGGTAACGACCTCGTCTTGTTGGTTCATGGGATGCACTTCGGACGGGAAGATAGCCCACGTGTGTGCGGGGATATCCGCTACGGTGTAACCTTCCATATTGCTGGCGGGGCCGCGGAAGGCGAAAAGCATGGTGGCGAAAGTGCCGGGCTTGGTATTTTTGTACGCGAATGCGACGTGTACCTTGCTTACTTTGCCGTTTACGAACGGTGGCAATTCGCCTGCGGCGTTGTTTAATTTATCAAACTCGCCGTTTTCGTAGCATTCTTCCCATTGGTCGTCCACTAAGGCGATTTCATGGGTGTCTCCGGGGTTGACGATTTCCGTTTCTTCGTCCTTGCAAATGCGCTCGATGCCGAAGATTTGGAAGGCTTCCTTGGTTTCGATACGATAATCCATTTCTTTTTCTCCTTTAATTTGAATTTGGAAGGACATTTGGGGATAGGCCTTGAGCGTTGCGCCGTCGTTGCGCGCCTCGGACGGGGTAACGCCGTGCAGTTGCTGGAACGCCCGTGCAAAAGATATGGGCGAATCGTAGCCATACTTCACTGCCACATCGATGACCTTGGTGCCGCTGTTTTGCAAGTCGTATGCGGCACGCGTTAGCCTGCGCCTGCGGATGTATTCTGACAGCGAAACATCCGTGACGAACGAAAACATACGGGTGAAATTGTGCGACGAACAGCACGCCTTCTTCGCCATGGCTTCATAATCAATGTCGCCGTCCAAGTTTTCTTCGATGTAGACGATGGCTGCGTTCATGCGGGTGAGCCAATCCATTTTTGTCCCTCCTTTGTGCCAAAGTATAAAAGCCGATGAAGCGCTACGTGCAACTTTTTACGTTAAATTTTGTTGGGTTTGGGTTGATGCGTACTATAGCTTGTGGATTGGAATTGTGCAAAATCTGCTTAATTTGTGGTTTTTTTGTTGTCCTGGCAAAAACCTTAGCCTTTTTCTTAGAACTTGGCACCCGCCCCGCGCTATACTGCATCCAAGTCATCGGCGTATCCTAGACATCCGCACATGTAACACGGCTCTCATGACAAACGTATGCAAACGTCCCTGCGTGCATCCCGTACAACACATGCCTCCGGATCGAATCGTTACCACCGGACTTACGACTCAACAAAAAGATCGGCCGATCAAGAGTC